>NZ_JCAKRW010000012.1:0-119148 GCF_059515185.1 Chryseobacterium sp. CS2K3 | reverse complement strand
TGTTATATACTCAAGGGAAGCTAAGTAACCCGGATCAGGTGCAAAAGTTGTGGATTAAGTAAAAAGTTTAGTTAATCTGAAGAAAAAAACAAATTATCTTTTTACTCCTCTAAGCTTTATACTTAAATTTTATTTAAACGCAAAGATATGATGGAATTGATTATTGATAAGGGAGCTAAGAAAGCGACAAAAGTCGCTGATGAAGCGATGTAGATATGCGTACGCTTAGAAAGAATCAATACAATTGATTCAAGCTTTGCTTCCTAAAATACAACACCAGATAATAGAAATCCTGTGCGTTAAATTTTAAAATTAAACTGATCTAAATATTCTAAGCCCCACAACTTTTGCGCTTGATCCGAAAATCTGGACCAGGAGCAAAAGTTGAGCTAGAGAATATTATTTGTATTGTTCCCATTTAAGTTTAACGCAAAGTTTATTTTGAATACGTTTTATTTTTAAGTAAGCTAAGAAGAAATCGATTTACAATTGATTATGATGAAGCTTGTGGATATACATTCGCTTCGTTCAATCAACGAAGTTGATTCTATTCTTTGCTCGCTAAAAGTTGGAGAGCAGGTAAATAAATCTTTGCGTAGAAAAATGTAATACTTGAATAAGATATGGCTTAATGATAATGAACGATCAAAATTGGATAAAGTAAATTTTGTATCCCAAAAATTTTCACCCGATACATTTATTTGAATAAACTAAAGCCCATTCCTATTGAATTTAATTGATATCGTTCAATAATTCTTGTTAACTGTAGTTTTATCGAATTTCCTAGCCCTGATAGTAACGGTTACCCCGCAGTATGAGCTGGAAAGAGCAAAGGCTTTGATGTTGGAATGTCAAGGCACGAGGAGTATGAGTGGATAGCAGGATACAGCTCATAATAATTGAATTTATATCTGATATAGATTTATCAATAAATAATTGTTTTAAAAATAAGTTTTATAAAGATTATTCAAATCTAATTTTTTTGTTCTTTGAGTTTTTAAATTATGTAACTTAGTCATATCAAATAGTTTATGAACTAAAATATACATACTATGAAAAAACATTTATTCCCTTTATTTTTATTGTTCTTTGGTGTAAGCGTTCAGGGACAGGACTTTTTTGCTCTTACTGGAAAGGATACTGCAGGTATTAATTTCAGCGATTTTAGAGTGTTGAATACCATGAATGGTACTTCAGGCGAGAGAATTTTTACAGCAGATTCTCCGTCTAAAATCTTTTCGCAAAGCCGTAGAGGTGTTGTTGTGGAAGACAGAAATTCATTCAATAATTCTCAGGCAGTGACAATGGCTGCATTGGCTTATGATTCTTCTAATAATAATTTGGTGTATATGCCCATGTTTTCTTCTAATGTTTATACGCTGAATGCCAATACAAAGGAAATTACATTAATTGAAAATGATGTAATGAAGGTTTCGTCTTGTGATATCAATTCACATATTACAAGGATGGCAGCAGGATTTGATGGCAATATTTATGCGATGAATAATGCGGGAACTCAGTTTTTACAGATCAGTAAAAAAAATGGACGTTATGCTGTAACTGATCTAGGTATTGTTAAAGATGATCCATCCAATGGTAAGAACTCTTTTACTGCTATGGAATCTGGTTTTGGAGGAGATATGATTGCTGATACTGAAAACAATTTTTATGTCTTTGCCGCATCAGGAAATGTTTTTAAGATTTCCTCTAAAGAATTAAAGGCAAAATTTCTTGGTAAAATTACTGGTATTCCGGATAATTATTCGGTTAATGGATCTGCTGTCAATGAGCAAGGAAAAGTAATAGTAGCAAGTGCAAAAGGATCTCCGCTATATGAGGTTGATTTGACAACTTTGCAGGCAAAACAGTTACCTGGAGAGCAAAACCTTCACATTTATGATCTTGCCAGTAAATATTTTATTAATAATAAAATTTCCTCCAATAATACTTCAAATATTATAGATATTTATCCTACGAGAGTAGATGAGCATTTTATCAATGTTCAGATTCATAATAAGAATATAAAGGGAAATCTTAAGCTTAATGTTTATGATCTTTCAGGAAAGAATATAATTATGCAAAATTTATCAAATAAGGACAGTGCTACGGAGCAGAAAGTTTATCTTAAGGAACTTATTAAAGGAGCATATATCGTTAGCATAACTGATGAATCCGGAAAAATAATATTGAATAAAAAGATTCTGGTAACAGAATAATCCCTTAAAGAAATATAGACTAAAATATTAGACTTATCATTAAACCTTTTCAGTGTATTGAAAAGGTTTTTTAATGATTATTTGATATTCAAGAAGTTTTATTTTTCGATATTTAACACTACTTTTATAAAAAAATATAGATGAAGCTATACTTTAATGTAGAATATATTGTAAAAGCTGGAGAAAATCTACAGCTGGTCATAAGTGAGGAAGGGGCTGCGGCTCATATCCATACTATGTTTTCTGCAGAGAACGGTTTATGGAAATGTGAAGTGGATTATTTTTCAAAATCCATTTCCTATCAATATCGGGTGGTGAATGAAAAGGGAAATATTTTAAGAGATGAATTTGTATCGCATCATCTTAATTTTCCTCATAATTATAAGGAGTTTATAATTTTTGATGAATGGAATAATAAAAATTTTCCTGAAAACTATTTAAATAATAAAATTCTTTATAATAAATTCCACGATTTTACTCCGGAAAAATCTATTGTTTTAAAAAAGCATACCCATTTATTCAGAATTGAAGCTCCTATCTATAACCGTGATTGGAGAATTGTTCTTTTTGGAAATACAACCTCTTTAGGGAATTGGGATTATGGTAAAGTAATTCCTTTATACCAGACAGATTTTGGTGTTTGGGAAACTTCAGTTGAAATACCTGAAGATGAATTTATTCAATTTAAATATTGTATTTACGATAAAAAAGAAGGTAGAATAATTGATGTAGAAACGGGTGAAAACAGATTTACAGCTCCTAATCCGCAGGAAGATGTTTTACAGATTGTTTCTAATCATTACTTCAAATTTAAAGGTTACCAAATGTATCATGATGCAGGGGTTGCAGTTCCTGTATTCTCTTTGAGAAGTGAGGAAGGATTTGGTGTAGGAGAATTTGCAGATATTAAAAAACTTGCCGATTGGACGAAGGAAACCAACCTTGGAATTATTCAGATTCTTCCTATTAATGACACTACTGCAAACTATTCATGGACGGATTCATATCCTTATGCTGCGGTATCTGTTTACGCCTTACATCCACAGTATATTTCATTAGAAAAGCTGGATTTTTCTTTACCGAAAGAATTAGTTAATGAGTATGAGGCTGAGAAAGAGGTACTAAACAATCTTGATCTGATTGATTATGAAAAGATGATCGAAGGTAAATGGAAATATCTGAAAGCTGTTTTCTACGCAGAAAAAGAAAAGATTTATAAAGATAGAAACTTTAAAAAATTCATCAAGGATAATGAATACTGGTTAGTTCCTTATGCTGCATTCTGTGTATTAAGAGACAAGTATAAAACACCAAATTTCAACGAGTGGAAAACCCACAAAAAATATATCGCAGGAAAAATTCTTCAGTTTATTTCTACAAAGAGTAAAGAATATGATGTTTCAATGCTTCATGCATGGGTACAATATCAGCTTCATGTACAGCTGAAAGATGCCGTAGATTATACTCACAGTTTGGGAATTTCTTTAAAAGGTGATTTACCAATTGGAATTTATAGATATTCAGTTGAAGCTTGGACGGAACCTGAGTTATTTGGAATGGATTTCCAGGCTGGCGCACCCCCTGATCAGTTTACAGAACTTGGGCAGAACTGGGAATTCCCAACTTACAACTGGGAAGCAATGAAAGCGGATCACTACAGATGGTGGAAAAATAGGTTTAAAGCATTGGAACAATATTTCGATGCAATGAGAATAGACCATATCTTAGGCTTTTTCAGAATCTGGAGAATGCCAATATCTGCCGTACAAGGAATTTTAGGGTACTTTTATCCGGCTGTCCCTATTGTGCTGGATGAATTTAAAGCTTGGCAGATTCCGTTCAAATTTGACAGGTATTGTAAGCCATTTATTAACAATGAAATTTTGTGGAAATATTTTGCAGGAGATAGTGAAAAAGCGATTGCTTTTATGGATCGTAATGAAGATGGCACCTATTCCTTCAAAGAAGAGTTTAATACCCAGAGAAAGCTGGTAGATTCTTTCAAGAAAAAAACATTAGGACTTTTTGAGGAAAAATTGGTTTCACTTTGTGCTAATGTTTTATTCTTAACAGAAGAAAGAAACGGAGAAACAGTTTATCATCCAAGGTTCAATGTTTACAGTACAGAATCATATAAATATCTTCCGGAAGCCGAACAGAAAAATATATATGATCTTTACCACGATTATTTCTTCAGAAGACAAGATCATTTATGGTACGAAAAAGCGATGGAAAAACTTCCGGTGATCCTGAATGCTACAAAAATGCTGATCTGTGGTGAAGATTTGGGTATGGTTCCAGCTTGTGTACCAGTTGTAATGGATGAACTTGCGATCATTGCGCTTAAAGTTCAACGTATGCCTGCTGAAAATATTCCTTTCTATGATCCTAGAAATGCCAATTATATGAATGTAGTAACGGCTTCATCTCATGACAGCTCTACATTAAGACAATGGTGGAAAGAAGATCCTGCTTTGACACAGAAGTATTTTAATCAACAGTTGATTCAATATGGAAAAGCGCCTCAGGAATTAACACCGTATTTGGCAGAAATTATTATGAAGCAACATCTTTATAATGAATCTATGTTGGCAATTTTCCCAATTCAGGAGTTTCTGGCAACGGATGAAAGGCTTACCAATAGTAAAATAGATAACGAAAGGATTAACAATCCTGCTGTTTTTCCTCATTACTGGCGTTATAGAATGCATCTGAAGCTTGAGGATCTAAAAGAACAAAAAGTCTTTAATGAAAAAATAGCACACTGGATTAAAGATAGTGGTAGGTTGTAAATTTAACACTTGATTATCAGGAGTTTAATAATATTTTAAAAGAAGTTTAATCTTAGGATTTAACTTCTTTTTTTTATTTGTATCAAAAAGATAGAATTAAGATATTCTGTTATATATTAACCAATTAACAACTATAGAGATGAAAAAAATATTTTTGGGATTAGCTTTTGGGTTAGGCGTTTTGACGTCTGCTCAGCAGTATCCGAATAATGGTTGGGGAGATGATGGTTATTATCAGAATGGTGGCGGCTATTATGGCGATGAAGACGACAGAAATTATTTTCCTGATGATTATTATTACAATTATCCTCAGGATTATTATCCAGGTGATTACTACCAAAGTTATTATAATGATTATAGAAATAGTATCATAAATATAGACTGGAACGGTTTCTTTATTCAAAATAGATTAAACCGATGGCAGGTAGATCAGATTATGAGATTGAATAATCTGTATGCGAGTTTTACAGCCTGGGACAATTTCTATAGATATAATCCGGATAGATGGTATTATGATAGATTTTATGCTCTGGAAAGAATCATGGGACCAAGAGTGTTTGTTGTATTTCAGAACAACTATTACAGAGGAGCGAGTCCTATTGTATATTTCCAGAATTACAGAAGATCATATTATGGACCAAGATATTCAGTAATGCCAAGATATAGAAACATAAATATCAATGTATACCGAATAGACAGATCAAGATATAGAAGAGCGGATAATCCTACTTTCGAGATTATAAGAAGTTCAAGCAGACCCAATAATGGTTTCAGAAACTCAAACGGAAGTTTTCGCGGAGAGAATAATAATGGAGGTTTCAGAAATAATTCCGAAGGTTTCAGAAATAATTCTGATAACAATGGATTCAGAGGTAACTCAAATAATAACAGAGGCTTCAGAAGCAGCAATGGAGGTGGATTTAGAAATAATAATGAAGTAAGAAAAGAACCTGCTCCGGCTAGAGAAAATAACAGTGGATTCAGAAATGGAAATAGCGGCGGATTCAGACAACAAAGATCTGAAAGCCCCGCTCCAACTCAAAATCGTAGTAATGGTGGCGGTTTCAGAGGAAGCTTAGTAAGGAATTAATTTTCATATATTATATTTAAGTGGTGTGAAGGACAGGTTTTTATAATCTGTCCTTTTTTTAGCTTTATATTTAATTTATTTTTATTAAAAATTAACAATATTTATGAATATGTTAATTTAACTTGTTGTTTTTTGATTAATCCAAAAGATATAATAACAATTAATTAAATTTTAAAAGATGAAAAAATTAGTTTTAGCAATAGCATTTATCGGTATGGGAAGTTTTGCAATGGCACAACAGACAACTCCACAGGACAGAGAAGCAAGGAAAGCAGAAATGCAACAGAAAATGCAACAAAGAGAGCAGGAACATATGGCACAGATGCAAAAAGATCTTAACCTTAATCCATCACAAGTGGCTCAAGTAAAAGCATTGCAAGAAAAAAGAAAAGCTGAGATGAAAGCAGAGTTTGACAAGAATAAAGAAGTAAGACAAGCGAAGATGGAGGATATGAAGGCTAAAAGAGCTCAAATGGATGCTGACATGAAAAAAATTCTTACCCCTGAACAATATGATAAATGGCAGGCAGACAGAAAAGCTAAAATGGAACAGAAGAGAATGGCAATGAAGGAAAGAAAAATGATGAAAAAGCCGATGACTACTGCTACTCCGGAAGCAAAATAACAATTCGTAATTTTAATTTTTTAATGAGTAAAGGATGGGATTTTTTCCATCCTTTCTGTATTAATTTTCTGTAAAACTTTTGATTTCGGGCATTTATTCCCTACTTTTGAATATAAATTTAATACTTATGGTTAGCGAAAAAATTGCAAAATTAATTAACGAACAAATTTCTCACGAACAATACGCCGCTCAATATTATCTTTCAATGTCTGCATGGTTTTCAGGTAAAGATCTGGATGGAATTGCCAACTATTTCAGAGTACAAAGCAAGGAAGAATTAATGCACGCAGATAAAATGTTTGATTATCTGAATGACGTAGGTGGAGAAATCATCATCGGAGAGATTCCAAAACCTCCACATGAGTTCGAAAATGCAACAGATATTTTTGAAAAAGCATTGGCACATGAGAAAGTAGTTACTAAAAGTATTTTCAACATAGTAAAGAATGCTAACGAAGAGGGAGATTTTGCAACAACATCGTTCCTTCAATGGTTCATCAATGAACAGGTAGAAGAAGAGGCTAGTGCCTCTCAATATGTAACAAAGATCAAAATGGTGTGCGATAACCCATCTGCATTATACCTTTTTGACCAGGAATTATCTCAAAGAGTATTTACTCCGGATACAACTGCTTAAAAAACTTTAAACAATAAAAAACCGCTGTTCCATAGATCAGCGGTTTTTTTATAAGTAAAAATCAATTTCATCATTGAAGTTTAGTTTAACTTAATATAGAAATGAGCGATTAGTCTGCTTTATTTAAAAGTTTGTTTTAAATGATGTATGATTTTGATTTGTAGATCTTTATTTTAAATCTATGTTTTTAGTTTAAAGTCTTTAAAGATAAATTAGATGAAATTGTAAGGCATACAATTCATTTATTCTGCCTTTGTCTCTGTATTCTGATGGCTAATATAAAAACAACAGCTCCAATGATACAGCTTGACAAAAAAGATTTCACAATATTTTCTGTAGGCATATATCGAAAGCCTTCTTTCGTTACCGGTGGATCTGTATAATCGAGAATATTAAACAGGACAACTCCGGAAAGAGTCATCGTGATGATGCTTATGAGAAAAGAGATTAAATATATTTTCATGGTTTTTTGTTACTAAGAAAATTGTTAAACTTTCTACCTTGAATTCTTATCCGTTCAATTACATAATGGGTTAAATAGTAATGCCAATAAAAATAATCAAACCTTTTCTATTTTAATTGTTTTTTATTTTAATTCTGTAATATTTTTTAGGATTACAAATAGAGAAGTCTATAAGTAAATAATTTGTGTCTTCAACACCTTTTTGCCAAGCCTTTGCAGTATATTTTTATATCCCTGTACTTGTAATTCATCCTTATCTTTCGGTTCACCGGTTTTAAAATCAACAATAATATAACCTTCTTCACTTTTAAGAATACGGTCTGGTCTTGAAATATGACTTTCCCCATTTTCAGAGATCATAATATCTTTTTCATTGATTACCTCCCATTTTTCATCAAAAAACTCCGCATACTTTTTAATAATTTCCTGCAAAGTTGCCTGAATTTCATTCTTCTCTTCAATAGTAATCTGTCCTTCCAGAGCATATCCTTCCAATACTTTGTTGATATCTTTTTCAGTATTGATCTTTGATAAAAGTTCGTGAACGAAAAGTCCAATTCTTACTTTTTCATTACGGACCTGGTAGTTTTTGGATGGAGTGGCAATTTTGATGGAGGTCGTCTTTTCATTTACATTTTTCAGATTCTGAATATTCTGTGTTTTAAAAGATGAGCTTTTGGTTTTCGAATGTTTTTTCAACATTTCAGGATTCACTTCATAAAGATCAAACTCATCCGCATTTTCAGGATTTTTTGTTTGAATAAATTCTAACAGCTCCAGATTATTAGAGGTTTTATTGGCTTTTTGAAGATAGAAAAATAACTGTTCAACGGGTCTTGTTGTTGCCACATATTGCAAACATAATCTGTCGATCAGATTTTTATAAGAGTTTTTCTTATTAAAGGATTGTATTTGCTCATCATAAACTTCAAGATTTTTGCTGAACTGGTTTATATTTACCGATTTTAAAGCAGCACTTTCACTCGTCTCAAACCAGTTCGTGAATTCACTATCCCTGTTTTTATTGATCATAGGGATAAAGACAATTGGAAATTCTAGTCCCTTAGATTTGTGAATCGTCATGATCTGAATCGCATCAATATTTTCAGAAGCCTGAATGGTATACGAGGAAGCCTCCTCATCCCAATATTTTAAAAACTCCTTTGTACTTACCCCAGCATTTTGAGTAAAGTTGAAAAGCATTTCCAAAAAGTTCAGAAGAAAGTCAGTCTCTTTATTCTCTACAGAAAATTCATTGATGTAATATTCAATAAAATTATAAAGATTAAACCTTGGGAAATTATCCTGTTTAAGCTGTAAAGAGTATTTCTGCTGAATAAACTGGAGAATCTCATCATGATTTTCAATACTCAGTATTTCCAGCATATCAAGCGTAAAATCTGCCATTTGAATTTTCCCGAGTGTATTCAAATGATACATCATCATGATCAGGCAAGTTTTATTTTTAGGATTAATTTCCCATCTTAAAAATTCAACAACCGCTTTCAGTGTATTGGAAAGTTCCAGTGTAAGACCTTTATCAGAAATTGTTTTAATATTGGTTTCTTCACCGTTATAATTTACTTTTAAATTACCCAGTTTTTGAGAATAACTGAAAATATCAAAATTTCCACGACAAAGAATCGTAATATCAGAAAACTTAAAGCCATTGTTCAGACATTCCTGAATATCCTTGCGCATACTCTCCGAAGTATCATCATAAAACTCTTCGTTTGTAAGATTTTCTATTAAATTTACTTTTACTCTGCCGTCAATCTTTGATCTGGGACTTTGTTCTGCATCCGTACCGAAAATATTTTTATGTTCTTCTTCAAGATTTTCGGAATGGTACCGGTACAATTCATTATTAAATTGTACAATATTCCTTGCACTTCGCCAGTTGTCCTTTAAAACAAGAAGATCTGCTTCCTTGGGTGAAAATTCCTTTTTATTGATAATATCCAGCATTAGTTTACTTTCTCCACCACGGAATCTGTAGATACTCTGCTTGGGATCTCCAACCAGCGTAAATGATGTATTTTCAGATGAAACACTGTGATCCCTTAACGGAACAAAATTCTGCCATTGAAGTTCTGAGGTATCCTGAAACTCATCAAAGAAGTAATGCTGAAACTGTGAACCTACTTTTTCATAAATAAAAGCGGAAGGTTCGTTTTTAAGGTTTTCATTGATCAGAATATTAAATTTTGAAAGTAAAACAAGATCATTTTCTTCCTCAATCTTTTTAAGCTCATCCTGAATATCTTTATTAACCTTTAAAGGCAGCAAAGCAGATAAAACTTTCTCCTTTTTCTGTGTCTCAATATACAGGAGAATCAATCTCATTCTACATTCAATAAGCTGATCAAGAATTTCAAAAATATCTGCTTCCTTATGCTTTGCTTTTGAAGAAGCTCCCTTTCTGTAATTATTGATCACAGATTCTTCCAATGTGGTAGGAAAAGGGAACCCAGCTCTTTTCTGTTGGTAAAAGTCTATTACTTTTGTAAAGAATCCACCTATTCCGTTTTTTCCTTGTGCAAAATCCTCTATCTCAATATTTCTGGATTTGAATAAATCAATTGCTGCTGTTGCAAGTTCGGCGGATTGTTTTTTATTCAGAATGATTTCCTTACGGAGGGTATTTTTTATATCTTCATAATTAGCATCATCAAAACTTTCGTTATTTTTCAGATGTTCATAGTGAATATCTTTTACAAACTCTTTTGCAGAATCATATAGATTTTTATTAAGATTGATCCTTTCATTATTTTCAAGGCTATAATCTACATAATCCATAAAAGAATTGGAAATCGTTTCATTTTCACCGATCTGATCCAGCATTTTATCTACTGCTTCAATTAAAAACGGTTCCGCTTCAATTTCTAGATTAAAGTTTTTTGCCAATCCCAGTTCATAGGAAAAGCTTCTTACCAATCTTGAATTAAAACGGTCAATCGTGCCGATATTCAATGTGGAATAATTGTGAAGAATGTGATCCAGTAACTTTTTAGATCGATTATGTAGTTCATCAATGGTAATTTTAAGTCCCTGCTCTTCGAAAGCTTTCTGGATATTCTTAAGATCTGCATTCTCTGCATAATTACCGGCAGCAAAATTTCCAAGCCAGGACAAAATTCTTTCCTTCATCTCATTCGCTGCCTTATTGGTGAAGGTCAGTGCGAGAATATTCCTTATCGATTGCTGTTGATTCGGATAACGGAGACAGATCATCAGGAGTCTCTGAACCAGGGCATATGTTTTCCCTGATCCGGCTGAAGCATTGATGACTGTGTAAGAATTTTGCATTGTAAAAAGAGAATTGAGACTGCAAGTTAGCTAAAATTTAAAAGAAACTTTAACAATTTGATCCGGCTATTTAACAGTTTCATTGGCAAAAACCGAAAAGAAATATTAAAAGGCGTTAAGTGAGGTTAAACTTATCATATAATTTAAAAATAATTTTAGCTTTGCTTTATAAAAACAGCCCGTGAAACTTAAACTATTCTTTATTTTATCTCTTCTTCTTTTTCTTCAGGCAAAAGCGCAAAGCTATATTTTCGGAAGGATTACTTCTGAAGGTTCTGAAATGGAAAATGTGAATGTAATCAATATCCGAACATCCGAATTGGTGCTATCAAACAGAGACGGACATTTTATGATTTCCGGAAAAGCAGGAGATGAACTTCGTTTTGTAAAAGCAGGTTACGAAAGACTGAGCAGGAGAGTTTCTCAGGAAGATACCCAATCTCCATTGAATATTAATCTTGTACGAGCTACTATTGAAATTCCTGAAATAGAACTAAAGAACGGAATCACAGGAAATCTGAAGATTGACTCAAGAAATTATAGCAGACCTAAAAAAGTTTTAAAACTGAATGCAGACATAAGCCAATATATTTCACAGAAATCAGATCCCAGAATACTGGCTGCAAAACCAGGCGAGTTTGTACAGCCGAAAGGTGAAGGTTTTGTGATTGGAAGTGTTAAGGATAAATGGGATGATATTGATCTGATAAAGTATATCAAAGCTAGCTTGGGAGAGGAATATTTTACCAACCTTAAGATAGAAAAACCACTTATAGATCATTTTATTTCCTATGTTCTGGCAGGCGGTTTTGAAAGAAAAAAGATTTTAAAATATGGATTTTGCAGTGATGCTGATCTCAATAGATTTCAACGTTTTGTACTCACAAGAATTTCATCATATCGGGCACCGCAGACGCAAAAATAACCCATGAAAACAATAACCCAATTAAGTTTGTATACGGCTATGCTTTTAATATCCGGTACAGTATTTTCACAACAAAAAATTACAGGGATGGTTACTGATAATAGTAATATAAATATAAACCCTGTATTGATTGTTAATATTTCAAAAGGCACCAATACATTGAGTGATACCTCCGGAAAATTTACAATTGATGCTTCGGAAAATGATGAGATAAGATTTGTAAAAGACGGATATTATCGATCTACAAAAAAAATTTCTAAAGATGATTTCAATACTCCTTTATTGATCATTCTTACAAGAGACGAAATTGAAATCCAGGAAGTAAAAGTTGCCTTTAAACCCACCGGAAATCTCGAAAAAGACAGTAAGCGTTTCAATGAATCTAAAAAATTGAAAAACCTAAAGTCTGATATGGACGAATATTTAAAAAGACCTTTGAATGAGCCAATACCTAAAAATACCATTTCAAAAACGTTCAGCGGACATGATTTCAGTGCTGGGCAGGCAGATGTTTTAAAGGTGATAGGAGCCGCAATAGGATTATTTAATAAAGCTACCAAACCTAAAATCACAAAGGCAACATATGGTGAATATCAAATTTTTATGACAAGACTTAAAAATGAAGTCGATGTAAGCTTTCTAAAAAAATATGGAATGGATGAGGAGCAGATCGATGAATTTCTTTACTACGCTGAAGATGCTCAGGAATTATCTAAAAAATACAGAAAAGACTTTAGAAAAACAGCCCTGGAAGCTGAACTGAAGAAAGTATTTACAGAATATAGCAAAACGCACCGGCTAACCCCAAATAAAAATTAATATTCGTATTTTTAAGATTCGAAGAATAGGAGTGGGTAATGAATTCAGAAATATAAAAGCACATGGGAAAAAGATTTTTCTTTTTCTTATTTTTCTGTGTAGTAATTTCTTTTTGTCTCAGCAGACTGTAACGGGGAAAATTGTTGATGATAATGGAGAAAGCCTGAGTGCAGTAACTATTGTTAATATTTCTACTGATAAAAAAATATTTTCCAATTCACAAGGTTTGTTTTCTATTGAAGCAAATCCCGGTGATGAGCTGAGATTTGTAAAAGAAGACTTCAGAAGGGTATCCAAAAGAGTGCTTACTGATGGTATTAATCCACAATTGTTGATAACGTTGTATCAGATTCCAAAAGATGTAGGTGAAGTAAAGATTGTAAAAAAGCTTACCGGAGATCTAGAACAGGATTCCAGAATTGTAGCAAAAGTAGACAAAGGAGAACAAGTGAGGCAGGCAGTAGGACTTCCGCAGCCTGTTGGGAAGATGAGGGAAAAACCGGCAGAAGTGAAAAGCGTACTTTTACCTATATTGCTGGGAAATCTTAATGTACAGGGAGTTTATGATCTGATAAGCGGTAAAGCAAGAAAACAGAAAAGACAATACCGATATGATGATCTTCAGGAACATATTGCCTGGGTGAGAAATAGAATCAGCAATGATTATTTTATTCAGGCTGGAATTCCCGCAGATAAAATTTCTGAGTTTATAGAATTTTCATTTTTAATAAAACCTCAGGTAAGAACCTATGTAAAAGCAAGGAACTTATCAGGCGTTATGCTTAGAATGGAAGAAACCGTCCCTCTTTTCCTTGAAAGACTGAAAAATGCTCACAGATAAATTTTTGTTACTAATAATGTTAAGAAAATCTTAAAATTTGGAATAAAAATTGATGCAATATTCTCATAATCAAACACAATTTTAATGTTTTATGAATAAAAATATTATTGCAGTTGCAGTAGGAGCTCTGGGGTTTGTACTGGGGCTTGGCTTTTTGGGAAATGCTATTAAAAACAGGAATAAATCTGAGAATACAATATCAGTAACAGGTTTGGGAACAAAGCAGTTTATCTCCGATCTGATTACATGGTCCGGAAGTTTTTCTAAAAATAATTTTGATCTGAAATCTGCTTACGACGAACTGGCACAGGACAGAAAAGTGATTAACGATTATCTGCTGTCAAAAGGAATAAAACAAAGTGAAATTGTATTTTCATCCGTAGATATTCAGAAGCAGTTCAGAAGTTATAATGATACCAACGGAAATTATGTACAGGGAGAATTTTCCGGATACAATCTTACCCAGACCGTTTCCATTGAAAGTAAGGAAGTAGGAAAAATTGAGAATCTTTCCAGAAATATTACTGAAATTATTAATCGCGGAATTGAATTTACTTCCTCTTCACCATCTTATTTTTACACAAAATTAGCTACTGTAAAGCAGGAAATGATTGCCAGTGCTACAAAAGATGCTAAAGAACGTGCCGAAAAAATTGCGGAAAACTCAGGAAGCAGCTTAGGAAATCTGAAAAAAGCTACTATGGGAGTTATCCAGATTACGGCTCCGAATTCCAATGAAGATTATTCTTATGGAGGAACATTCAATACTTCATCAAAGGAAAAAGAGGCGAGTATTACAATAAAATTAGAATATGAAGTCAATTAAAACCCTATTTGATTTCAACAAAAAAATGACGCCGGAAATATTCCGGCGTTTTATATTAAAGATAAACTGTATTGCAAATTTCGCTTTTAAGTTCCTCTACATTATCAGGAGTATAGTTTGCCAATAGCCATAGGTTCAGAGATTTTTTTCCTTCTCCATAGCTTGGCTGTACATACGTTGTATCAATGAGTCCAAAACTGTTTCTTTGATAGAAAGAATAACGTCTTTTAGCGTCTTCATTTAAGCCTTCCGGTTCAATTTCCAGGATTATTCTGGGATAGCTTTCCAATAAATGTCCCATAATTTGAGATCCAAGTTTTTTACTTCTGAAAGCTTCAAATACCTCAAAATGTTCTACAAATACAAAAGAGCTTAATTCCCACACAATAAGATAACCTACAGCTTCAGACTCATGCACTACAGACATGATTTTTGCTTTCGGAATTGAAAATAAAGCCGTAAACTGTTCTTGATCTCTTTGCTCATCTACAGGAAAAGTGGTCGTATATGAAGTATAGATTTCCTGAACTCTATGATCTTCAGCTGAAGTAATCGGTAAAAATTCCATAATTATAAATCAAAGACACTTGGTCTTCTTGTAATAAAAATATCTTTAATCCACAAAGTAAATGCCAAACCTAGATAGATCAGGAAAAAAAAACCTGCTGTAGCAAAGGTAGAATAGATAAAGAAGATTCTTAATTTGGATACAGGAATTCCCAGCTTAGCGCCCGTTCTCGTCAGAACACCAAACCATTCTCTTTCCATTTTATGACGAATATTACTTAGCATTTCAAGATTCTTTTAAAAGTTTAAATCCAATACTGCAAGTTAAGCAATTTTTTTCGTCACATAAATTTTTATGGTGATAAATAAGACTCTGGCTTTCCAAAGCATTAGAGACAGGCAAACCAAGATTTTTCCAGCGCAGAATGACTGAATTTTTTTCCCCCGGAATATTTCTATAGAACTCCATGATCTGATCTGTAATTTCTTCATTGTGATACTTGTGATAGGTGTACTTTAAAGGAAGAACCGTGTTAAGGATGATGAGGTCTGTAAATTCTTTACTTAAAGCTTTAGACTGCAGCTTTGAAACCGTTCCGAAATTGAAATGGCAATCCCAATACTCAGAGGCTTTTATAGGTTTAAAAATATCATATAATTCCTCAATCTTTTCAGCAGTCATTATTTTTGAAAATAAATTCTGATGTTGGTAATAAAGATTAGCAAGCTGTGAAAGGCGGATCGTGGGGAAGTTAGGCGGACGAAGTCTTAAAAATTTGGGATGAAATTTTAAATCTGAAATTCTGAATTTTGCTTTAATGAAGTCAAATTCTCTTTTCCATATTCTCATCTGGTTATCTTCTGCATTCTCCAGCCATCCAGAAATACCAAAAAGTAATGCTTCAAGTTGTAAAGGATTCTGACGGATTTTATTTACAATACTGTAATCAATACTTTCTGCAATCTGTCTGAAGATATGAGCATTCACTTTTAACCCAAAGGAATAAGCAAAACTGTGAAATAAAACGGCTTCGAAATTATTTTTTTGAATTTCTAAAGCCTGCTCAAGCTCTGATGATTTTTCCTCTAATTTTTTCAGAATATTTTCTTCGTGAAAGTTGACAGGAATTTTGTCCTTATTAAAAATATCTTCACAGGCGATGAACTGATCTCCATTAATAAATTTTTCATATTTACTGATGACATTTTCATCAATATAATGCTTCAGTTCTAAAGTAGGAATTCTTTTATCTGTAAATTCAGAGATTTCAGTATCATGTAGAAAAACCACATGCAGAATAATATTTTGATAGTTGGGATCTTGAGAATGATTATGGAAAATCCAGTCTGAAGAACGGATATGAAGCTCTATATTTCCGGCGAGAACCAATCCGTTGATTTTTATTTTTGCATCCAGGAAATCAGGACCTGCATCCTTATTCCATTTCCCGAATTGTATAATTTCAACGGAATTTCCTTCAATATCCTTGAAGTCAAAATATTTGAAAACTTTATAGTTCCAAAGATATTGAAGTAATTTTTCCGTCATAGTGTGACGATAAATATAATAGAAATATTATACTTTCGTCAACTCCTTTTTAAAATTTTCTATAGTCGTTCTATACATTTTCTCATAGATAGGAAGAATGTTTTTCAAATCGAATTTTATAGCCTGTTCTTTCGCATTTTCTTTCATCTTGGTTAAAAGTTCTTCATTGCTTAATAACTTAATCGTATAGTTACTCATCGCTTCTACATTCCCGATCTCCGCCAAATAACCTGTTTCACCCTGAATATTCACTTCAGGAATTCCTCCCGCGTTTGAACTGATCACTGGTGTATAAGCTGCCATAGCCTCTAATGCTGCCAATCCGAAACTTTCCTGCTCGGAAGGAAGAAGAAATACATCGGAAAGCTGAAGAATTTTATAAAGATCATTTACTTTCCCCAAAAGACGGATTTTCGAAATAAGATCCGGGTTTTCTTCAAGGAACTGATTTACCTTTTCCATATCAGGACCTTCCCCAATAATGATAAGTTTGGATTTTACCTTTTTTTCTACATTCTTAAAGATCTGAAGCACTTCATCCACACGCTTTACAGGACGTAGATTTGATACGTGAATCAATATTTTCTCATCAGGATTGGCAAACTGTGTTCTCTGACATTCTGAGCAGTCATCAAACTCTGTATTGTCAATAAAATTGGTGATTACCTGAATTTCTTTTTTAATATTGAAAAACTGAAGAGTATCTTTTTTCAGACTTTCAGAAACTGAAGTAATAGCATCAGATTTATTGATAGAAAATTCTACAGCGTGTTTGTAGCTTGGATGCTGTCCTACAAGGGTAATATCCGTTCCGTGTAGTGTTGTCACCAAAGGAATGTCATTATTGTCTTCTTGTAACATTTGCTTTGCCGTAAAAGCAGCATATGCATAAGGAATAGCGTAATGTGCATGTAAAAGATCCAGCTTGTAAAGGTTGACAACCCTGTAGATCATTGAGCTTAACGCAATATCATAAGGCTGATACTGGAAAAGAGGGTAGGTCTGAACATTCACTCTGTGAAAGAAAATATTTGGATTGGTGATATCTAATCTTGCGGGAAGTGCCGAACTTATAAAATGGACTTCATATCCTTTATTGGCAAGAGACATTCCCAGTTCCGTTGCTACAATTCCGCTTCCTCCATATGTCGGATAGCAAAGTATGCCTATTTTCATTAGATTATTTTTGTTTTGATGTTGTATTATTTTGTACTGTATTAGTAACTGCTGCCTCAAGGTCCATACCTATTCCTGCTTTCAATTGATCGTTAACTAAAACAGGAAGTCTTCCCCAGATTTTTGTTTTTCCAAGTAAAGCCTCTGCAGTCGCATTCATTGAATCGTCATTGTTTTCATAAGAAACAAGAACAGTTGAAATTTTTGAGATATCAAGATCCTTTAGAGCATAAGCGCTGCCAAATACATTAAGGATTATATTTTGTTTTTTAGCTGTCAGATTTGCAAGAATTTTTTTGGACTCATCAGAAATCTTATAAGGCTTATAAGCTGTTGAGTTATCCTTATGAAGCCCTACGATTATTGTAGAACCTGCAGGAATGCTATTGATTTCGTTAGCTTTTTTAATAACAATATTAGCTCCCATTTTATTTGAAAAAGTCTGATAAGGGGCTTCTTCCAATGGAATGTAGTAAACTTGTTTTCCTGTCAATGGAAGTAAGCTTTTATCATCCTTTATTAAAGTTAATGCATTAGCATATAGGTTTTGAACCAATGTAGTATGAGAATTGTTATCAAGATCAGCATTGATGTTTTCCGGATTTTTTGCAGTGTATTTAGTAAGTCCTAAAAAATATTTTGTTAATAAGATTTTCTTTACACTTTCATCCACTCTGGATTGGGGGATTTCTTTACTGTCGATTGCTTTTTGGATCAGTTTTTTCCCTTCAGATACCCCCTGAGAGAAAAGCATAATATCGTTACCAGCTTTAAATGCTAGAGCATCCAGTTCGCCAGGTTTATATTTATTGGCAACTGCACCCATATTTAAAGCATCAGTAATGATTAATCCTTTATAGCCTAATTTACCTTTCAATAGACCGGTAATAATATTTTTAGAAACAGAAGCCGGGATTCCTTTTCCAGATTCAAGGCTAGGAACATATAAATGGGCTACCATTACTCCTCCGATTCCTTCACTCATCAAAGCTTTGAAAGGAGCCAGTTCTATTGAACTCAGTCTTTCCATATTGTGAGAAACTACCGGAAGATCGAGGTGTGAATCAGTACTTGTATCACCATGACCAGGGAAATGTTTAATAGCAGCTAATATATTGTTATCCTGAAGACCTTTCGAGTAAGAAAGCGCAGAGCTGATGACATTGTCTACTTCAGAACCAAAACTTCTGTTACCGATAATAGGATTGTTAGGGTTAGTATTGACATCTACAACAGGAGCAAAATCCCAGTTGATTCCCATTCTATGACAGTCTTCTGCTATTTTTGCTGCCATTTGGTACACAAGATTTTTATCCTGAATAGCACCAAGTGTCATTGCCCAAGGAAATTTATGTGCTCTTGCAATTCTTTGGAATAATCCCCATTCAGCATCCATTCCGATCATTAGTGGAATTTTAGAAGTCTGTTGAAATTCATTCACAAGATTAATTTCTTTTGCTGCATCATCCTGCATTAAGATTAAGCCTCCAATTTTATCATTGGTAACAATATCTCTTACCTGATTGATATAGTTTTCACCTTTATTTGTATAAAGAGCAACAATAAACAATTGTCCCAGCTTTTCATCCTGAGAAAGACTTTTATAGGTGTTGTCTACCCATTCCTGAGCTTTTTTGAGATCTTCCTTAGAAGTGTTTTTGGGCTGATACTGGGCATTGATCTTAGGGCTTATCAATGCAGCAATAAAGATTGAAGTATATAATAATTTCTTCATGACTTTTTGAATAAGAACAAAAATACAATTAAAAAAATTGACGAAAACAAAGTTTTTTAAATTTTTGGTATATGATTTGAATACGCAATATAAATAATAACTAAACTTTTATAAAAATGAAAAAAATTCTTCCACTTATACTGCTAGCATTTGTTGGTTTATTCGTTATGAGCTGTGATAACAACGATAGTGTTGGAGACGGTGATACAATAAGCTTAATGCAAGATGCAACAGGAACTTTTAGCAGCGGAAATAACTTTAGATTAACGCAAGGTATTAGTATTGAAAACACAGATGTCGTTCTAGTGTATAGAAAAGAAGGTAATCTTTGGCAACAAATTCCTAAAACATATTACCTTGATGATGTAAATGGTCTTCCAACAGGTAGAGAACTAGATTATAACTTTCAGTTTGATACAAGAAACGTAAATGTTGAAACTAAAGCAAATTTTAATCAGTCAACGCAAATGACATCCGGTGAAACTGCTCAGTATTTAACAAACCAAACTTTTAGAATTGTACTTGTACCAGCAAATGGGTCAGGTAGTAGAGCCAGAAAAGCAGATGTAGACTATAGTGACTATAATGCTGTTGTTAAATATTATAACCTAGATGATTCTCATGTTCCAGTAACAAGAGTAAATTAGTAAATATCTTTTCAGTTTTTTATAATTAAAAAAAGCTCCGGGAGAAATCCTGGAGCTTTTGATTTATAATTAACAATATATTTATATAACTGGTATTAACTTATGATACATATACCAAAGGAGTTAGTAGAATTCAGGTAGTCTCTTTCATTATGTAATCTATCAAATTTATCCAATCAGATCTTGGATGACAAATGTATACTGAATCTTAAAATCTACTACAATAAAAAAGCTTCAGATATTCTGAAGCTTTTGTTTTATTTATTTATCATTGTCATCAAGCAGATGTCCAAAGAAATCTTTTTTAGTTTTTAAGTAACCTTTGCTTATCTCATTTGCCGGGATTTGTAAAGGAATTCTGGAGTTCAGATGAACGTTGCTGTCTACCACATATTTTACCTTTTCAGGATTATTGGTAAGGAGGTTGATATCTTTTACTTCTAACAGATTAAGAATTTCAATAGCTACCCCGAAGTTTCTGTCATCAGCAGGAAGTCCTAATTCAAGGTTTGCCTGTACTGTATCAAGCCCTTTTTCCTGTAATGAATACGCTTTTAATTTATTGATAATACCAATGTTTCTGCCTTCCTGACGAAGATATATGATGATACCTCCATTCTCGTGAATATATTTCATAGCAGCATCTAGCTGCTGACCACACTCACATTTTTTTGAATGAAAAACTTCTCCTGTAATACATTCTGAATGAAAACGAACATTTACTGGTTTGGAAAAATCCGTATTTTCAGCAATGATAGCCATATGCGGCATCCAATCGTTTACATTTTCGGAGAAAGCGATCATTCGGAATGTACCGTGCTCGGTGGGAACATTGGCTTCCGCCTGAATTTTAATCATTGATAGTTTTTCAATTAGTTTTTAACTTCCTGGTAAAGCGTCTTCAATAACAGAGATATTGGTTTTTAAACGAACCAGATATCTGTTTAGAACTTCATCATCATCCTTCTCAAGACTTTGTCTCTGCTTTTGAATTTTTCTGTATGATTTTTCGAAGCTTTTCAGTGCTCTGCTTTTACCTGTAGAATTATTAGCATCTATAGCATATAAATAATTCTGTAGACTGTATTTCAAACTTGTTATTTCATCATTCAGCCCATTGTTTTTAAACCTTGGAAAAGTTGATATAATATTTGAAATTTCAGAAGCGTTTACGTTTTCCTTGATATTGATATTAAAACTCTTCTTTGAGCCTCTATCAGAATCAGATCCTTTTGTATCGCTATAAAAGTTATTTGACAGCGGAGAAAGGTTAAGCTTCTCCGTTGCGCAGGAAGATGTTAATATTAGTAATACTCCAAAAAAAACTAGTCTTTTCATTTTTGTTGCCCTTTTTGATAAAGGATTGGGTTAAGACTTTCATCATTATACATTTTCATTTGTTTGTATACTTTCATCTTAACGTTACCGTTCTCAATATCAGCAAGCAACTGATTTATAGAAGTTGATAGATCTTCCTTCTGAGTAAGCAGAACATCCAGTTTAGCCTGGCAATTATTTCTGTGTTCTTCAGAAGCGGATTCTCTATTGGCTTCTAATGACATATGATAGACCTTTAATGCGAGAATAGATAATCTGTCTACTGCCCAAGCGGGAGTTTCCGTATTTATCTTTGCATCAGGGTTAGGAGTTATATTTTCAAACTTATTAAGGAACCAGCTGTCAATATATTCTACCAGATCAGTTCTTTTCTGATTGGAGGCGTCTATTGTTCTCTTTAATTGAAGAGCTTCAACCGGATCGATATTTTCATCTCTAATAATATCTTCTAAATGCCATTGAACGGTATCAATCCAGTTCTTTGCATACAAAATCCGTTCCAAACTATCTTTTTCGAACGGGTTATTAATTAGAGTGTTAACGTCATCAGACACGTGATAGTCTTCAATAGATTGATTGAAGACTTTCCATGCAGTCTCAGTAAATTTCATTAATTCTAAGGAATTTTAGTTGCTAGAAGAATTGTTGTTTGTTGTAGAAGACGATTTGTTTTCAGAACCTGGTTTGTCTTCTTCTTTTACCGCATCTTTAAATTCTTTGATTCCTGAACCTACTCCTCTCATTAATTCCGGAATTTTCTTTCCTCCAAAAAGTAATACTAAAAGTATTGCTACGATAAGGATATGTTGCCAAGATAAGGCAAGTATTGTTAGTGTATTCATCTCTTAAAATTTTTGCAAAGTTACACTTTTTTTAATATGAAATCCAACCTAGCGGATCAACTGGTGTACTTCCGTTCCATACTTGGAAATCAAGGGTATAAGCACCATCGAAATCCTGAGCTACAGATCCTACAGGCGTTCCTGAAGAAACCTGCTGTCCTTTGGAAACACTTACACTTCCCAAGTTGGAATAAATGGTAAAATAGCTTCCGTGTTTGATGATCACCGTTTTAGTTCCGTCATTATTGGCTAATACGGATGATACGGATCCAGGATATACTGATTTTGCACGGGTTCCTGATGGTACGGAAATTTTAATACCGTTATTTTCTTCTGTAATATTTTTGAAAACAGGGTGTGGCTGTCTTCCGAAACGGTGAGTGATCTGTCCGGCTCTGTCTGCTGGATAACCAAGTCTTCCTCTATTCTCAGCAAAGCTGTTGCCTACTGCTGTAGTTACTCCATAGCTAGTCATAGCTTTGGATTCTGCAGCTTTTTTCTCTTCTTCTTTTTTCTTCGTCAGAGCTGCTTCTGCTGCTCTTGCTGCTGCCAGTTTATCTGCAGCTACCTTTGCATTGGCTGCGGCTTCATCAGATGCTTTTTTAGCAGCAATTTTTCTTGCTTCGTCTTTTGCATTAGCTTCAGCTCTTGCAGCTTCTTCATTACGTTTTCTTTCTTCTTCAGCTCTTTTTGCGGCAAGTTCTGCTGCTCTTTTAGCTTCAGCTTCGGCAATTCTTCTTTCTCTTTCCAGTGCTTCGGCTCTTGCTTTAGCCTCGGCTTCAATTCTCGCTTTTTCTCTTTCTGCAGCAAGCTTAGCCAGACGTATTTTTTCTGCCTCAGCCTTCTTTCTTGCTTCTTCTTCAGCCTTAGCTATTCTGATTTCTTCAGCAATAATGGCTCTGATCTGTCCTTCAAGAGCCTTGGACTGAACTTGTTTTTGTTTTAATTCAGCAGTAAGTTTGGATTCATTCTTTTTAAAATCAGCTACCAATTGCTCTTTCTGAGCTCTTTCCGCATTAATTGTTGCCAAATCCTTCTGTTGATTTACTAGAAGATTTTCTTTCTCTTTTACAGAGTTTTGTCTTTGCGTAATGGTTTTTTTGATTTGATTGGCTGCATCAGATATTTCAGCCGCTTTTTTATCCTGATAATCTGAATACTGCTTTAGGTATTGTACTCTTCGTATTGCTTCACCCAGGTTTTTAGACGAAAGAATGAAGGTTACTTTATTCTGTACCCCTTTATTTTTATAAGCATTTACCAAGACTTCAGCGTAGTTCTTTCTAAGAACAGCCAATTCTTTATTCTGGCGATTGATCTCAAGTTGTTTTAAGTAGATGTCATCTTCAATAAATCTCTTTTCTTTCTGAGTATTATTATAGACTTTTTCTCTTAAAACTAGCTTTTGATTAACGCTGGTAAGATAGGCTATAGAAAGTTTGGATTCGCTTCTTGTTTTAGCTAAATCCGTATTTATTTGTGCAATTTGTTTTTTAAGTTCGGCGTTCTGTTTTTGCAATTGTTCCTTTTTCTGCTGCCCTTGGTGCAGCCCGAACATAAGAACACCTATTAAAAAGCTAAATTTTTTAATCATTTAATCTCAATTTTCTTATAACTGGATGGTACAGAATAAGGTGTTTCCATCCTCGAAAAGTCAAATTTCGTATTTTCTAGTAAAATTTGACTGGATTTTGATCCTTTTATAATTATTTTAACATTTTGCGGAAGTCGAATTCCATTGTGCTCGTTCCAATCACTGTAAGATATTTCTAATTCATCAGGGGATAAAACATCCTTTAGATTGACATTTAATAAGTCATAATTGGAATCGTACTGAAGGGCAATTTTATATTCTCTGGTTTTTTCATCGGTTACAATTTTTTGATTGACATTAGAAACCATTTTATATCCCTGTGCATTCTGCGTTAAGGTAAATTGTGAATCACTGATTTTTACAAAGGTTCTTCCCAATAGAATTTTTTCCAGAGATTTATAATCGATAAAATTGACATTCAATAGATTGTTTAGATACTCGAAGTCAGAATCAATATAGGTTTTACTTGTTTTGTCCTGTCCTTTTATTCCGTCCGGAGTGGCAATTCCTCTCGCTACATTAATGAAAAGGGCTCTGAGATTCATCCATACCTTTTTATCATTTTCAATATAAATAGTTGCGTCCAATGTTGGAACGAAGCTGCCTGTTTCCACACGAACTTTACTGTCAATCTTAATCTGATCGAATTTTGGTGGGATCAATACATGTTCGTAAAAGGTAAGTTTATCCCTTACCGGTTGGTTTACATCTTTTGGATTTCGGTTGTCTTCTGTTGTTGTAATGCTATCGCGTGTATTGCCAGTATCACTTTTTACAGCATTACGGGTTTTACATGACGATAAAGAAAGAAGTAATAAAAGAAGTGGAATCCAATTTTTCATGTATTTATCTTTTTTCAATTAAAAAAAATACGGTGCAATATTAACGCCAAACCACACAAAACATTTTGTGTGGTTTGATTATATCTTGTTTAAATTAAAGAATTTCTGATCTTATTTATTTTGAAAGAAAATCTAAAACTGAGTAATCTCCCAGAGAAATTTCTCTTGCTACTCCGAAGTATTGTGCAGAGTTACCAATCATTGAGTTAGAAAGGTTTCCATGATTAATCCTTGTATTTTCCTGAATCAATGAATTTTCTATATTGGAATTTACCACTGTGGTATTGTTTCCTAGTGAAACTCCGGGACCAACTTTAGAATTCGAAATCTTAACATTTTCTCCGATAAAGCACGGTTGAATGATCAAAGAGTTTTCAATAACGGCAGATGCCGGATATTGTGCCATTTCTTCTTTTTCATAAGCCAAGATTTTGCTGTTGGTTTCTACTGTCGCGTTTTTGTTACCGCAGTCCATCCAGTCATTCACTTTGCCTAAAGTAAACTTAGCTCCTTTAGCTCTCAGGTTTTCTAAAGCTGTTGTTAATTGATATTCTCCTCCGTTTTTAATATCATTATCCATGATATAATTGATCTCATCCATTAGCTTTTCAGCGCTGTTGAAGTAGTAGATTCCAATAATAGCAAGATCTGATACGAATGTGTTTGGTTTTTCAACGAAGTCTGTAATGAAACCGTAGTTGTCCAGTTTTACCACTCCGAAAGCGGATGGATCTTCAACACTTTTCACCCAGATCACGCCATCAGAATTTTTATCCAACTGGAAGTCTGCGCGGAAAAGTGTATCGGCAAAAGCGATAACAACATCTCCCTGCATGGATTGTTCAGCACATTTGATTGCATGAGCTGTTCCCAGGGGATCATTTTGATAATATATACTTCCTTTTGCTCCTAATTTTTCAGCAATCTGAAGGAGAGATTTTTCAATCTCCGGACCAAAATCTCCGATGATAAATGCTACCTCTTCAATTTCTTCTCCAGCAACTTTAGCAATATCTTCCACTAATCTCTGTACGATAGGTTTCCCAGCAATAGGAATAAGAGGTTTTGGAACTGTCAGTGTATGTGGACGTAATCTTGAACCACGTCCAGCCATAGGAACAATAATTTTCATAGATGATATAAAAATGTTTTTTGTTTATATATAGGTTATTTTTTGTTAAATATAGTAATTAAAAAGCTTTATAAGCTTAATACTTATGATATTCAACGACTCTGTTTAATGTTTTTTAGCTTAATGGTTATCAAAAGAGGGACCAATTTTTATCCTCGTTTAATAATTTTAGATAATATAGCTTTTTCTTTAAATGCAACCAGACCAAGGAATAGTAAAAGGAATAAATTTCCTACCAGATAATTGGTTCTGAATTCATAGAAAGATAATAATGAGAACGTAATAGTAAAGGCAAGATACATGACTATTTTTCCTGTGTTATAATGAATAGGGTATTGCCTTTGTCCCCAGATGTAAGAAATAACCATCATCGAGGTAAATGTGATCAAAGCAGCCATAGCACTCGCCCAATATCCGTATTGAGGAATGAACAGGAAGTTGATTAAAATAGTAATACAAGCTCCGATAATAGATATATATAACCCAACTCTTGTCTGATCTGAAAGCTTGTACCATATGGAAAGGTTTAGGTAGATGCCTAAAAACAAAGCACCAAGCATTACAAAAGGAATGATTTTAATTCCTTCATAATAAAGAGGGTTTCCAAGATATTTTTCTGAGATCCATTGTAGGTTTACCATAAGCCCCATATAAATAATACAGCTACAGATGACAAAAACATCCATCAGTACAGCATATGTTTTATGGGAATCTTTGTTTTTAAAACTAGAGAAGAAATAAGGTTCAATACCCAGTTGATATGCCTGCCTGAAAACGGTAATAAAAGTAGCGATTTTATAAACGGCGCCATATACACCGATTTGGTGACGTGCTTCATCTTCAGGAAGCAAATATTTCAGAAACTGTCTGTCTAGGGTTTGATTTACAATACCGGCAAGACCAGCAATCATAACGGGCCAGGAATAATTCATTATTCTTTTCCATAAGTTGAAATCAAACTTAGAAAAACTAAAGCTGAAGAATTCTTTTCCGACGATCAAAAGGGTGATGATACTTTGTATAAGGTTTGCAACGAAAACATATCCGATTCCGAAATCAGGATTGTATTTGAAGCCTAATATCCCTTCAGGATGTTTCGGAAGCCATTTAATGAAAAATAATACCAATAAAAAATAGACCGTTGAGCCGGCTACTTTAGAAAGCATGTATTTAAACGGCTTGCCCTGAAGTCTTAGAATTGCTGATGGAATAGTGGCAAAAGCATCCAATGAAAGAATGAACAAAAAGATAACAAGAAAGTTTACCTGATCCGGTGTTTCAAATGCCTGTGCCAGCTGATATCGGAAGACATATCCTAAAATAAGATAAATAAGCCCTATGCTTATAATACTTACTGAACAGGTGGAAATCAAAGTTTTCTTATCAATATTCTCTTCCTGCGCAAAGCGAAAGAAAGAGGTTTCCATACCGTGAGTCAGTAATACTGTAATCACCCCTGCAATAGAATACCAGTCTACAAAAGGAGATGAGGCTGCAGGTCCAAAAAATGAGGTAACAATTGGAGCAATGATAAATGGGAAAATTCTTACTAATACTGAGCTTAGCCCATATACTGCCGTCTGTCCAAATAATTTCTTATACAATTCGAAAAATTTTATGCAAATGTAAATATTTAGAAATTGATTTGTAACGGGTGATATTAAAATTCATTCATAAACCTTAATTTTGCTTTTTATAGAAGTCGGATTTTAGAAATTTAAAATAGGTAATCATATTTTTACTGAGCATTAATGTTTCTAAAGTGTTGTCTTTTACGATCTAATATAATTTCTAAAAAGTAAAATGAAGACCCTAATCAAAAATGTAAACATCGTCAATGAAGGGAAAACCTTTGAGAGCGATATCTTAATAGAAAATGATTTAATTTCTAAAATAGCAGCTAATATTTCTGAGGATGCTGATCAGATTATTGATGGTTCCGGAAAATATCTTTTACCTGGGGTCATTGATGATCAGGTACATTTCCGTGAGCCCGGGCTTACTCATAAGGGAGATATTGAAAGTGAATCAAGGGCTGCAATTGCTGGAGGAATAACAAGCTTTATCGATCAGCCGAATACGGTTCCCAATGCCGTTACACAGGAGTTATTAGCTGATAAATACGAAATAGCTTCCCAAAAGGCTTATGCTAATTATGGTTTCATGATGGGAGGTACAAATGATAATCTTGAAGAGGTTTTAAAAACAAACCCAAGAAATGTTCCGGGAATTAAATTGTTCTTAGGATCATCTACAGGAAATATGTTGGTAGATAATCCTGAAACACTTGAAAATATATTCAGTAATACTAAAATGTTGATTGCTGTTCATTGTGAAGATGAGGCTACTATCAGAGCTAATACTCAGAAATATGTAGATGAATATGGTGAAGATATCCCTGTAAAGTTTCACCACCTGATAAGAAGTGAGGAGGCTTGTTATAAATCTTCTTCCAAAGCGATTGAACTGGCACAGAAAACAGGAGCTAGGCTCCATGTCTTTCACCTTTCAACAGCTAAGGAAATGGAGCTTTTCAGAAATGATATTCCTTTAAAAGACAAGAAGATCACGGCTGAGGTATGTGTACATCACCTGACTTTTACCAATGAAGATTATGAAACAAAAGGAGGGTTGATCAAATGGAACCCTGCAGTAAAGACACAAAAAGATAAAGATGCTCTTTGGGAAGCTTTACTGGATGACAGAATTGATGTTATTGCTACAGATCACGCTCCGCATACAGCAGAAGAGAAGAATAATGTGTACACGAAATGTCCTTCGGGAGCTCCTTTGGTACAACATTCATTGGTTGTGATGCTTGAAAACTATAAAAACGGAAAAATATCTCTTGAGAAAATCGTTGAAAAAATGAGCCACAATCCGGCAATTCTTTTCAGAGTAGAGAAAAGAGGATTTGTGAAAGAAGGATATAAAGCAGATCTTGTGTTGGTAGATTTAAATGCTGACTGGACGGTTTCAAAAGACAATATATTATACAAATGTGGTTGGAGCCCTCTAGAAGGAAGTAATTTCCACACAAAAGTTACCCATACTTTTGTAAACGGACATCTGGTTTATGATAACGGAAGAATTACTGATGAGAAGTTTGGAGAGCGATTGCTTTTTGAAGTTCAGCAAGATTAAAATTAAAAATATACTATAAGTATTATAAAGAGCGAATTTATCGCTCTTTTTTTATTGTTAATAAGTACTGATAATTTATGTAGTTTTGCACTTCAAAAAAACTAAAAACAAATAACGATGTATAGATCTCTTTTAATTCTATTTCTTTTCCTTTTCTGTCATATCAATGCGCAGGTAAATACTCAATTCCTTCCAAATTCTTCGTGGATAATGGTGAAACTGAGAATGCTTGATGGCAGTAGAGACTTGACGCATGTTGAAGAGAGCTTTTTATTATGGAAATTTAAAGAAAACAAACTTTATGAGTACAGTCATCCAGTATTTAGACAAGGAATTGGTGGTACAAATATTAAATTAGAAAGAGGAATTATTAGGACGTCGCAAGAAGCTGGATACCAGATTGAAAAATTAACATCTGATTCTTTAGTTGTAATACTTAAGGTGAATGGGATAGATGCTCCAGATAAGGTGAAAAAAATGTGGTTTGTAAATAAGTCACTCATAGAAAATGACTTTAAAAGTAACAATAAAAATGATTCTGCTGTAACAGCCATTAAAAATTTTACACCAACATTAGAAAGAAATGTGTTTTCAGATATCTACGATAAATACGTAAAACAAGAGAGAACTCATGATTTTAATTTAAAAGGAAATATCGAATTCTTTCCAAAAAAGCAAAAAATTAAAATAACAATAAATAATAAAAAAGAAGAGTCAAAAGATAATCAGTCCAGCATTGATTATTTTAAGACAACTCTGGAACAAAGTTATTATTTATGGGATCTTACAGGTTTTGGAAATTATGATAAAGTTGTTATTCCTTATGAATATTTCAGTAAGATGTGGAAAGGTAACAGTAACTTAGATGCACATGATATAATTTTATTTGATAATGATTACACAGGGATAGCTCAGAATTTTATTATAAATGTGAAAGATAAAAGAGCTTCTATAGAAAACTTTAACAAGGGAGTCAGTGCTATAAACAGTCAAAAGTTCGATAAAGCCATTGAGTTCTTCATTAAAGCTCATGAATATGATAATACCAATACTGATAGTTTATATAATGCACAATCTATTTTACTAGCTCAGAATAATATTTCAGATGCTTGTATTGTATTAAAAAGACTAAAAGATCTAGAGCAAACAGAAGGTGTAAAATTATACAATGAAAAATGTTCAGAAAAAAAATAAATTCAATAGAAGCGGGCTAAAGCCCGCTTTTAATTTTAAAATCTCCATTGGCTTTAGCCCAAACTTATTAACAATTTAATTAGCTACGGAGTGTTTATTTCATATTTTATAACACAATGATAAGCTTTATCTGTATAATCTGCGAGACACTAGCTAACATTTTAATGTCCTTATTTTTTCGCCTTACTTCCCATATAAAAACTAAGTTTTCCACCATTCATGATTTCAGAATGTTTTAAAGTGAAATTTTTGATTTCTTTTCCATTTAAAAGAACCTTTTGAACATATACATTTTGTGGACTTTGATCGATGGCTTCAATTTCAAAAGTTTTACCATTTTCTAAATTTAAAACAGCATGATCAATTGCCGGGCTTCCGATAGAATAATCTTCTGAACCTGGAGCAACCGGATAGAGTCCTAAAGAACTTAGAATATACCATGCGCTCATTTGCCCGGTATCATCATTACCGCCTAAGCCATCAGGAGTTGCCTTATACTGCATTTCCAGAATATGACGGATCTGCGACTGCGTTTTCCATGGCTGTCCTGCCCAATTGTAGAGATATGCCACATGATGTGCCGGCTCATTTCCGTGAACATAGCCTCCAATAATTCCTTCTCTGGTAATATCTTCGGTATCTGCAAAAAACTCATCAGGCAGATGCATGGTAAACAGTTCGTCGAGTTTAGACGCAAATTTCTTCTTGCCACCCATCATTGTAATAAGCTCACTTGGGTTTTGTGGAACGAAAAAGCTGTAGTTCCAGGAATTTCCTTCAATGAATCCCTGTCCGTGAGTACTTAATACATCAAAATCTTTCTTAAAACTTCCATCAGAAAGACGAGGACGCATAAACCCTATCGTTTTATCAAAATTATTCTTCCAGTTTTCAGAACGTTTAATAAACTGATTGTAGATTTCTGTTTCGCCTAAATATTTTGCCAGTTGAGCAATAGCCCAATCGTCATAAGCGTATTCCAGAGTGTTGGAAACTGAAGTGCCATTTTTCTCAGCCGGAATATAGCCAAGATCAATATATTGCCCGATCCCCTCGTAATCTCTCTTATTAGCAGTGGCAACGCAGGCTTTTAATGCTTCTTTGGGATCACCGGCGTAATTTCCTTTAATAATTGCATCAGCAATTACACTTACACTGTGATAGCCACTCATACACCAGTTATCATTAGCATAATGTGACCATATCGGCAGCATTTTCATAGAAAATTGATTGTAATGAGCCATCATCGATTTTACCATATCATTGTTCCGTTTAGGCTGAATAATATTAAAGAAAGGATGAAGCGCGCGGTAAGTATCCCAAAGAGAAAATGTGGTATAGTTAGTGAAGTTTTCTGCTTTATGAACGTTTTGATCCAAACCTTTATATTCTCCGTTAACATCCATATAAACTGTCGGATTGATAAAAGTATGGTACATGGCTGTATAGAAATTGGTCTTTTGAGTTTCGGAACCCTTAATAATGATTTTACTTAATTCCTTATCCCAATCCTGCTGTGCTTTTGCTTTAATCTGATCAAATGTTAAATCTCCGGCTTCTCTTTCAAGATTTTCCAATGCATTTGCCTGACTTACGGGAGAAATGGCAAGTTTAACTTCAATAGATTCACTTTCATTAGTTTCAAAATCAAAATACATCTTCAGATTCTTTCCTGCGATCTCCGGAAAGTTTTTTGTCTGGTCAAATTTTCTCCAGAAGCCTTTGTAAATTTGTTTTTCATCATAATTTTTTTGCCCATAGGATTTGAATGGCTTTGAAAACCTCATCGCAAAATAAACCGTTCTTGTTCTTGCCCAGCCGTTGGTTTGCCTATATCCGGTGATGGTTTGCCTATCTTCTACGCGAGCATAAGTCCAGACATTTTTTCCATCATAATTGTAAATACCGGACATCAGATCTAAAATGATGTGAGACTGTTCAGACTTGGGAAAAGTATATCGATGTACCCCGACTCTTTGTGTAGCCGTTAATTCCGCAACAATATCATGATCTTCAAGCTTTACACGGTAATAACCTGCGGCTGCTTTTTCGTTTTGATGTGAAAATCTGCTTCTATAGCCCTTTTCAGGATGTGCGGCCGTCCCTGGATTCAGCTGTAGTGTGCCTACAGTAGGCATAATCAGAAAATCTCCAAGATCGGAATGTCCGGTTCCGCTGAAATGGGTGGAGCTGAAACCTACAATGGTTTTATCCTCATATCGATAGCCGGCACAATATTTATATACTTCGCCATTATATTTTCCATTCAGCTCATAGGAAATGGTATCTGTTTCCGGACTTAGCTGTATTGCTCCGAAAGGAACAGTGGCACCCGGATAAGTATGTCCCATTTTCTCCGTTCCGATTAACGGATTTACATATTGATAGAGTCTTTCAAACTTTTGGGCTTTAGCATAAACACTTAAAAGTAGTAAGGTTAAGAAAATAGAAGTTCCCGGATTTTTCATTTACAAATGGATTATTACGAGATAAAATTAAATAAAAATCAACGAATATTATTTATAACATTATTTATACTGTTATTTTAAACCAGATCCATTCAATATTTATTATTTTTAAGAAAAAATATTTTATGAGTCTATATACACAACCCATGTTGCGCGAAGGTGCACTAAAAGATAAAGTAGCCATTGTAACAGGAGGCGGAAGCGGTCTTGGAAAAGCAATGACTAAATACTTTCTTGAGCTGGGAGCTAAAGTAGTAATTACTTCCAGAAACCTTGAAAAACTACAGACTACCGCAAAAGAACTGGAAGATGAAACAGGAGGGAAGGTCCTTTGTGTAGCTTGTGATGTGAGGAATTGGGATGAGGTAGAAGCAATGAAGGAAGCTACTTTGAGAGAGTTTGGTAAGATTGATATTTTATTGAATAATGCTGCCGGAAACTTTATTTCTCCCACAGAAAAACTTACGCACTCTGCCTTTGACTCTATTTTAGATATTGTTTTAAAAGGAACAAAAAACTGTACACTTTCTGTAGGAAAACATTGGATAGATTCTAAAACTCCGGGAACTGTATTGAATATTGTCACTACTTATGCATGGACAGGTTCTGCATACGTAGTACCATCTGCCTGTGCGAAAGCCGGTGTTTTGGCAATGACGAGATCTTTAGCCGTAGAATGGGCAAAATATGGAATCCGTTTCAATGCGATTGCTCCGGGACCTTTCCCTACAAAAGGAGCTTGGGACAGACTTCTTCCTGGAGATCTTCAGGAAAAATTTGATATGAAAAAGAAAGTGCCATTGAGAAGAGTAGGAGAACATCAGGAGCTTGCAAACCTAGCGGCTTATCTTGTTTCAGATTATTCTGCCTATATGAATGGTGAAGTTGTGACTATTGATGGTGGAGAATGGCTGCAGGGAGCTGGAGAATTTAATATGCTTGAAGCAATTCCGGGTGAAATGTGGGATGCGTTGGAAGCAATGATTAAAGCTAAAAAATCAAATTAATTAAATTTATACTGAAAAAGGCTCCCGGATTTGTGATAAATCCGGGAGTTTTGTTTACCTATGTAAAAACTTTTGAGATGAATTGTAAACTTCCGGTACTTATTTCTACCATTGCTGCTTTCCTTTTCTCAGAATCATTCTATGCGCAGGAGGCATCAAAATATGATTATGTAGAAGCATTTAAACCTTTTTTCTATCCGCAAACAGGAACAGAAACCCGCTCTGCAAGTGGTCAGCCAGGGCATGCATATTGGCAAAACTCAGCCGACTACCATTTGAATGTAACTTTAAATGAAGATAAAAAAGAAATTGCAGGAACTGCTGAAATCACTTACAAGAATAACAGCCCTGATAAATTAGGTTTTCTTTGGTTGCAGCTTGATCAAAACCTGTTTGCAAAAGATTCCCGCGGGAATGGAGTCGTTCCTTTATCCGGGAGTAGAAATGGTGCTCATGGTGAAGATTTTAACGGTGGGTACAATATTAAATCAGTTAAAGTAGATGGTAAAGCTGTAAAATACACGATCACCGATACAAGAATGCAGATTGATCTGCAAAAGGAACTTAAAGATAAGGGCGGAGTTGCTAAAATCAATATTGAATATTCTTTTGTTTCTCCTGAATACGGATCAGACAGAATGGGAGTGAAGGATACAAAGAATGGAGCCATTTTTACAATTGCGCAATGGTATCCCAGAATGTGTGTGTATGATGACATTACAGGATGGAATACCTTACCTTATCTAGGCGCCTCTGAATTCTTTTTAGAATACGGAAATATCACAGCCAATATCACCGTTCCGGCAAGTCATTATGTGGTAGCATCCGGGGAGCTTCTGAATGAAAAAGAAGTGTACAGTAAAGAGGAAGTCAGCAGATGGAACCAGGCAAGAAACAGCGATAAAACTGTTATGATTCGACCTGAGTCTGAAATTGGAAAAAATATAGCTTCCGGAACCAAAACCTGGAAGTTTAAAATTAATCAGGCAAGAGATTTTTCATGGGCATCTTCCAAAGCCTTTATTCTGGATGCTGCTAAAATAAATCTGCCAAGCGGGAAGAAATCATTGGCTATTTCTGCATATCCTGTAGAAAGTGGAGGAGATAAAGCATGGGGAAGATCTACAGAATATACTAAAGCTGCCATAGAACATTATTCAGGAAAATGGTACGAATATACCTATCCGGCAGCTACCAATGTTGCAGGAAATGAGGGCGGAATGGAATATCCGGGAATTGTTTTCTGCCATATGGATTCAAAAGGTGATGATCTGTGGGGAGTAACGGATCATGAGTTCGGACACAACTGGTTTCCTATGATCGTAGGGTCTAATGAAAGGTTATTTGCCTGGATGGACGAAGGTTTTAATACATTTATCAACGGGCTTTCCACAAAAGCTTTCAATAATGGTGAATACTATACCAAAGAAAATCTTGCCATGTCCGGATCTCTTCTGATGGGTGATAATCTTGAGCCTATTATGGTAGGACCTGATAATATGAGGGAAAGAAATATCGGGGCTTTGGCATATTATAAACCGGGAACAGGAATGGCTGTTCTAAGAGAAGCAGTTTTGGGTCCTGAAAAATTTGATAAAGCTTTCAGAACTTATATTGATCGCTGGGCATTCAAACATCCTACACCTTGGGATTTCTTTCACACTATGGAAAACGTTTCCGGTGAAGAACTTAATTGGTTCTGGAGAGGATGGTTTATCAATAAATGGAAGATTGATCAGGCTATTAAAAACGTAAAATACATCAACGGAGATTTCAAAAACGGAGCACAAATTACCGTTCAGAATCTTGAACAAATGCCTATGCCTACTACCGTTGAGGTGAAATTTAAAGACGGAACAGCCAAAGTTGTCAAAATACCTGTGGAAGTTTGGAAGAGAAATACAGAATGGACCTTTAAACTAGATTCTAACAAAGAAATAGACCAGGTAAAGCTGGACCCTGAGTCTGTAGTTCCGGATATTAATATGAAAAATAATATCTGGTTAGCTTCTACGGCAAAACAGATTGATAAAATTAATATTAAAGACTTTACAGGAACTTATGCAGATCCAAAGAGCAATCTTAAAATCCTGTTCAAAGAAAAAGACGGACAACTTTATGGGGCTGCAGCCGATGGCAGTATGGAATTTCCATTTGAATACAATGGTGATAATACCTTTTATTTTGAAAAAGGCAATATGACCATTGTTTTCAGCAAAGATAAAAAGTCGGTTACTTTGAAAGAAGGAGGAAAAGAATTTAAATTTAACAAAGAATAGCAACTTTTTTTCTGTTTAAAAATAATTTAACAATATAATGATACGAATAAGACTTCTCTATGACAGAGAAGTCTTATTTTTGTCTCAAATTGATAAAATAGACTATGAATTTCAGACTTTCAATGATCTTCCTGATGCTTTTTGCACTTGGATTTTCACAAGACCTTACCGTAATGAGTTTTAATATCAGGCTTAATGTAGCTTCGGATAAAGAAAATGCCTGGACAGAGAGAAAGCAGGATGTTGCCGATCTGTTAACGTATTACCATCCCGATTATTTTGGGGTTCAGGAAGCACTTCCGGAGCAGATGAAAGATATTAAAAACGGATTGAAAAATTATGATTATATCGGAGTAGGAAGAGATGATGGTAAAGAAAAAGGTGAGTTTTCCGCTATTTTTTATGATACAAACAGACTTTCAGTTGTAAAATCCGGGACGTTCTGGCTATCGGAAACCCCTGAGAAACCTTCAAAAGGCTGGGATGCTGCTTTGAACAGAATTTGTACCTACGCCATTTTTAAAGATAAAAAATCAAAAAAAGAATTTCTTGCGATGAACCTTCATTTTGATCATATCGGGAATGTCGCAAGAGTAAAATCTTCCGAACTGATCCTGAAAAAGATCAAAGAGCTTAATCCGAAAAACCTACCCGTAACATTAAGCGGAGATTTTAATCTGACAGAAGATGCTGAACCAATTAAAATTCTTTCCCAATATATGAAAGATACTTTTTACCATTCTGAAACTAAACATTACGGACCGGTAGGAACTTTCACGGCTTTTAATGTTAATGAAATTCCAAAAGAAAGAATTGACTATATCTTTACCAATGGTTTTAAAATTAAATCACACAGACATATCAATGATAGAAGAGAAAATTTACTCTACCCGTCGGATCACTTCCCGGTTCTTGTAGAACTTTCTCTTTAATATGAATTGATCGGAAAATCAATTTCAAATCCAATTCCTCTTAGGGATTGGATTTTTACTTCCGGATCATGGCTGAAATACTTTCTCAGCCTGCTGATAAATACATCCAGACTTCTTCCGGTAAAGTAATCATTGGTTTCCCATAGCTGATCAAGAATTTCGTCTCTGGTAATAGTGGAATGATTATGCTTCAATAGGTATAAAAGAAGTTCCTGCTCACGAATGGTCATTCTTGTATTTCCGCTGGGATGAGAAAGCAGCAGTTTTTTAGTATCCAAAGAATATTGCCCGATGTTCACATGGTTCTCTATTATGGCGGGCGCTATTCTTTTCAGGATATTTTTAATCCTTAGCACCAGCTCTTCAGGGTCGCAGGGTTTGGCAATATAGTCATCAGCTCCTATTTTTAATCCGGTTAATCTGTCTATCTTCTGATTTTTTGCTGTTAAAAATAAAAGAGGGAAATCTTTTTTCTCCTTTAATATCATTTTAGCAAGGGAAAACCCATCAATATTAGGCATCATTACGTCCAGAATTCCTATCTGAAAAGGAAAATCGGAAGAGAGAAGAGGAATAATGTCTTCCGGATTTTGAAACCAGTCAACCTCAAAATCTTCAAGTTCAAGATATTGTTTAAGGATCATTCCAAAGTCAGGATCGTCTTCTGCCAGGAGGATTTTAGTTTTCATAAGGGATGAATATTTTAAAGGTACTTCCTTTTCCGGGCTGGCTGGAAACATCTATTTTACCATGATAGGAAACAATTATTTTCTTTACAAAATAAAGTCCTAGCCCAAGTCCTTTGCTGTTGTGAATATTATTGGATTGTATTCTGTAGAATTTTTCAAAAATGTTTTTTAATTCTCTGGTTTCCATACCTTGCCCGTTATCCGAAACTTTGATTTCAAGATGTTTAGAAAGTATATTAGTCTGTACAGAGACCATAGAGGCTCCGTATTTTATACTATTTTCGCAAAGGTTCTTAATCACAGTTTCCATGAGGTTTTTATCAAAAGGAAGTTTTTCAGAAACCTTATTTTCAGATTTAAAATCTATTTGTGGATAAGTAAACGCCAAATCCTGAACGAAGAAATCCCAATCCTCCGGCGTTACGGCAATTATCTCATCAGGAATCTCATCTTTATGCAATTGTAGCATCAGATTTTCCAATCGTGAAATTTGTCGGTCAATAAGTGGAAGTGTTTCAGGATTCCAGCCTTTTTTCAGTGTTTTGGAAGCTATTTTTAACGTAGCAATAGGGGTTTTAAACTCATGGGAAATATTATCCACAATAGTGTGGAGAACTTCTACCTGTTTCTGTTGCTTAATCAGGTTTTTAATTGTTGAAATATACAGTAAAAGTACACTGGCAAGCAGAATAATACAGCAGATGATCAGTAAAGTAAGCTCTTTGAAAACAAGGCTTTTTATATTTTTAATTTCAAAATCAGTCTGGCTGGTCACAAAGAATGTATCTCTCTCTGTAGTTTCTTCTTCTCCTTTAAGCTCTTTGGTAGATGAGGTTCTCCAGGTTCCGGTACTGGTAATTTTCGGCTTTTTTACCTTATCCTTGCTTTCATAAATAACTATGGGCTTGTCAATGACCTTGATACTGTCCGGAAGATGGATAATAGAGTTGTATTGAATTCTTACAGAAATTTGGTATCCGTCTTTTTTTAAACGGTCATCAACATAACGGTTAAGCTTTTCCCTGGAAGCTTTTCTGTCTTCCATAAAATGATGAAGAAATTCTTTTTTACTGATTTTCTTATTATAATAATCAACAATGATTTTCTGTAGAGAATCACTTTTCATTTCCTGAGAATCATGCACATTTTCCAGTCTGTCTGTAAAATTGGAAATTCTGTCATTGATTGTTCTGTAGATATCTCTTTCTTTAACCTGATAGGTCTTATACATAAAGTAAACCTGTATTCCCAGTAGAAGAAGGAATAATGTGGCGAAAAGATAGATCAGTTTTTTACTCTTGGATATCATCAGAAACAAAGATAAAGTTTTAACATTTTACTGAAATAGTATTTTGTTCATTAACTTATTATTAACCTTACGAAGTAAATGTTTTTCTTTATTTTTATACTAAAATAACCATGAAAAAACAGACTATTCTTTTTATGCTGCTGATGAGCTGCATAATAAAGGCTCAGACCCATCGATTTATCTATGAACTTCAGTACAGGGCGTATGCCAATGATACCACTTATGATAAGGAAGAAATGGTGCTGGATATTAATCCCGAAGAAGTAAAGTTCTATGAAATTGAATTTCTGGTGAGCGATTCTCTTAATATTCTTCATGGAGGCGGATCTAATCAGCATACAAGCCAATCTAAGCAAACCATTATCAGGAAAAGAAACTCCAATAAAAATCAAAATTACGTTCAGATCATGATGATGCCTTATTATTATGTTTTTGAAACAGTGGATAATATTCAGTGGAACGTAGAAGCGGATACAAAAAAGATTAATAATTATAACCTGCAGAAGGCAACAACAACATTTGGCGGAAGAAAATGGACCGCTTGGTTTACGCCGGATATCAATATTCCTGAAGGACCTTATAAATTCAGGGGATTGCCGGGACTGGTTTTGTTTGTGGAGGATGATAAGAAAGACTTCATATATTCTTTTTCCCGAAACATAAACCTACCTAAAACCTATGATACAAAAGCATTTCTTGAAAAGCATTATTCTTTAGATGCCCTTACAATAGATTTTAAAAAATGGGTAAAACTCAATCTGGAATTCTATAATGATCCTTATGCGAGAATGAGAACGGATTTTCAACCGGACTGGAATGTGAGGATTGATGGACGGCAAATCAAAAGCAAAGATGAATTTACAGGGCTTACCAAGCAGACTCAGGCAAATATAAAAAAGTATTATAACCCGATAGAACTTGATAAAGCCATTCCGTATCCATAAAAAAATATCATATTGTCTGTAAAGCCTGAGTCTCTGATTCAGGCTTTTATTTTAAGAAAAAAGGCATTAACCTATCATTAACTCTTCGTTAACCGAAATTCTCCCGATCAATCTTGAATTTTGTCCTGTAAAACAATTGTACCGTTTTATATCATTTTAAAAACGTAATCATGAACAAAATTCTTCTTTTTCTGTGCTTTCCTATGTTGGTGTTTGCGCAAAAGCAAAAGCTAGCCGGAACGGTAATGAATACAGAAAATGAAAAACTTTCTGCGGTGATCATAGGTATGTATAATTCAGGAAATGAATTGATCTCAGAATTGAAAACCGATGGCAAAGGAGGATTTGCATTTGAAGGTCTTTCTGAACAGAATGTAAAACTTGTGGTAAAACGCGAAGGCTATCTTGTATATGAAAAGAATCTGAATCTTGAAAACTCCGAACCTTTACAGATAATCCTTAAAAAAGAAGACGCTAAGGAAATAGAAGAGGTTGTAATGACCAAACGAAAGCCTTTGGTAAAACGAAAAGTTGACCGCCTTGAATTTAATGTAGAAAACAGTAATATTTCATCATTGAACGCCTGGGAAATTTTAAAAAATACTCCCAATGTAAGTGTAAACAATAGTGTCCTTACCGTAAAAGGAAGTACAGGGATTCTGGTGACAATCAATGACAAGAAAGTAATGCTGACGGGTGATGAACTTAAAAATCTACTGGAAAATACACAAGGTGATGACGTGAAATCCATAGAAGTGATTACGAATCCACCTGCAAAATATGAAGCAGCAGGAAGTGCGGTATTGAATATCGTAATGAAAAAGAACAAGATAGAAGGCTATCGTGGAATTCTGTCTTCAAAATATGTTCAGACACAATATGCAAAAGCAGTTTTCGGACTGTCGCAATACTATAAGAAGGATAAGCTCTCCGTAATGGCAAGCTACTACAAAGGAATGGGAACGTATTTCCGTGAAGGGCTTGATTACGTGAACTATCCTGAAAGCCAGACCAGATGGGAGAGTACAATGAACAGAAAGGATAAAAACTATAACCAGAATACCCTGAATTTTAATGTGGAATATGAATTGGATAGTCTCACGAACCTAAGCCTCAACTATTCAGGGTATTTTTCTCCGAAATCTTATGGAATCTATGATGTGCCGACTTTGATTTATAACAATCAGGACATTGTAGAATCAAATTATAGAACTCTTAATGATCACGAATCCCGCTCAGCGAATAACTCTGTGAGTTTCCAGATAGACAGAAAACTTAATAAAAAAAGCAGCCTGTCCTGGATCAATTATTTTACAGGAAACAATTCCAGCAAATATCAGGATGTAGCAACCCATCTGAATTTTGCAGGAGAACTTCCCCGTGAAGACCACTTTTTGACTCAAAATAAAGCGGATATAAAATTATTTTCCACACAGTTGGATTACCAATGGAAAAATGAAAAATGGGAACTTGAGTCCGGAACAAAATATAGTTTCGTGAAAACGAATAGCAATTTAAAATTCTCAGATAATCAAAGCGGAGAATTACAATATCGTCCTGAAAAAAGTAGCATCTTTGATTATAAAGAACACAATTTTGCACTGTACACCTCCCTTGCTTACAATATCGGAAAGTGGAACTTTAAAGGGGGACTTCGTGCAGAAATGACAGATCTTGAAGGGGTAGTTTCAGAACCTTATGACCTTAATAAAAGTAATTACTGGAACTTTTTCCCCACATTCTATGCACAATATACTACAGAAAATAAACATGAATTTGGATTTTCCTATGGAAAAAGAATCAGCAGACCTTCATACTCTTGGCTGAACCCTGCAAAATCTTATTATAATCTGTTCTCATATTTTCAGGGAGATCCACAATTGAAAGCAACCATTATTCATAATCTTAACCTTACTTATTCCTGGAAAAACTGGAATTTGGAATTGTACTACCGTAAAGAGCTTTATCCGTCTATGGAAATCTCTTATCAGGTACCGGAGAATAATAACGTTGTTTATCATTTTACCAATATTGAAAAAGGACAGGCATATGGGCTTAGTTTATACAAAAACTTCCAGATAAAGCCTTGGTGGAATATTATCGTTTCTGAAAATTTGGAGCATAATGAAAATTACTTTAATGGAGTAGACGGATTACTGCATCAGAATAAAGTATGGAATCTTGATTCCAATATTTCAACCAGCTTTACTTTAGATAAAAGAAGTGACTGGAAAATGGAAGTGGGACATCGGTATTTCTCAGGAGGTGTACAGGGACCTTTCAGAATTTCAAGTACTTGGAACGCTTATTTTGTAATGAACCGTAAGTTTTTTAATAAAAAATTGGAAGCCGCTTTAGTCGTTACTGATATTTTCAGAACTACAGGTCAGAAGGTTGCCACGAAATATGCAAATCAGGATAATTATTTCTTAGACTATACCGATACGCAGGGATTTTCACTGTCTTTAAAATTTAATTTCGGAAATCAGTCTGTGAAAAATGCAAAAACAATCAAAAAGACTTCCGAACAGGATAGACTTTAAAGCTTTATGCTGAAAAAATAACCATCGTAAAACATTATTATAAAAGAAATTACTGCTTCATGTCACATTTTCCCTATTTTTGATACCAATCTTTAAAAAGAGATCATTATGAAGAGAATTTTTTCCGGAATGCTGATGGTTGTTTCATTGCTGCAACTTTCTGCTCAGGAATTGTATATGCCGAGAAACATTAAAAAAGCTTTTGAAAAAGGGACAAGAGATGCCTCCGGAGCACCTGGTAAAAACTATTGGCAGAATAAAGGAGTTTACAATATAGACGTAAAAGTAGATGCCAATACAAAAATAGTGTCCGGAAAAGAAACCATCGTATACACAAATAACAGTCCGGATAATCTGAATGAGCTGGCAATACGGTTTGTGAATAACCTGCACAAGCCAGAATCTCCAAGATCAGGAGGGGTCTCCAAAGACTTCTTATCTTCAGGGCTTAAGATTAAATCATTTATTGTAAATGGTGAAAGCTATGACATTGATAGTGATGACTGGGGAACAGTAGAAAAAGTAAAATTAAAATCAGCTTTAAAGTCAAAATCAAAAGCTGAGGTTAAAATAGAATGGGAATATCCGCTTTCAGTGCAGAGTGGAAGAGAAGGACAGATAGATCCGGAGACTTTTTATGTAGCCTATTCTTTTCCAAGAATCTCAGTGTATGATGACTACAACGGATGGGATATGATTCTTCACTCGGAAAGACAGGAATTTTATAATGATTTTAACGACTATAGTTTTGCTATTACAGCTCCTAAAAACTATGTGGTGTGGGCAACCGGAGATTTTCTAAACCCGGAAGCCGTGCTTCAACCGGAATATCTGAAAAGATATAAAGCTTCATTAAAGAGCGATAAACTAATGCACATCGCTACAGAACAAGAAATGAAGTCCGGGAAAGTAACCAAGCAGAATAAATGGAATGTATGGAAATTCAAAGCCAGCCACATCACAGATTTCTGTTTTGCAATGAGTAACCACTATGTCTGGGACGCAGCCAGCGTGCAGCTTAAAACAAAAAGAGCCAGTGTGCAGGCAGGATATAAAGCCGGAGCAAAAGATTTTGAACATTATGTAGACTGGATGCGTTATAATCTGGATTGGTTTTCTAAAAACTGGCCCGGGGTAGAATATCCTTATAATGTAATGACCGCTATTCAGGGGTATGCCGATATGGAATATCCAATGATGATCAATGATACAAGTATTCCTGATGATCTTAGGGATGCAAGACTTACGGCAGATCACGAAATTGCACACACTTATTTTCCTTTCTATATGGGAATCAATGAAACAAGATATGCTTTCATGGATGAAGGATGGGCAACAACACTTGAATATTTGATCGGAATTGATGAAAACGGAGAAGAAGAAGCCAAAAACTTCTATAAAAATTTCCGTATTAAAAGATGGATCAATGATGCTTCATCAGAACAGGATCAGCCTATTATTACCATGAGTACACAGGTGAGCGGTTCTGGATACGGAAGTAATTCTTACGTAAAATCTTCTCTGTCTTATCTTGCTTTGAAAGATTATTTAGGAGACGATTTATTCAAAAAAGCATTACATCATTATATGGACAACTGGAATGGAAAACATCCGGTTCCATGGGATTATTTCAACTCGATGAATACGGGTTCAGGAAAAAATCTTAACTGGTTTTTCCACAACTGGTTTTATACCAATAATTATATTGATTTAAAAGTAGCGGGAGCATCACAAATGAATGACCTGCTTACTGTAAATGTTACCAATGTAGGAGGATTTGCCATTCCTTTTGATGCCGTATTATCTTATGAAGACGGTACTACAGAGAAAATTCATTTTTCACCCTCTGTATGGGAAAAAGATCAGAAATTGACCGATCTTGTGATTCCTATCAAGAAAAAAGTAAAATCTGTAAAGCTGGATGGTGATATTTTCATGGATTATACACCGGAAGACAACAGTAAAACACTATAAAAACAAAAGCCTTCATACTTGAAGGCTTTTTTATTTTAAAAATAGGCGGTTAATCTTAATCCCAAGGTAATGTAATTGATCTTTTCTTTAGCAATCAGATGATTAAGTTCCTGATTAAGTTCTGCGCTTTCCTTAATGTCATCACTGAAATAATAACGGATAGTAGAATTGATCTGATTATAATCCGTATAAAAGGTAAGTCCCAATCCCGGGTTGAATTTATAAGTCATAGAAGCACCTGTATTCCAGCGAAAGGCTGGTTTAGGTTTATATCTTGCTATTTGAAGCTCATGATTGGGTGTATCTATTCCGTCTCCTTTTGCAAACACTTTTCCGCTTGCTGTTGCTGAATATCCAGCAGTTGCTTTTAAAGTAAGCTGCCATTTGTCAGAAAATTCATGAGAGAAATAAGGTCCGATACCGGCTCCCAGAAATCCCATCGATTGTGTTTTAATGGTATGTTCACCAAAACCCTGATCATCATCGAAGGTTATTCTTTGAGCCTTAATAGGAAAACTGCTGAAGGAGACATCAGCACCTACACCCCATTTCTTTGAAAAGAAATAAGCACCTTCCAGTCCACCCTCAAAACCTATCTGCTTTTTATCGTCCAGCTCAGATTCTTTCAGGAAATTGGTTGTTCCCAATGCCGTTCCCATCTTTAGAGAAAGGAAAGAAGGGTAGTCGTTTCCTTCAATCTTTGATAGGATACTTAAATTATCACCCTTGTTCTTATAAATTTTATCTATAAAAAAATAGCCAAGTTCCGTTGAAATAATCCCGATTCCTGCACCTGCAAGAATATCCGGAACCCAATGTCTGTTATTTAAATTTCTTCCCAAGCCGGTAAGAGTTGCAGAACCATAGCCCGCGATACTATATGCAGGATTTACCATTCCATATTCCTTATGTAAAAAACTGGCATTTGTAAAAGCCATGGCAGCATGTCCTGAAGGAAATGAATTATTTTTAGAACCGTCCGGACGCTCTACTTTGGAGGTGTATTTAATGGAATTAACTAAAATTCCCATAATAGCTAAACTGGTTGCATAAGAAAGGGTAGCCCTTCCTAGATTATTCCTTCCTTTTACTCCCGCGAGTTTTAATCCGTAAACCGTTACAGCTGGAGCATATTGAAGATAATCGTCATACTTCATTTTGAAATTGGGAAGATACCTGTTTCTCACTTCACGAATGTTTTCTTTTTCACCCCATGTAGCAGCAGCAGCGGCAAAAAGTACGGTAGGAGCTAGAGACTTCTTTACCCAATCTTTCTTAAAAAAAGAAGCCTGTTCCTTAGTTTGAAAATTCGGATTGATCAATGCAAGATCCTCTTTTAGATTTCTGGATTGAACGGTATCCTGTGCCTGGTAACTGTATAAATGGAATAATATCCCTGTTGCTAGGGCTAATTTCTTCATCGTTGCGACTGTCAAATTAAAATCGCATAAAAGTATAAAAAAAATCCACCCCTGATTCGGGATGGAATTAAAATAATATTAAATTATACTGTTTTATTAGTAAACTCTTAATCCAGATCTTGCTCCGGAAGCTGAAGTTACAGATTGCATTTTTGCTTTTTGTCCTGCACTAAACATATATAAAGATTTATCATCAGAATAATCCATATAATTCATGAACATTACGGATCTCTTTACACCATAGCAAGTATTATATAGAGGATAGGTAGGGTTTCCTGTATTAGCTGTTGTCTGAGTTGGAGTATCTGCAATTAGATCATCCCCACAGTTAGCATCTCCCCAGATATGTCTAAGACCTAAATAGTGACCCACTTCGTGAGTGGCAGTTCTTCCTAAATTAAATGGTGCAGAAGCTCCGGTCTTTCCAAAGTAAGGCGCTGCAATTACTACACCGTCTTTCCATGTACCCGCACTTTCAGGGAAAGTAGCATATCCAAGAATGCTTCCTTGAGTATCAGGCATACTTCCTACTACCCAAATATTGAAATAATTAGTTGGATTTGTTGCATCAATACCTCCTGTAGAAGCTTTCTTCATCGTATTGTTTGCTCTGTCTGTTGAAGTCCATGATGTTTTTGTGGTAGATTTTCTTATCGTATTGACTAATCTGAATCTTACTTTTACATCACCAGCTTTCACACCTTGAAATTCTGTAGGGATTAATGATGCATCACTATTGGTACCACCATAGTCTGCATTTAGAATAGCGATTTGTTCTGCAATTCTGGCATCAGATACGTTTTGTGCTGTTGTTTTATAAATTACATTCACTACCACTGGAATTTCAACAGTTCCGTCTGCAAGAACTTTTCCTACTGCAAGATTATTGGCAAATTGTTTTGCATTAGCTTCTATTTGTTCTGCTTTTAGTCTAAGTGAAGGATCTTTTTGGAATTCTTCCTGTCTCATTTGTTCTGACGGACAAATTCTTTTTGAAGCTACTGCTGAAGAAATTTCCTGTTCAGGTTGAACTTCGTTTTGAGAATTTACACTGTCATTGGTACATGCGGACATTAAACCCAGAGTAAGGGCTCCAAATAATACTCTTTTCATATCTTTTTTTTAATGGTTGAGGATGTGAAATTATATTATTCAGAATTAATATCCAAATTATTTTCGTATTTATTTAAATTATTCTTATTTAATCAGTGTTTTGGTTGTGTTTTAGTTAATAAATTAACGATTGTATTGAATTTTAATGATATTTTAAATTTGTGTTTTTATTTTTATTTCTTTTCAATTTTATGTGAATAATTATTCTTTAAATTATTCTTTTTGATAAAAATTTTACACTTTAAATTAATGAGCGAAACCATTTTTAATCGCAAAAACAGCCAGTCCGACACGTGTTTTCAGATCAAGTTTTTCACATAATTGGTCGCGATAGCTTTCAACTGTTCTTGGACTGCAGCACATTCGGTCTGCAATTTCTTTATAACTTAGCTCCGTAACAGTATACTTAAGAAACTCCTTTTCGCGGTCTGATATCTTTATGGTAATTTCAGAATCGCCTTCTTTATTAAGATTGGTAAATATGATTTTTGAAGCCCATTCAGGATAGAAAAAGCCATCAGAATTTAACCTTGTAAGTGCGGTCTCAAGGTCTTTTGGATGTGTGTTTTTTAATAGATAACCTTTTGCCCCGCTTTTGATCATCTTAATCACGCTATTGTCGTCTCCCTGCATGCTGAGAGCCATTACTTTAATATCAGGGTGATTTTTGGTAAGCCAGGAAGCTGTTTCAAAACCATCCATAACCGGCATACTAATATCTAGCAGAATAATATCCGGGAGTGCATTCCCTTCTTCAAATTTTTGGATGAGGTCTTTACCATTTTCACAAACGTAGATGACTTCAAAATCATTGAAGTTACCAATGATTCCTTCCAGGGCTTTAGCAATAAGAATATGATCGTCAACAATTACAATTGTTTTTTTCATGACTGTTTTTTTAAGGTGATATTAACTTTGGTACCTGCATTTTTCTCACTTTCAAGAATAAAGTCGGCACCAATGATTTTGGCTCTGTTCTTCATGTTGGTAAGACCAATGCCGTTAGATTTTGTATTAGATGTGTCAAATCCTGTCCCGTCATCATGGATTTTAAGTTCCCACAGTATATCTTCAGAGGTATTTAAATTAATGAAAATATTCTTACAATTAGAGTGTTTTATACTGTTTTGGATAAATTCCTGAGTAATTCTGAGCAATAGATTTTTATGTACGAAACCAAGATCAAGCTGATCAAAATTATGTTCAAAACTTACAAGACATTTCTTCAATGAATTGGTATTGTCTACTTCTTCCTGAATCAAAGTTATAATTTCCTTCTGGCTGATATTATCATCCGTCAATGTTTTTGAAAGACTCCGTAAATCCTGTAAAGACTGATTAATAATCTGTGAAACCTGGTCTATCCTTTCTACTGCCTCAGGAACTTTGTTTTCATAAAGCATCTGCTGAACATAGAGACTCACTAATGTCAGTTTTTGTCCTATATTATCATGTAATTCACGCCCGATCTGCTGCATCGTAGCTTGCTGGATTTCCAGTTGAGTAGACAGAAGTTCTCTCTGATGAAGTTCATTTTTCATCTCAATTTCATTCAGATATTCTTTTTTTCGTTGTCGGTAATTCCGGATATAGATAAATACAGCTATTACAAACATCAAAAAAAAGATGTTGAATGAAATAAAAGTTATTAAGAGTTCTGTTTTCCCCATATCAATGAACTGGCAAATAAAATATACATAACTGCTCCCGAAACCTGGAAATATATGAAATAAATATCCCAGATTTCTATATATCTGTAAAGAAGAGAATTAAATGTCATAAATGGAAGGTTAGCAATATAAAAAAGCGTTACTCCCAGATTAATATAAAACATTTTATTTTTACTGAAATTGAGAATTTCAGATGAATTAACCTGTTTATAATATTCCATAATGACGAGAGCCATTAAGAAAAGACAGCCTGTATTGTAATTGAAAGAAAAGATAGTTTTTTTTTCCGGGAAAAAAAGCGCCCTGAGAACATAGGTCAAGAGATATGCTCCGGTCATAATATAGAACAGTTTCGTTTTCTTTAAAGATTCTTTTGCGTACAGCCAATAAAAAAATATAAACTGTAATGGAATCACAAAGTAATTATAAAAAAGTATTCTGTCTATTCTAAGTTGCTCTTCACCCCATTTTACAGATGATTCGCAGAGGAAAATAATAACAAGATAAATTGCCAGATATTTCCAGGGTGTTTTTTTTACACGGTTATAATAAATTATAGAGACTAAAGCTGCAATAGCTTCACCTCCATACATGATTGAAGAAAAAATTTTTTGAATCTCAGTCATATTGTGTTCAGAAATGGTAATTAATAAGCTTCACCAGTGATAGGTGATGGAGGAACGAGTGTGCCGCTGTTTTCGCCAAGGTTTCCATCGTCATAACTTGGTCCTGTGCCACCACGAGCAGCTAAAGCTACAGATTTCCCTTCGTTTGACTGAATAAGATTGAAATCAAAATCATGTAATTCTCCTTCACTATTTTTTCCTTTCATGGTTGGGATCATCACAAAGGTATGTTTTTCTGAATATTCCTGTGGAACAGGGTGAGTATCCATAATATCCCAATTTTCAAGTTTTGGATAAGCTGCATAATAAAATCTTATTCCCAGATCTTCCTGATTATGCTGAGGATTTACTTTAGCTGCTTCCTGCTCTATTAAAGCAATGAAGTTCTTCAGCTTAGGGAGATCAAACCAAATGGAATGAGCATCCTGAATTCCTAATGAATCATTAATAGCATTCAGGTGATTGGTACGGTAATTTTCAATAAGAGTCTTTATCAATTCATTTGACATTAACCCTGATCTTGGAAGATCTTTTTCGTTAGTAGATTCTGTATTCATAACTTAGTTTTATATTGGAAATATCCATATTTCGGCAAATTTCGTAAAAAAATATAGTAATGAATAGGGAATTATACTGTTATTTTTTCCGTGTTTTTACGGATTGTGTATGAAAATAATAAAAGTCCGTATCAAATGATAACGGACCTTTCTATATTTTAGTGAACTTTTTATTGGTAAAAGCTCTTATTTATAGTATTCTCAAACCTGCTCTGGGACCGGATGCTGAAATAGCAGCCTGCATTCTGTCATTTTGTTGCTTGGTAAACATAAACAGAGTCGTTTCATCAGAATAGTCCATATAGTTCATAAACATCACTGAACGTGAAACTCCGCCACATGTTTCATACTTTGGATAAGTAGGTACACCTCTGTGTAAGGTCACCTGCTGAGGGGTGTCATTCACAAAGTCATTTCCGCAGTTTGAATCTCCCCAGATATGTCTCAGATTAAGGTAATGTCCTACTTCATGCACTGTAACTCTGCCCTTGTTATGTGTTGCGATAGGTCCGCCAGCGCCTACATATTCATCCATCATTACAACACCATCATTCCAAAGACCGGCATCTTCAGGGAAAGTGGCATATCCTAATACATATCCTGTGGAATAAGGCATATAGTTTACGACCCAAATGTTTAGATATTTTGAAGGATCTGTAGCATTAATACCTCCCGTAGAAGCGTTTTTCATATTGTCATCCGGTGCCCAGTTAGCTTTCGTCGTTGATTTTCTGTTGATTCCTGCCAATCTGAATTTTATTTTAGTATCACCAGCATTTACGGGTTTAAATTCTGCCGGTATACTTGAAACATCTGCATGGCTTGACGCGAAAGCTTTGTTTAAAACATCGATTTGAGAGTTTATTCTTGCATCGGAAACATTACTGGTCGCATTGCTGTACAATACATTGAAAATTACTGGGATTTCAACACTGCCATCTGCCAGCACTTTTCCCATCTTTTTCTGTTCAATAAAATTGTTTGTCTGGTTTTCTATCTGGAGCATTCGTTGCATTGCTGCAGGATCCTCAGCAAGACGTTTCTGTCTCAGAATGTCAGAGCCACAAAGAGCCGCTTTACTGCTAGCCATGTCTGTTTGTTCTGCATTTGTGTTTTCAGGGGTAACATTTTCTGTTTCGTTGTTATTACAAGAGATAAAAAGAGTCACTAAAACTCCTAAAATTACTTTTTTCATGTGTAAATGTTTTTTGGTTTGGTGACTAAATTAAAACTTTTTATCATACATTATTTCAAAAAACAGTGAAATTTTTTTATGTTAAATTGGGCGATTGTTATTTTGATACTGTCTGATATATAATAAAATAAGTGCCGCAGATTTCTCTACAGCACTTATCTACAAAAATTAATGTATATGAAAAAAAACTATTTATTTATTGTTCAGTAGGGCGGAATACCAATCCGGTTTCTACAAAATAATCCAGGGTAATTCTGTCTCCATCGTTTACATTTCCTGCAAGGATCTCTTTTGACAGTTTATTCAATACTTCCTGTTGGATTACTCTTTTTAATGGTCTTGCTCCGAATGCCGGGTCATAACCTTTATCCATCAGATAATCTACCGCATCCTGAGTGAAAGTCATGATAATATTACGTTTTGCCAACATTTCATTGAATCCTCTCAACTGATACTGAACAATTTTTCCAATTTCTTTCTTTCTTAAAGGTTGGAACAATACAATCTCATCAATTCTGTTCAGGAATTCCGGACGTAAAGTTTGTTTCAGTAAGTCGAAAACTTCTTCTTTCGTTTTATCTACAACTTCATTCTGATTTTCCTCAGTTAGATTTTCAAAATTTTCCTGAATCAGGTGAGAACCTAAGTTCGAGGTCATAATGATAATTGAATTTTTGAAATTCACTACGCGACCTTTATTATCCGTCAGTCTACCATCATCCAAAACCTGTAATAAAGTATTGAAAACATCCGGATGGGCTTTTTCAATCTCATCTAAAAGTACCACAGAATAAGGTCTTCTTCTTACCGCTTCCGTCAATTGTCCGCCTTCATCATAGCCTACATATCCCGGAGGCGCACCCACTAATCTGGAAACACTGTGACGTTCCTGATATTCACTCATATCAATTCTTGTCATATTGTTTTCATCATCAAACAGGAATTCAGCCAACGCTTTGGCAAGCTCCGTTTTACCGACACCGGTTGTTCCTAAGAATAAGAAAGATCCGATAGGTTTTTTATCATCACTCAATCCCGCTCTGTTTCTTCTGATTGCATCTGCTACAGCTTCAATAGCTTCATCCTGCCCAACAACCCTGTGGTGAAGTTCGGCTTCCAGATTCAATAATTTGTCTCTTTCAGATTGCAATAGCTTTGTTACAGGAATACCTGTCCATTTAGCAATAACTTCAGAGATATTTTCAGAAGTTACTTCCTCCTTGATCAGCTCATTCTGATGGTTCTGCATTTCCAGTTCCATTTTTGCAAGCTCATCCTCTTTTTCACGAAGTTTTCCATATTGGATTTCCGCTACTTTAGCATAATCTCCGGCTCTTGAAGCTCTTTCAGCTTCTAGTTTAAGAGATTCAATATCTTTTTTGATCTGGGTAAGATCTTCACTTTTCTGTTTTTCTTTCAGCCATTTTGCATTGATTTCATTTCTCTGTTCAGAAATTTTAGAAATGTCTTCTTTTAAATGGTCGATTTTTGTTTGGTTGCCTTCTCTTGAAATAGCCGCCAATTCAATTTCCAGCTGCATCAGTTTTCTGTCTAAAACATCAAGCTCTTCAGGTTTAGAATTGATTTCCATTCTCAATTTAGCAGAAGCCTCATCAATAAGGTCAATCGCTTTATCCGGTAAAAAACGGTCTGAAATATATCTTTGGGACATTTCCACAGCAGCAATAATTGCCTCATCTTTGATTCTTACCTTGTGGTGAGCTTCATATTTATCTTTAATCCCACGAAGAATAGAAATTGCCGATTCCGTATCCGGTTCTTCCACCATTACTTTCTGGAAACGTCTTTCTAAAGCTTTATCCTTTTCAAAATACTTTTGGTACTCATTTAAAGTTGTAGCTCCAATCGCTCTCAGTTCACCTCTTGCAAGAGCTGGTTTAAGGATATTTGCCGCATCCATAGCACCTTCGCCACCACCGGCTCCAACTAATGTGTGGATCTCATCAATGAAAAGAATAATCTGTCCGTCAGACTTAATAACCTCGTTCACTACAGATTTCAGACGCTCTTCAAATTCACCTTTGTATTTTGCTCCGGCGATCAATGCTCCCATATCCAATGAGTACAATGTTTTATCCATCAGGTTTTCAGGAACGTCACCACTGATGATTCTGTGAGCAATTCCTTCTGCGATTGCTGTTTTACCAACTCCCGGTTCCCCAATAAGGATAGGGTTGTTTTTAGTTCTTCTGGAAAGAATCTGTAATACTCTCCTGATTTCTTCATCACGTCCGATTACCGGATCCAGTTTTCCTTCAGCTGCTAGTTCATTGAAATTTTTAGCATATTTATTTAAAGACTGGTAAGTTTCTTCTGAACTTGCAGAAGTAGCTTTACTTCCTTTTCTTAATTCTTTAATGGCTCCTTCCAATAACTTTTTCGTTACTCCCATGTCTTTCAACATTTGAGACACTTCAGAACTGGTTTCAATAAGAGATAACCATAAATGTTCAATCGTTACATACTCATCACCCATTTTTTTAGCGATGTTGGGTGCATCCAGTAATACTTTATTTGCTGATTGTGAAAGATAAACGTTTCCTCCCTGTACTTTAGGAAGTCTTTCTAAATTTTCACGGTTTCGCTCTCTTACTAAATTGGCATCTGCTTCAGATTTTTTTAGTAAAAAAGGCGATATATTTTCATCTACCTGAAAAATTCCTTCAAGGAGATGTTGAGGTTCAATACTTTGATTGCCAAATTCCATTGCAACCTGTTGAGCTGCCTGGATGGCTTCTTGTGATTTTACAGTATATTGGTTTAAGTTCATATTTTATATATTTTTGGTAATGATTCGTTTAAAGTTTAGTTTTAAAAAACATCAAGAAACTAAATTTTCAGGCTCAGCTTCTTAATGCCTATCAATTATTTAATCATTTAATCGATGACTATATCGCAAAAACTGTTCAATTATTAAATTTACAAAAAAAACAGACAAATTTTCCGGATTTACTATTTTTAACGTAAAATTAACTTGACAAATTTTCCGATTCATAATGATTTCCTTGAAAATACATGAACAAAACGTCATATTTATTAAACTTACAAAAAGAATGAAGGGCAAAGCTAATGGAGGTAAGGAATGTTTTTGAAACTTTATTCTTATTTACAATCAAAAAAACAACAGTTTAAATCAGAATAACTACTTTTGCATTTTGCAAATGGAACTTAAAGAAAAACAAAGGAAAATATTAGACGTAGCAGTAGAACTTTTCAAAGAAAAGGGCTATATGGGAAGCTCTGTAAGAGATTTGGCTACGAAACTTAATATAAAAGCAGCATCATTATATGCACACATCCGTTCAAAGGAAGAAATTCTGGAATGGGTTTGCTTTGGTATTGCACAAGAGTTTTTTGATGAGCTTCAGGAAGTAAAAAATACAGATATTGCTCCAAGAGAAAAACTGAATCTGTTTTTAGATAAGCATTTATCAGTGGTTCTCAAAAATCGTGACGTTACCCACATCTATTCAATAGAATGGAGGCATCTGGAGGAGAGGCTTTCTGAGTTTGTAGAGTTAAGAAAAAGTTATCAACAGGAAGTGGAAAAGTTAATTTCCGAAATCTACCAGGCAGAAAACTGGGAACTCAAATCTCCGTCATTTACAACCAGATTCATTCTTCATACTTTAAATAATTCCTATTTCTGGTTTAAAAGAAGCAGTGATTCTACGGATGAAATTACCGATGAAATAAGGGATAAGATTCTTTATGGACTTTTAGGTAATCAAAATAATTAATAAGTACTTTATTATTCGACAAAAGAAGAATCTCGTCATTTCTTTACCCACTTATTTTAGATTTCACACCACACTTCGTTTCACTCTGAATGACATTCAGCAAGGGGTTGCAAATACTTTATTGTAAGTTAATGTATTAGTCATTTTTAAAAAAGTTATTTAGAATCATTCAAAATATGACGAAAATCATAAAAATTTTGCCAGCTTCCAAAATCTTTTTAAATTTACACCTAACAAATGTTAGTTAGTTTTATGGATTTTTCAGTTGAATATCTGAAGTTGGATCAGTTGAGACAGCTTCAATCTGACCGATTGACCAATCTTATTGGTTATCTGGGAGAGAAGTCAGAATTTTATAAAAGAAAGTTTGATGAATTGCAAATATCTCCACAGGATATAAGGTCGATTGAAGATATCACGAAACTTCCTATTACTTATAAACAGGATTTAAGAGATAATTATCCATTTGGTTTATTCACCGTTCCTAAAAATGAACTTCAGAGAATTCACTGTTCAAGCGGAACCACAGGAAAACCTACAGTAGTGGGATATACTAAAGAAGATGTAGAGCTTTTCAGTGAGGTGGTGGCAAGATCATTACATGCAGCAGGAGCCAGAGCTGGAATGCAGCTTCATAATGCTTACGGTTACGGAATTTTTACAGGAGGATTGGGACTTCATTATGGAGCCGAAATGCTGGGAATGAGCGTTCTTCCGATTTCAGGAGGGATGACAGCAAGACAGGTAGATTTAATTATGGATTTTAAACCGGAAGTAATCTGCTGTTCACCATCCTATGCTTTGACGATTGCCGATGAATTTGCCAACAGAGGAATTTCAGCAGACGAAATAAGCCTTAAATATGCAGTGCTGGGATCTGAGCCATGGACGGAAATTATCAGAGGACACATCGAAGAAAGATTGGGTGTACATGCAACCAATATTTATGGGTTAAGTGAAATTATTGGTCCGGGAGTTTCCATGGAGGATTTTGAGGAAAAAGGAGGCTCTTACATTTGGGAAGACCATTTTTATCCTGAAATTTTGGATCCGATTACCAGGCAGCCGGTTCCTTTCGGGGAAGAAGGAGTGCTGGTGATTACCACTTTAACGAAAAAAGCAATGCCGCTTCTGCGTTATTGGACAAACGATATTACAAGCCTTTATTACGATGAAAATGCCAAAAGAACAATGGTGAAGATGAAACCTATTGTAGGCAGAGCAGATGATATGCTGATTGTAAGAGGTGTAAATGTATATCCAAGTCAGATTGAAGATGCATTTTCTCATGTAAAAGGAGTGGTCCCTAATTACTATCTGACGCCTATAGAGAAAGAACATATGTGTGTGGCATTAGATATTGACATCGAAATTGACGATGAATTGATAAAGGCACAAAAAATCCAGGCAAATACCGATGATTATTTTAATTTTGTCGGAAGCTTCGGGAAAAATATTGAAAACGAAATTAAAAAGAGGGTAGGGATCACCACAAAGGTGAAAGTACATGCCCAAGACAGTTTGCCGAAGTGCGAAGGTGGAAAAATTAATAGAATACTAAAAAAATAATGAATTCATTTTATAAACTTAAAACTGTAAAGGTTCAAAAGGATACTCCGGACGCTGTGAATGTAGCGGTGGAAATTCCTGAAGAGCTGAAAGACAAGTTCAGGTTCAAACAAGGACAGTACCTTAATTTCCGAATGATGATCAACGGAAATGAGGAAAGACGTTCTTATTCTATCTGTAATGCTCCAAGTGAAAAAAGCAATACACTGGAAGTTTTAGTGAAATTGCTTGAGAACGGAAAAGTATCAGGATATTTCAATGAGCATCTTCATATGGATGAAATACTGGAAGTAATGCCTCCAATGGGCGGTTTCAATACTTCTTATCACCCGACCAACGTAAAAACTTATGTAGGGCTGGCTGCAGGAAGCGGAATTACACCGGTTTTATCCAATATCAAAGAAAGTCTTTATCAGGAACCTAACAGTAATGCTTATCTGTTCTACAGTAACAGAAGCATGAATCATGTTTTGAGAAAAGCAGAAATTGATAAGCTGGTAGAGCAGTTCAATGGAAGGCTAAAAGTGATTTATCTGGTAAGCCGTGAGAAACACGAAGATCCCGTTTTTGAAGGAAGAATTTCTGCAGAAAAATTAGATCAGCTATTTGAAAGATATACGGAGATTGATGTAAAAGAGGCTACTTATTTTATTTGTGGTCCCTCAGAAATGATCAAAGGTATCGCGGATTATCTGAAAAAAGATAAAAAAGTACCTGCTATTCAGGTATTATTTGAATATTTCACAGCTCCTGACGAAGAAAATACGGAAGAAATGAGTGATGAATTCAAAGCGATTGCCAATATTGAAAGCATGGTAACGGTAATCATAGACGACGATGAATATTCGTTCCACCTGAATTCCAAAAAAGAGAGTATCTTAGATAAAGCATTGAAAGACAATCTTCCTGTACCTTTTGCTTGTAAAGGAGGAGTTTGCTGTACGTGTAAAGCGGAAGTTTTGGAAGGAGAAGTTTTCATGGAGAAAAACTACGCACTTACCGAAGAAGAAGTAGCCAGAGGTTATGTTCTTACCTGCCAATGTCACCCGACAACGAATGTGGTGATGCTTAATTATGATGTGTAATTAATGTAGCAATATAGCAGTTTACCAATGTACCAATTATTGCTAGACTGTTAAATTGATATATTGTTACATTTTAAAATTTTTAAAATTTTAATTATGGACTTAGAAAGATTTGTTCAATACGTTCACGAAGAAAATAAAGTAGAACCAAAAGATGTAATGCCAGATGATTACAGAAAATTATTGGTTCGTCAGATTTCACAGCATGCCCATTCTGAAATTGTAGGAATGTTGCCGGAAGCAAACTGGATTTCCAGAGCCCCTTCATTGAGAAGAAAAATGGCACTTCTTGCCAAAGTTCAGGATGAAGCAGGACATGGTTTATACCTTTACTCTGCAACCGAAACTTTAGGAGACGGAAGCATCAGAGCAGACAGAGATGCTACTTACGATGATATGCTGGAAGGAAAAGCGAAATATTCAAGTATCTTCAATTATCCAACGTTAAGCTGGGCAGATATCGGTGCTATCGGCTGGTTAGTTGATGGTGCAGCGATTATGAACCAGGTAATGCTGATGGGGAATTCTTATGGTCCTTATTCAAGAGCGATGGTAAAGATCTGTAAAGAAGAATCTTTCCACCAAAGACAAGGGTATGAGATCCTGATGGCACTTTGCCGTGGTACCAAACAACAGAAAGAAATGGCTCAGGCTTCGTTAAACCGTTTCTGGTGGCCAGCTTTAATGATGTTCGGACCGAATGATGACAGTTCGCCAAACTCTAAAATCTCTATGAACTACAGAGTGAAAAGAGAAAGTAATGACAGTCTTCGTCAGAGATTTATTGATGTAACTGTTTCTCAGGCTGAGTTCTTAGGATTAACCATTCCAGATAAAGATTTAAAATGGAATGAGGAAAGACAACATTACGATTTCGGAGAACTTCCTTGGGATGAATTCATGGAAATCTTAAAAGGAAACGGACCTTGCAATAAAAAGCGTATTGAAACGAAGAGAAAAGCGCAGAGAGAAAATTCCTGGGTAAAAGAAGCAGCAATAGCTTTTGCAGAAAAGAAAACAGAGAAAATTTAAGAAAGTTAATTATGTATAAAGGGAGATTTGGGGAATATTACATTGCTAAAGTATGGCTCTTTGTTGTAATCATTTCACCTTGTTTTTATACATTAATTTTTTTGTTTGATGATGTAAAGTTTGGGCTGGATGATTCTACACTGTTTATAATTTTGTCAATTATTTACGGGTTTGCAGTGGCAATTCCCTCCTATATAATCACTGAAATTGTATATAGGATAGTAAGTAAAATGAAAATATCAAACAGAAACGTATTGTTTACAGTTTCAATTCTTTCATTAATTACAACAAATATTTCATACTACTTATTTTTTGGTGAAAATATGTTTAGCAAAGAAGCTAAAATTGGTGGAATTCCATTTATGTTAACCTATAGTTTGTTTTTAATGACTGGACTATTGTTCTTCAAGAAAAATTTAAACTCAGAAAAACTTAAACTTTAAAAAAATATGGCAAATTTAGATATGTGGGAAGTGTTTATTCAGACTAAACCGGGATTATCTCACAAACACGTTGGAATTGTACAGGCGCCAACAGCAGAAATGGCTTTACAAAACGCAAGAGACGTGTATACAAGAAGAAAAGAAGGAACCTCTGTTTGGGTAGTTCCAAGCAAATATATTGTAACTTCAGAAGGAGTGGATAAAGAAGCATTCTTTGATCCGGCTGATGACAAACTATACCGTCACCCAACTTTCTATGAAATTCCAAACGACGTAAAAAATATGTAATAAAGAATAAGACTTGGAGATAATAGACGAATAGATAAAAGACATTAAAGTTTACCTATCTATTATCTATTCGTTTATTATCTATTGGTCTTCAAATCTATTAAACAATGAACCCATTATATAATTATTTATTAAAACTAGCAGACGACAGTTTCATTATGGGACAGCGTCTCTCTGCGTGGTGCGGTGAAGGACCTTATTTAGAGGAAGATATTGCATTAACGAATATTGCGTTGGATGAGCTCGGACAGGCTAATAACTTTTATGTTTATGCTTCAAGAGTAATCGACAATGGTAAAAGTGAAGACGATATTGCTTTCCTAAGATACGAACATGAATATATAAACGCTCACTGGACAGAACTTCCGAATGAAGATTATGCTCAGACTATTTTAAAGGTTTATGTTTTCTCAGTATATCAGAAACTGATGTACGAAGCATTATCTAACTCAGCTAATGAAGAATTGTCTGCTATTGCTCAAAAATCATTAAAAGAAGTAAGATATCACTATACACACGCGGCATCCTGGATGAAAATTTTCGCTCAGGGAACAGAGGAAAGCCGTACCCGTGTAGAAAATGCTATTGAAAATATCTGGGAATACACAAAAGGACTATTTGCCAAATCAGAAGGTGAAGATGATCTTGTTGCTCTGAATATTGTTCCTAATGTTGATGAGCTGTACAAAGAGTTTGTTGCTATTACGGAAAAAGATTTCCAAAGCTTCGGATTGGAATATCCAACAAATCCATTCATGCAGCCGAAATCAAGAACAGGATATCATACAGAATACTTCGGATTTATCCTTTGTGAGCTACAATATATGCAGAGAGCGTATCCTGGGTGTACCTGGTAAAATATTTAAATTTGAAAAAGAGATATTTTAAAATACTGATCATTGTATTGATTATTTTAATTCCTATATTTTATTTTGGAATAATCAACACTCAGGTCAGCCTAAAGTATGAAACCAATGGTCCTGGAGACTGCATTTCGCAGATTACAAACAGGAATTTATGTCAGGATATAGAACAGATAAAAATATGGATTATTACCAATGTTGTTTTAATTGCTGTTTTATTAATGTTTAGAAGAAAAATAATAAGAGATTGAAAAATCCTTTAGAAATATTAGAAATGGTTCCCGATCCGGAAATTCCGGTGATTAACATTGTGGAGCTTGGAATTGTAAGAGATGCACAGGTTACAGGAGAAAATTCCTGTGAGGTGACAATTACTCCTACCTATTCAGCATGTCCGGCAATGTTTACCATAGAAGAAGACATCATAAAGATTATGAAAGAAAACGGATGGGAAGCCAAAGTAGTCACCAAAATGTTTCCGATATGGACAACAGACTGGCTGACAGATGATGCGAGAGAAAAACTGCGTGTCTACGGAATCACACCTCCTGAAAAAGGAGCAGACGAACATCACATCGGGAAACCGAAAAAATGTCCGCGCTGCGGTTCTGAACACACCAAACAGATCAGCAGATTCGGGTCTACCTTATGTAAGGCTTCTTATCAATGCTTAGATTGTCTGGAACCTTTTGATTATTTTAAATGCCATTAAAAAATGTAATAATATAGCAATCTGATGATCTAACAATCTTATAATATCAATAATGCATAGCATTGAAATAATCGCGCTCTAATTGGTAATTTGTTACATTGTTATCCTGTTAAATTATTATATTTATCTGAATTTAAATAGATATTTTTATGTATACACAACTCGATATTGAATCGCATTTTGACGGGAAGCTAAAAATTGCTTATCTGAATCAGCCTGAAACAATGAATGCCCTGACGAAACCTGCTTTGGCAGATTTAAGAGACTTCGTAAAAGAGTGCAGTAATGATGATACGGTAAGATGCGTTGCCATTTCCGGAAGAGGAAGAGCTTTCTGCTCAGGGCAGAACCTTGATGAAGCTTTCGTGGTGGGCAAAGAACACCATGACAATGATATCATCAGAAAAATTGTGGTAGATTACTACAATCCTTTGGTAATGGAAGTTACGCGTTGTAAGAAACCCGTTATAGCATTAGTAAATGGTCCGGCTGTAGGAGCAGGAGCGATGCTTGCCTTAATTTCTGATTTCGTGTTAGCTAACGAGAAGGCTTACTTTGCTCAGGCGTTTTCAAATATCGGTTTAATTCCTGATACAGGAGGAACTTATTTTTTACCGAAACTTTTAGGTAGACAATTGGCAAACTATTTAGCTTTTACAGGAAAGAAATTATCTGCTGAAGAATCTAAATCTTATGGTCTTGTTGCAGAAGTTTTCAGTGAAGAAGAATTCGGTCCAAAATCAATGGAAATTCTTGAAAGAATGGCAAACATGCCAACAGCTGCAATTAAGCTTACGAAAAAAGCATTTGCAAGTTCTTATACAAATACGTTAAAAGAACAACTTGAATTAGAAGGCGATCTTCAACAGGAAGCAGCAGAAACAGAAGACTTCATTGAAGGTGTAAATGCCTTTTTACAGAAAAGAAAACCTAATTATAAAGGAAAATAAGATTAATATAACAATTTATCAATTTATCAATGTAACAGTTTACCAATCAATGTAAATGCTTAGGCAAAATTCAATTTTTTTATAAAATTGTTACATTGGTAAACTGATACATTGCTCCATTACTTTTTTTAACTATGAATATTGGAATTATTGGGGCAGGAACTATGGGCGTTGGAATTGCTCAGGTAGCTGCCACAGCAGGATGCAAGGTCGTTTTATTCGATGCAAATGCTCCACAAATAGATAAAGCACTTTCAGGGTTAGAGAAAACTCTTCAGAAATTAACTGAAAAAGGTAAAATCTCTCAGGAAAAAGCTACAGAAATAAGAAACAATATCGTGAAAGGTGAAGCATTGCAGGATTTAAAAGATTCTGATTTAGTTATCGAAGCGATCATTGAAAATAAAGATATTAAAACAAAAGTTTTTACAGAACTTGAAACATATGTTTCTGAAAACTGTATCATCGGTTCCAATACCTCATCCATTTCTATCACCTCTCTTGGCGCGGAACTAAAGAAACCGGAGCGTTTCATCGGGATTCATTTCTTCAACCCGGCGCCGTTGATGCCTTTAGTGGAAGTCATTCCATCTTTATTAACAGAAAAAAGCTTAGCAGAAAAAATATACAACCTCATGAAAGATTGGGGGAAGACACCTGTTATCGCTAAGGATATTCCAGGATTTATTGTTAACAGAATTGCCCGTCCATACTATGGTGAAGCATTAAGAATTGTTGAAGAAAATATTGCAACACCGGAACAGGTGGATGACGCAATGAAGACGCTTGGAAACTTCAAAATGGGTCCTTTTGAATTGATGGATCTTATTGGAGTAGATGTGAATTTTGCTGTAACAACAACAGTTTACAAAGATTATTTCTATGATCCGAAATATAAGCCTTCTTTACTTCAACAGAGAATGTCTGAAGCAAAACTTCACGGTAGAAAAACAGGAAAAGGCTTCTATGACTACAGTGAAGATGCTGTAAAACCTGAAGCACAGAAAGATGATGCACTTTATCAACAAATCTTTTTAAGAATCATTTCAATGCTGATTAATGAAGCTGTGGAGGCAAAAAGATTAGGAGTTGCTAATGATGAAGATATTGAACTGGCAATGCAGAAAGGAGTAAACTACCCAAAAGGATTATTAGGTTGGGGACAGGAAATCGGGTATTCAAAAATCTCCGAAACTCTACAGAATCTTTATAACGAATACCAGGAAGAAAGGTATAGACAAAGTCCGTTACTACGTAAAATGTAATAATATACCAATCTAACAATGTAGCAATTGCGCTGACATGCCGAACTTGTCGAAGCATCTCATTAGTAGATTGTTACATTGTTAAATTATTAGATTGAATAAATGAATATAGAAGAATTCAGAGCTGAATTAGAAACAAGGCTTGCTATTGAAAAGCAGTATTTAACTGAGAGAGCTTCTTCCACGGATAGTAATGAAAGACTTGAATTATTGGGAGAGTTTAATGAAAAATACAGAATGCTGATCAATAGATTAGCCAATGAAAATGGGATTGACTTAAATGCATTGTATGAAGAGGAAAACAGTTCTGCCAATTCTGACCCCAAACTTTCATATGAACAGGTAATTCTCGGTAAAACCATGAGTATTTATGATAAATTATCTGATGAATTATATGAAGAAATAACAAACATATAGAAATGAATCCAAGACAAGTTGCAGATTATATGTTCAATCAGGATTATTTTTCCCAATGGATGAATATCAAGATGATTGAAGTTAAAGAAAATTATTGCCTGATAGAAATGCCTATCAAAAAGGATATGATTAATGGGCTTAAAACAGTGCATGGAGGCGTTACTTTCGCTTTTGCAGACTCTGCGTTAGCTTTTTCTTCCAACAATACAGGAGATGCAGCTGTAGCTTTAAACTGCATCATCAATTTTACCAAAGCCGGAAAGGAAGGTGATATTTTCAGAGCAGAAAGTATTTTGGTCAATGACACAAGAAAAACAGCTGTTTATGACATTAAAATTACCAATCAAAACGAAGAACTGATCGCAAAATTTGTAGGAACAGTATATAAAATAGGAAAGAAAGTAACCGAGCTGTAAACTTCCCAATATAAATTCTATAGAATGAGAAACTTCTTGCTAATCGTTTTGATCTTGTTTACAGCGTTCATCAATGCTCAAGAAAAAAAAATTAATATAGAATTGAAAAAGGAGCTTGACGAAATATTGAAATTGGATCAGGGATACAGAGCTCTTTTTGATCATGGAACCACTCCTGAAAAAAAAGAAGCGCTATTAAAAGAATTCCATATTGATAAAAGCTTATTAAAAAAGGAAGGTTGGGCTTTAGTTGCAGCTCAAGACAGTATCAATCTTCAAAAGATAGAAAAGATAATCTCACGATATGGTTACCCCGGGAAAAGTATGGTGGGAGAGCCTACAAACGAATCTGCATGGTATGTTATTCAGCATTCTGACAAAATAGAAACATATTTGCCAATTATTCGTGAAGCCTCAGAAAACCAAGAAATTCCCTTTAAGCTGGTAGCTGTTATGGAAGACCGCTATCTGAAACAGACCGGTAGAGAACAGATTTATGGAAGCCAGGGAAATGGGACATTCTGGGAAGACAATGGAAAAGAATATGAAACACAATATATCTGGCCAATAAAAGACCCGTTAAATGTAAATAAGAGAAGAAAAAAAGCTGGATTTTCCACTACGGTTGAAGAAAATGCTAAAAAACTCTATGGAGAAGACTTTGTTTATAAAGTTTATACATTGGATGATGTCAAAAACAACAGAATAGAAGTGAAAGAAATAAGACACTGAAATAGTAGTCGAAAAACAGAACTAGAAATATTTAAAACGATAAAATTAATATCCTTAAATGAAATGTACAGATTAACAATAACAGAGAAATACTTATTGTTATATCGCTAAACTGATACATCATTAAATTAGAAAACAATGAACAACGTATACATCATAGACTATGTCAGAACTCCCATTTCAAAATTACAGGGAGGATTATCAGAAGTAAGAGCAGATGACCTTGCGGCTATTGTTATCAAAGAAGTGGTAGCAAGGAACCCTGAAGTTCCCGTTGAGGAAATTGAGGATGTAATTTTCGGATGCGCAAATCAGGCAGGTGAAGATAATAGAAATGTAGCTAGAATGGGACTTTTGTTAGCTGGGCTTCCTTATAAAATAGGAGGTGAAACAGTAAATAGACTTTGTGCTTCAGGGATGTCAGCTGTTGCCAATGCTTTCCGTTCTATTGCAGCTGGTGAAGGTGAAATCTATATTGCTGGAGGAGTAGAGCACATGACGCGTTCTCCCTACGTAATGTCAAAACCTAGTGCTGCTTTTGGAAGAGATAGTCAGATGTATGATACGACTTTCGGATGGCGTTTTATCAATCCGAAAATGAAAGAAATGTATGGTGTAGACGGAATGGGTGAAACGGCAGAAAACCTTGCAGATATGCACCAGATCAACAGAGAAGACCAGGATAAATTTGCCCTTTGGTCCCAGCAAAAAGCAACCAAAGCTCAGGAAAGCGGGAGATTGGCAGAAGAAATTGTAAAAGTTGAAATTCCGCAGAGAAAAGGTGATCCAATCGTTTTTGAAAAAGATGAGTTTATTAAGCCCGCTTCCTCCATGGAAGGATTAGGAAAACTTCGTCCTGCATTCAGAAAAGAAGGAACGGTAACCGCCGGAAATGCTTCAGGAATGAACGATGGAGCCGCTGCATTGATCTTAGCCAGTGAAGAAGCCGTTAAAAAATATGGATTAAAGCCAAAAGCTAAAATTTTAGGATCTTCCGTAGCGGGTGTAGAACCAAGAATTATGGGAATCGGTCCTGTAGAAGCTACTCAAAAGCTATTAAAAAGATTAAATCTCTCTCTGGAGGATATGGACGTTATTGAATTAAACGAAGCCTTTGCTGCACAAGCTTTAGCAGTAACTAGAAGCTTAGGTTTAGAGGATGATGACGCAAGAATTAATCCAAATGGCGGAGCTATTGCTATGGGGCACCCACTAGGAGTTTCAGGAGCGAGAATCATTGGTTCAGCTGCTATAGAACTTCAGAAACAGAATAAAAAATACGCATTGTGTACCCTTTGTATCGGTGTCGGACAAGGATATGCAATGGTGATTGAAAAAGTATAATTTTTTCAATCATGTAACATATAACAATGTATCAGTATAACAATATAAGTACATAGTTTTCCAAATGGGTACATTGGTAAACTGAGACATTGTTAAATTAAATTTTTAATAAAAATTTTATGAACATTTACTCATATCACGGAATCCGTCCTATCATAAAGCCCTCTGCTTACATTCACCCACAGGCTGTAATTATCGGAAATGTGGAAATAGGTGAAGAAGTATATATTGGTCCCAATGCTGTAATACGCGGAGACTGGGGGAAAATTATCATTAAAGACGGAGCCAATGTGCAGGAGAACTGTACGCTGCACGTTTTTCCAAATATAGAAACGATTTTAGAAGAATCTGCGCACATCGGACATGGAGCCATTATTCACTCAGGACATATCGGAAAAAATTGTCTCATTGGAATGAATTCTGTGGTAATGGATAAAGCTTATATCGGTGATGAAAGTATTGTCGGAGCTTTAGCATTTGTTCCTGCTAACTTCAGATGTGAACCTAGAAAACTGATTGTCGGAAGTCCGGCAAAAATTATCCGTGATGTTTCTGATGAAATGATCCATTGGAAAACAGAAGGAACAAAACTATACCAGGAGCTTGCCAGAGAAGGAAAAGAAGCGATTCTGCCTTGTGAACCTTTTACTGAGTATGTACAGCAGATCCCTACAAAGATTGTGGATTACAGTATTTGGGATGATGTGAAATAACTTAGGAATCTTTACTAAACCTAACGGGTTTTTAAAACCCGTTAGGTTTGTATAAGTATTAGATTAAATGATTAACACAGAAAGTTTTGAATTTGAAAGAATCTATCATATTTTTTCTCATGTAAATGGGAAGGAATTGATTTTTCGTGAAGAAACAAATTATCATTTTTTCCTAAAACAGTTAAACAAATATATTCTTCCGATTGCAGATATCTATACATATTGCCTGTTACCCAACCATTTTCATTTGCTATTAAGATTTAAAAGTTTTAATGATATTGGAACAGAAGATGAACATCAATATTTGATGAAAAATTTTGGAGACTTTCTAAATTCTTATGCTAAAGCATACAATAAAAAATATAACAGAAAAGGAGCTCTTTTTCTTAATACAATAAAAAGAAGAAAAGTGAATGACGAAAAGTATTTGTTGAAAGTTGTACACTATATACATAACAATCCTCTACATCATGGCTTTGTTAGCAATATTGAAAATTGGAAATATTCTTCTTATCAATCTTTTTTAAATTTAGAAAAGGAAAGCAAATTGGATAGAAAAACGATATTAGATTATTTTGAAACAATAAATGATTTTATGGTTTACCATCATTCAAACGTTGAATATGATTATTTAGATGTAGAATAATTGTGAAAATCTAAACCTAACGGGTTTTTAAAACCCGTTAGGTTTCAAAAAAAAATAAATATGATTAAGAAAATTGCTCTTATATGCAGTATGATGTTCGCGGTAAATTCTATGGTTTCAGCACAGACTGTCACTAAAAAACCACTTACAATAGGAGAAGTAAGAACCATAAAATCTAAGGTTCTCAATGAAGAGAGAATATTGAACATCTATCTTCCTCAAAATTTTGATAAAACAAAAGCATACCCCATTATCTATCTTTTAGATGGAAGTATGAATGAAGACTTTATGCATGTAACAGGATTGGTGCAGTTCTTTAATCAGATGTATTCCATGCCGGAAACCATTGTGGTGGGAATTGCGAATGTTGATAGAAAAAGAGATTTTACTTTTCACACGGATTTAAAGGATTTACAAAAAGATTATCCTACAACAGGGCATTCAGATAAGTTTATCACTTTTTTTGAAAAGGAATTAAAACCTTATGTTGAAAGTCAGTTTAAAACTACAGAAAAGTATCTTTTTGGACAATCTCTAGGTGGTCTTTTGGCAACTGAAATTTTATTGAAGAAGCCAGAAATGTTCAATAATTATTTCATTATCAGCCCGAGTTTATGGTGGGATGATGAAAGTCTTTTAAAGCAGGCGCCTCAACTTCTTTCAAAATCTCAGGATACTAAAAAATTCGTTTATGTTTCTGTAGGAAAAGGAGAGCATCCTGTGATGATTAAAGATGCAGAAGATTTATATGATGTTTTGAAAAAAGTGGGAAAGAAAAACTGGACCGTAGAATATAAAATGATGGAAACAGATAATCACGCAACAATTCTTCATAGAAGCTTATACGAAGGATTGGTGAAATTGTTTCCATATCAGGAACCGAAATAAATTATAAATGTAACAATATACCAATGTAGAAATGTAACAATTCTTTTCATGCAGCATCCAGCAGGTGTCTATTGATAAAATGTTAGATTGATACATTGTTAAATTAAATTCTATATGGAAAAACTAAAAAACTATATCTACGGGCAGTGGGTAGAAGGAAACGGAGCAGGAATTCCTCTATACAACGCCGTAACCGGAGAACAGGTAGCTGTTTCTGATACAGAAGGACTTAATTTTGAGCAAGCCCTTGATTACGGTAGAACAATAGGCTACAAGAACCTTTCTTCCATGACGTTCTATGATCGTGGAGAAATGTTGAAAAAAGTAGCTCTTTACCTGCTGGAAAGAAAGAAGAAATATTACGAATTATCATATAAAACAGGGGCAACTCATGTAGATTCATGGGTGGATATTGAAGGAGGTTTCGGAACTTTCTTTACCTATTCAGGGTTAGCGAAGAGAATGCTTCCTAACACTCCTTTTTGGGTAGATGGAGACACGCAGAAGATTTCGGCAAACGGAACTCATCTTGGAGCTCATATTCTTACGCCAAGTGAAGGTGTTTCTGTACAGATTAATGCTTACAACTTTCCGGTTTGGGGAATGTTGGAAAAGTTATCCACCTCATTGTTAGCTGGTGTTCCGGCTATCGTTAAGCCATCACCTTTCGGATCTTATCTTACCAATGCAGTATTTCAGGATATGATTGAAAGCGGAGTATTACCGGAAGGAGCTGTTCAGTTGGTTTGTGGAGAACCTGGAAATATTTTGGATTATGTACAAGATGGAGACTCTGTATTATTTACAGGGTCTGCTCATACAGGAAGAAAGCTGAAATCACTTCCATCCGTTGCAGGAAATGCTGTTCGTTTTAATATGGAAGCAGATTCTCTAAACTGTTCAATTCTGGGATTGGAAGCAAAACCTGGAACGCCTGAATTTGATTTATTCATCAAAGAAGTTCGTAACGAAATGACTACAAAAGCAGGTCAGAAATGTACGGCAATCAGAAGAATTATCGTTCCTGAGCATTTAATCGGTGACGTTCAGAATGCTTTATCTAAGGCTTTGGACCAGACAAAGATCGGAAATCCATTAAGCAGAGAAACAAGAATGGGATCTTTGGTGGGAAGACAGCAATACGAAGAAGTTTTAAGAAAAGTAAATATCTTAAAATCCGAAACAGAACTTGTCTATGACGGAAAACACGAGCTGATAGATGCAAACTATGAAAATGGAGCGTTTATGAGCCCTAAGCTATTCCTGAATGACAAGCCTTTCGAGAAAAATATTTCTCATGATGTAGAGGCTTTTGGTCCGGTATCTACTTTAATGCCTTATAAAGATGCGGAAGCAGCAGCAGCTTTGGCAAAAAGAGGAAAAGGAAGTTTAGTAGGATCTATTGTTTCCCATGATGAAAACTTTATTGCAGAAACTTCATGGAAAATGGCTTCTCAGCACGGAAGAATCTTTGTTTTGAACAGAGACAATGCTAAGGAAAGTACAGGTCACGGTTCACCACTTCCAACATTAATGCATGGAGGTCCCGGTAGAGCAGGTGGAGGTGAAGAAATGGGAGGTTTGAGCGGTCTGCATTTTTTCTTACAGAAAACAGCTATTCAAGGATCACCTGATGTATTAAAGGCTATTACGAAAATCTATCAGCAAGGAGCAGAGAAGAAATTCTCAGACAAGCATCCTTTCCAGAAATACTTTGAAGAAGTTGAGGTAGGAGACTCTTTAGAAACAGCAGGAAGAACCGTTACCGATGCCGATATCGTGAACTTCTCCAATGTTTCGTGGGATCATTTCTATGCGCATACCGATGCTACTAGTTTAACGGGAACTATTTTCGATAAAACAGTTGCTCACGGATATTTTATCCTTTCAGCGGCGGCAGGATTATTTGTTTCCGGTAAAAAAGGACCTGTAATCGCCAATTACGGATTAGAAGAATGCAGCTTCTTCAAACCTGTATACGCTGGTGATACCATTACAGTTTATTTAACAGCAAAGGAAAAGATAAACAGAGGAGTAAAAGGAAGAAATATTCCGTCCGGAGTTGTAAAATGGTTAGTAGAAGTGATCAACCAAAGAGATGAGGTGGTTTGTGTAGCTACAATTCTTACATTGGTGGCAAAACAATCTCCTTTCATTGATCTGAATGTGAAAAATGTTCAAAAGATTTTAGGTGGGTTAACGGAAAGTACTCCGGCACTTTGGGGGAAAATGTCACCGCAGCAAATGATTGAACATTTGGATGAAGCTGTATTGGTAAGCCTAGGAGAACCGGAAGCTGAAAAATGTTTCACTCCTGAAGAGCACCTTGAAAAATGGCAGGATTCTCTTTATAATCACAGAGCAATGCCAAAAGAATTTACCGCTCCATTCTTACCACAGGATGGATCACTTCCGGAAGCAAAACACAAAAATCTTGAGGCGGCAAAACAATCATTCATTGATAACCTGAAGAGATTTGTAGTGTACTACAAGGAAAACCCTCAAGCAGAACATATGAATTTCGTGTTTGGAAAACTGAATAAAGAAATGTGGGAACTAATGCATAAAAAGCACTTTACCCACCACTTTGAACAATTTGGATTGATTTAATTCAAAATAAATAATAAAGCTCCCTTTCAACACACTGCTGAAAGGGAGCTTTTATTTTATACGGAACACAGTTAACTTAATCATTTAGCTATTTAACTTTAAAGAACCTGAAATAGGCGTAAACAAAAGCAGGCAAAGCAAATATTTGAAACAGAAAAACAATCATCGATACAATACCTTCAAGATGATGGTCGTTGGCTTTCATCAGAATTTGTTTTCCCAAAGGTCCATTAGAAAAGACAAGAATATTAAATAAATTCCAGCCCAAATGTAATCCGACAGGAAGATATAAAGATTGTGTTTTGGTAAAAGAAATGGCAAGAACATACCCAAAAATACCTGTCATAAAGAAAATAATACCCATCTGCACAGGATTACCGAAAGCATTATAAGAAAACCAGTGATAAACTCCAAAGCAGATAGCAGAAAGGATGCATGCCTTTTTATACCCTAATTTTTGAATGGCAATATAAAGCAGAGCACCTCTAAAAAGCAGTTCTTCAAATACAACAGATTTTAAAATCCACCAAATAGATGTTATGATGCCATAAAACGTTATCTCCTTATTGAGAATCCAGCTGTTATTGATAAAAAGTGTGGACATTAGCTGATAAAGAATACAGGAAATGGCAGCCAGTAAGAATCCTATTCCAAAATTCTTTATCCTTATTGCACTAGGAGCAAGACCCAAAGCTGAAAGATTTCTTTTTACGATAAAATGCAGCAGGAGCCATGAAATGAAAAGTTCAGCTATAATTCCAAGCATAGGTTATAAGTTTTGAACAATGAAATAATCTTTTCAAATCATTTATAACATAACCCGTATTTCATTGAAACTAAATTACATAAAAAAGTATTGTGAAACAATGCATTGTGAAAATAATTTTCATCTCAGTTTACTAAATGTTTTATTTTTCTAGCTAACCATGTCAAGGTTCTAAACCTTGACAAGGATAACAAAAGTAAACAAGGATAAAAAAGAATTTCAACAGAAAAACCAGATCAAAGTATTTTGAAAATCAATAAATGAATAGTATTTTTAAACTTCAATCATAAAATAAAAGCAATGAACGAAAGCTGGATGCAAAAATGGGAAGAGATAAAAGATAAGCTGATATCTCCGGTAGATATTGAAACTTATTTCACCTCAGAAGAGATTATGGAGCAGAAGATGGAAACAATGGGAATAGGTAATGTTTCTCTGCCATCTGGAAAAGTAATTGTAAGAGATCCTCTTGTATATCTGAATCAGAAAGAACAGCCCTTCTTTATTGAAGTACCCAAAGGTAATTTTCCCGTTACCATTGCTGTTGTAAAATTAGAGGACTGGGGAGATCGTTATGCCGCTGTAAAGGTAGAATTTACCAAAGAAAAACCAGCTATTTACAGAGAAGCCCTTATTGGTATTGAAAACATTGACGATACCGATGAAGACGCTTTTTTTGGATTTAATGTAGATGCCGGATTAGCGTGTATTACCGATCCGGAAGTTGTTCCCCATGTGGATAAGTTTATTGATGAGCTGGAGGTAGGAAATATTTACGATGATTATTTTGCGGAACTGTTTGCAAAAAGCTACAAAGAAAACCCAATAAACCAGAGAGAGCTGGGTGATTGGATCAACTGGACAGTTCCCGGTACAGAATATCAGATCCCGATATTTGCCAGTGGAATAGGTGATGGAGTATATCCCGTATATTTTGCCTATGATGAGCAAGACAAAATTTGTGGATTATACATTCATTTCATTGATATTGAATTAGAATTGTCAGAATACGATGAAGAAGAGGATGACGACGATGAAGCATCAGGTCCGGAGGATAATTTTGTTTTTCTAAAATAAATCCAATGAATAAAACTTTTGCAGATCAGGTCATTGCATTCAATGAAAATCTAACATATTTAGGAGAACTTCCTGAAGGTTTTGATGTTTTGAACCCATATCTGGATAATCCGGAAACAATGATCGTTATGCAAAAGTTTTATCATCAATACTACAATGATTCCAACAAAAGGAAATTCATTATTGGAATCAATCCCAGCCGTCATGGAGCGGGAGTTACGGGTGTTCCGTTCACCGATACCAAAAGACTGGAAACGGTTTGTAATATAAAAATGGAATCTGCCCATACTCACGAAGTCTCTTCCGTATTCATGTACGATATGATTGCAGATTATGGTGGAGCAGAACTGTTTTATAAAGACATTTATATCAATTCTCCATTTCCGCTTGCTATTGTCAGAAAAACGAAGAATGGATGGCTGAATGCCAATTACTATGATGATAAAGAACTTTTCGAAGCCGTAAAAGACTTTATGATTGAATCATTAAAACAACACCTCAGCCTGAATCTTGATACTTCAGAAGTTTTTATCCTAGGGAAAAAGAACGCAGACTTTATTTCAAAACTCAATAAAGAAGCTCAATTATTTGAGAAAATGACCGTTCTGGAACATCCCAGATATATTCAGCAATATAAATCTAAAGAAAAACAGCTGTATATAGACAAATACATTCTTGCGTTGAAAGGAGAAAATCCATGACCATCCTATTTTTCATGATTCAATGACAGTTTTTTATTAAATTGTGATCATGAATGTTTTCCCAAAAGACACAATCTTTAAATACAGTTGGCGTACATATCAGAAAAGATTTCTTGATAACCTTGATACTTATCTTGCAGATAACCATCTGCATGTTTCTGCACCTCCGGGATCAGGAAAAACCGTACTTGGACTGGAAATAATGGTAAGACTAGGCAAACCGGCTTTGATTGTCGCCCCTACACTGGCAATCAAAAACCAATGGATTCAAAGGTTTTGTGAGCTTTTCCTCCATACAGAAAGTGTTCCCGACTGGATATCATCAGACATTAAAAACCCGGGAATAATTACTGTGACTACCTATCAGGGAATACATTCTGCTTCTGAAACAGCAGAGGAGGAAGAGAGTGACAATGCAAAAAAATCTTCAAAAGTCCCTGTTTCAGAGATTATAAAGAAACTGCAAAAACAAAAAGTAGGAACTCTTATTCTGGATGAAGCCCACCATCTGAAAAATGCGTGGTGGAGAAGTCTCATGGAGCTTAAGGAAAAAATTGAGCCTACCGTAGTTTCTCTTACTGCGACACCGCCTTTTGATGTATCAGGGAATGAGTGGCAAAAATATATCAAGCTAAACGGTCCTATAGATGTAGAAATTTCTGTTCCGGAACTGATGATAGAAGGAGATCTTTGTCCGCATCAGGATCTCGTACATTTTACATTACCATCGGAGGAAGAACAGAAAAAAATAGAATATTATCACACCCAGGCGCTTGGTTTTTTTGAAGAGATCAAAAATGATGAAACTCTTTTAAAAGCTATTGAACAGCACCCTGTTTATAATACTCCGTTAGAACATCTGGAATGGATTTATGAAAATATTTCCTCCTATACTTCAGGGTTGGTATACCTTAACTTCAGAGGAAAAGAAATTGCAGAAGTTCATTTTGAAATAATTGGTGATCAGCAAAAATACGTTCCTGAGTTTGATTTCCTTTGGCTGGAAGAACTTCTGGACTTTTATCTGCTGATTGATGAAGTTCATTTCAAAGATTTTGAAGAACATCGTACAGATCTCGGAAACAGATTAAAAAGACATGGTTTTTTAGAACAGAAAACGCTGAGCTTTTTTAATAGTAAAAATTTAAATCAAATCCTCAATTCAAGTATCGGTAAACTTCAGGGAATAAAAGATATTGCTGATCATGAATTTTCAGTATTGAAGGAAAACCTCAGAATGGTAATCCTTACCGATTTTATTAAAAAGGAATATCTTACTGCCGGAACGCAGAATACTCTTAACCTTGATAAAATAGGTGCTGTTCCAATCTTTGAAAAGTTGAGAAGAGAGAATTCCCAACATAAGAAAATAGGAGTTCTTACTGGAAGTCTCGTGATTATTCCGGCAAGTTCAAAAGAGATGTTTGATGAATTTTGTGCAAAAAAATCATTGTCAGGAATATCCGTTTCACCCTTGAGTTATGATCCCGAATATCTTGTCGTTAGTCTTACAGATCAAATAAAACACGCCATTGTATATATAATCACAGAAGTTTTCCAAAGCGGAGGGATTGAGATTTTAATCGGAACAAAATCATTACTGGGTGAAGGCTGGGATGCTCCGAAAATGAACACCCTGATTCTTGCAAGTTTTGTAAGTTCTTTTGTGCTTTCCAATCAAATGAGAGGGCGGGTGATAAGAACAGATAAAGACCATCCCGATAAAACAGGAAATATATGGCATCTTGTCTGCTTTGATTCTAAGGATAAGAACGGAGGGCAGGATTTAGGAATTATGAAACGAAGATTTAAAACCTTTGTTGGTATCTCAAATAAAGAAAATCCAACCATTGAGAATAACTTTGAAAGACTCAATATGAATGTCATTGCTCATAAAGACGAAATTTCAGCAGTTAATCAAACGTTTTTTCATCTTGCCGAAAATAGGACAGAACTTACAGGACGATGGACAAAAGCTCTTGATCAGGGAAATATTTTAGTGGAGGAAATACAGGTCCCTGCCATCAATATGACCGCTATGGAAGAAATGAAGATGGATTACGTCAGTAAAATGTCCGGAAATATGGTCAAAGTAATGGCATCTTCTGTGCTATTATTCTGGCAGAATCTTTTATTTGGAATGCTAAGAAATATACAGGCAATTGATTCTATGAAAAGCTTTTCGATAATCATTTCCCTATTTGGAGGAGCTGGCTTTATTGTCTACGGAAGAAAACTCTACACATCAGCAAGACAGTACATCAAATATAAAGACGTTGGAAAGCAGCTTGGTTCTCTTGCTGAGGTTGTATTGAACGGGCTTATCCATGAGCGGGTAATACGAACACCATTGGAAAAACTCATCATTGTAAGTGCTGCCAATACTAATGAAGGAGCATTTTGTTACCTTAAAGGAGGCAGCCAATATGAAAATACACAATTCATACAGACGCTTCAGGAATTGGTTTCACAGGTGGATAATCCGAAGTACCTACTCAAACAGAAGAAAAGCTTTTTCTTCATGAAAAAAGATCTTTACTATCCGATTCCGGAAATCTTTTCAAAAAATAAAAAAAGTGCAGACTTCTTTAGTAAAAGCTGGAATAAAATCATCGGAAAATCCGAACTCGTTTTCACAAGAAGTATTGAAGGAAGAAAGATATTGTTAAAACTAAGATTTGAAGCCCTGCTAAAAAGAAACGGAAGAATAGAACATCTTCATAAATGGACAAGATAAAAAAACAAACCCCTTAAACATTTAAGGGATTTTGTCATTCTTGAATTAGAATCTTTAGGGGAACAAGCACTTGGGTGTTTAATAATATTAGTCTTTAATGACTTTTGTAGATTCAGTGGCTGTTTTTATAAAATAAACTCCTTTTGGAAGGTCAGCGATAGAAATATCATTAGAACCTTTCTGAATCTGAGCAGTTTTTAGAATTTTACCATCAATGCTATAAACTTTCGCTTCAGAATTTTGAGCCGCTATTATTGAAATAGGTCCTTTTGTAGGATTTGGATAGACGTTCAAACTTTTGGAAGACCCCTTAGTTTCTGATGTGCCCAATACAATATTACTGTCCTTCACCCAATTAAATGAGTCTACTGCCAAATAGTAAAAATTACCGCCAAGAGTCAGTTGAAGCTGGTCAATGACGATATTTGAATAATTTTGCCCATCCAGATTAGTTAGATCAATCAGGGTAAACCCATTGTTGGTATTTATTGACGAATTAAAATTACTGGTTTTGGTTCGGGAAAACTTAGTTACGCCGCTTAATTTCCCTGTTACAGTAAGAGTTCCTGTATCTACCTGGTTAGAATATTGGTTAGCAACATAAACCCAGAATCTGTTGACTTTAAACAGATTTGAAGTCGTTCTTATACTGAAAGATGCAGATTGGGGACCTACACTTCCGGTATTATCAATATATCTGTTGTCAACCGAGTTACTAGATCCGTTCCATCCGGTGGAAGGTCTGCTGATAATATCAAAACTTGACGTATGGGAAAGAATGTTGAATATGACACCATTGTCTGTAAAACTTGTAGATCCGGGAAATTCAGTTTCAAATAACTCTGTACTCGTTTGCCCAAATGAAAAAATTGAAATGAGCATGCTACAGATAATAAAAAAAGTAGTGCTTTTCATGATTTCTGTTTTAAAAAATTAGTTTATAAATAATTTATAGTTGAAGGTAAAAGTAAAGACACAGAAATTTTACATTTTAAAAACCTGTTCTGTAAACGAAGAGCGTTGCGTCTTTACCTTTACCAGCCCTATCAGACTTTAATAAAGCGAACTGTTTTCTGATAGTGAATTTCTGTTATTAGTTTTTAATATTTTCAGCTGCGGGGAGGATAAATGCCTTCAACACAGATAATGTAATTCAGCCCAAGATAAGGCGGCATATTGTTGACAGGAATATTCTGTCCGGTATACATTATCGATTTCATATTGAGAGTGGTGTCAGGATCTGCATCTATAAAATTAGGAACCGGGCTGAAGTCTCTACCGTTAGGAATTCCTGTAATCGCAAAAGAAGAAGTGGCACTAGGAGTTACGCTATTGGCATTCTGATTTTTGATTTTAAGTTGAAAACCTCCTGCAATACTTGGTAAGTTAGCTGCTAAAAGTGTATTTTGAGTAGTACCAGCCATTACTCCCAAAGGATAATACTCATTGGCATTTACATTACCGGCACCCAAAGCCATTTTTCCTTTAAGGTTTGGAAGAGCGAAAGTATCAATTCCATTTCCTCCGTAAGTTGTTCCCAAAATCGAAAACAAAGCACTGTTTTGTGAAATTCTTAATAAACTTCCGTCACAGAACATCCAGCCTCTTGGCGCAAAATTTCCTGCAAACAATTTGATGATTCCAATGTACTCTTCCATAATAATCGTTTTTTTGAGCTTAAATTTCTTACTCTGTTACCGGGCTTTTCAGATTCCGCCTTTAATGGTTATTTTCTTACCCAAAGGAACAACTATTCCAAAGGCAGTGTTAGAGTAGAAAATACCAAATTAAGCACTCCGTATTTCTACGTAAAGAGATATTCTTATACTTTTCAGCCAGTAATCAGTAATTCCTTCTTCAATAATAATTTCCAGCCTTGATTTTCTGATTTTTATGCTAAAAATTATTCTCTCCAAGTTTCTCCAAAACCGCTGTAATTAGTATTTTTGTAAGAATCCAATAAAAATAAAAATGAACGAATTCGTAGTATCAGAAATTAAAAATAATATTGCTGAAATCACTTTCGGAACTCCAAAAAGTAATTCTCTTCCGGGTGCTATTTTAGAAAAACTGGCTCAGACTATTTTAGAAGAAGGAGCAAAAGATGAGGTGAAAGCAATCTTAGTAAAAAGTGAAGGAGAAAAAGCCTTCTGTGCAGGAGCCAGCTTCAATGAGCTTTTAGCCATTGAAGAACTGGAAGCATCCACAAAATTCTTCGGAGGTTTTGCAAAAGTTCTGAATGCCATGAGAAACTGTGGGAAAATTGTAGTAGTAAGAGTTCAGGGAAAAACTACAGGAGGTGGAGTAGGAATTGCATGCGGAGCAGATTATTGTTTTGCCACAAAAGACTCAGCACTGGCACTTACTGAGATCAATTTAGGCATCGGACCTTTCGTAATCGGACCTTATGTGGAAAGAAAAATCGGAAAATCACAATTCTCTGCAATGGCTATTGATGCAGACTTCAGATCCGCAGAATGGGCAGAACAGCACAACGTTTACCACTCTGTATCAGAAAATATTCAGGAAATGGATGAAAAACTGGAGAAGTTTTTACAGACTTTAGCATCAAGAAGCAGTGAAGCATTAGCCTTGATCAAAAAAGTATCATGGGAAGGTACAGATCACTTTAATGAATTGATGCCGGCAAGAATTCATATGAGTGCAAGTCTTATTTTAGAAGATTCAGCCAAGAAAAATATAGAAGCCATTAAAGAAAAACTGAGAGCAAAATAATTTTCAGTCGATTTAAAATATTGAACCGTTGATCTATTCAGCGGTTTTTTTATTAATTGTTAGTCCTAATTATTATACAAATTAATATTTCAAAAAATATTTTGTTGATCGAAAAAAAATTATAACTTTGTAATTCAAAGTTCTTTTTATGGAATCAAAAAACTATCACGAAGACTTATCCCACATCCGTTCCATGATGGAGCGCTCTTCCAGATTTATTTCTTTGAGTGGTCTTTCAGGCGTAGTAGCCGGCATAGTAGCCCTTTTAGGTGCCGGATATGCCTATTTTGCTATGGAAAGTAAAAAAGTTGGATACATTAACGGAGGCAGGTTAAGCTTTACACCGGAATTGGTTCAGGAATTAGTTATCACAGGATTAGTAGTTCTGATAGTGGCTGTTTTCAGTGGTTATATTTTTACTGCCCATAAAAGTAAAAAGAAGGGGCTTAAAATTTGGGATGCTACTACCAAACGTCTTTTAACAACTTTTGCCGTCCCGTTAGCAGCCGGAGGAATCTTTTGCACTTCGCTTATTTATCATCAATTGATAGTATGGGTAGCGCCTACAACTTTGGTATTCTATGGATTAGGATTAATAAGTGCTGAAAGATATACTTTGCCAGACGTAAAATATCTAGGATATTGTGAAGTTACTCTTGGTTTATTTTCATTATTCTTTTTAGGATGGGGATTATTCTTCTGGGCAGTAGGCTTTGGTGTTTTGCATATAGTTTATGGACTTATTATGCACAAAAAATATAAATAAAAACTAAATTTGCAGTCCCTTAGAATGCTATTCTTCATAATCTGCATTTTAAAATCTGCAACCTTTACCTATTATGATCAAGATCAGTCAACTCAATAAAGAATTTGAAAGCCGTGTAAGACTGGGCATTATGTCCGTTCTTATGGTGAATGATTGGGTTGATTTCTCCGAAATGAAAGGACTGCTGGAAATTACAGACGGAAACCTTGCCAGCCATAGTAACGCCTTGGAGAAAGTAGGATATATAGAAGTGAAAAAAGAATTTGTAGGTAAAAAGCCCAAAACTTCTTATCGGGTTACCCAAAGTGGGAGACAGGCATTTACAGATCATCTGGATGCACTTGAAAAATTGTTGGGACGATAGTTCTATATTTTTTTGAATTTTAACTTTGTAATTCAAAGTTCTTTGTTTGTTGATTTAAAACTATTATAAAATTATGAAAGACCGGGAAATTATAAACCTTAGTAAATCTGTATTTGGAGTATGCTTTTCATTGGGAAGCATTTGCCTAATAGGCGGATTATTGAAAGAAGATACATGTGCCGTGGCTGGTTATCTGCTGCTCCTTTTAGCTACTCCGATAAATGTATTGTTTGTACTGGGATTTTTGATCCATGGATTTGTTTACAGGCAGCACTTGAAATCTTGTTTGCTGGCTATTGGGATTCTCTCCATCAATATTCCCATTGCAATTTTATATACAGTGATAGGTCTTCAGTCAATGGGGGCATAGATTGAAATATTCCTATTGCCTATCTCTATGGAATATAATAATAGGATGGAATCTAATTTTTTAAATACCTATATTATGAAAAAAATACGCGTTCAGTTTCTGCTTTTTGTGTACGATAAAACCCAAAAGCTCTACAGAAAATATTTCAAAAAGAAAAAAAGACAATGGCAGTTCAATGAAAAACAATTGCTGGAATTTCAGGAAGACTCATTAGGACGGAAACTCGGAGAATTTTATTATAAACATGGATTTTCTATGATTCCCAAAATGGAAAATCACGACGTTCATCACCTGATTACAGGTTGTGGAACCAACTTCGAAGACGAAATCGCCATGCAATATCTCTTACTGGGAAATGGAAAACTCAATGCCCATCTTCTTGCTGCAATCGTTTTAGGAACAATCATCCTTCCTGAATATGTGAAAATATATATCAAAGCTTATAGGAAAGGACAAAACATGAGAACTTTTCATCATTGGGATTTTGAAGAGCTGTTATGGCAGAATTTTGATCATCTGAAAAATTTTGTCCAACAGAAGGATACCATTGTTTTATACTAAAGTCTTTTATCGCTTACACTAATCGTAAATTTCTAAAATATCATGAAAACACATCATTATATATTCCTCACAACCCTGGCATTTGTTGTTCTCTTCTATGATCAGGATCTTGGATTAAACTTCGGAATTCTTGGAATTCTGTATGCTGTTCTCACCTTTTTTAAGACCATAAAAAGAAACAAAACCCAAACGTTCTACATTCTTACAGCTACAAGCATTCTCTCCAGTATTGCCTTTGCCTGGTATGGAGATTTTCTGTCTTTTCTTGCCGTTGCAAGCTCACTGCTTTTACTTTCCTATAAAGCAAAAAACAGAAAGATGAAGATCCTTTTCCTTATACCTGTTTTTATTGTTAATTGCTTTACCTCCATTTGTCGGTTTTTTGATTTTGATAAATGGATGCCTCAGAGAAATGTTTCCGGATTGTGGCAGAAGATCATGGCTTTTGTATTGATTCCGTTGATACTTTTATCCGTTTTCTTTGTAATTTATGCCGCTGGAAGTGATCATTTTGCATCCCTTTTTACAGATTATGAATTGGATATAAACCTTTGGCAGGTTTTCTGTCTTACCACTCTAGGATTTTTTATTGCCTTTAATTACTGGAATTATGCCGTTGAAAAACTAATCTACAAAGCCAATCATGTTTTAGATAATGATTTTAATAAAGATGCTCAAATACCAAAGTCTACTTACTCATTCCTTGATTTAGACTCCGAAAGAACAAGCGGAATAATATCTTTCTTCTGCCTGAATATTTTATTGATCTTCTTCATTATTACCTACAATTACGAACAGTTTTATGAAGTATCAAAAACACCCGTACAACTTTCCGAAGAAACCCATGAAAGAGTAAATGCAGTGATCATGTCGATCATTATGGCAATTTTAGTCATTATGTTTTATTTTAAATCCGGATTCAATTTCGATCCTAAAGCAAAATTGTTGAAAGTATTAGCCAAGATCTGGATCTTTCTGAACGCTGTACTCATCATATCCGCGGCTGTGAAAAATTATGAATATATCCTCAACTATGGTTTTACCTACAAAAGACTCGGAGTTTTTGCTTTCCTGCTTTTATCTTTGATTGGGCTTGCTTTGACATTTATTAAAATTCAAAAGAGAAAAAGAAATGCATTCCTGTTCAATACTATGGTATGGTATTTTTATGCAACTATTTTAGGTTGCAGTTATATTAATTGGGGAGGCTTTATCACTTCACAGAATATGAAACGCAAAGATTTTGTTGTTAATTATCACTTTACTTCTATCAATTTCAGTGAAAAATGTCTTATGGAATATGCCAAAAAGAACAATAATCAGAAGCTCAAAAATGATCTGATAAATAAACTCCAGAATGAAAAGTCCAAACCATTTCTTTCAAAGATCGTGTATTATCAAACCGTTAAACAATAAATAAAACAAAATAGAACATTGAAAACCGGATCATTAATCGTGAATTGGAACAATTTTAGCATTTAAAAAGAACTATTTTAACCAGGAGTGAATAAAGAGAAAGACTGGAAACTTAAGACTTCCATCCTGGCTCACATCCTTAAATTTAATTATTATGAAAAAAAGCTTATTGTTAATTCCATTGATTATCATTTCCTGTAAAAAAGATCCTGCAGTGACAGAAACACCAGGAAAAGATTCTGTTGCAGCAACAGAAATGCCGGATTCAGTTTATAAAACAGACTCTATAGCATTGAAAAAAAGAGACTCAATCATTAACAATGCTCCCGCTACTAAAGAAGTTCTGCGTAAAGGGGTAATGAGAAATGAAAAAGAAGGTCAGATCGTAAGAACAGCAGATGCTTCACAACTTCCGTTTACACTAGGAGAGGAGTTTACCAAAGATGATCAGGAACTGGTTTTAAAACTAACAAACTTTGAACAGTCTAAAATAAAAGCTACGATTGCTACAAAAGAGAAAGATTTTAATATCAGATTTAATCAGATTAAGCTTCCTAATGGAGATTATGACGGTCCTTTCGGAAGAGACATTACTTATGATATAAAAGAAAAAGGAGAAGTATGGCTTATTATCGGAAAAAGTAATATGGCTTCCGGAAACACCAAAGGGCATTTTACCGTAAGTGTAGAATAGACCAATCAATTTTGGTACAATTTCTGCAAACTATATCCAAAATTTAAATTAAATATTATGAAAAATATAGTTCTAACAGCAATGGTTGCCTCAGTCTCACTTGTAAGTTGCGGAACAGTACAGTCGTTGGTTCAGAATACGTTCCCATACACAGCGAATGTTTTAGTTTCTACAGGAGTACCCGCAGATAAGGAAGTTTCTTCCACATCAACCGCTACTAATGTACAAACATGGTTTGGCGGAAACAATAATGCTAAGATCAAAGATGTAAGAATTTCTGAAGCTAAGATCTCTGTAGCAAGCCCTTCAGGAGGAAACCTGAGTGCATTTAAATCCGTAAAAATATATGTTTCTTCCAATGGAACGGGAGAAAGATTAATTGCATCACGTTCCAATATGTCTAATAATTCTTCCAGCTTAAATCTGGATCTTAACGATACAGGGTTTCTTGATGAAATTGTAAAAAGTTCAGGTTTAACGGTAAGAACGGTTTACGAACTGAAAAACCAGACGAGTTCAGATATGAACATTAAAGTAGCTCTTAATTTCAGCAGCATTCCTGCGAAATAATTTTATAATAGTTTATGAAGAGAAAACACCTTTCAGCTTGCTGAAAGGTGTTTTTATTTATATTATAATTTGGTGAATTTCTCAACAACTCTTCTCTGCCCCTCATGAATGTTGATAACATACTGTCCCGTTGGAAGCTGGGAAATATCAACTTTTTCACCCGAAGAAATTGTGCTTTTTATCATTGATCTTCCCTGCATACTCACGATTTCTATGTCCAGTTTTTTATTGTCCTTACTTTGAATTGCTATAAAGCTGCTGGATGGATTTGGATAAATTTTAACTTCCAGTGGAGCTAAAGCAATACCCGTAGTTTTGGATTTACCTTCCAACTGTAATATTGCATTTCTTACATTCGGAAGAGGACCTATTTTCTTATTGGTATCCGTTCCTCCCTGAGGAATTCCTGTAGAAACCAAAAGGCTTCTCATAGCTGCAGGGCTTAAATATTGTCCTGTGGTTTGCTTGTAAAAAGATTGAATTAAAACCGCTGCTGAAGCTACAGTAGGTGTTGCAGAGCTGGTTCCGCTGAAATAATTATAAGTTCTGTTGTTGTCATTATCATACTTCGCGTACGATCCATATCCTGCCGCAAGAACGCTGCTTCCCCATCCCTGTACATCAACTCTGCTTCCGTAAGTGCTGAAACTTTGTTTGGAATGCGTAGTATTAGGAGTTCCTGCTCCTACAATGATAGCACCACTGTTTCCTCTTGCTCTGTAAGTTGCATAAAAAGGATCATCAAGGTCCTGGTTTCCATTTCCTGCTGCAGCAACGATAATGATTCCCGAATCTGTAGCTGCTTTTGTCAGGTCCCAGATCACATTGTCATATTCAGCAGGGCAGTATTGTCCGTCTTTTCCGCCAGTTTGCATTTCATAAAGAATAATATCTCCTGCCTGAGAAGCATTGATGGATCTGCTCACTGCCGAAGCTCTGTTGTAGCCAACGGTAGTCCATTCCATATAACCTTTTATTTCTGAAGCATTGTACACGGCACCGGTAAGTCCGATATTATCCTTTACAGAACCTAGAATACTTACCACAGCAGTTCCGTGATCACGATAATTATTATTGGCTAATCCTGAATTGGGAGAATACCCGGGCTCCAGTTGTATAGAATTTTGATTGGTTAACATTTCATGAGTTTTATAGAAACCATATTCTACATCTCTGATTCTTATATTTTGTCCCGTAATTCCTCTTGACCATGCGTATTTAGCATTGATCCCCGGATTGTCATTCAGATAAGTCTGAAGGCTTTCAAGATCAGGAGTAGCAACAAACATATTAACAAACGGAGGTTCAATCGGCGTACCACTCATCACAGATACATATTCTATCTCAGAAAATTTTTCAAGAGTTTGAATCAGCTTTTGAGAGACATCTGCATTGCCTAAAGGAATATCAGCCTTAAATATTCTTTTCAGTTTTTGAACAGATTCTCCGGAATTTCCGTTCATTCTGCTGCTGATTATCATTTCATTGATTTTTTCATCACTGAATTCAAGATCATAAGTAAATGTAATTCCATGTTCTCTGGAAAACTTTTCCAGCTCAGAGTTTTTGGCAAAGGCAGCTTTTTCTGAAGTAATACCTTTTGAAAAACATACATAGATTATTGAATTTTGATCCGGACGTGATTGTCCGAAAGAAAAGAAGAAACAGAACACAAAAAGTGTTAGAATTCTAAATTTTGTTTTCATATTATTTTTGTTAAATGGTTGTGAATAATTTTGTGTTATATCAAAAATAATAATAAAATGAAAACAAATCACGTTTTTGTGAATTTAATTTTTATTATTTAAATGTTGCTGTTATTTAAACGATTTGTAGGAATTCCATAAAAAAACCTTTCAATAATTTTGAAAGGTTTTTAAAATTTAATAGGAATGTAGATCTATTCTTCAAACCAATTTTCTTTAGTTTTATGATAAAAAATCTTCTTTTTATTCATAATTTGATATTCAATACCAATGCTGTCTCTGGCTACATTTACAAGTCTTGCATTCTGAATAGGCTGGTCACTTCCCATTATCGGACTCTCAGGAGTAAGTTCTAAAACGTCCTCAGCAATTTTATCATAAGATATCCTTGAAATTTGTTTTTCAAGAATTCCTTCCTGCCTATAGACTGTTATTTGTGGTTTATACAATGCTCCCGGACGATTTCTATCAATTCTGTAGGTGTCATCAAGCTCAATTCGCTGATAACTTCCAATCGTAGAAAAATAATGCACCAATCCGAAAAATGGAATCATCATAGGCAGAATACTCAAAATAATTCCCGAAATGATCAGCGTAAAATAAACCTTAATAATTTTCTTTTTCCAGAACCGGATGATGATAAAAACCGTCATCGCCAGCCAAAGCCAGCCGATAATTTTATCAGTATAATATCCGGAGAAGCTGTAATTGTTAACACTCATGATAATCCCAAACAATAAAATCAATGAGATAACGAGATAAGCAATAGCTATTTTTTTATTGGACATCTTCTACAATCAGCTTTTGGTAATAGAATCCATGACGATGGTCACAGGTCCGTCATTGATTAACGAAACCTTCATATCTGCTCCGAAAATTCCACTTTCAGTTTTTAAACCGGATTTAGCGATTTCTTCTTTAAAATAATCAAATAATGGAACTGCTTTATTTGGTTTTGCAGCTTTGATGAAAGAAGGACGGTTTCCTTTTTTATAATCGGCAATCAGGGTGAATTGGCTAATGCACAATATTTCTCCTGAAATATCTTTAACGGAAAGATTGAGTTTGTCATCTTCATCTCCAAAGATTCTGAGATGTAAGACTTTTTGTACCAGCCAATCCGCATCTGTTTTTTCATCATTTTCATCAATACCTACCAGCAGCATTAATCCTTTTCCTATTTCACCTACGATTTTTCCGTCTACCTTTACACTGGCTTCAGAAACTCTCTGTATAACGATCTTCATTGTCTGTTTTTAATAGTAAATACTCAAATTTTTGCTTACCGGATCATAATTGTAAGATGTATAAACTCTTGGAGAAAGCCCCGTTTTAGAACCTGGCTGCGGCTGTCCATTTCTTAGAATCCACTTTGTACCATCTTTTGGACATACAATAGCAATATCATCTTTTACTTCAAGAGTCGTATTATTATCCGGGCACAGATGCGGTGCATTTCTATCATAAATCTGAAATTTATCTGCTGTACGTACAACAATTAATCCTCTTGTTCCGGATTGTTGTTCATTAAGATAAATCCATCCATTATCATAATTTAATTTGTTATAAGCAGGAAGATTCAAATTAATAGAAACATTGATAGGAACACTGGGAAAGCAACTTACGGTATCTTCTCGGCTTCCACATGAGTTGGTGGATAATGTACTGAAAACCAATAAAATGAAAATAGATAATATCGAAAAAGTTTTTTTCATTTCAATTTAAATTTTTATATATTTGTAAAAATTAAACGATTACAACACGAAAACATTGTCCGGCAAATGTCGGATTATTTTTTTATACTAAAACTAAATTTTGAAAATTATGGCAAGCTATGTTACAAAGGAGGGCCTAGAGAAAATGAAAGCTGAGCTGGAACAGTTGGAAACTGTAGAGAGACCAAAAATTACTCAGCAGATCGCAGAAGCAAGAGACAAAGGAGATTTGTCTGAAAATGCAGAATATGATGCGGCTAAAGAGGCTCAGGGGATGCTTGAAATGAGAATTTCCAAGCTGAAAGATGTTATCTCAACTTCTAAAATTATAGACGAAAGCCAATTAGATACTTCAAAAGTTTCTATCCTTACAACGGTGAAGCTTAAGAATAATGCGACTAAGCAAGAGCAGGTATTTACATTGGTACCAGATAACGAAAGTGATCTTAAGACAGGAAAAATTTCTGTAAATACTCCGATTGCTAAAGGACTATTAGGTAAAGCTAAAGGTGAAACTGCCGAAATTACTTTACCAAACGGAAACAAACTTTCTTTTGAAGTATTAGACATTTCTCTATAGTCTGATACAACCTTTCTATTTCTAAACTTCTAATATTTAACTACTAACTTCTAAATACAATGAGCACTATATTCACAAAAATCATCAACGGTGAAATTCCCTCATATAAAATTGCTGAAGACGAAAACTTTATAGCTTTCCTGGATGCAATGCCTTTGGTGAAAGGACATACTCTGGTAGTTCCTAAAAAAGAAGTGGATTTGATTTTTGATCTTGAAAGTGAAGAATACAAAAACCTTTGGGGATTTGCCCAAGAGGTAGCCAAGAAGATTAAAACTGCAATTCCATGTGTAAGAGTAGGAGTAGCAGTTGTAGGACTTGAAGTTCCTCATGCCCACATCCATTTGATTCCTTTAAATAAGATGGAGGATATGAACTTCAGAAATGAAAGATTAAAATTAACGAACGAAGAATATACAGAGATTCAAACCTCAATTATTAATTCTTAAAAAGCAGAAAATCGTAAAAAAGAAATTTTTTACGATTTTCTTTAACATATACACATATATTATATCATATGAATTCAAACCAGTGTTCTTTCTGCGGTAGAAAAAGAAATGAAGTACAGATGCTGATTTCAGGGCAGAACGGTTTTATTTGTGAAAATTGTATAGAACAGGCACACACTATCGTTAAAGACAGTGCTTCCAAATCAGGATATGCTCCTGCAGATAATATGGAAGACCTTAAAAAGCCAAAAGAGATCAAAGTATTTCTTGATCAATATGTCATTGGACAGGATCAGGCAAAAAAGCAACTTTCAATTGCTGTATACAACCATTATAAGAGATTGCTTCATGCGCAGGATGAAAACAGAGAGGTGGAGCTTGAAAAGTCTAACATTATTATGATAGGGGAAACCGGAACCGGAAAAACCCTTCTTGCAAAAACCATCGCCAGAGAACTTAATGTTCCTTTCTGTATTGTAGATGCAACTATTCTAACAGAAGCAGGATATGTAGGAGAAGATGTTGAAAGTATTCTTTCAAGGTTATTAATGGTGGCTGATTACGATGTAGAAAAAGCAGAAAAAGGAATTGTCTTTATTGATGAGATCGATAAGATTGCCAGAAAATCAGATAACCCAAGTATTACAAGAGATGTTTCAGGAGAGGGAGTACAACAGGGATTATTGAAATTGTTGGAAGGAAGTATTGTAAATGTTCCGCCACAGGGAGGAAGAAAACACCCTGACCAGAAATACATTCAGGTAAATACGCAAAATATTCTTTTCATTGCCGGCGGAGCTTTTGACGGAATCAAAGAGATTATCGAAAGAAGAATGAATAAGCAGGCAATCGGTTTTAGCTCTGAGAAAATCAATAAAACAGATGAAGAGGAATATGTATTAACAAATATTAATGCAATAGATCTTCGTTCATTTGGATTAATTCCCGAACTTTTAGGAAGATTTCCAATCATCACTTATCTTGATAAATTAACAAAAGAAACCTTGGTAAGAATCATGAAGGAACCTAAAAATTCAATCGTGAACCAATTTGTGGAGCTATTCAAGATGGATGGCACAGATTTGGTAATCACAGACGGTGCAATCGAAAAAATAGTAGAAGAAACTATTGAAAAAGGATTAGGAGCAAGAGGTCTTAGAGGGACCACAGAAAAAGTTTTGGAAGACTATATGTTTTCAATCGGAGAGGAGAAAGAGATTATATTAACGGAAGATAATATTTTGATTAATAGATAAAAATGTTTTTTTTTTAAAGAAAAAAATAATACCTTTGCGGGTGAAGATTGTATTAACACACAAATAATTTATACAATGAGAAAAAGTTTATTTGCTATAGGTCTTTTAGCAATTAGTTACTCTGTTCAGGCGCAGATACTATGTCATGTTGACACTAATGCTAATATGTATGTGAGCGAAGGCACCCTAGTTTATAGCGGTGGTGGTGTACAAACAAAAGGCAATGGTCTTTTGGACGTACATGGAAATATTATGGTTGTAGGATCTGGTACAGATGCTTTCAAAACAATTAACGACGCAGGTGGAGATAAAACCGATGGAGGAAACATTGTTTTAAGGCTTAATACCCCTGGAAACTATAATTCTTCTACATACGGTCAGTTGTTCATCGATGGATTATCCCAATCCAACATTACAGGTATTGTAAGTAAAGAATACTTGACCGATAAGCATGGTAACGGTAATTACTTCCAACAAATTGCCCTTCCTTTCTATGGGAAGGCGTACAGTTCATTATCCACAGAATTAGGAAAAGCATTCGGTACTACAAGAAACCTCCAGAATACAGGTTTTGTAAACAACGATCTTATTTTACAATGGAATAACACTCAGGCTAAATCTGATCATGTAACCAACTTGTCAAATACAACAAGTAATGGTCCGGGATATTATATGTTAGGTTCCAGAAATAATAACCTAAACCTTAATACACCGATTGGAGCAAACACTGTACTTACTTTAAATGGTAGACCATATGCAACTTTTGCACCTGTAAGCTTACAGAATGCAGGAAATGTGAGCTTTGGACCTAATGGTAACGGAGCAAACAGTTATGGTGAAGCTTATAACTCTTACCTTCAAGATCAGTTTGATCTTCCTAATGGTGCATGGAATGCTACTTATGGTAAAAACATTTACCAGTTTGGTAACCCATTCTTAACGAACTTAGATCTTTCTAAAATCGGTTATATAGAAGGAGGAACTGTTACAGATGGTAATAATGTTGCTAATATCATGGGTATTGAATATTCAGCAGGTTCAGTGGTAACACAAGCTAATGGATATACTTATACTACTGGTGCATTAATTCAGACATTTAATTCAAATGGAACTCCTGTAGGAGATATTGGTTTAATTATCAAGCCAATGCAGCCATTTATTATTAAGCTTAGAGATAATTCAGCTCAAACTCTTAATTTCAGCACTCTTAGAAGATTTAAGGATGTTGTAAGACAAGACGGAACAGATTATGGGGTAACTGCAGCCAGAGTCAGCAATAATAAAACTGGCGGAACTGTTAAACAGCTGGGAGTTATTGGTCTTGACGCTAATGGTAATGAAATCGGAAGAACTTATTATGTAGTTTCTCCTACTGCCACTACAGGTCACCAGCTGTCTATTGCTACTACAGTACAAGCAGCAGCTACTCCAAGCAACCTGATTGGTACATTTGAAGAATTGCCAACTGGTGGATATGACCCGCAACAAAATTTAAAATATTGGTTATATATTAATGAAGCTAATGAAGATAACTTCTTAGGAAAAGATGTATTACTATGGAACTATGATTTTAGTAAGCCAGACAAGAAAATTGTTTCTTACAAGTTTGAAATCAGAGAAAATGCAGAAATGATTGCTGCCGGAGCACACCAGTTGTCTTCAGGAACAGGATTCTTCTACAAAGCATCTAATGGTTCAGTACAAGAAGCAAAACAAGGTGATGTAGTTCCTGTAACTTCTAAATCATATAATCTATACTATGGAGCACCTGACAGAGGAACTCTGGCAACTAGAGAAACGAATATCACTTCTAGAACAACAGTTGTTTATAATCCTGCAATCAGTAACTACATCGTTAGATTTGATCCAGATTGGAAGAAAGCAGATATTGAAGTTTATGATATGAGTGGTAAACTTATTATCTCTAAGAAAGCTGTTGAGACATCTAAAGACTTTGTTATTGAACTTAATGATTCAGTGAAGAGTACTTATGTCGTAAAAGTTGTTTCAGATAAAGGAGTAGTAGTAAATACCAAAATCTTAAAATAAAAATTAATATGAAAACCATAAATAAACTAGTACTTGCGTTATTTTTCTTTGCCACTTTATTGGTAAGGGCAGATATAGATGATATGCCAGTTCCAGGAGGAGGAGGTACCGGAGGACACGGTACCGGAGGAGCTCCTTCATCACCAATTGATATGTATGTGTATTTACTTTCGATTGTAGCATTTGCATTCATCGTATACTATACAAAAAAGTATAAAAACGTTAAAGCATAAAATTTTATTAAAATAACAAGAAACTCTCTGATTAGTCAGAGAGTTTTTTTATTTTTACTCTATGAAAAAGATTTATACACTATCTGCAATGTTGGCTGCATTTGCTTTGCAGGCTCAATTTACAGTTACTATTCAGACACCGGCAGATTTTAAAGATAAAGATGCAATTCTATATACCTTAAACGGATCTAAAGATATTATCGTTTCCAAGGAACAAAGTAAAAATAATACATGGACTTTTAAATATCCTAATCATTATATGGGAATGATGAAGGTCTATTTTCCGGGATCTAATAATACCGTGAGTTTTATTTCGGAAAATAAGGACGTAAACTTCAAACTGGATATTCAGAAGGATAAAGTGAAAGATGTAGTTTATCTTGATGAAGCGAACGAATTAATGAGTAAGCAACAAGATGGCTCACAAAAGAAAGAGCTTATCTTACCAGCTTTAGGACAGATTAAAGAATACTACAAAGATAATACGGAGTTTGGTAAAGCATTGAAACTGGAGATTGAAAGACTTTCCGGATCATCATCTTCTATAGATGCTTCACAGCACCCATTTATTTCATTTTATAATACGAACTATAGTAAATTCCTTTCCAATAGCCCTGATGGTGTGAAAAAGGTGGATCAGGAGGAAGTTATCAACTTCTTAGACAAGTCCAATGATATGCTGGAAAGCTCATCGTTACTGAGACCTGTATTGGTAGCTTATTTAAACTCAGGAGGGAATACCAATGTTGGAACTTCAGTAGATAAACTTTTAGATCGTTTAAAGGTAGAAACACCAAGAGGGCAGACAGTATTGTCGGAGCTTATCGATATTTTTGATGTATACCAAATGGATGAGTTTAAAAACAAATATCTTGGTTTAGCTAAAAATCTTAAATGCACAATTACAGACAGACTTGCCTCTACCCTGAAGTCTAATGCTAATGTGGAAATGGGAGCTACTTTCCCGAATTATAAGTTTCAGTCGGCAACGAATACCAATGCCAAATCTATTTATGATGTGAAGGCAGATAAAAAGGTAATTGTCTTCTGGTCGTCTACATGTTCGCATTGTGAAACAGAACTTCCTAAGCTATTAGAAAAATATAATGACCTAAAAGCAAAAAATATTCAGGTAATTGCTCTGTCTTTAGATGTAGATAAAAATTCTTATACCAAAAAAATTACTGCATTTCCTTGGATCAATGATTCTGAATTAAGAGGATGGAACAGTAATTATGTAGAAACTTACAATGTTCATGCAACTCCGACGTATTTTATTTTAGATGCTAACAACAAGATAATCAACAAACCAGATCATGTTGGAGATGTTTTAGAATATTTTAAGTTAAAATAATTTTGGTAGTTAAAATATAATTTCTATATTTGCACCACCAAAACGGCGAGGTAGCTCAGTTGGTTAGAGCGCAGGATTCATAACCCTGAGGTCACGGGTTCAATTCCCGTCTTCGCTACAATAAACCGCAATCATTAACTAATGATTGCGGTTTTCGATTTTTATACGGTTGCTCAATCCGATACAGTTATTCTGTTATTTTTCGGATCAGTCTCAAAAGTTGGGGACTAAGTAAAAAGTTTGGTTAATCTGAAGAAAAAAACAAATTATCTTTTTACTCCTCTAAGCTTTATACTTAAATTTTATTTAAACGCAAAGACATGATGGAATTGATTATTGATAAGGGAGCTAAGAAAGCGACAAAAGTCGCTGATGAAGCGATGTAGATACGCGTACGCTTAGAAAGAATCAATACAATTGATTCAAGCTTTGCTTCCTAAAATACAACACCAGATAATAGAAATCTTTGCGTTAAATTTTAAAATTAAACTGATCTAAATATTCTAAGCCCATAATTTTTGCGTTTGATCCTATTTTATCGGATCAGTCTCAAAATTTGAAAGCTAAACAAAATCTATATTTTTTATTGAACCAATAGTTTATTTTTTAATCGCAAAGACAGATTATTTTACGAAGCTAAGAAATGCAACTTTCTTGCTGAAAAATCTTAGTGGATATGTATTTGCTTAATAAGAATCAATTTTATTGTCCTACATATTCAGTTACAAAATACCGACTGAGGCTGAAACAGGGCTTTTAGGCGGTTTTTCTGTTTTGAATAAGGAATTTGTATGTAGCAATGGAAAAACGGGTTAAATAGGGATAAAAAGAGTGGTAGGAGAGAAGCGGATGTATATATGATACCTTAGGATGAGTAAAATTCCTCCAGTTTATTATTTTTTGATCAAATATTATAAAAAAACCGTTTCATGGAGAAACGGTTTTTATGTTTGTTTATGCTATTAAGCCTGATAGCCTAGCAATTCTCTGATTTGATAGAAAAATCTCTCAATAAGTCTGAGATCTTTTGTGACAATTTCAGCATTACCTCTAAGTTCTTTATCAAATTTCAAGGTTTTGTTATAACTTGTTTTTAAACCGTTTGGTAAGATTACATCTACATAATAATTTCCTTTATCATCAGGGATAAGAGATATATTCTGAACTTTTCCTTCAATAATACCATATTCCTGAAAACGGAAGTTGTCAAGTTTGATAAGTACTTTTTCTCCAGGAATAATCTTACCGGAATTGGCTGTCGGAACAGACATTCTTCCTACTATTCTGTCTTTATTCTTCGGAAGTATAGAAACTATGGGTTCTCCAGGCTTTACAAATTGATTTTCCCCGAAAAACTGCTGAAAGCTAGCAACACCATTCGTGGAAGAAATAACAAGGTAATTTTGCTCCCATTGCTTTAATGATTTTCTAAGTTGCTCAAATAGCTGTAAAGTCTGTGCAGAGTAAGTGATCCTTTCCTTTTCTGAGTTGATGGCAGTAACGCTTTGGGTTTTGTTGATATTTGAGATTCCTTCTTCTGCCTGGGATATCGATATATTGATATTCTCAAGATTCTGCTGTGCCTGAAGATATTTGATCTTTTCATTTTCCAGTTCTACCGAAGAAATTACTCCTTGATTAAAGAGTTCCTGAGATCTGTTAAAATTCTTTTTAGTAAGATCATATTTTACCGATTCCAGATTTTTCTGCTGTCTTAAAGTTGTCATTCTTAATTTGTACTCAGAAATACTCTTTTGAGCAGCCAGGTTTTCGGGAACATAAGGCTGTAATCTTCTGAAAAGTTCTTCATCCTGAAAAGCTTTTGCAAAGTTGTTATATTCTCCCTGCAGCTCTCCAAGCTTAAATCTGGAGGCCTGCGTAAGAGGAAAAGAGTATAGCTGGTTCGGAGAGATAGAATCAACGATTTTTTTTAATTCCAGAACATCTTTATAGTTGGCTGCTGACTGCATCACCATCAGCACATCATTTTTTTTAACTTCCTGGTGATCTTTAATAAAGATTTTCTCTATTCTGGTTCCGATTCGGGCTTCTATTTTTTCCGGAGGATTTTGAGAAGTTACAATAATGGGAGCCGGAACAAACTCTGGATACTTTATAATATAACTCATGACGAAAATAAGCAGGATAATCACAAAAATAAGTGTGTTTCCCCAACGTATCATCCAATTTGGGGGCTGGGTAAGAATATCCTGTACACTTTCTGAGCGGAGTTCGATATTGTCTAAAACGTCTTCTTTCATTTTCTTGAGATAAAATTTCTTTTCTGTTTGAAAAGAATATTATTAACATAAATGGGTGTTCAGTCCAAATAATTTTAATTTCCTAATTCTAATTGATTTCTAACCAATCTGTAGTATTCGCCTCTTAAATCTACCAATTCTGCATGGCTTCCTTCCTCTACAACCCTTCCTTTGTCCAGTACAATAATTTTGTCAGCATGTTTCACAGTGGAAAGTCTGTGAGCAATAACTACAGCTGTCTTCCCCTGGAAGAACTGTTCTAGATTTTCCATAATCACTTTTTCATTATTGGCATCCAGTGCAGATGTTGCTTCGTCAAACAAAATATATTGAGGTGATTTATACACGGCTCTTGCTATAAAAAGTCTTTGTTTTTGCCCTCCGCTTACTCCAACTCCTTCGTTTCCGATTTTTGTGTTGTAGCTTAGAGGTAAACCTTCTATAAAGTCTTTAATATTTGCAATTTCTACGGCTCTTCTTAGTTTTCGTTTGTCAATATGGTCTTCACCCACTGCGATATTATTGGCAATAGTATCATTAAATACATATCCTTCCTGCATTACTACACCACAATGATCTCTCCAGAAACGTGGAGAGATGTTTTTCATACTTGTATTTCCTATTCTAATATCTCCTTTATCAGGATCATAAAACTTCATCAAAAGCTTTAGTAAGGTGGTTTTTCCACTTCCGCTTGCTCCTACGATAGCAGTAGTTTTCTGATAAGGGATTGTAAGGTTCAGGTTTTCAAAGACTGGAACGTCTGATCCTACATATCTGAAAGACATATCTGTAATTTCGATATCTCTGTGTGGAATGTCCATAGCGTACTGCTCATCTTTATTTTCTTCATCCTCCTTATCATGGATCTCACCTAATCTTTCAAGGGATATTTTGGCGTCCTGCGTTTGTTTAATAAAGTCGATAAGCTGTAAAAGCGGGCTATTCAATTGTCCAATGATGTATTGTACAGAAAGCATCATCCCTAATGTCAGGTTTCCGCTTAATACAAGTTTTGCAGATAAGAAACTTACAAGAATATCCTTAATCTGATTAATGAAATTCCCTCCTACAGACTGCCATTGCTCTAAAGAAAGTGATTTTATCCTTATTTTAAACAGTTTTACCTGAAGAAATTCCCAATCCCATCGTTTTTGCTTCTCAGCGTTATGCATTTTGATTTCCTGCATCCCGTTGATTAATTCAATAACTTTACTTTGTTCCTGAGAAACCTGTGAAAATCTTTTATAATCAAGCTCTTTTCTTTTTTTAAGGAAGAACGTGATCCATCCGATATATAATCCGGCACCAATCAGGTAGACAATGAAAAGCCTGTAATCATAGAGTAGTAAAACAATACTGAAAATGATAAGGTTCACAAGAGAGAACAAAGTGTTCAGCGAAGAACTTGTTAAAAGCTGTTCTATCCTGTGGTGATCATTAATTCTCTGCATGATATCTCCTGTCATCCTGGTATCAAAAAAGCTTATAGGAAGCTTCATTAGCTTAATAAAGAAATCGGAAATAATAGAAATATTTATTCTGGCTGAAAGGTGAAGAAGAATCCAGCTTCGGATCACTTCAATTCCCATTCTTCCAAGGAATAGCATAATTTGGGCAAGAAGCACCACATAAATAAAATTGATGTCCTGATTCTGTATACCTACATCCACAATACTTTGTGTAAGGAAAGGGAATACTAGTGAAAGTAAACTTCCCGCCAATAGTCCTACAGCCAATTGAATGACAAGAGACTTATATTTTAAAAGATATTTGGAAAGGAATGAAAAGCTGGCTTTACTTTCCTCAGAATCAAATTCAGTCTGGAAAAATGCGGGGGTGGTTTCCAGAATAAGAACAATTCCTTCTTCTGTATTTTCATTGGCATTTTCTCCAATCCACGCTTTGATAAACTCTTCCTGAGTGTAAGAGATTAAACCGTAGCTGGGGTCTGATATATAAACGTTGTTATTTTTATCTGTTTTATAAACTACAACAAAGTGATTTTTGTTCCAGTGGGCAACACAGGGAAGAGGTACTTCTTCTACGAGGGTTTTGAAGTCAACCTGAACTCCCATTGATCGGAATCCGAGGTTTTCTGCAGCATCACTCAGCCCCAAAAGGCTACTTCCTTCACGCGTGGTCTCAGAAAGAGATCGAATTTGTTGCAGGGATATATTTTTACCGTAATATTTACTTACGATTCTCAGACAGGTGGGTCCGCAGTCTTTAGTGTCTGGCTGCTTATAAAAGGGGAATTTTTTCAAAACTAATACTCATTATAAAATGTCGTCATATTCTGACGACATTTTTTGCTTTATTCAATATTATAATTCAATGAAATGGCTGCCTAGTAGTAGCACCATTTGTTACATGCATTAATAGCTCCTTCCTTAGGTGGGTTTATTTTGGATTCGCAGTAGCTTGCCTCACTTTGGATTCTTGCACATTCCTCCGTAATACCACCTTTCAGTGTTCTTAAATTCTCTCTCGAAAGTCTTTTAAGATTTTTCATAATATATAGTTTTTGGTTAATGCTTTATTTTTCCTAAGATAGTGAAAATTTAGAATTGTGAATATTTATTTACTAAAAGTCTTCATCTTCTATTAATTCATCAACAAAGAATACAATATCTTCGCGATCATATCTTTCAGGATACTGATATCCGTTGATAATAAATACAGGGGTAAAGTTTAATCCGGCGTCACTGTTTTCCATAGACATTGCTACAAGAGGGCTTACATTTTCTGATGTAGGGACTCCGCCTGCAAGAGTGTTGATCTGGCTTTCGTCCTTTGTTTCAAACCATTTTTCTATGGCATGAAGGAATTCTTTTTCAGGTTTATTATTGTAGATGTGAGTAAGATCTGAGATCAGCTGGTTGTATTTTTCATTTGCTCTCTCCGGAATATAATTGAATCTCATTTGTAATGAAATATCATCAGGATATTTTTCTAAGAGATTTTCCACGATTTTATGAGCATCTTTACAGAAACCACAATATGGGTTGGAAACAATGGAAATACGAACTTTAGCATCTTTTTTTCCTACCGAAAAAGTCTGAGTGTCCTGAAAGTCAATTTTATCTTTTGTTAATAACTGGCTTTTGAACAGTTCATAATTCCTTTTGAATCTCAGGTTCTTTGCATTTGATTTTTGAATTTCCTCTTTTTGCTCAAGTAAAGTATTGAAATAGATCACTGCAGAAAAAATAAGAGCCCATAGGATAACCGTCAGTAAAAGCGTACCAATTGCAAACGAGTAATTTTCAAAAAAGAAACTGCTGATAACCAACTGTCCCACCAGAATAGAAATAATTAAAAGGCAAACCTTACAGAATGTTTTCTCTACAAAAGCCTGAACGTAAAGTGAATAACCAATTGCCAGTATAGACACAATGGTAAATCCTTTTACAATATAAGCGGTGGCAGGTAAGAATAATCCCAATACGGCAAGTCCTGTGAAATAAATTAATGAAAAATCTGAAAATTTTAAACCTAAAATACTGGTTTTATCTTGTTTGATGATTTTGTCACAAGCATTGACTGTCTGTGTAACGGTAGGAGCTCCACATATACTCCCGATGACCGTAGAGGCATTTCCAAATTTCTGATTGAATAATTCCAGTGAAATATATACACCTGCTAATGAAAGCAAATTGAAAATAGCTTCCTGTATCGTTTGATTAAGAAGGGTATAAATAAGTATAACGGCAAAAATAGCATATAAAACAGGTTTAAAATTGAAAACCATTTTACTTTCTGCATTTTCAGTTTTTTCAAACAGAAGTACAAAATTTGTAGACTTATTGTATAACTCTTCTTTGTTTAATGTTTTTGCTTTTTCTGAGTAAACTGAGTAACTGTTTCCTGATTTTTTTACCAAAGAGAAAGAATTTTCTACAATTGCAATGAATTCTTCAGGAAGTTCATTCCAATATTCTTTATCAAGTTCATAGGCGTCATTTTTTACTCCCATAAAGTTCAGCGTATCGCTAAATGCCAGTGCAGATGGATAATTCGGATGGGAATTAAACTGGAAAATAAACTCCTGCTTATCGAGTTTTAGATAGTTAATTAGTTTGTCAAAAATCATATTAATATTTTTAACTAAAATACACAGATGTTTTAAATTAACAAAAAAATTTTTCTTTTATTAGTGAGATATAGAGAGAAGTAGGGGTATTTGGTTTAATTTTCAATATTTTATATTTTATTTCAATAGAAAATATTTTCGAAGATTAAATTTTTTCAGCTGTTCAGAACCATGATATGGTTTGCAAAAGTGAATTTTTTTCTTCATCCTGATTTTCTCTTTTGCCTGAAATCTATAACAATAATAATATGACGTTTATATTACTAAAGAGTAAACGTTTTCTGAAAAAAACAAAATCAATAGTTTCGATAAACAATAGTTGCCACAAAAAGGTCTTTTAATAATGCAATTTAATCATTTGAAATTTTAGAGATATGTTTTCTTTTAAACAAGATAACTCTAATTTTTCTATTACGAAGAATAGGGGATAACTCGAATATTTCATAGGTAAGTAAAACATTGAATCTGTGATTTTTTAACGCATTAAGTATAACTTAGTTGAATTTTTATTATCATATCTCAGGATTGATTGAGATTAATATTGTTGTACTATAAACTCAAAAAAACTTAAAAAATCATAAAGTTTTCATAAAGTTTTAAAAAAGAAATAAAATGTTTTTGTATTTATAAAATATGTCGTACTTTTACATCGCCTTGAATGAGGGAACAAGTCAAGGTAATAAATTTTTTTTCATCATTTGTGTTTTTAGAATCGTATCGCCTGATACGATTCTTTTTTATATCTATTTTTCGTAGTTTAAAAGCAGGTCTATAAAGTAGGAATAAGTGACTGAACCTTCCTGTTGATTGCTTTTTAGGAAAAGATTATTGGTGAATCCAAAAAAGTTATCCAGCCATCCCTGATGTCTGAAAATGAAATCTTTCTCATAAGCACGATCTCTTTTCATAGCAGAAGAATAATTGTTGATAACCGATTTTACAAACTCAGGATCTTCATCAACTATAAATTTTAAAAGACTTTTTAAAGTAAAGTATTCAGTGCTGTATCTCAAATCTGGATGATGAGAGTGAACCCCCATCAGATACCCTACAAAATTAGCTTCCTGTTCTCTGGCAAAACCAAGCTGATGAGCACTTTCATGGGCTGTTGTAAACGGGATGAAAGTGGGTGGCAGTTCACCGTTATATTGTGCTTCTGCAGTAAAGGGATTATAGTAACCTAAAATACCCGTGAAATTCATTACTTTTTTAAATACACTGGGTTTTATAGAAGCAATCTGTGTTACTTTCTTATTTGAAATGTATTTAGGGATTTTTGTCTGTTGCTGTAGGATTTCCAGCTGTACGGATCTTAGGTCTGTTATGATGAAAACACCTCTTTGGTCTTCCTTTACAGCCTGTCGTGAAATTTTACACTTTTCAAGATATTGAAGAGCCAGTTTTTTAGCTTTGCCCATATCAGGATTGTCCTGGCTGGAAAGTTTTTTAATGATCGGAGTCTGAAAGTAAAGCATTCCCCAGAATATCTGATAAGTAAAATAAAAGATATTGATGATCAAAAGAAGTCTTATGATAGACGTATTTCTGCTTTTCTTTTTAAATAAAGTAATGAAACAGTATAAAAGGCTAATCCCTAATAAGATATAAATAATATCACCCGCAGAAAATGGAAGCCAGCCGAACAATAGCTGATGAAAACCTTTTTGAAAATCAAAGAAACTTTCAAAAAAAGCAATCATAGTCTTAGACTTTGAAAAACAGTAAAATAAAAGAAATTGGACAAGTAAAATACCTGCCCAAAATCTCTTCTTCTTATATATGTGTTGTATATTCTTAATGAGCACCTTCGGATTCTAAAACGTCAACGTTAATTCCCTGTCTAAATAAAGATTTTTTAGCCAAATATGCAAATGCAGTAATGTATACAAAGCATAATACAGGAATGATATACGAGCTGTGAATTCCGATAATATCAGAAAGTTTACCCTGAAGCGGCGGAATTATACCTCCACCTAAGATCATCATCACAAGGAATGCCGATCCTTGAGCAGTGTATTTTCCTAAACCTGTGATGGCAAGTGTGAAAATAGAAGGCCACATGATACTGCAGGCAAGACCTCCTGAAAGGAATGCATAAATAGCAAAGTTTCCTGTGCTCAATAATCCTACAATCATCGCAACAGTTCCGAATAATCCGAAAATAATCAATGTTAAAGCAGGCTTGTTCTTACTCACTAAGAATAATAAAACCTGAATAGCTACACAAATTGCATAAAAATACAGGTGAGACATATCCTTTTGAGCAATTGTATTAATTCCGATGATCACTGAAAATGCAATGAAAGGAACAATAATAGTAGCAATGGTCTGCTGTTGTTTATTCAGGTTGAAAACTGCAATGGCACCTGTCCATCTTCCGATCATTAAACTTCCCCAATACATGGAAATATAAGGTGCAAGATCCGAAGACTGATGTCCTCCGAATTCAGGCATACTCAGAAGTTCTCCAAGATTACTTCCGATAGCCACTTCTACCCCTACATAAGCAAGAATAGCAATCATTCCCAATACAAGCTGCGGATATTTCATAGCACCCCAGCCTTCAGCATTTTTCTTAGCGCTAGAGTTTGCAAATAAAAGAGAAATAATAACAACAAGTAATGCACCACCCAGGTACATCATTCTTTTTTTCTCCAATGGATGCTTGATAGCTTCCAGATCTGATTTTGTTTTTACAATCTGTGCTTTATAAGAATCAATTGTAGCCGTATTGGTTTCTTTCTCTACATTGCTCTCCAAAGTAGTTATCTGCTGGCTTAACGTCTCGATATTTTTTGCTTCTTCAGAATTGTAACTGCTGAATACCGGAATAAAGAAAAGAATAACAAGAACTGTCATTGCGATCAGTGTTTTTCTTGCTTTACCTGCTTTTTCCATAGGTTCAGTAGAAATACCGTCAGGAAGTTTCTTTGAAAAATAGAAGACCCCTGCAGCAATTAAGAAAAGAGCACCTACAGCTGTATAAAGTAAAATTACCTTATCAAGAGCCAGATGCTTGATTTGATCATCATCTACTGTAGCAGTAGTTCCGAAAAGCGCCAATCCTACGATGATAGGACCAATGGATGTTCCAAAAGAGTTAATTCCTCCGGCAAGGTTCTGTCTGCTCGCTCCGGTTTTAGGATCCCCCAGAAGAACGGCAAACGGATTCGCAGCAGTCTGCTGAATAGAAAACCCTAATGCCACCACAAAAAGCCCGATAAGCATTCCATAATAGACATTGCTTTTCACTGCAATAATCATAATGGCTGCTCCAAAGGCGGATAGCAGAAGTCCGTAAACGATACTCTTTTTATACCCCCATTTACCGATAATATCAATTCCTTTTATAGTACTGAATATGAAAAGCAGTAACGCTCCCAGAAAATAAGCAGTATAAAAAGCAAAATCTATTAGCTGAGACTGAAACTGGTCAAGAGAAAAATAGTTTTTACAGAAAGGGATGAAAATACTATTGCCGGCAGCAATAAACCCCCAGAAAAAAAATACAAGTACAAGTGTGTACAGCGCCGGGTAATTAGTCGGCTGGTTGGTTTTTGACATATTTTATTGAAAATTTCGCAAACAAATATAGCTATTTCTTTTAAATAGAATGTTCCATCAAGGTTTTTTTAATTACTTGATAAGCCTCTGCCTTTGAGTCTTTTGGAGATTCAGTAGGCTCTATAATTCCATTGAAATAGACTTTTACTCTTCCGGGATAGCCTTTAGAGTTTTCAAAAGGAAACATTTCCTTAAGCCCTACAAAAGTGTAAACAGCAATAGGAGAGTTGTGTTTTGAAGATAGCATAAACGCCCCATCTTTAAAATCATCGAGAATGACAGAGGTGTCATCAGGAACTCCGCCTTCAGGGAAAATGGCAATACTGTTGCCTTCCTCCATTTTTTCCGCACATCTTCGGTATACATCAGCACGGCTTTTCGCGCTGGATCTGTCTACCATGACGCAGACTCTTTTATAAATAGTTCCGAAGATAGGAATCTTTACAAGTTCTTTTTTTCCAACAAAACAAATTGGGTGATGAGGAAAAAGAATGCAGGTAAGCATAATATCCATGATAGAAGTGTGGTTGGATATAAAAACATATTCCTTATTTCGGTCTTTTTCCTGCTCAGAAAGTTTGATAAGTTTATACCGGAAACCCATCCCGTAAAACATTCCAAAACACCATAAGCGGATAAACTTATAGGAATATTTGTAATGTTTTTTATTAAAAGATAAAAGATACACAGGGATTCCAATAGTAGTCGTTAAAACAAATGCTAATAACAACAGCCAAAATCTCCAGAGATAGTTTAAAATTTTTGCCACAGCCTAACCGTTAAAAATTACTTTCTTCTTTACCGAATAATTAAGAATGGAAACCAATAAGATTGCTGCAATCTTGCTGATCATTTCCGGGCTCAAGGTATAAAAAATTAAATTGATATTATCTTTAAATATAAAACTATAGAATATCTGGAAAAACCCAAGACTTAATAAGGTTGAAAAGAAGGAAACTGCCATAAAATAAGCAAATTCTTTTTTCTTAGAATGCTTTCCTCTTTCAAATACGAACCAGATGCTCAGAAAATAATTGGTGATAATCCCACAGCAGGTAGAGAAAATATTACTTAAAGGATAATGAACCCCATGAAAGTTAGTTTCTTTAGCGAAGAAGTGTGGGAGATAAGTGCTGAATATTTTGAAGCTGCCAATTTCAACAATGGCGCTCAGTCCTCCTGCAATAATGAAGAACAGAACCTGTTTCTGGCGTAAGAGTATTTCTTTCATTTAATTGATATAATATACATCATATAATATTGACCCTTAGAACATTTATAAGTGAAGTAAATGCTGACTTTTGGTGTTCCGTGTATTAATAATGGTTTTCACGTATTAATAATTGTGGTATCTTATTATATGAATATGCAAATTTATAACTATATGTTAAACACTGAAAAAAGTTGTTAAAATATTTTTTTAAATAAAAATTATTTCTAATTTTAATAAGCAGAATGATGTTACAATAACCTGATAATAAATTCATTTTCAAATCCTTGTGTTAATGGTTTTTTCTATCTTGTAATGTGCGATTGAAAGCATACGCCTCCTAAATTTTATGTCCTAATTGATAACAATATTTGTATGAAACGTCAAAACAAATACAGAAAATTCCAGCTTCAACAGAAAAATATTGAAGCTCTTGAGAAAGAAAACTCCCGCTTCAAACGAGTGTATTCTGAATATGAAAATATGTCCAATGAACTTTGGAATCTTGAAAACTCTACAGGAGAACCTGTTCCCGATGACTTTATCAACGCTATGGTATTACAAGCTTCTTATCTGGAAGATGAAATAGAAGACTGGCTTATTCAGTTCAATGAAAAGAAAACCAATATTAAGCATTAATGATTTTAGACAGCTTCCAGGTTGTTTTTAAACGCTAATTGAAGATAAATTCATAATTTAGCACCCTTAAATTAAAATCTAAAATATGGTTGCTATTGTAGATAGTGGTTCTACGAAATCGGATTGGGTAATACTTGATGACTTTAAGAAAGTATTTTTGAAAACGGAAACTATTGGTTTCAATCCGAACTTTATCAACAGAGAACTTATCGCTCCTGAAATTCAGAAGAACAGCAACCTGATGTTGGTCAAAAATTCAATTACCAAAGTATTTTTCTATGGTTCAGGATGTGGTGTGAAAAAAAACTGCGAAACTATACAGGAAGAACTTGTTAAGGTATTCACAAAAGCAGAAATCATCGTAAAAGAAGATTTAATGGCTGCTGCATATGCCGCATATAGCGGTAAACCTGCTATTGTATGTATTCTGGGAACAGGATCAAATTCCTGTTATTTCGATGGTGAAAAAGTAAAAATTGAATTACCATCCCTTGGATTCCTAATTGGAGACGAAGGAAGCGGAAGTGCAATCGGAAAACAGCTGGTACGAAGATATTTTATGAAAAAACTGCCTTCAGACCTTCATACTGAATTTGAATCAGAATATAAGCTTACCGTAGAAGATGCATTGAAAAACATGTATCACAAACCCAGACCAAATGCCTATCTGGCGGATTTTACCAAATTTGTGATTGAAAGAAAAGATCACCCTTATTTTAAGGACATGGTTTTCGAAGAGATGAAAAGTTTCTTTGAATATCAGGTTCTACCTTATCATGAAGCAACAGAAGCCGAGATCAATTTCATTGGCTCTATTGCTTATTATTATGAAAATATACTACGTTCTGTAGCAACAGAATTTAATTTAAATGTGGGACATGTAGTGCAGAAACCAATTGAAAGCTTAGTAGATTACCACATTAAATATATACTCTAACAAAAAATAAAACCTATGTCAAGTAACAACAATCGCGACGAAAAGAATTTTAGTCAGGCCGCGTTAGATTATCATAAAGCAGAACCTAAAGGAAAAATAGAAGTTATACCATCCAAGCCACACTCTTCTCAAAGAGATTTATCATTGGCATATTCTCCGGGAGTTGCGGTTCCTTGTATGGAAATCCATGACAAACCTGAAACGGTATACGATTATACAGGAAAAGGAAACTTGGTAGCTGTAATCTCAAACGGTACAGCAGTACTTGGTTTAGGTGATATCGGAGCAGAAGCTTCAAAACCGGTAATGGAAGGAAAAGGTCTTTTATTCAAGATCTTTGCTGATATCAACGTGTTTGATATCGAAATTGATGAAAAGGATCCAGACAAATTTATTGAAATTGTAAAAGGTATCGCGCCTACATTCGGAGGAATTAATCTTGAAGATATTAAAGCTCCAGAAGCATTTTATATAGAACAAAGATTAAAGGAAGAGCTTAATATTCCTTTGATGCATGATGATCAGCACGGAACAGCAATTATTTCTGCTGCAGCTTTGATCAATTCACTACAGATCGCTAATAAAGATATTGATAAAGTGAAAATGGTAGTAAACGGAGCCGGAGCAGCGGCTATTGCTTGTACCAAACTTTATATCTCATTAGGATTGAAGAAAGAAAACGTTTTGATGTGCGACAGTAAAGGAGTAATCAATCATAAAAGAGAGAACCTTACTCCTGAGAAGTTAGACTTTATCGCTCAGACTGATATCGAGACATTAGAAGATGCCGTAAAAGGATCTGATGTTTTCGTTGGATTATCCAAAGGAAATGTAATGACTCCTGAGATGTTGTTGAGCATGAACGAAAACCCTATCGTATTTGCTTTAGCAAACCCAGATCCTGAAATTGCTTATGATCTTGCGCTTGCTACCCGTAAAGATGTAATCATGGCAACAGGAAGAAGTGATTTCCCTAATCAGGTAAATAACGTATTAGGATTCCCTTACATTTTCCGTGGAGCATTAGATGTTCAGGCAACAGGAATCAATGAAGAAATGAAGCTTGCTGCAGTACATGCGATTGCAGATCTGGCAAAAGAACCAGTACCGGAAGCTGTAATCTTGGCTTACAACGTTCAAAATTTACAATTCGGAAGAGAATATTTTATTCCAAAACCTTTTGACAACAGATTGATCACAAAAGTATCAAGTGCTGTAGCAAAAGCGGCTATTGAAAGTGGAGTGGCAAGAAAATCTATTTCTGATTTTGAAGAATACGAACACCAGCTTTTAGACAGAATGGGAAGAGATGAAAGATTGGTAAGAATGATGCAGAGTCGCGCAAAATCCAATCCGAAGAGAATTACCCTTGGAAATGCTGAAGAATACAATGTACTGAAAGCTGCACAGATTCTTTATGAAGAAGGAATTGCGTATCCAAGCCTTTTAGGTGATAAAAAATACATCAAAGAGCAGATGGAACGTTATGGGATCAACCTGGATATTCCAATCATTGACCCAAGCGATGACGACCAGAAAGAAAACAGAAAAAAATACAGAGAAACTCTTTGGAAACTTCGTCAGAGAAAAGGAATGAACGAGTACAAAGCTAAGAGATATGTTCGTCAGAGAGATTATTTCGGTCCTTTAATGCTGAAGCATGGAGATACCGATGGTCTTATCGTAGGATTCTCTAAAAACTATACTTCTGTACTACGTCCTGTTTTAGAAGTGATTGAAAAAGATAAAGGTGTAGATAAAGTAGCTGCAATGATGATGATTCTTTCTGAAAAGAAACCTATTTTCTTTGCGGATACATCGATCAACCAGAATCCTACAGCTGAAGATCTTGTGAATATTGCTAAAATGGCAGAATTTACAGTGAAATCTTTTGCTATCGAACCAAGAATTGCAATGCTTGGATTTGAAAACTTTGCTGCGATTTCTGAAACTTCTAAAAAAGTAGCGAAAGCAGTAGGTATACTTCACGAAAAATATCCTAAAATGATCGTAGATGGTGAGATCCAACCGGATTTTGCAATGAATGCAGATCATTTAAGCGATTATCCTTTCTCTAAACTGGGAACCACTCCGGCAAACACATTCATCTTCCCGAATCTTGAAAGTGCCAACTTATCTTACAAGATTCTTAGAGGTATGAAGGTCGCTCAGGTTATCGGTCCTATCCTTATGGGATTAAAACAGCCGGTACATGTTCTTCAGATGCGTTCAAGCGTAGATGAAATCGTAAACCTTGCAACAATTGCTGTTCTTGATGCTCAAAGAAGAGAGAAAAAGCAATAAAATGATAACAGTCTTATGACTGACATGCAGCCAGATGAAAATTTTCATCTGGCTTTTTTATTGATGATCGACGAAAAATTACTTTTTTGGATATGCTTAAGCTGTTTTTTAAAAAAAATAGCGGTGTATCTTTTTACTTCTTTATAAGTTATCTTTTTAGTTGTTATTTAAGATTTAAGATAAAAGTGTAAAATTTACAAGGTTGTTGTCTTTTTAATGTAATAACACTGTTTTTTTTAATGGCATTAGGATTATTTAATATCTTAGACCCTATAAAAACACAAGATATACTAAAATACAGAAATACAAATGCATGAAAAAATAAAAAGGTATTCAAGATAGAGACCGTTGCTCCATAAGCTCACTGCTTGTCTTATCATAAGAAACAGGAACGAAGCCTTTAATAAAATCTCCAGAATAATTTTAATCTTTCATATTATAACAGGTCAGCATCTGTTAAGGATTTGTATTGTTTTTTAGTTGATTCTTTTAAGAATTAAGCCATTGAAAAACAATATATTTAAAAAAATCGGGTTCTCTCTGTTTGCATTAACAGGGATATTGTGCAAATCGCAAAAAATCAATTTACACTCTCATGAACTTTCAGTAAACGGTTATCTCAGAACCGGAATAGGATGGTCAGACGGAGGACAAATGGTTAACTTCAATACTCCGGAAAGCGTACATAAGTTCAGAATGGGAAATGAAGCCAATCATTATGGTGAACTTCAGTTCAATTATCGATATAAAGATAAAGACTCTGTGAATCTGTATGAAGTGTCTTATATGATGTCTAAATTTATTCCTTATGGAAGCGATGAGTATAAACATTTCCCGGAAACGGCACAATTGTATGGGAAAATAAATAAAGTCGTTAAAAATGCTAATTTGTGGGTTGGAAAAAGATATTATGATCGAAGAAATGTAGAAATGCTTGATTATTTTTGGATCAATTCTGCTCAAAACTCCCAGTTGGGAATAGGATTAGAAAATTATCAGGTGAAAAATTCCGGTAATTTAAATTTGGCTTTCATGCGATTTAAATATGGAAATAATGATGCTCATTCTTACGTTGCCGATTTCAGATACCTGGATCTACCGGTTTCAGAATATTCCAAGCTTAATCTTCTCGGGCAATACAGCCTTAAAACATCGAATAGTATAACAGGAACACCAAAATCTTCAGGATATTCTGTCGGCGGATGGTGGACGTATTCCAAAAAAAATATAACTCATACTTCCACTTTAATATTCAGAAAAGGAAGTTCAATCACAGAAAGTGGGTATTCCGGGAAAACAATATCTGAAAATCTTAATCAGAATACGATCTATGATCTCGATCATTCCAGTTCATTTGATGTAGTCAACAATTTTGTATATGATGATAAAAGAAGGAACGCTATACAGGTAGCTCTTACCTATCAATACAGGAATTTAGGTCTTAAGAATACAGATCAAAGCAGAATATTGCTGGATAAGAATATTTCAGGAAACTGGTTCAGCCTTGGCTTTCGTTATATGTATTATATCAATAAACATTTTAATCTGGCTCTGGAAGCAGGGAATGATTATATGAAAAATAACAAGTCCGGATTAGAAGGAAGCTTGCAGAAAGTAACATTTTCACCTCAGATTTCCTGGAACTACGGCTATTATTCCAGACCTGTTTTAAGACCATTTATTACGTATGCCCATTGGTCCGATGATTTCACGGGATTAGTTGGGGTTTCAGATTTTAATACGAAACTTTCAAAGAAAAACAATGGGATATCTTTTGGATTACAGCTTGAAGTATGGTGGTAAGAAAAGAATGAATACTCAAAATTGAGCTCAATTCCGAAACGATAGAATACGAAGCTTCTGAATTTCAAAATTTTTTACGTTTATATTTAAAAGATTGAATATTGACTCAAAATTTAAGTTAAAAATCATTCGTACGTCAAATGAAATTATTAATTAGTTTAAATTGCTATATTTGGGGAGTTTCAAAAATTAATAATGATATTTTCTTTACAAGGTACAGTTCAAGAACTTACACCTACCTATGCCGTAATCAACGTACAAGGCGTTGGCTACTATGTTGGGATCAGCTTAATGACCTCACAGACACTGGTTTTAAATCAACAAACTTTTTTATTCATTCAACAAATAATCCGTGAGGATGCTCACCTTCTGTTCGGTTTTAACACTCGTTCAGAAAAAGAAATGTTCAATCTGTTAATAAGTGTTAACGGAGTAGGAGCTGTTTCAGCGCTTATTCTGTTGTCTACTTTAAGTCTTGATGAAATTGCTTCAGGCATACTTTCTGGGAATAGTGCACTGATACAGAAAGCAAAAGGGATCGGAGCCAAAACAGCCGAAAGAATTATTGTTGATCTTAAAGATAAAGTCCAGAAATTCAGTGGTCCTGCAGAGGGTATTTCCACATTGGTGGATAATAAAATCAAGGAAGAATCGTTATCTGCATTAGAAGTTTTAGGAATTCCTAAACGAACAAGTGAGAAGATTGCTGATAAAATTTTAAAACAAAATCCAAGCGTCTCGGTTGAAGAATTGGTTAAACAAATTTTAAAAAACATTTAACATTTGGTGGCGAATAATAAGCATTTTAAGATATTTTTGTTCCTGTCGTTCCTGTGTATGTCTGTAAGTGCTTTTGCGCAGCAGACCAAAGATACAGCGATTATAAGAAAACAATATGAGGTGGCAGACCCCACGAGGTATGAAGCCTACTACGATATCAAAACCGGGATGTACTATGTATATCCCAAAATAGGAAATACAATTACAGGTCCTCCTACAGCCATGTCTCCGGAAGAGTATAAAGAATATATGCTCGCTACCCAGACAAAAGCGTATTATAAGGAGAAATCTGATAAATATAATCTCCTCTTCAGAAAAGACAAAACTGATGCCAGAAAGAAAGGGCTTATCCCTTCATTAATGATCAATAACAAACTATTTGAAACCATATTCGGTGGAAATAAAATAGAGATCATCCCTTCAGGATATGCATCCATTGACTTCGGAGGACTTTACCAGAAAATAGACAACCCGCTGATCCTGCCACAGAACAGGACCAGCTTTACTTTTGATATAGATCAGAGAATTCAGTTGGGATTATTGGGTAAAGTGGGAGAAAACCTTCAGTTGAAAGCCAATTATGACACCCAGAGTGGTTTTGCTTTCGAAAACAGAATGAATCTTGTCTGGCAGGCAAAAGGAAGCTGGAAAGATCTTCAGAGCAAAGGGCTTGGAAATGTTGATAAGCCTAACGAAGGCGGAGAAGATAAAATCATTAAAAGGATTGAGTTTGGTAACGTAAACATGCCGCTTTCAACGAGTTTAATCCGTGGATCACAATCGTTATTTGGGGTAAAAACAGAATTCCAGCTAGGGAAAACCTTTGGAACAGTTGTTCTTTCTCAACAGCAGGGTGAAGCCCGAAATATTGTTGTGCAAGGTGGTGGTGTAATGAATAACTTTAAAGTCAATGCCATTGATTATGAAGAAAACCAGCACTACTTTTTAGGACATTATTTCCTCAATAAGTATGATAATGCATTACTTAATTATCCACAAATCAATTCAACGATCAATATTACCAGATTAGAAGTTTGGGTACTGGACCAGGGAAATAGTAATCTTGCTTATCAGAAGAGTATTATCGGGGTCAGAGATCTTGGTGAAAACGGAGGATCTTCGCCTGATAACTCTCTCAATGGATTGTATGATGCTATTTCGGCAGCAGCAGGAACCAGAGAATCGGGTAAGGATTATAATGCGACCTTTCAGGGTAAAGTATTTCCGGGAACTGCGGAGCCTTATATAAATGGTGAACATTATACTTTTAATACGAAAGCAAGAAGGCTGAATTCCAACGAATATACATTCCAACCTCAGTTAGGGTATATTTCTTTGAACCAGAAGTTAAATGACACTCAACTTTTGGCTGTATCATATTCTTATACCGTTAATGGAAGCAATAAAGTATATAAAGTAGGGGAATTCTCTGAAGAAAGCCCTGTTCTGATTACTAAAATATTAAGATCAAATACCACTACAGATACGAGCTCCCCAACATGGGATCTGATGATGAAGAATATTTATTCCCTTGATGCAGGGCAGGTATCTCCGGATAACTTCATGCTGAATATCTATTATAAGGATCAAAAAACTGGTGGTAAAGTAAATTACCTTCCGGATACACCTGTAAAGGATATCAACTTATTGAAACTATTGAACTGGGATCGTCTTAATATGAATGGAGATATTCAGAGCAATAAAGATGGGACCAAAGGTGATGGAATTTTTGACTTTGTGAATGGGGTTACCATCAGACCGGAAACCGGGAGGATTATCTTCACCAAAGTACAGCCTTTCGGTAATTACATGCAGCAGGTATTAGGAACTAATGATCCACAATATGTGTTTCATGATATTTACGATCAGATAAAACCTTCAGCAGGTCAACAATCTCAGGTTCCTCAACGTTATACCATCGAAGGTAGATATAAAGGGGTGCAGGGGCAAGGTATTTCCCTGGGAGCGGTAAATGTACCTCAGGGATCTGTAAAAGTTTCTGCAAATGGAGTACAGCTTGCCGAAGGGGTAGACTATACCGTAGACTATATGCTTGGTACCGTTACGATAATTAATGAGAACGTAAAACAATCGGGACAGGCTATTAATATTTCATTAGAAAACCAGTTGACTTTTAATACCCAAAGAAAAAGATTCTTAGGATTAAATTTGGAGAGAAGATTTAGTGAGAACTTTATATTAGGGGGTACAGTTGTTAACTATTCAGAATCGCCGCTTACCCAAAAAGTAAATTTTGGACAGGAAGCTGTAAATAATACCATGGCAGGTATTAATTTGATGTATAACAATCAGGCACCGTTCCTGACAAGACTTACCGATAAACTTCCATTGGTGAAAACTGAAGCGCCTTCCAATATTAATTTCAGAATGGAAGGAGCTTATCTTATCCCAGGATTAAATAAGGCGACCAACAGCCAGTCTTATATTGATGATTTTGAACAGACAACTTCTAAAATCTCATTAAAAGAACCTGGAGCTTGGAGTTTAGCATCAAGACCGGAAAAAAATTCGATAGCACCATTTAATATTCCTCCAGCGAGTGATGACTTAACAAGCGGCTATGGAAGAGGATTGTTATCATGGTATAATATTGACCCGAGATTTTGGGGTATTGGAGGAAAAGCACCTACAGGAATTACCCAACAATCCGTATCGAATCACGCTTCAAGAAGAGTACAATATTCTGAGATTTATAATAACAGAGACTTTGTAGCAGGAGAACAAACTTATACCAATACGTTCGATATTTCTTATTATCCTGGTGAAAAAGGGCCATACAACGTAAACCCTGGAGCTGAAACTCCAGAAAGCAGATGGGCGGGGATTATGAGACCCATCAGTGTTCCGAATTTTATCAGCTCAAATATTGAATATGTAGAATTCTGGATGATGGACCCTTATGCTGATGGTAATCAGTTGGGAACAAATGCAAGACTTTTATTACACTTAGGTAACGTTTCTGAAGATATCCTTAAGGATGGAAAAATGTTGTATGAAAACGGACTTCCTACTGCATCAACACCATCTTCCACTACCAATTCAAATTGGGGGATACAGCCAAAACAACCTCCAATTTTATATGCATTCTCTACTGAAGGAGAAGAAAGAAAAACTCAGGATGTTGGATATGATGGTTTAAGCTCAGATCAGGAAGCCATGAGATTCGGGAATACATTTGTGAATCCGGTAACGAATATGGTAGACCCTGCTGTGGATGACTTTGTATTCTATTTGTCAGATAAATTTACAGGCAGCCAGGCAGCTTCATTGGTTCAGCGATATAAATATTTCAGAAACCCTGAAGGAAACTCAGAAGCTAACTCCCTGAATGTATCTTCACAGTCTCCGGATGCTGAAGATATTAACAGAGACTATAACCTTGATCAGGTTGAGAACTATAATCAGTATGTCGTAAAATTAGATCAGGCAAGTCTTTCATTGGGAACAAACAATATCGTAGATGTAAAAACGGTAAAAGCAGATTTCCAGAACGGACAGTCTTCCGATGTGAAATGGTTCTTATTCAGAATACCGGTTTCTCAATATGATACTCAGGAAGGAACTCACAAACCCAACGTACTTAATAATGTAAGATTTGCAAGATTAATGCTAGCAGGGTTTGAAAATACTTCTACGTTGAGATTTGGTACAATGGACCTTGTAAGATCAGACTGGAGAAAATATACCAATACTCTTGCTACTTATTCAGACGCACCTATTGATCCAGCTCCAAATGAAGGAGTAGTTGAAGATAATGAAATCAATCAGTTGGAAGTAGGAAGTGTAAATATTGAAGAGAATGCACTTAACAGACCTCCATATGTACTGCCTCCGGGAATTGACAGACAGGTATTAAGCGGAAACGCAGGAGCACAAAGACAGAATGAAGCTTCATTATATATGAAGATTAACGAGCTTGCTTCTGGTAAATCTAAAGGAGTATTTAAGAATACTACTTTGGATATGAGAAGATATAAAAAGCTTAAACTTTTTGTACATGCTCATGATGCATTGAGAGGAAAAGAAGGATTTGATGCAAATACTAAATTCTTTATTCGTTTTGGTAGTGATGCAACGGACAACTATTATGAATATGAAGCATCATTGAATCTAACTTCAATAAATGCTACTGCTCCAATGGAAATATGGCCAATGGAGAATGAAGTGAATCTTGATATTCAGAATTTTGTTGATGCTAAAATCAGAAGAGATAAAGCGTATCCAAACGATATTGCAAAAAGATTTTTAGATCCTGTTTTTGAACCGGGAGATCATTTTAAAAGAATTTATGTTAAAGGACGTCCGAGTTTAGGAAATATTACAACCATCATGATTGGGGTTAAAAACGGAATTACCAGAGGATTGCCAACAACCGCTATAAGCAGAGTTCTTTGGGTAAACGAAATCCGTCTTTCTGATATTGATAATGATGGAGGTTATGCAGCGAATGCAAGCTTAAATTTCAACCTTGGAGACTTTGCAACCGTAAATACGAATGCATCTTATACATCAGTAGGCTTTGGAAATATAGATTCAAAACCGGCAGAAAGAAATCAGTCTACACAATCAGCGTTCAGCATTAATACTGCGGTGAATGTAGATAAACTTCTTCCGGAAAAAACAGGGCTTAAAATTCCATTAAACTACTCTTATTCACAAACAATCGAAGATCCGAAGTATAATCCTTTAGATACCGATGTGGAATTCAGTAAAGCTCCAAACAGAGAACAGCTGAAAAAAGTAGCAAGAACATATACCCAGCAAAGAAGTATCGGAGTTGTGAATATGCGTAAAGAGAAAGTAAACCAGAACAGAAAGAATAAGTTTTACGATATTGAAAACGTTTCGGTAACTGCGGTATACAACGATGATTATTTCAGAGATATTTATACCAAGAGAAATTACAGACAGTATCTGAGAGGATATATTGACTATAATTATACCTTCACACCTTGGTCAGTAAAACCATTCAATAAAATGATTAGTGATACTGCAAAATCAACGAAGTATCTGAGATGGGTGAAAGAATTTAATATTAATCCTATCCCTACAAGAATCTCTTTCCGAACTGAAATTGACAGAAATTACAATGAACTTGAATTCAGAAATATTGAAGCGATTTTAGGAGGGAATGTAGGTGGAGATATGGAAGCGATTAGAAACAGAAATTTCTATTTCGGATGGCAGTATGGTTTAGGATTTAATTTCACAAAATCATTAAAACTTGAGATCAGTTCTGCAACCAGAACCTTAAATGATAACATTGATGTAAATACTATGGACAATAAGTCTATTTTCGGAAATGTATTCAGAGCAGGACGACCAGTATTGTATAACCATAAAGCACAGCTAAGTTATAAGCTGCCATTCCAGTATCTTCCTTATATGGACTTCCTTGAGGCAGAATTAGGCTATGCATTTACATACAATTGGAATGCACGAAGTACAGCTTTATACACTATGGTAAATCCGAATAATAATCATGTAGAAAGCTTAGGTTCCATTGGGCAAAACACAAGTGTTTTAGAAGCAAGAGGAACAGCAGACATACCTAAATTTTTCGGTCAGTTTAAATATTTTAAAAATATAAGTACCAAGCTTCAGAAACGTAAGCAGGAAATGGATTCCCTTAATACTGTTTATACAAAGCAATGGGAGAAAAATAGATATAGATATAAGAACTATAAATTCAAAAACAAGCTTACGGTTCTTCAAAGTGCAGCATTCTTTCTGACTTCATTCAAGCAATTGGATTTCAGCTATACAGAAAGTGATGGTACCGTACTTCCTGGATTATTGTCAGCGCCTAACTGGTATGGTTCAGGGCAGACATTAGGTGGTCCTACAATTGGGTTTCTTTTCGGATCTCAGGCTGATATCAGAAGAACGGTAATGGAAAGAGGCTGGGTAAGTAACTCTGAGTTTATGACAGATCCATACGTAAAAACATCCACTAAAGAGTTCAGAGCGAATCTACAGATGATGCCAATGAATGACTTAAGAATTGATTTTAATGTATTACATAATTATAACAGTAATTTCTCCCATACAGGATTCAATTATACCAACGGAGGAGTTCCTGATCCGGAATTTACATTCGCTACGGATATGACAACGTATTCCAATTCTACGGTACTTCTTAATTCATCATTTAAAGATGGACAGGCAATTTATCAGGCAATCAGGGATAATGCAAGAATAATGTCATTACAGTTGGCAGGACCTAACGCAGAAGTAGGAAATGATGGATTTGCGAAACATTACAGTATTGCCAATTCTTATGTATTGATTCCTGCATTTAGAGCAGCTCTTGAAGGTAGATCTATGTCACCGATGGGTAATCCTAAAAAATCAGGAATGCCATTGCCAAACTGGAGAATTACGTATTCAGGATTAAAGAATATTCCAATGATCAGCGGACAGTTTACAAAATTTGACATTTCACATGTGTATACTTCCACTTATACGGCTACAGGAATTCAAAGAAACATTGACTATCATAGCAATCCAAACGGTTTCTATCAGACTGTAGACGATGCTGGCGTTATTGATAAAAACGGAGGGGATAAAATTAATCCATATACCTTTGCTCAGGTGGGCTATGTAGAATCATTCTCGCCGCTTTTAGGGATAGATGTTACGATGAGAAACAATATGCAGTTTGGAATCCAGTATAATAAAAACAGAATGATGGTATTGGGATTAGTAAACCACACCCTTACTGAAGATTCAAACTCAGAATATGTAGTAAGACTTGGATACATCATCAGAAACTTCAGATTAGGAACAGCTAATATCAGAGGACGAGGAACAAGAGGAAAGGGAAGCGATCTTAACATCAGAGGAGATATTTCATTAAGAGACAGCAAAACCTCCATTATGAACATTCTGTTGAATGATGCACAGGTAACAGGAGGGCAGAGATTAATGAATATCAAGCTTTCTGCAGACTACAATGTTTCCGAAAACCTGAACCTGAGAGTTTTCTACGAACAGATGACTTCCAAGTACAAGATCTCAACAGCATTCCCGCTGTCTACGATCAGAGCAGGTATTTCCGCTACATTTACATTCGGAGATTCCGGCGGCGGATTCTAGAAATAATATAAATTTAAAAGTCCTTCAGTTTTGAAGGACTTTTTTTATATCCAATATTTGAAGCTAGTATAATTTTGAATACATTTGTACAAAATAAAAATTTAAAAATGAACACACCATCAGAATTAAAGTACACTAAAGATCACGAATGGATCAAGATTGAGGGGAATGTAGCTACAATCGGTATTACAGACTTTGCTCAGGGAGAACTTGGAGATATCGTATACGTAGATGTAGATACTGTAGATGATGATCTTAATGGCGGAGACGTTTTCGGAAGTGTAGAAGCAGTAAAAACTGTTTCAGATTTATTCTTACCTATTTCAGGAAAAGTTATCGAATTCAATTCAGAATTGGAGGACCAGCCTGAGCTGTTAAATACAGATCCTTATGGAAACGGATGGATCATCAAATTAGAACTTGCTGACGGTGCAGATCAGTCTGAATTACTTTCTGCTGAAGATTACCAAGCTATCATTGGATAAGATTTCAAAAATATTTAGTAAGATATTGCCCATTTATTGGGCATTTCTTACTTATATGCTCCTCAAGCCGGGGGAAGAAAATCATGAATATTGGTTTATGTTCAACGGTATTGACAAGGTTTTGCATGTAAGTATATTTGCGGCTTTAGGATTTTCTTTCATTGCTGCTTTTCCAAAAATAAAATTCTCATACTTTTTTCAGATCATCCTTATATATGCATTTCTTACCGAAATTCTTCAGGAAGAAATGGGACTGGGCAGATCTATGGAAACTTTAGACATCGTTGCTGATACGGTAGGCTGTATCATTGGCTATTGGACCTATAAATTTTTAATCAAACGATTTTTCTAATTCTATTTTTAGAAATCAATCTTATCCGGATGAGGTATCTATCTGTATTGATTCTCCAATATCCTCATTCTCCTCAAATCCTTCCACTCTCGGATATTCAAATTCTCAGTTATTGACTTTTTTCAGGAGCTTAGTCCCGCTATCCACTCATACTCCTCGCACCTTTACTCTCCAACGCTCATCCCCTCGAACTTTCCCATCTCCTGCTGTGGGGTAACCGTTTCTATCGGGGCTAGGGAAGAGGTTGTTATATGTAATAGTTTGTGCCACTTTTTGAACTTGGCTTCTCTCCACTTGTTATCTTTATATATTATATAAGAATGGTTATGTATATATAATAAGAATAGCTATTCTGTTTTTATAGTATAATCCAATTTCTCCTTAAACTTTCTAAATTTTCATACTCCCATTTTCTCATTTCTATATTCTATAATATATAGAGAGAAATGCAACTATTGGCAGAATCAAGCTATGTGGTTAAAAAACATACCTCTGTCCATCTACCATTCACAAACCCCATCAATAGGAATGGGCTTTAGCCCGCTCAAACAAATATTCTCCCTTCCCCCGGCTTTAGCCAAACCTTACTATTGACGTTTTTTGAGAATAAGACTTAAGAACGAGCAACCCGCAACTTAACACCCGCAACCAATAACCAGCAACTAAGCAACAATACCCCAACATTGCTCTACCATATCTATAGCATTCCCCTATAAAACTCTTCCACCCTCCAACTCTCCAACCCTCCACGCTCTCGAACTCCCATCCCTCAAACAAATGTTTAAAATTTTTCC
>NZ_JCAKRW010000011.1:0-123953 GCF_059515185.1 Chryseobacterium sp. CS2K3 | reverse complement strand
CTTTTTTGAAAATATAAGATTTTAGAAGAAAGGAAGGCGGAAGCGGGAGGCTGGAAGTTTATGTTCGTTAAAAAATGAATGAAATACCCATTAATTATCCTTTCAAAATCGGGGAAAATTTTAATAATAAAACAATAAGTTCTCAGAAACTCAACCGTAACTTCCAGCCTCCCTCTTCCAGCTTCCTGCCTTTTTTATTTCTTATACTGAGATTCATAAATATCAATCCAGTCCTTTACCGTCATTTTCTGACTCAGTTCCGCAATCAGCTCAAAAGGAATATCTTCCGGCTTCTTAAAGCGTACGCATGATTTCCCCATGTCCAGCTTCTTTTTGGAATATTTCGGGTATTCCGTAACAAGCCAATCCAGAAGTTCAGGGCGGGAATATAATCCCATGTGATATAAAGCTATAAAATTCTTTTGTGAAGCCAGATTAATAAATGGTAAAGGAGTATTCGGTGCACAATGATAACCGGCAGGGTAAGTTTCCAATGGGACAACCCAGCCTATCATTCCATAATTGGAAGTTTGTTCAAAACCTTTTGGAAGATTATCATGAATTGCATCAAAAAGTTTTTTAAATGATTCCTGTCTTTCCTCAGGAATCTTAGAAAGATAATCTTCTAATGAGGTGGATAAAATTTGCATTTTCAGTAAGTTTTTAGATTTTCAAATTAACAAAAATTATTAATTACTTAATTTCTTTTTAAAGTATTGATAGATGCTAAGGTATACATCTTACATCATAAAAAAGCAGCAATACAAAATGTACTGCCGCCCAACTTTACTTACACTAAAAAAATTATTTCTTGATCGTTTTTACAGTAGATTGAGAACCATCCTTAAAATGAAGGGTAACAAAATACAATCCTGAATTCAATTTACTTAAATCTAATTCCTGCACAGATCCTTCAACAGTTGAAACTACTCTTCCTGAAGTATCTGCTACTGTCACAGATTTCACATTTTTCGCATCTGCTATATAAAGAATATCTTTAAACGGATTAGGGTGAACTTCTGCTTTCCTTGCATTACGATTTACTTCTGAAGTGCTTAGCTGTACCGCCTCTACAGTAAAATCATCTACATAGAAATTATAATCCAAGTTATTATTTACAGCTCCTGAAGTTCCATAGAATGCAAATATTGTATTAGCACCTGTATTATTGGTTAGATTATAAACATATTCAGTAGCAGTATTAGACGGAGCGTTGTTAGGTCCCCATGATTCTAATATTGTCCAGGTAGTTCCTCCATCTTCTGAAGCCATAAAATGAACAAGATCATCATCGCCCATAGCTGAAGCACCAGTGCCGGAATAAGTAGAAACACCGTATTTAAACTTCACTCTATACCCCCCTGCTGAAAGATTAAAAGGTACCGTTTTAAGCCAGCCAGTTCTATTAGTAGAATAAATATTCATATGAGCAGAAGGTCCATTAGCAGCAACATTCAAGAAATTACGCGATGCCCACAATGGTGATGTAGTAGTACCCGTAGGTCCAGTGTCCGGACTTCCTCCTGTTAAATTGTTTGCCCAGCAATTTCCCGGGAAGCTGCTAAAGTCATTGGTATATGAAGGAACGATTGATCCGCATAATGTTGTAAATGATTTCGAGAATGACCACGCACTCTTACTTGTAGCTCCGATACAGTTTGTTCTTACCCAATAATAATAAGTAGTACTTGGAGATAAATTAGTAAGCGTATAAGACGTTCCCTGAACATCAAAATGATTTGGAGTGGTAGCAGCAGTAGGAGTTGTAGCACTTGTGCTATAGTAAATATCATGGCTTACTCCGGGATTTCCCGCAGGCATTGTCCAGGAAATTTCAGCTGAATTTGAAGTTACTGTTCCGGTTGCTGATAAAACAGGAGCAAGACATGTCGTATAGGCATCCGCCGAAAAAGCAAAAACATTCATGACTCCCGAGCTGTTTGTTTTCGTTACCGTTACACTTTGAATAGGCTTTGTCTGGTTGGCAGGATCAATAGTTAAAGCCGTCTGATATAATCTGGGATTACTTGAACTGGATTCCAATGCGTTTGTTGTTCTTAGAATCCTTCCAATTCCCTGAATGGCAAAATTACTTCCATCATACCAGTCTGAAATAGTTTGTCCTGTAAAAGTCTGTGTGGTATTATCCGTAAAATTCACCGTAATATTTACAGTAGATGTTCCACTACCACTGGTAGAAAGCATATAAAGCTTAAAAGCTGCTACAGGAGTCGTAAATGTAAGGATACCTGAATTATTACCAGCAGCAGAACTATTGATTTTCAAAGAATTATTTCCAAAATAATCACCCAACTGAAAACTTAGTCCGGCTGTAGATGCCACCACTGAATTAACAATTCCATTTACCGGAAGACCATAAGAGAGCGGTGTACTGCTTGACGTCAGCTGAAAATCTCTCGATACAAAAGCATAAGAAACTCCGTCTACATCAGATGTTGTAGAATTAACGGCAGAGCCTACCCCATTAGCAATTACATCCTGGGTGTACCCCGAGCTAATCGGCATGGTCTGAAAATTTTGTGCTATCAAAGAAGAAGCTGAAAGAAGAGCAATTACAGGAATTACTCTAGAAAATAAATTTATTATCATTTTATTCATATTTGTGGTGAAAATTAAGAAAAATATCAATATAAAAAACTTATTTTTAATAAATATTTAAATAATTATCAAAAATTAACTTAACATATATATTAATAAATTAAAATTTTTCTCTTTGGGAAAAGGATTTTACATCATAATTAGGCACGATCTTCCTTACCTTAATTTTATTATTGAGAAATTAAATCCTATTTTTGTCATACAAATTTTTTGAACAATGCCGAATATTTCAAACAGAGCACTTCATATGCCGCCATCGCCGGTAAGAAAACTGGTTCCCTTTGCGTTACAAGCAAAACAGAAAGGAATAAAAGTATATCACCTAAATATCGGGCAGCCTGATATTGAAACTCCGGAAACAGCTTTAAATGCTTTAAAGAATATTGATCTTAAAGTATTGGAATATGCGCTTTCTGAAGGGAATATCGAATACAGAAAAGCCCTTACAGAATATTACCATTCACTAGGTTTTTCAGATTTGACCCCTGATAACTTCATCGTTACCAACGGTGGTTCTGAAGCCCTGAATTTTGCCATTTCTACATTATGTGACGAAGGTGATGAGGTGATCATTCCAGAGCCTTATTATGCAAATTACAATGGTTTCACAAGCACATTTGACGTAAATGTAGTGGCTGTTCCTTCAACTATTGATACAGGTTTTGCATTACCTCCAATTGAAGAATTCGAGAAAAAAATCACTGAAAAAACAAGAGCAATTGTAATCTGTAACCCTGGAAACCCTACAGGATACCTTTACACTCGTGAAGAGCTTCAAAAGCTTTCTGAAATTGCTTTAAAATATGATATCGTAATTATCTCTGACGAAGTATACAGAGAATATGTATATGACGGAAAACAGCAGATCTCAATGCTGGATTTCCCTGAATTAAGCGAAAACTGCATCATTATCGACTCAGAATCCAAGCGTTATTCTATGTGTGGAGTAAGAATCGGATGTATGGTTACCCGTTCTCAAAAAATCCGTAATGCAGCAATGCTTTTCGCTCAGGCAAGATTAAGCCCTGTTCTTTTAGGACAGATTGCAGCGACAGCAGCACACCAAAATGATGGTCCTTATATCAGAGCTGTAAGAGAAGAATATACCCACAGAAGAAATGTTTTAGTAGATCTTTTAAATGCTATTCCAGGAGTAATCTGCCCTAAGCCAAGAGGTGCTTTCTATTGCGTTGCTGAACTTCCGGTAGATGATACTGAGAAATTCGCACAATGGCTGCTAGAAAAATACTCCCTGAACAACGAAACCATCATGGTAGCTCCGGCAGGTGGATTCTACAGCAACCCTGAACTGGGTAAAAAGCAGGTAAGAATTGCCTATGTTTTAAAAGAAGAAGACTTAAAGAAAAGTGCTGAAATTCTGAAAGAAGCTTTAAAAAAGTACAGAGAAGAATTTAGCCTATAAAAATTATATTTAAATGCCGACAACAAAAAATATCCATCTGAAAATACTGTTTTCGATTCTTTTGCTGTCGGCATTTTTTTCTTGTGATCAACCGAAACCTCAAAAACCGGTTAGTAAAAACCCAAACGAGATCAACTTTATCAGTTTATCCAATGTAGGGGGGCAGCTTGGCAATTACAGGATCATAAAAGTTACCAAAGACTCCATCAATGTAGAAAAGGGGTTAACGACAAATCAGACTCATAAAAAATGGGGATCCGCAATCAGTCCTGCAACATGGAAAAAACTGACCTCATCCGTCAATATCAAAGATCTGGATTATATCAAAAGCTCTCCAAGTGTACAACCTGTAGACGGAATTGATGAAACTTTTCAGATTCGTACTCCCAAAAAATCACATATGTATGTCAATTCTTATGTGGACACGGTACATTACAAACAACTTCAGCAGATTAAAGAGCAATTAGACCAGATTCTTCCTAAAGAATACAAATAAAAACATGCAAGAAAATTTTTCCTTAAAACCTTACAATACATTCGGTGTAGATGCTAAAGCAAAATACTTCATTGAAATCCATAACATTGAAGAGTTAAAAGACGCTCTCAACTTTTCAAAAGAGAAATCTCTGTCACTTTTATTTTTAGGAGGCGGAAGTAATATTCTTCTGACAAAGGACTTTGACGGTCTTGCTATTAAACTTAATTTAAAAGGTATTTCCGAGCAAAACCTTAACAACAATGAAGTTCTGGTTACTGCAAAAGCAGGAGAAAACTGGCATGAATTCGTAATGTTTTGCCTGAGTAAAAATTATGGCGGACTGGAAAATCTTTCTTTAATTCCAGGGAATGTAGGAACTTCTCCAATGCAGAATATAGGAGCTTACGGAACTGAAATTAAAGATGTATTTGTAAACTGTCAGGTACTCAATTTAGAAAATCAGACTGTAGAAACTTTTGATCTTGAAAAGTGCAGATTCGGATACAGAGATTCTATTTTTAAGCAGGAAGGAAAAGGAAAATACATCATCCTGGAAGTTACTTTTAAACTTACCAAAGAAAATCATCATATCAAAACTGAATATGGTGCTATTACTTCTGAACTACAGAATCTGGGTATTGAAAAACCTACGATTCAGGATGTGTCTCAAGCGGTGATCAATATCCGTCAAAGCAAATTACCTGATCCTAAGCAAATCGGAAATGCAGGAAGTTTCTTTAAGAACCCTACGATTCCTTTAGCTCAATTTGAAGCATTACAGCAAAAGTTTGAGAATATTCAGGGATATCCTAACGGGGCGATGGTAAAAGTTCCTGCTGGATGGCTGATAGAACAATGCGGATGGAAAGGAAAACAAATTGGGAATGTAGCTTCACACAAACTTCAGTCATTAGTAATCATTAATGCTACCGGTACCGCTACCGGAAAAGAAATTTTTGATTTTTCCACTGAAATTATCAATTCTGTAAAAGAAAAATTCGGGATAGAACTTGAAAGGGAAGTGAATATTATATAAATTCCGCATCAGATTATATAACATTATCAGAATTATATTTCTGATTTTTGTCTTATTATTTTAATTTATTCTAAATAACTATTGGTCAGCATTATTATATTTAATAATTTTGCGATCCGCTTATTTAGAATAAATAAAAATGAATAGATCTTTATTTTTTGTTTTCATTTTGCTTTTCAGCACACAGTTTATAAAGGCTCAAAGTGAACAATCACAACTGAACATCACTGTTTTTGACGAAAACAATAAAGAATTGAGAGGGGCTTCCGTTACAATTGACCAGACCTCTTTAATCACCGATAAAAACGGAAATGCCGCTATTTCCGTATCCAACGGCAAACACCACGTTAAAATTCTTCACCCTGATTTTCAGGAAAAAGAACTAAATATCACGCTTACTTCATCACAGAACATCACGATAAACCTTAAGCCGATTAATAAATTGGAAGAGGTCGTTGTATTTTCTAAAGAAAGTAAAGGGTTAACGACGAAATCTGTTATTGACAGACAGGCAATGCAGCATTTACAGCCTTCAAGCTTCACAGATTTAATGGAACTCCTTCCGGGAGGACTTGCTAAAACACCTGTATTAAACTCTACCAACAGAGCAACCTTAAGAGAGAATACAGGAGGTTATTCAGGAAATCAATACAATACCTCATCACTGGGAGTTCAGTTTATGATTGATGATAATATTATCAATTCTAATTCGGACATGCAGGTTTCTCTGGATAAAAGCCAGTTTCTGGAAGCACCTAAAAGCAGAGAAACAACGACTTCAGGAGTAGATATGAGAACGATCTCCACCAATGATATTGAAAAAGTAGAAGTAATACGGGGAATTCCATCAGCAGCTTATGGAGATTTGACTTCGGGATTAATTAAAATAGAGCGTAAAATCAATGCATCTCCTTTACAGGCAAGGTTTAAGGCAGATGGATTCAGTAAACAATATTACGTAAGCAAAGGTTTTAAGATCAATGACAAATGGAATATGAGTGCCAGTGCAGATTTTCTGGATTCTAAATCTAATCCTACTGATGATTTTGAAAATTACCAACGTATCACGGCTTCCATCCGTTCAAAGAAGATTTCCACATTATGGTCAAGACCTTTGGAATGGAGATCAACTATTGATTTTTCCACAAACATTGACCATAAAAAATATGATCCGGATAACGGATATCCGTCTACAGATAAATATGAATCTAATAATAAAAGAATCAGCTTAACGAATAACTTCATCTACCTGTTGGATAAAAGTTCTTTTTTCAATAAGTTAACTTTAAACACAGCGATTCGTCAAGGCTTTGAAAAGATAGAGCAGGTAAAACTGGTTCAATTATCTGGTCCCCGCTCTTTTTCACTTGCTACTGAACAGGGCGAGAACGTAGGATATTTTCCTGATCTTCGATATATTGCTGAATTTTCTACGGAAGGAAAGCCTTTGGACATAACCGCTTTTTTACAGGCAAACGGAATAAAAAAAACATTTGGAATCACGCATCAGTATGAAGCAGGGCTTGACTGGAGATATTCTAAAAACAATGGTAAAGGTCTTCAGTACGATATGAGAACACCTCCTTCTGCAAACACAGGAATTACAAGACCAAGACCTTACAATGATATTCCGGCATCTAGTCTTTTGGCAGCATTTATGGGTGATCAGATGAGCTATAACTTTGATCAGCATAAGTTTACATTCTATGCAGGTTTACGATTATCTAAAAATCTGGGAATTGATAATTCTTATGCCATCAGTAAAAAGATTTTTGTGGAACCAAGATTGAATTTTCAGTACAGCCTTCCTCACCTGATGATCAATAATTATCCTTTAAAAACAGATATTACCTTAGGATACGGTCTCTTCTATAAGCAACCTACTCTATTGATGCTTTACCCCAATAATGAATACTGGGATTATACTCAATTGAATTATTATCACAATGATGCACAATACCGATATGTTAACTTCATGACTTATATTCAGTCAAGAGAAAATAAAGAAATTGAGGCGGCAAAAAGTATAAAAAAAGAAATCCGTTTAGATCTTTCCTACAGAAATCATGAGTTCTTTCTGACTTATTTTAAAGAAAATATGACCAATGGTTTCCGTACTATGGATGAGACAGCCGTTCATCACTATAAACAATATGATGCTACGAAGGTAGATCCTTCTCTATGGACCTCTGATGGACCAGATTTAACGGGTGTTCCTTATGAAATGAGAAGAATTTTCGGAGTTTACTCTACAACAAGAAACGGAAGTGAAACATTAAAACAAGGAATTGAGTTTGGCTATACCTCACCAAGAATCAAGGCAATCAATACAAGATTTACTTTCACAGGTGCTTGGTTTAAAACGCAATACAGAAATTCTACTCCTTTTATCTGGAAGCCTACGGTAAGCATTGGCGCAGATGGCTATCCTTATTACGGAATTTACAAGAATGATGTTGGATATGTGAATTCCAATTTAAATTACAACCTACTGATAGACACCTACCTTCCAAGTCTGGATATGATTGTATCAGCTTCTATACAGGGAAGTCTGTATGATCATCAGCGAAATGACAGAAGAATTGCTGAACCTATTTCGTATTATGGATTGGATGGCGCCATACACCCTTTCACAGAAGCAGACAAAACAGATATTTATAAACAATGGCTGGTAAGAAACGTTTCTGTTTCAGATAATCTGGACAGGCTTACCACTTTTACAATTGCAGGAAATATAAAAGTTACCAAGAGTATTTACAAAGCTCTTCGTACTTCACTTTTTGTCAACAGGCTTTTCAACTATGGAGCACCTTACACATTCAATAATGTAAAGGTTTACAGAAAAAGAATGAATACCCCATACTTCGGAATGGAATTAAACTACAATTTTTAAACATATCAAAAGTTAAGTAACATGAAAAAAAGAATTTTACTATTAAGTTTTGTCGCCTTGATGGGCACTGCATTTACAGTGACATCATGTACTGATGATGATTTCGGGGTACAAACCGGACAAAACGGGGTGTTAACTTTATCTTTTACAGGAGAAAATATTGCCTCTTATGAGGCGCTGGACATTGAAGTTCGAGAAGTAAATACGGGTATTGTTATTACCGAAAAAAGCCAAAAAGCAAGCTCCGTTTCTATAGAAGTTCCGCATGGTTCTTACAAAATTATGGTAAACGGCAAGGTCGTAACCAATCAGATGGAAACCACAGATGCAGCAGGATCATCCAGCGTAGATATTACCAAATTGGTGACTAATGTTACCGTTCCTTTATATTTTAAAGCATTTCACGAAGATTTTATCATCGAAGAAGTATTCTTTACAGGAATAAAAACTCCGGATGGCAAAAACTACAACTCAAGCCGTTACTTTAAAATCGTAAATAATACGGATAAGGTTTTATATGCAGATAATCTGATCATCGGACAATCACAGTTCATGACAACTGAAGATGACAACCCTACACCATACGATTCTAATCAGTACTTCCCTGTAAAAGGGGTTTTAGTTTTACCAACTCAGCCAGGGGGATATGCTGTGCAGCCGGGAGATTTTATTGTTGTAGCAGATAACGCCATCAATCATAAAGCACAGACAAGTACAGCTTTTGATCTTCATAACGCAGATTTCGAATACCCTTCAAAAGCTCCCGCTCTTGGACAGGTAGACAATCCGGCTGTTCCCAATGCAGAAGTTATTTTCACTACTGCAAAAGATATGTTTATCATGCATAACAGAGGATTTGAAAGCTATGTTATTGCCCGTTTTCCAACTGGGGAATCAAAAACAACATTCCTTCAGAACCGTAAATATGATTTCAGCTATATCAATTCTGCCGGAAACGTTACCAAACGAAGTGTTTATTCAATCCCGAATTCATGGATCATAGATGGAGTAAATAACAGTGTTCCTACCAAATTTGTGCATACATTAACCTCTCCAAGCATTGATGCAGGATGGACTTCCGCAGGTACAATAGACAGCGACCCGAACCGTTTCGGAAAATCTGTGAGACGTAAAATTATCGGAAAAATGGGTGCTGGTAAAAACCTTTATATGGATACCAACAATTCATCCAATGATTTTGTGAAAGACTCCGAAGCAAGTTTAAAAAATGGTATTGTTCATCCAGAATAATACAATCATCAAGATATTATGCTAAATATAAAGACATCTTTCTTTCTGTTACTTTCTAATATGTGTTTTCTTTCTGTGAAGGCACAGGACAGCATCAGTCTTTTTAAGACGATCAATAATCAATATGATACAGAAAGAAATTTTAAAGATAATTTTTTCTCAAACCCGGCTTCAATGTCGGGCTACAGTTCTTCTTCATTTTCAGAGTTCAATGTCGGATATCATAAAGATGATAAAAAAGTTTACCGTCAGCAATTGGGAAATGGCGATAGAGGATTGACTGTAGAAGCAAAATCATTTCAAAAATTAAAGCCCAACCGATATGTCTGGGGAAATGCCAGCTACCAAAAACTGAAAACGGAACTTGTAAGATGGAATGAATCACTAGATTATGATCGTATAGCTCCTTACATCATAGCCGATTCTGCCGGTGGAAAATTAAACGTTGAACGTTATCAGTTTACGGGTGGATATTTACAAAAATTCAAAAAATGGACTTTTGCAGGACAGGTAAGCTATCTTGCACAAATGGGATACCGTGCAAAGGACCCGAGAATGAAAAGTACTACTTCTGATCTCCGTATAAAAGCTGGGCTCAATTATAATATTTTCAGAGCATATGAAATAGGAATTTTTGGGGAATTCAATAAGTATACTCAAAACAATTCTATTACCTTTCAAAGCTTATTGGGAAGACCTTATACTTATCAAATGACGAGTTTCGGATTTTCAAACTATCTTTTTAACGGAAGCAGCAATCCTAATACTGTTTTTGAAGAGTTTGCTTATAAAGGAGGATTACAGATCATGAATAAGCAGGGAAAAGATTTCTATCTTCAGGCTGCTTTAGGCAGATCCAATAATATTAAAAGCTATGTCAACAGCCTTTCTTCCAACATATTTTTTGATCTTTCCGATCTGGAAAATAAAACTCTTGAAGTGGAAGGCGCCAAATTTTTCAGCATAAATGAGAAAAACAGGCTCGGATTCCTGACAAACTTCACCTCTTCTGTAAAAACAGGCTCTGAGTACGGTTATTCTTTAAATACAGCAAGTCTGCAACAGATCTTTAAAAGAAAATCATATAGAAAGGAAGATTACATTACTTCTGTAAAAGGATTTTATCAATACAATCAAGATAGCTACTCTATTACAGCGACATCTTTTTTCGCTTATGAAGAGATTAAAGAAAGAAGACTTTATCCTTCTGCAGGACAGAAATTTGTATACACCTATTTCGGGATCAATGCAGATTATAAACAAAAGATCAAGGAAAATCAAATCCTGACAATACAGCCTTACTTCTCACAAAGAACAGTTGGTAAAACCATGAACGCTCTCACCTCTGCCGGAAATGCGGCTGTGGATGCGTGGATCCTTGAAGATTATAATTTTCAGGCAAGTGATATTACGACTTTCGGAGCTTCAGTAAGATATGATTGTAAGCTACAGAAACTTCCCGCGTTCTTTGTAAGTGCTCAATATCAGACTCAGAAGATTCATAAAAATAATAATAATTTTGTAGCAGCAAGCATAGGAATAACCTTTTAATCATGAGAAAACTAATATATTGGGGGTTAGGTGGGGTATCAATGATCTTATTGAGCTTTACATCTAAGGTAAATCAGGATGTACTGAACCTTCAGGATCCTACCATTGAAGATATCATCAAAAGTTATAAAAAGGCAATTTCAGAATGGTCAAAACCAACTATCGATTATGGTGTAAAATGGCAGGAATTTGCTCCTATTAAAACAGATTCCACATTTTTTAAGGAACAGGACAAACCGAATGTTATTCTTGGAAAAACATTATTTTTTGATCCGAAATTATCCCAATCTAATCAGATCTCCTGCAGTTCATGCCATGACCCGGAAATGGGCTGGTCAGACAGACGACATGTCGCATTAGGCAACAATCACCTTCAGGGTAACAGAAATACAATATCGCTGTACAATATCTCGGAAAGGCAATTATTTTTCTGGGACGGAAGAGCAAAAACTCTTGAAGAACAAGCTGCCGGACCATTAGGAGCGCATCACGAGATGGCAATGGATGTGAAAACTTTACCTGCAAAAATTCAGGCATTAAAAGGATATAAACCTCTCTTCAAAAATGCATATGGGGATGAGAAAGTTACTTATGACAGAATTGTAAAAGCAATTGCAGATTTCCAGAAAACAATTAAAAGTCAGCCAAGCCGTTTTGATAAGTTCCTTGAAGGAAAATATAACGCTATGTCTGATGAAGAAATCTACGGTATGCATATTTTCAGAACAAAAGCACGCTGCATGAATTGCCATAGCGGACAATATCTTACAGACGAATCTTTTCATAATATCGGTTTAACGTATTATAAAAGAAAATATGAAGACCTTGGGTTATATAATATTACTAAAAAAGCTGAAGATGTTGGTAAATTCAAAACACCTCAGTTAAGAGATCTTCTGCTTACACAACCTTGGATGCACAACGGATTATTTGGTGACCTGGAAGGCGTTGTTAATATGTACAACAGCGGAATGCACATGATAGATCCTTCTCCTGAAGCCAAACAACAGGACCCGCTTTACCCTGTAACAGACCCTTTACTGAAGCCGTTAAAACTTACAAAAGAAGAGAAAAAAGCTTTAGTATCTTTCCTGGAAGCCCTTTCCGGAACAAAATATAAAATGAGGAGACCAGAGTTTCCTGTAGAATAACAAGGTCCGGCAAACGCCGGACCTTTTGGTTGGAAGCTGTAGGATAGAAGTTAGAAGTACTTTACACGTTCCTGACTACTCCTCTTTTCCATCATAATAAAAAACATTATTTTCGTTAAAAAATCAACACAGCATGAAAATAGCGATTTTAGGAGCCGGAAACATGGGACTTTCATTTTCAAAATCATTTTTGAAGTACGATCTGATCAAACCGGAGAACCTTCATCTTATTACCAGAAGCCAGTCTAAGATCTCCAAAATAGCAGAAGAATTTCCCAAATCAAAGACATCCACTTTTGACGAAGTAACGGAATTTGATGCTGACTTAATTATTATTGCTGTGAAACCCCAGGATTTTCAGACTGTTGTCCAGAATATTCAGTTTAAATTAAAGGAAAATCAGATGGTATTATCCATCATGGCGGGGATTAATATTGAAAAGATTCAAAAATCATTAAACCACCCATTGGTAGTAAGAGCCATGCCGAACTCTCCAACTCTTTTAGGAATGGGCATCACAGGCTATACAGCGGCAGATGGAATTTCTTTCAGCCAGCTCATCAACATTGAACGATTACTGAACAGTACCGGAAGATCAGTGTATCTGGAAGATGAAAATTTATTGGATGGAGTTACCGCACTTTCAGGAAGTGGTCCTGCTTATTTCTACTATATTATTGATGCAATGATCAAAGCAGGTATTGAGATGGGAATTGAAGAAAACCTTTCTAAACTTTTTGTAAAACAAACAATGCTTGGCGCCTATCATCTGATCAATAATTCGGAGAAGAACCTTGAAGAGCTTATAAAAGACGTTGCCTCCAAAGGCGGAACTACAGAAGCAGCATTAAAAACTTTCGAGGAAAATCATTTCAAAGAAATTTTAAAACAGGGAATTTTAAATGCTGAAAAACGCGCTAAAGAACTAAATTCCTAAACTTTTTTCGATAAACCGATACATCAACCACCCTAAATACACCCCAAAAGTATTGAGGATGATATCGTCTATCTCAAATATTCCCATTCTTGTAAAATACTGAAGTGCTTCTACAATAGTGATCGCTGGAATAAAATTAAGAACAAGCGTCTTCAGGTCTTTCAATTTGGGAAAAACCCATCCAAGAAAACCAAAAGGAATAAACATCACTATATTTCCAAGAACAATTATTACAATCTCTTTCCAGTCTCTTATTCCTTTTATAAAATTGATGGTAGAAAATATAGGTTCCACGGTGATCAGGTTGTCATCATACTGAAATCTGCCCATCCCGAGAAACATCAGGTACAGCAAAAGCAGCGTATAAGGAATGATAATAATTTTATATATTTTCTTTAACATCAGATGCTAATATATTCATTTCAAAAACATTAAATTTGTATGTTAAAATAATTTAATGAAATACGTTCTACTTACACTTATTTCAGCAATGCTGCTGTCGGTCTCTTGGCCTACTTATGGAGTTCCGTTTTTTATATTTTTTGCTCTTGTTCCTCTTCTGATGATGGAACATGGAATTTCAAAATTTTCAAATTATAAGAGAAAAAGCTGGGTCATTTTCGGACTCTCTTACCTTTGTTTTGTAATCTGGAATATTGTCACTACCGGATGGTTGTACGGGTCCAAAAACCCGGACGGAAGTCATTCTATGATGGCAGTTGTTTTTCCGGTGCTTGTGAACTCTCTTTTGTATTCATTGGTTTTTCAGTGCTATCACTGGTATAAAAATGCACAAGGAACCTATTGGGGGCTTGGATTCTTTATTGCGATCTGGATGAGCTTTGAAAAATTTCATCTGAACTGGGAACTTACCTGGCCATGGCTGAATTTAGGAAATGTATTTTCTGATTATCCGAAACTGATTCAATGGTATGACACCTTAGGTGCAACCGGCGGAAGTTTCTGGATTCTTTTGATTAATGTTTTAATTTTCTACACCATAAGAACTTGGGAAGCAGGAAGAAAGAAAAAAGACCTGATCAGAAACTCTTCTATTGTAGCGGCTTTAATAGCTATTCCAATGATCATTTCGGTTATTAAATACAATAGCTTTAATGAAAAGCCTTCAGGACAGGTTAATGTCCTGATGCTGCAACCTGATCTTGATCCTTATGCTGAAAAGTATTCCAAAGACAGTTTAACGATTGAGCAGGATCTTCTTGCCCTTGCAGGAAAAAATTCCACCACAAAGATTGATTATTATATTGCTCCTGAAACAGCACTTCCGGGCAAAGGCTCAATTTCTGAAACAGGCTTTGAAAAAAGCTTACTGATCAACAATGTAAAAGAATTTTTAACCCAACATCCGGGATCTGTTTTCGCAACGGGAATATCTTCACATCGTTTATACTTTGATCCTAATACGCTGCCTAAGGAAGCTTACCCGATCAATTCCGGCGTGTGGGCAGAAAGTTACAATACCGCGATCCAGATTGCACCACAGCAAAAGGTCCAGGTATATCATAAAGGGAAACTCGTTCCAGGAGTTGAAATTTTCCCTTATATGAGCGTTCTGAAACCTATTCTGGGAGATGCAATGATTAATCTGGGCGGAACAGTAGCTTCTCTGGGAACAGATAAAGAAAGAATGGCATTTTCTAACCCTTACAACAAGGGAAAAATGGCTCCTATTATTTGCTACGAAAGTATTTATGGAGAATTTGTAACTGATTATGTAAGAAAAGGCGCCAATTTCCTTGGAATTATGACCAACGATTCATGGTGGGGCGTTACAGAAGGACACAAGCAACTTTTATCTTATGCAAAATTAAGAGCCATTGAAACAAGAAGAGAAATTGCCCGTGCTGCCAACAGTGGTATTTCAGCGCACATCAATGCGAAAGGTGAAGTGATTGCTGATACTTTCTATGGTGATCAGACAGCATTATTCGCAAAAGTAAATCTCTATGAAGACTTAACATTCTACTCAAGAGCAGGAGATCTTCTTTCAAGATTTTCAATGTTTGCTTTGGGATTCTTATTGTTCTATTATCTGATTAAATGGTTTCAGGCAAAAACAAAGAAAGCTTAATTTTTAAGTAGATTCACCAATACATAAAGTCTGCGTTATCTGCAAGATCTGAGAGTTCTTAATTTCTCACTGATTGAGCTGATAACGCAGATTTTATTTTCAAACACAAATAACTACAGACATCTGTGAAATCTGAGGGAAATATTTAATGATATTTTCATGAAGCCCCCAACAGCTTATCCTCATAAAAAAAGAGAAGCCAGCTGGACGTCTAGCTTCTCTCAAGATAGAATAAATGATTCAGTTATTTAATAGTGAGTTTTTTGGTAGTTATTTCATTTTTTATCTTCAGTTTTAACAGATATATTCCTTTTGGTAAATGTGAAACATTCATAGACTGATCTCCGTTTAATGTCACATTTAGCTTTCTTCCGTCCATTGAATAAATTTCAGCCTCCGAAATTTTATCACCTTTGATGTAAACCTTATCAGAGGTTGGGTTGGGATAGATAAGCAGTTCTTTTTTTACAAAATTTGCGTTAGATTCTTTCGTTGATAATGTACCTAATGTAGAAGCATCAGAATATACTTTTGAAGCATCAATGGACCTTACACTCCAATAAACATTTTCAACTGATGGATCTAAATCCAGGAACCATGAAGGCGTTGTCACAATATACTTTGCAATATCCTGCGCTCCCTGAGTTGATCCCACTTTTATTTCATAACGTAATGCCTGTACAGGAGTTTTATCATCTGTGGCGCCACTCCATGTAAAATTAAATCGGGTTCCGTTTTTTGATACATTAAGTTGGGTAGGTGCTGTTGGTTTTGCATTTGTAGTCTGAGCATTATTTTTAAAAAGCTTGGTCAAAGAAGGTATATCCTGACTGGACCAGTCAAAACCAGCCAATAATACATCCAGATGATGATCATTATTAAAATCAAACAACTGTACGACTCCCGGACCTCCAAGGTTATACAATCCAGACGTTATTCCTTCTGTAAAAGTACCGTTGGCTACATCATATAAATAAGTTTTTACAACTGCATTATAATTAATATCTCCAGAAATGATAAAATCATAGTAGCCATCATTGTTTAAATCCCCTACACTTATAGATGCTTCTGAAATATCAAATGAATCCATCTGCTGTGTCACCAGATTTCCAGTTCCATCATTCATTAAAACAGCAATGTAAGGATCATCATTAGGATCTTTTCCTACTACCACAATATCCTGAAAGCCATCTGCATTAAAATCAGCAACCTCCAGCTTACCGGAAATAAGAGAATCAAGACTCTGTGTGTAAACCAATGTCCCCCCTTGATTCATATATACCTTAGACACCGGATCTCCATTCATGTCTGAACCAATCACAATAACATCTAACAGATGATCATTATTAAGGTCAACCGCTTTAAAGCTTCCGTTCTGAGTGCCATCTACCCAATTTTCAGTCATTTCAAATCCGTCGCCGGTATTTCTATAAAAATCAATAGTATTTCTAAAGCCCCCTCCATGTGCGGACTGAGTTCCGTTCAGTGCATAATCAGATTTTCCGTCATGATTAAAATCAAAAACCTCTATGGAACCATAAATTTTACCAGGAAGTTCTGCTTCTTTGATAAAACCTACTCCTGTATTTTTAAATCGATACTGCTTATAATTTACAATATCCATATAGCTTTGTCCCGCAGAAATAATATCCATCAATCCATCATTATTATAATCGATAAATTTTACATCTCCCAGATGCGTCACATCTCCTCCAAAATCAGTATAAGGCTGTAATGTTGTACCATTATTCTGATATACCTCATTATAGGTAGCATCCGGCTGCCCGTCTCCATCAGAATCTATGGCACCATTGACTACAATATCCAGGGTACCGTTATTATCAACATCAGCAATATCAGCAGCAGAAAAATAAAAGTTATTCATTCCGGTTTGTACCTCAGTAAAACTCTGAGCACACAGACCAACTGGAAGCATAGACAATAGAATATAAATTCTCTTCATATTGTTTTTATTTAGATTAATTAAAAACAAAGATAGAATATTAAATTTCCTTTCTGAAAAAAAGCCTGCATGAAATATATCAGCACTGATTTTCTGCTATATCCCGGAAATTCGGGTATTTTAAAAAATCAATATTATTAATCAGCCACTTATTTACAAATATTTTCCAAAAGATTTGTCTATATAAAAAATTCTTCGTTATTTTGCACTCTCAAATATTATACAAATAAGAACATCGAGATATGTCAAGAATTTGCCAAATAACAGGAAAGCGTGCAATGGTTGGTAACAACGTTTCTCACGCTAATAACAAAACGAAGCGTCGTTTTGAAATTAACTTATTAGAGAAGAAGTTTTACCTTCCAGAGCAAGATAAGCACGTTACACTGAAAGTATCAGCTCATGGATTGAGAGTGATTAACAAGATTGGAATCGAGGAAGCTATTGAAAGAGCTACTAGAAACGGATTGATTAAAAAGAATTAATAGATCATGGCAAAAAAAGGAAATAGAGTTCAAGTAATCCTTGAATGTACAGAGCACAAAGAAAGCGGTATGCCAGGAATGTCTAGATACATTTCTACGAAAAACAAAAAGAACACTACAGAGAGATTAGAGCTTAAAAAGTATAATCCAGTTCTTAAGAGATCTACCCTTCACAAAGAAATCAAGTAATTTATAAATATAATTTACAATGGCAAAGAAAGTAGTAGCAACCCTACAAACCGGGTCAAAAAAAATGACTAAAGTGGTGAAAATGGTTAAGTCTTCTAAATCAGGAGCTTACGTTTTCGAAGAAAAAGTAATGAATGCTGATGAAGTAGATGGTTTTTTGAAAAAATAATCAATACTTTATTTACAATATAAAAAACTACTCATATTTTGGGTAGTTTTTTTGTTATCTTTGTTCACCAGATTATTAATCAGTGAAATATGAAGAAAATTCTTGTCCCTATATGTACAGTAATTTTTCAATTTTCACTCAGTCAGAAAACAATGGATTCTATAGAATACAGAAGTTCACCAAAAGTTTTCAGCATCCCGGGATTATCACAATCAGTAAGCATTGATTGCGGTACTTCCAGAATGATTTTATTATCTGGTCAGGTTCCTTTAGATTCAAAAGGTAATCTGGTGGGAAACAATGTGGAGGAACAATCACATCAGATTTTCAAGAACATTGAAAATATTTTAAAAGAGTATGAAGGTACGGGCAAAGACATTGTCAAGCTGGTCATCTTCATCACAGACATATCAAAAACTCCTGATTTCAGAAAAGTCAGGGATAAATATGTCAACCTTCAAAATCCACCTGTAAGCAGCCTTATAGAAGTAAGCAGGCTTTTCAGAGATGATGTATTGATAGAAGTAGAAGCCACAGCAGTGATTAACAACAAAAGATAAGAATAAACTAAAACTATGAGTTGGTTTAAAAATATTTTCAAAAAGGAAGAAAAAGAGACCCTAGATAAAGGATTGGAAAAATCCAGCCAGGGATTCTTTGAAAAAATGACGAAGGCAGTAGTCGGTAAAAGCAAAGTAGATGATGAAGTTCTGGATGATCTGGAAGAAGTACTTATTGCATCCGATGTAGGCGCCTCTACTACTATCAAAATCATAGAAAGAATTGAAGAACGTGTAGCACGCGATAAATATGTGGGTGTAGGCGAACTGGATAAAATTCTTCGTGATGAAATTTCTGGTTTATTACTGGAAAACCCTCATGCCGGAACAGGAAATATTGATACTACAAAAAAACCATATGTCATTATGGTCGTAGGCGTAAACGGTGTAGGAAAAACAACAACCATTGGTAAACTGGCTCACCAATTCAAATCAGAAGGTAAAAAAGTAGTGTTAGGAGCTGCTGATACATTTAGAGCGGCGGCAGTAGACCAACTTACCATCTGGAGTGAAAGAGTGGATGTTCCTATCGTAAAACAAGGAATGGGTTCCGATCCTGCTTCTGTAGCTTTTGACACCGTACAAAGTGCTGTTGCTCAAAATGCAGACGTTGTAATCATTGATACCGCAGGAAGACTTCATAATAAGATCAACCTTATGAATGAACTTTCAAAGATCAAAAGAGTAATGCAGAAGGTAATTCCTGATGCTCCTCATGAGATTCTATTAGTTCTTGATGGTTCTACAGGACAAAATGCATTTGAACAGGCTAAACAGTTTACAGCTGCTACTGAGGTAAATGCTTTGGCAGTAACAAAATTAGACGGAACAGCAAAAGGAGGAGTTGTTATCGGTATCTCAGATCAATTTCAGATTCCAGTGAAATATATAGGTGTAGGTGAAAAAATGCAGGACCTTCAGCTTTTCAATGGTACGGAATTTGTAGACTCATTCTTCAAGAAAAGATGATTTATATCATGTTTTCCCTTGTATTAGTATAACAAATCAATTTTAAATATTAACAGTTAAAAAAATTTGCAACTATGGGAATTATAACATGGATTTTATTCGGTCTTATTGCAGGTGCAATCGCTAAATTAATTATGCCTGGAACTCAGGGAGGAGGTTGGCTAATTACCATTATCCTTGGAATTATCGGAGCGTTTGTAGGAGGAGCTATAGGAGTTTACATTTTACATTGGGGAGACGTCACCTCATTCTGGAATCCTAGAAGCTGGATTCTCGCTATCGGAGGAGCTTTAATTATCCTTTGGATTTACGGAATGGCAACAAAGAAAAGCTGATGTAACGTTAATAAAAAATAAAATCCCGGATCTGAAATTCAGATCCGGGATTTTTGTACAATATAATTGAGTTAGTTGTTAATTCTTATCTGGTAAGGCATTTCCATTTTTACCTCAGACTGCAATTTCTTATCAGTGATCTGCTGTAAGATCTCATAATTTGATTTACCAATCTTATTTTTGATAATTCTAGCAGAAACATCTTCTTCATTCAGATCTTTAAATAACTGTTCAAAAGGTGACATTTTCTTAGGGAAAGATTCTACGTGATAAGATTTCACTCCTGCTTTCTGTGCTGCAAATTTCACAGCATCATTTAATGTTCCAAGCTCATCTACAAGACCAATTTGCTTAGCACGAGCTCCACTCCATACTCTACCTCCACCTACATCATCAATCTGTTCAAATGTTTTCTTTCTGTTTTGGGTAACAAAGTGTACAAATCTCTTATAAGTACCTTCTACACTTCTTGTCATCATATTTACTCCATAAGGTGTCACCCCGTTCAATCCTGAATAATACATAGAGTTTGCATTAGTTGCTACAACATCTGCACGGATTCCGTTTTTGCTCGCGATATCTTTATAATAAGGCATTACACCAAATACCCCGATAGAACCTGTAAGAGTATTGGGTTCAGAATAAATTTTATCTGCTGCCATTGCTACATAATAACCTCCTGATGCTGCATAGTCACCAAATGATACCACCAAAGGCTTTTTCTTTTTCAACTGTTGAAGTTCAAATAAAATCTCATCTGAAGCATTAGCACTTCCTCCAGGTGAATTAATTCTGAAAACAACAGCTTTTACCTTATCATCTTCCTGAAGTTTTTTAATATACTTTACATATTTTTCAGAATGAATATCATTATACTGATCTCCATTATTAATAGATCCTGAAGCATATAAAACAGCTACCTTTTCTCCTGTTGTATCTTCATCTGCATAAGAGCTGATATAATTAGCCAAAGAAATTTTGTTCAGCTTTTCCTTATCTTTTATACTAAGCTTCGCCTTTAGCATGTCTTCATATTCTGTTTTCTGAGCAAGCTTATCTGCTAGTTTATATTTTAATCCCTGCTCAGGAATCATTCCGTATAAGCTGTCTACAATTGTTTTGAACTGAAGAGTATCAATTTTTCTTGATGCAGCCATTTTACTGGAGGTATTTTTCCAAAGGTCATTCAGAAGAGTACTCAACTGTTCTTTATTTTCCGGAGAAATATCATTTCTTAAAAAAGGCTCTACAGCAGATTTGAATTTACCATGACGAATCACTTCAATACCGATACCGTACTTATCTGCAAAATCTTTAAAGAAAGTCACCTCAGTAGCAAGTCCTTTTAACTCAATACCACCTGCCGGATGAAGGTAATACTGATCCGCAACTGATCCTAAATAATAAGCCGATTGTGAAACTCCATTTCCGTAAGCATATACAAACTTTCCACTTTTCTTGAAATCTTCAATAGCATTTCTAAGATCATCAATCTGAGTCAGCCCTGCATTGAGCTCATCTGCTTCAATACTGATTCCTTTAATATTATCATCAGTTTTAGCTTTATTGATTGCTTCCAATGCATCATATAAAAGAATATTTTTATTCTGTTGCCCGCTTATTCCGAATAATCCCATTTGCTCTTCCGTAGGACTATCAATGATGCTGGTCTTTAAATTAATGGTTAGAATCGAATTCTTTTTCACTGTAACAGACTTATCACTTCCCATAGAACTGAACACAAGCATCATAATGAAAAAGACGAAAAATACGGCAAAAAGTATAATTATTGCCACTATATTTGCCAAAACATTTTTAAAGAAACTTCTCATAAATCAATCAATTTTCTAATATGTCGCAGCAAAGGGTCGTTTTGTTACTAGGAAGTAACCTTGGAGAGCAAAAAAAAAATATTGAGCTTGCTTTACAGAAAATAAGTGATGCCGGAAACGAAATTTCACAGATCAGCGAATTTTTAATGTCTGATCCTGTAGAGTTTGCCAGTTCTAATATTTTTTGTAATATTGCAGTAATAATATTAACGCATCTTTCACCAATTCAATTGCTTGATTGCATTAAAGATATTGAAATTGAAATGGGAAGAATTAATGATTCAAAAGTAACAGGTGGCTACACAGACAGAGTTATAGATATTGATATCATTAAATATAATGAATTAATTTTTAAATCAGAAAGATTAGAAATCCCTCATAAAAAACATCTTTTTGAAAGGGAATTTTCGAGAATATTATTAAAAGATTTTATTTAAAACATAAAACATATGAAATTAGGTTTATTTTTATTGGCTACAACCTTGCCAATGGCAGCTTTCGCTCAGAACAGCAGTACTACAGTAAACTCTTCTACTGAGTATCCTAATACATTCTCCTCAGGTTCCGCAAATGTACAGCCTTTTGACAATAAAGCCAGACGTTTCAGAGACTGGTCTATTTCTGTTGGAGGTGGTCCTGCATTTATGGTTCACTCGGATCTTAAATCTCTTCGTGGTGATAAGACCAATTGGGGGTACAATGCTTACGTAAGTGTAGATAAACAAATTTCTCACGCTTTCGGCTTAAGTTTAATGTATACAAGAGGAGAAACTAAACAGACGGGTCAATTACCTGGAGCTGCTGGTGTAACTGCCGGAGTAGCTACCGCAACAACTCAATTTGATCAGTTCTCTTTATTAGGAGATATCAACTTCTCTAACCTATTCAGAAGAATAGATAACCATTCTCCTTACAGATGGGCTTTCCATGGGTATATGGGTATTGGTGTGCAGGGATATAGAACATCATTACACGATAATGATGAGAACAGATGGAGCAACAATCCAAAAAGAGTTCCTTTATTCATCAAACAAGATATTGATATTAACTCAATCTTCTATCAGGGAGGTATCGGCTTGAAATATAATGTTTCAAAACTTATTGATGTTGAAGCAAGAACAATGTACATCATCAGTGGTGATGACGAGTTCGATGGTGGCGGATGGGCTGATCCTAATGATTATGAACCTTCTACTCCAGGATCAAAGTACAATATGCTTAACGCAAGAAGATCTGATAATGCTTGGACAGTAAGTTTAGGAGTTTCTTTCAAATTAGGAAAACAACTTTCTCACCTTGCTTGGCATGACCCACTTCAGGAAGCATATTACAGAACAAATGTTTTAGAAAATGCCACTACTGATCTGGTTGTTTGTGAAAAAGGAGATGCTGATAATGATGGAGTATGTGATGATTGGGACAGACAGCTTGATACTCCTGCTGGTGCAAGAGTAGACGGAGCCGGAGTTGCTTTAGATATGGACCTTGATGGAGTTATTGATCTTTATGATAAGTGTGTAACTGTTCCTGGACCTGTAGAAAACAATGGTTGCCCTATCAAATAATTAATAGTTGAAAACTGTTTTCAGAAAACAAAATCAAAAATAAATAATACACGATGAAATTAAGTTTAGCAATTGTTGCATTTGCTCTAGCAATCCCTGCTACCAGCTATGCACAAGACTCAACTGCAGCTACCAGCGGAGAATATCCTAATACCTTTTCTTCAGGTTCTGCAAATGTTTCTCCATTTACCAACCAGTCCAAAAGATTTAACGATTGGTCTATTTCAGTAGGTGCCGGTGTTCCACTGATGCAATCATCAGATTTGACATCTATTAAAAATGGTAATGGTAAAAATCTTTTCGGATATTCAGCTTATGTAAGTATTGATAAAGCGATAACGCATGCATTTGGGATTAATTTACAGTATGACAGAGGTGAAACCAGACAAGGATGGTTCAATACTAAGGATGCTGCACCTGATGCTACGGCTGTAGGAGCTAGAACTCAGTATGACGCGATTTCAATCTTGGGAGATGTTAACTTCTCTAATCTATTAAGAAGAGTTGACAACCATTCTACGTACAGATGGGCTCTTCACGGATATGCAGGTGTTGGTACTATTGCTTACAGAGCATACCAGAAAGATATCAAAGGACAAAGATTAATGACTGAAATCAAACCTTTCAAGTTAGGATCTATGTTTATGCAGGCTGGTGCCGGTTTTAAATTTAAAGTAAACAAAAGAATTGATCTTGAAGGTAGATTAATGTATGTGGTAACCGGTGATGATGAATTTGATGGTGGCGGTGATGCATACAGCCAACTTAACAAACGTTCTGAGCAGGTTTCCGACAACTTCTTCAATGCAACTTTAGGTCTTTCCTTAAAGCTTGGAAAACATGACTCTCACGTAATGTGGCATGATCCACTTCAGGAAATCTATTACAAACTTGATGTTTTAGCTAACAAAAATCAGGATATCGAAGTATGTAAGAAAGGAGATGCTGATAATGACGGAGTTTGCGATGATTGGGACAGACAACTTGATACTCCTGCTGGGGCAAGAGTAGATGGTGCCGGAGTTGCTCTTGATACAGATTTAGATGGTGTAATTGACCTTTACGACAAGTGTGTAACGGTTCCGGGACCTGTGGAAAACAACGGATGTCCTGTAAAAAAAGATAACAATCAAACTGCAGTAGAAGTAGAAAAAACACTTAAAGATATCTACTTCAATTTCAATAAAGCCACTATCAGACCTGAGTCTAATAGCAAACTTGATCTTGCAGCTTCCATCATCAAAGAAAACGGAGGTAATTATCTACTTACCGGACACACTGATATTAAAGGAAATGCAGCATACAACCTGAAACTTTCAAAAGAAAGAGCTGCTGCCGTAGTAGGAGCTTTAGAAACGAGAGGAATCAGTGAAAATGTACTGAAATCAAGAGGTGTAGGTTCTGCAGAAGCTACTATTCCTGCTTCAGCTTCAGATGCTGAGAGATTGGCAGACAGAAAAGTAACGGTAAAATTTGTAGAAAGTTCTGAGTGGGATTCTATTAAAAAGAAAGACTATGAAGATGCTCCTGTAAAAAAGCCCGTAAAAAAAGCAACCGCTAAGAAAAAGAAAAAGTAATTTCTTATTATAACACATCTAAACCGAAAAGAATTCTTCTTTTCGGTTTATTTTTTTTCTACTACGATTTTTTTTAACTACCTTTATATCATTTTCGGGGCAATAAGTACTGAATGAGCTACATACAGACACTATTATTCTGAAAAAAATTAACGAAAAATCACACTTCAACGTAAAAAATCATTTAAAATAACTTAACTTAAAAAAATAACACTATGAAATTAAGTTTAGCAATTGTTGCATTCGCGCTGGCTATCCCTACCGCTGGCTATGCACAAGACTCAACGGCAGTTTCAAACGGAACTTACCCTAATACGTTCTCTTCCGGGTCTGCCAATGTATCCCCATTTACCAACCAGTCTAAAAGATTTAATGACTGGTCGATTTCTGCTGGGGTTGGAGTTCCACTGATGCAATCAGCAGATTTAACCTCTATCAAGAATGGTAACGGTAAAAACCTTTTTGGTTACTCAGCTTATGTAAGTATTGATAAAGCGATCACCCATGCATTTGGGATCAATTTACAGTACGACAGGGGTGAAACCAGACAAGGATGGTTCAATACCAAAGATGCTGCACCTGATGCTACGGCTGTAGGAGCAAGAACCCAGTATGATGCGATCTCACTTTTAGGAGATGTTAACTTCTCTAATCTTTTGAGAAGAGTTGACAACCATTCTACGTACAGATGGGCTCTTCATGGATATGCAGGTATTGGTACAATTGCCTACAGAGCTTACCAGAAAGACATTAAGGGACAGAGGTTAATGACTGAAATTAAACCTTTCAAGTTAGGATCTATGTTTATGCAGGCTGGTGCCGGTTTGAAATTTAAAGTAAACAGAAGAATCGACATTGAAGGTAGATTAATGTATGTGGTAACTGGTGATGATGAATTTGATGGTGGTGGTGACGCATACAGTGCTATCAACAAACGTTCTGAACAGGTTTCAGACAACTTCTTCAACGCTACTTTAGGTCTTTCCTTAAAGCTTGGAAAACATGAATCTCACGTAATGTGGCATGATCCACTTCAGGAAATCTATTACAAACTTGATGTTTTGGCTAACAAAAATCAGGATATCGAAGTATGTAAGAAAGGAGATGCTGATAATGACGGAGTTTGCGACGATTGGGACAGACAACTTGATACTCCTGCAGGGGCAAGAGTAGATGGTGCCGGAGTTGCTCTTGATACAGACCTAGATGGTGTGATCGACCTTTACGACAAGTGTGTAACAGTTCCGGGACCTGTGGAAAACAACGGATGCCCGACTACAACTACAGGACCTGTAGTAGAAACAGAAACAAAATTGGAAGGAATTGAGTTTGATCTAAATTCAGACAGAATTTTACCATCAAATACTCCAATCTTAAACAATGCTGTAAATTATATCAACTCTTCAAACGGAGCCTATAACGTAATTGGTGCTACTGATACAAGAGGTACTGATGCTTATAACCAAAAGCTATCTCAAAGAAGAGCAAACAACGTTAAAAATTATCTAATTAAAAACGGTGTTCAATCTGGTAAACTAAACGCAGTAGGTAAAGGTGAAAAAGACCTTAAATACCCAGAGTGTGAGCCAGCAACTAAATGCCCTGAATGGAAAAACAGAGCAAACAGAAGAGTTTACTTCGAAGCTAAATAATAAGCCAATTATCTTATTATATAAAAGTCACGCATTGCGTGGCTTTTTTTGTCATAATACTTTCTTATTTTTACAGTATGATTTCGCCACAGGATTTTCAAAAGCTAAAATATGATACTCTTAAGTATTTCTGGGGTTATACCGACTTCAGAGATTCTCAGGAAGAAATTATCAATGCTGTTATCAATGAAAAAGATACTTTGGTACTTTTACCTACCGGTGCCGGAAAATCTCTTTGTTATCAGCTTCCCGCTTTATTGAAAGAAGGAACATGTCTTGTTATCTCTCCTCTTCTTGCATTAATGAAAGATCAGGTCAATCAGCTTAAATTCCGTGGAATAGAAGCAGAATACTTATCTTCAGAATTGGATGAGTATGATGCTGAAGCCATTTATAACCGCTGTAAGGAAGGGTTAACAAAGTTACTGTATATTTCACCTGAACGATTAACAAACATCCAGTTTCTGCAGAATATTGAGGAAATTGAATTATCATTCATCGCAGTAGACGAAGCACACTGTATTTCTGAATGGGGACAGGATTTCCGCCCGAGCTATCAGAATATTAAAAGTTTCAGAAGCAATAATCCTGAAATTCCCTGTCTTGCATTAACTGCTACAGCAACACCAAAAGTTCTGGAGGAGATCAAAAATAAGCTTGAACTAAGAAAACCTTTTGTCTTTCAGAAAAGTTTTAAAAGAGATAATATCAAAATCTTTACGGAAGAAGTTTCGGATAAATTTCAGCGTGTTCTTGATATCCTAAGGTATAATACAGATTCCGGAATTGTATACGTGAGAACCAGAAAAGAAGCTGAGCTGCTTGCTGAATTTCTGAAAAAGAATCAGCTTAAAAACGTAGATTATTTTCATGCAGGGCTAACCACAAAAGAAAAAAATACACGACAAAATGCCTGGAACAATAGTGACAATCATGTACTGATATCCACCAATGCTTTTGGTATGGGAATCGACAAAGATAATGTACGGTTTGTCCTTCATTACTCCCCTGCCGCTTCTCTAGAGAATTATTACCAGGAAATTGGTAGAGCAGGACGAGACGGAAAAGAAAGTTTTGCATTCATGCTTTGGAACCAACAGGAATTATTGAATTTCGATCAGGTTTTAAAAAATCAGACCCCTAATAAAGCTGAGTTTTTAAAGATCATCAGCTACCTCTACTCTATTTTTCAGGTAGCAGAGTTTGAATTGCCGGAAAAAGTCTTTCAATTGAATTCTGTCGGGATACAAAATTTCACAAGATTATCAAAAGCAAAGATCAATAACGTCCTGAATTTCCTTCACAATCAGGAAATTATTTACTACAATGATAATAAAAGCCTTTCTTCTCTGGAGTTATTTATCAAAGCTGACGAAATAGATCAGTTACCACAAAAAGATGCCTATTTTATAGAGCTTCTGCTTCGTACAATGTCAGGAATCACTACCCATAAAGTAATGTTTAGTGAACAACAGGTAAGCAATAAAATCGGAGTAGGTATTCCTCTTATTAAAGAACGATTAAAAGAACTTCAACAGAAAAATTACCTTGAATATATTGATGGAGCTTTATCCAGCATAAGATTTCTTAAGCCACGTGATGAAAGAGCTGTTAATAATTCCTATTGGAAACTTTTTGAGCATATTCAGCGAAATAAAATCCAGAAATGGGAAGAAATGAAATTTTACGCACAAGATAAAGATTACTGTAAAATGAAACTTATTCTTGCTTATTTTGGCGAAAAAAATTCAAAAAACTGTGGACAATGTTCTGTCTGTGAGAAAAACAAACAGTCGATTTTTGGGAAGAATATTTCTCAGCAGATCATCAATTTGCTGGCAAAAAAATCATCAACCATAGAAGAGCTTTCTGTACAATTGAGCTACCATTCTAAAGAAAGCATTTTGGAAAATCTTATCTTCCTTTTAGATTCCGGAAAAGTAAGAATGCTGAATTTCAGGACTTATGCATTGAATCATGAATAATGAGCAATATATAACAGATCATAACTTTACATCCTATTTCCCCGAATCACAACTCTGAACTTCACATATCAGCTACAAAAACTTATCTTTGTAGTATGAAATCATTGAAAGTCGTTTTTTTAGGTACTCCTGAGTTTGCAAAAACTTCTTTGGAGGCTATTCATCAATCTCATCACCAGGTAGTAGGGGTGGTAACCGTTGCTGATAAGGCAAGTGGACGTGGACAAAAAATCAATCAGTCTCCGGTAAAGATATATGCTTCAGAAAATAATCTTCCGGTTTTCCAGCCAGAAAAACTGAGAAATCCTGAGTTTTTAGAGGTGCTTAGAAAATTAGACGCTGATGTTTTTGTTGTGGTTGCTTTCAGAATGATGCCTAAAGTTCTTTTTGAAATGCCCAAAATGGGAACCTTCAATCTTCATGCTTCTTTACTTCCAGATTACCGAGGAGCTGCTCCTATCAACTATGCTGTAATTAACGGGGAAGAAATAACCGGGGTTACAACATTCTTTATCAATGAAAAAATAGATGAAGGAAATATTCTTCTTCAGGAAAAACTGGAAATCTTACAGGATGAAAATGCGGGAAGCCTTCACGACAGATTGATGGGACTTGGTTCAGAATTAGTAGTAAAAACATTGGATGGATTGGCTGAAAATGCCATCGAAGAAAAACCTCAGCCCCAAGTTGAACATCCTAAAAATGCTTATAAAATCTTTAAAGAAGATACCAAAATCAATTGGGATGCTGCATCAAAAACCGTTCATCAGTTTATCCTTGGAATGTCGCCTTATCCGGCTGCTTTCACTACTTTAAAAATAGAGAATGAAGAAAAAGGATTAAAGATATTCAATGGTAAATTTGAGCTTGCAGATCATGGATATTCTTCTTCTACACTGGAAATTTCAAAACATGAATTCAAAATCTATACGAAAGATGGTATTTATTATCCTCTGGAACTTCAATTAGAAGGTAAAAAGAGAATGATGGTGAAAGATTTTCTGAATGGTTTCCGCAACTTTGAGAATATCTCTTTAAAAGAAGATTAATACATCAACATATTTAATCCCAAGAGCTTTCAATACTTTTGGGATTTTTTATTCTTGAACTCCCTAGCTTTTCTTAGTAATTTTTCTACGGATTCTGCTGATGAACTCAGGGGTCACCCCTAAATAAGCGGCAATCTGAATATTACTAAGACGATGCGCAATCTGTGGATAATCCTGTAAAAATTCTGTATATCGTTCTTCTGAAAGTTTACTTAAGTTATCAATAATTCTGCGCTGTAAAGCTATAATCCATTTTTGAAACTTGACGCGCATCAGTCTTTCTATTTCTGGTATTTCTTTATAAATCTTTTCTTTGTCATCTCTTGCAATGAGAAGGATTTCACTGTCTTCAAGGGCTTGAATATTGAGCTTTGAAGGAATTTCATTAATAAAGCTGTCAATATCTGAAATCCACCAGTTTTCAATGCCGAAATAAACGATCTGCTCTGCACCGTTGTGATCAGTATGGAAGACTTTAAAGCATCCGCTCGTGACAAAGCCTTCAAATTCGCAGATATTTCCTTCCTTTAAAAGAAACTCTTTCTTTTTCAATTTCCTGTACTGAAAGGCATTACAATATTTTTCCAGCTTTTCATCCGAAATATCGATATATTCTCTAATGTGTTTTTTTAAAGACTCAGTCATAGTTTAAAAATAAAAAAAGGTTTAGAAAAATCCAAACCTTGTATTTGCTCTTTGCTTTATTTTATCTGTTCTGTTTTCTTTTTATAGCTAATGCAGTTAATTCACTTCCCATAGCATTTAAAAATAAAAAGCAACCACCGAAGTAAATACCAAGAAATAATAAGTACAAAAGAAACCCATTTAAATTGTTAATATAATCAGCAAAATAAGAAAACAATATAACTCCCAAAAACATCAGCCCAAGAATAAAAACAACATAGCTTTTAATAAAAATTTCTTGACTTTTATTAATACTAACATACAGTTTACCTTCCTCATCTTCTTTTAAAAAATTAGTAATCCTGTATAATTGTTTATCCGTTACATTACCACCCAGCCTATTTTTAAACTCTTGAATTTTCATCGCAAAGTTTACTGTTACATTCTTTCCTGTTACAAGTATTAGCTGACCTTCAATCACAAGATCTTTAAATGGCTCGGGAAGATCATGTTCTTTAATCATGGTAAACAGCTTATTATTATAATCTGTTTCTTTCTCTTTTTTATTGATAGACATTAAAAATAATTTGTCTAAAAAGTTCATTACCCATTGAAAAATCTCTTTTTTCATATTAATTAATTGTTAAATATTATTGCTATCTAATTTAAAATAAAAAAGAGTTTCTTATCAAAAACCACTATAATTCAACTAATTAAAACAAAACACACAATATTTTAAATAGGAAGCTTTTTATATTCAGATAATATTAATGAAATAAAAAAAATGACTTGAATTATTTCAAGTCATTTTTATCATAAAACTACAATAATGATTCACTTCAAAGTCGATTCACTATTGATCATTCTTTATATTATAGTTGTACCAGCTCAGTAACCTCTACATCATATCCTCCAACCTGAGGCTTGATATTAGGATTTTGAGTGATTACTTTAAACTTATTGATTCCTAAATTCTTTAAGATCTGCGTTCCGATTCCATAATCTCTATAGTTGTACGCTAAAGTAGGGTGTTGCTCCTGCCCGTCCTGATAATTCAGGAACTGCTGAAGTTTTCTTAATGTATTTTCAGAATTTGAAACATTATTGATGAAAATAATAGCACCTTTGCCAGCTTCGTTCACCATTCCGGTTACTTTTTCCAATAAAGGTTTTTCACCATTATTTAGTCTTGTCAATACATCAAAATATGAATCTGAAGACTGTACTCTTACTAAAACCGGTTCATCCACCGTCCATGCTCCTTTTGTCAATGCAAAATGGATCTGATCGTTAGAAGTCTCTCTGAAAGCATAAAAATCAAACTCACCGTAATGTGTTTTTACTTTTTTCTCTTCAAGTCTTTCTACAAGATTTCCTTTTTTAAGCTGATAGTGGATCAAATCTTCGATAGAAACGATCTTCATATCATGTTTCTGAGCAAAAGCATGAAGTTCCGGCAAACGGGACATTGTTCCGTCTTCGTTCATGATCTCACAAATAACACCACCTTCTTTTAATCCTGCTAAATGAGTAAGATCAATTGCTGCTTCCGTATGTCCTGCTCTTTTCAATACTCCACCTTTTCTTGCACGAAGCGGGAAAATGTGTCCAGGTCTCATGAAATCTGTAGGCTTGGATTTTTCATCCATCAAAGCTAAAATCGTTTTTGCTCTGTCTCCGGCAGAAATACCTGTAGAAGTTCCGTTTCCTAAAAGGTCAACCGATACTGTAAAAGCAGTTTCTTTAGGATCGCTGCTTCTGCTTACCATCACCTCAAGTCCTAGCTCATCACATCTTTTTTCTGGAAGCGGCATACAGATAAGCCCTCTTCCGTGAAGTGCCATAAAGTTGATAATTTCTGGTGTTGTAAGCTCTGCTGCGCAAAGAAAATCTCCTTCATTCTCTCTGTCTTCATCATCTACTACTATGATTATTTTCCCATTTCTAAGGTCTTCAATTGCCTCTGGAATAGTATTTAATTTAATATCAGACATTTTTACTTTTTATTTGTGCAAAGATACTCATAAAAATAAGCATCTGCCAATTAATATGACTGGTTTATTACGCTTCGGATAATGAGTTTGCAGCTTCTCTGAAAATCTCGTAAGACCTCAGCCTTTTCTGGTGATCGTAAATATGAGAATTGATCATCAGCTCATCTACATTGAATCTGTTCTGGAAATCTTTAAGTTTTTCCTGAATTTCTGCCTGATCTCCGATAAACGTATATCTCAGTTTCTGTAAAACCATTGATTTCTCCATAGGGGACCAGATTTCATCCATATCATCTACAGGAGGCGCAAAAGGTTTTCTGTCATTTCTTACAATATTGATGAACGCCTGGAATAATGTGGTGGAAATTTTATGCGCTTCTTCAGAGGTATCTGCTGCAACTCCATTGACGCAAGCAATAATATAAGGTTTGTCCAGATATTTTGAAGGTTCAAAATGTTCTCTGTAAATTTTAAAAGCCATTTCCATTTGTTCCGGAGCGAAATGCCCTGCAAAAGCGTACGGCAAACCAAGTTCAGCAGCAAGCCATGCGCTGTCTGTACTTGAGCCTAAGATATAAATCGGGACTTCCAAACCTTCTCCTGGAATAGCACGAACCATTGCATCGGAGTTTTCCTTGGAGAAATACCTTTGCAGTTCAAGGATCTGCCTTGGAAACTGTTCGTTTATAATGGCAGGATTTCGTCCTAATGCCTGAGCCGTCAGTCCGTCAGTTCCAGGTGCTCTACCAACCCCAAGATCAATTCTTCCCGGAAAAAGGGACTCTAATGTACCGAATTGTTCTGCAATAATCAGGGAGCTATGATTCGGAAGCATAATTCCTCCCGATCCTACTCTGATTTTTTTTGTCCCATTAGCAATGAATCCTATCAAAACTGATGTTGCAGAGCTGGCAATGCTTTCCATATTATGATGTTCAGCTAACCAAAATCGTTTATAATCTAAATTTTCAGTGTGATTGGCTAAAGATAAGCTATCCTGAAACGTATCATGAATGCTTTTTCCCTGCTTTACCGGAGCAAGGTCTAAAACAGAAATTTCAAAATTCTTCATATTGAATAAGTTTTCTAAAGGTGATATAGGATCTCCTTTTTTTAAATTGGATTTAAAACCATACAAATGTAAGACATCTGAACTTCATTAGTTACTTTTTGTAATTAATAGGATCTATGGTTGAGTTCAGGAAAAAACTATTGGATTTGAATTTTTTTGTTGTGATTTTGGTTATGTCTTTATTCATTAAAATTTCAATATCAATATATTTAGATTTTAACAAAAATAATTCAATATTAAGAGAAATATTATCTATATTCGTAATAACAATTTGAAAAAATCTTTATTATGAACAAAAAATCTTATGACTTGTCTTTTCAGAAATTATTGGCAAAAAGAACAATGTTTATGAGCATTATTGTTGTTGCAGCCCTTACATCCTGTAATAAAAACAGTGAAGAAATGGCAACAGAAGCTCAAACTACAGCAGCAAATATTGAAAACCTGAGAAAAGGTCAGCTTGGAGGTCAGGAAATCACTTACGAAAGAAAGAACGGACTGAATTTCTTTGAGGGTGATATGGTTCTTTCAGATCAACAATTGACAGAAAATGGCGCTTCTAACAGAGGTGGTGCTACCTATTCAAGATGGCCCAATCGTACCATTTACTATACTATTGCAAGCAATATGGGCTCTATTAATGTCAATAAAATCAACTCTGCGGTTAGTGAATACAATTCCAAGACAAACACCCGCTGGGTTCAGCGTACTAACCAGTCCAATTATGTAGAATTTATTTTCGGAAGCTCAAACGGATCTGATGGTTGGGCACATATCGGGTACCAGGAAGGAAAACAGACTATTTCTCTGGATCAATATATTTCTGTGGGTTCAGTGATTCATGAAATGGGACACACTGTGGGGCTTTATCATGAGCATTCCAGACAAGACAGAGATCAGTATCTAAGTATCCAATGGAATAATATTCAGGATGGACAGGGATATAATTTCAATAAGTACAGTTCCGGAACAGATATAGGTCCTTTTAATATTAATTCTGTGATGATGTACTGGTCAACGTCATATTCTAAAAACGGGCTACCTACTATTAAAAGAGCCGACAATACAAATTTTACTTATAACAGAACAGGCTTTACAACGGGAGATATTAATACAATTAATGCCATGTATCCTTAGTTTTAAGCTCAATATAAAAAAAGGAAAAGAACTTTATGAGTTCTTTTCCTTTTTATAGTTATAATGATTGATCAGAATTCTGATTTCATTGAATTCAAAATCGCTTGATAATGCATTCTTCCACTCAGTCAATGTCTCATGTGGATTTTTATAAAATTCTGTTTCAAATGCTTTGATCTTATCTGAAGTAATGACTCTTGAAATATCCAGCAATCCTTGTTCTGCAAATTTGGCAAGATGTCCGATTACGGTTTCTTTTACCAATCCTCTTTCCAGTGCAATTTCTCCAATGGTTTTTCCTTGCTCGAATAGCTGGAATGTCAGTACCTGTGATGGTACTTTAACAATCTTCATGCTGACTTCCTTATCATTTTTTTCATCCAGAAGCCTTGTTTCCAAAAGATGAATGTCCTTTAAATTATTCAGATACTCTTCGATATCTTCCAGCAAGCTTTTTACTTCTTCATTGTATTGTTTCAGTCCTTTTGCTCCTTTTATTTCAGCATAAAATTCTTTTAAAGGATCAAAAATTTTATTCCTGGTTTCAGTAAAAAAGAAATTTACAGCTCCTTTGGATTTAGTTTCAATCTCAGTCCATTCTTCTTTTTGTGCAATAAAATTATTGACTTTCTGGAAAATAACACGTTCCAGCTTTTCAAAGATTTTCCCAAGATTGGTTGCTTCATGTTTCAATTGAAGATAAAGCTGATTGGCTTTAACGTGATCTATATTTTTAGTGGTGATGGAAAGTTTATTCCATTCTTCTACCTCTTTTAAAAACCAGGTACAATCAACGGTACGAAGAACTTTTCTGATACTGTAATCGTATTTTTCCTGATTCAGGATGGCTTCTACATTATCATTGGCAACCGTATCACTATGGAAATGCAGAATTCTGTTATCTTTAAAAATAACTTCAGGTGTGATTTTAGATTTTAAAACTATTCCTTCCAGTGTTCTACAACGGGATAATGCCACATATACCTGTCCCGCAGTAAAGCTTTTCCCTGCATCAATGATCACTTTATCAAAGGTAAGCCCCTGACTTTTATGAATAGTAACAGCCCAGGCAAGTTTTATCGGAAACTGTTCAAAACTTCCTAAAACTTCTTCTTTAATTGTTTTATCGGTATCAAGGAAATATTTTTTCTGCTCCCAGGTTTCTCTTTTTACAGTGATTTCTCTCTCGCTTTCGTCCAGAACAACACGAATTTCATTTTCATCCAGCCCAATAATTTCTCCCAGCTTTCCGTTGAAATATTTCTTTTCTCCGGAAATATCATTTCTGATAAACATAATCTGAGCACCAATTTTCAATTCTAAAAACTGCTCATTCGGAAATTGATTTTCTTTAAAATCACCAACTAATTTTGCTTCGTAGGTTTGAGCATCAACTTTTATCTCTGTTAATTTCTCCTGGTTGATTTCATCCGCCATTTTATTGTGAGAGCACAGATAAACGTAAGATTCTTTCCCCATATCAAAATTAGGATCATATCTTTTATTAAGATGTTCAAAATCTATATTCGCTACATCACCATCACGGATTGCATTTAATATTTCCAGAAATTCCTGATCGGACTGCCTGTAGACTTTCGTCAATTCAATGGTAACAATCGGGATATCTTTAATTGCATGACTATCAAAGAAGAATGGTGAGTCATAATACATTTTCAGGATATGCTCATCCCTTACCACTGGTGGAAGCTGGAACAAATCTCCAATAAAAAGCATCTGCACACCTCCAAATCTCTGATTATTCCTTCTGATAAATCTCAAAGAAAAATCCATCATATCCAGAACATCAGCCCTTAGCATGGAAACCTCATCAATAATAATGATCTCTACCTCTCTTAAAAGCTTAAGTTTATCTTTTCTGTATTTGAAATGAGGCATCAGATCGGCAATATTATTTGCCAAACTGGTATCTATCCTTTCCGTTGTAGGCAAAAAGGTTCTCAATGGTAATCCGAACATGGAATGAATGGTTACCCCCCCCGCATTAATCGCTGCAATTCCTGTAGGAGCAATTACAATATGCTTTTTCTTTGTTCGTCTTACAAAATCGTTAAGAAATGTGGTTTTCCCTGTTCCTGCTTTACCGGTTAAGAAAACACTTCTGTTCGTGTACTCTATTAAGTCAAAAAAATGATTGTTCATCGTTGTCAAAAATACGGAAATGAATTTGAATTTCTTACCTTGGCATAAGTTTTGAAAATTCTTAAAAAGAAAAAAGTCTATTGTGAAAAAATTTTTCCTACCTATTCCTGTAATAGTATTATGTTCTACTTTAATGTTGATATCCTGTAATACTTCAAAGCATCTTAATACCAATCTTCCTATTGATATTTCCAATCGCCCAGCAGATGAAGACAGTCAGAAATACGATCAGGCTCAGCTGGATAGATTAAAAGCATCCATCGAGTCCGAAGCTACGGGAGAAAAATGTACGAATGCCAGCGAATGGACTTTTGTGGCAATGGGAGTGAAATCCTGCGGCGGACCTCAGCAATATATTGCTTATCCTAAAAAAATAGAATCTTCTATTCTCCCAAGGATCAATGAATATACTGATAAGGTAAGGGTTTTTAATGAAAAATATAATATAATGTCTGACTGTACGGTTATTACGCCTCCATCGTATATTAAATGTATCAGCGGAGAAGCAAGATTGATTACTCCGGAAATTCAGATTCAGACTCAAAATTTAAAATAAAGCAAAGGTTCTATATCAAATCAATACTAAGACTTGATATACAAAGCTCCGTCGAAAGACAGAGCTTTTGTTGTTTTATAGTACGTAAATGAAAAATTACAATTCGTAGTCTTTCACATTTTCTTTATACCAGGAAGAATATTTCACGTAGTTATCTGCAATTCTGTTGACTTCACCTTCCAATAACTGGGCATTGATGTCTTTAATTTTCTTAGCAGGAACTCCGCCCCAAACTTCTCCGGACTTAATGTGGGTACCCTGGGTAACTACAGATCCTGCTCCTACAATTGAATTTTCTTCAACCAGACAGTCATCCATCACAATTGCTCCCATCCCGATCAGTACATTATCCTTGATTGTACATCCATGTACAATGGCATTGTGTCCGATAGAAACGTTATTTCCAATATTCAATGGATGTTTCTGATAGGTACAGTGCAGCATTGCATTATCCTGAACATTCACTTTATCTCCCATTTTAATATAGTGAACATCTCCTCGGATCACAGCATTATACCAAACGCTACAATCTTTTCCCATGGTAACATCTCCGATAATCGTAGCTGTTTCAGCTAAAAACGTATTCTCTCCGATCTGTGGTATTTTTCCTAAAAGTTCTTTAATAAGTGCCATAGTTTTAATTTGAAAATTTGAAAATGAGCTATTTGAAAATAAGATTTACTATCATTTCAATTCCTGTATATAACTTCTAAATTAAAGCGATAGCAAAAATCTAACTCTCAGTTTCCAGCTTCTAACTTCTAATGCGTATTTTTGTATCTCAAATTTAACGAAAAAATGCGTACCGTACTTATAGAACCAACTGAAAACCCAAAAGTGATGAAATTTGTAGCTGATTACAATTTGATTCCGGGGTCTTTAGAGTTGGACAGAAATTCAGATATTTCAGAAATTCCTTTAGCACAGGAGCTTTTCAACTATCCATTTGTAGAAAGAGTTTTCATTACGGCTAATTTTGTAGCTGTAGCAAAGCAGGATACCATTGAATGGGAACACGTAGCTGAAAGTCTGAAAAATGTAATTGAGGATGAATTATTGGCAAATCCGAGAATTTATCTTCAGAAGAAAAAAGAAATGTATCAGATTTATTCTGAAATGACTCCTAACCCGAATGTAATGAAGTTTGTTTCCAGCAAGCTTCTTATGGAAGGTTTTGTGGAAGTAAAATCAAAAGAAGAAGCAGCTGATGTGCCTTTGGCTGAAGCTATTTTTAATGAATTTGATTTTGCCACTGAAGTTTTTATTTCCGATAATTTTGTGGCTGTTACCAAAGATCATTCTGTAGAATGGCACCAGGTAATGATCACAGTTCGTGCTCTTATCGCTGATTATCTTCAAAACGGAGGTGAAATTTCAAAAATAGAGCCTCATAAACATGAAAATCCTGTAGAAAAAATTCTTAACAGAGATTATACTGAAGATGAGCAGAAAATTTCGGATATTTTAAATGAATATGTAGCTCCTGCTGTGGAAAATGATGGTGGAAAAATTTCTTTAATGGAATATGATCAAGCCAGCAAAACGGCTAAAATGCTTTTACAGGGAGCATGTTCAGGATGTCCAAGTTCTACTGCTACTTTGAAAAATGGTATTGAAAATATTCTGAAGCAATTCGTTCCGGATCTTGTAGAAAGAGTGGAAGCAGTAAACGGATAACATTATTTCATGACCGCTCACAGAAAAATTCTGATCATTATCGGGAGTGCTACAAAGAATTCCAGTAATCAAAAGCTGATGGAACAGGTATTGGATAAAAATCCTGATATTCTTTTTCAGATGTATGATGATCTTTCTGTTCTTCCTCATTTTGACACCTCATTAACAGATGTGAATGTACCTGAGGAGATCGTGAAGATCAGAGAATATACTAATGATTCAGCGGGGGTTATATTTTCTACTCCGGAATATATTTTCAGTATTCCCAGCAGATTAAAAAATTTACTGGAATGGTGTGTTTCCACAAATCTATTTTCAGATAAGCCTGTGGCTTTTATCACAGGTTCTGCCAGTGGAGAAAAAGGTCATGAAGAATTATTATTGCTTTTAAAGACTCTCGGAGCTAAAACAGATGATAAACATCAGCTGTTAATAAAAGGAATAAAGGGTAAGCTTGAGTCTGATGGCTCGGTTGAAAACAATACCTTTGCTAAAGTATTACAATTGGTAACAGATTTTGAAAAGTCTGTTTCATCATTAAAATAAAAAATGTTGAGTAAAAAAGGAATTTTATTAGTCAATCTTGGATCACCAAAATCTACCGCTGTAAATGACGTAAAGGAATATCTTGATGAATTCCTGATGGATGAAAGGGTAATTGATTACCGATGGATCTTCAGGGCTCTTCTTGTTCAGGGTATTATATTAAAAACAAGACCTGCCAAGTCTGCCGAAGCTTATAAAACGGTATGGACGGATGAAGGATCTCCTTTGATTTTCATTACGGAAAGAATTCAGAAAAAGCTTCAGAAAGTGGTGGATGTACCTGTGGAAATCGGGATGAGATATGCAGAACCTAGTATTGAAACGGGAATTCAGAAATTGGTGGATCAGGGAATCTCTGAGATTGTTCTTTTCCCATTGTATCCTCAATATGCGATGAGTACTACGGAAACTGTTATCGAAAAAGCGGAAGAAGTAAGAAAGAAAAAATTTCCGAACATCAAGATTAATTATATTCAGCCGTTTTATAACAGAGATATTTACATCAACTGTCTGGCTGAAAGTATTAAGGAAAAGCTTCCTGAAAATTTTGATGCTTTACAATTTTCTTACCACGGGGTTCCGGAAAGACATATTTATAAGACAGATCCCACCAAGACCTGTAACCTTAATGACTGTTGTTCCAGAGAAGATAATCCAAGTCATCAGTTCTGCTACCGCCACCAATGTTATAAAACGACACAGCTTGTCATCGATAAACTGAATTTGCCTAAAGAAAAAACCATTGTTTCTTTCCAGTCAAGATTAGGAAAAGATAAATGGATTGAGCCTTATACGGATGAAACCTTGGAAACAATTGGTAAAAAAGGCGTGAAAAACCTAGCTATTGTTTGTCCGGCATTCGTTTCAGACTGTCTTGAAACATTGGAAGAAATTTCTGTGGAAGGTAAAGAACAGTTCATGCATGGCGGCGGAGAAAATTTCCATTATATTCCTTGTCTGAATGATGAAGACCGATGGATAGAAGTGGTGAAAACACTTTGTGAAGAAAAACTAAATGATTTTTATTTAGTATAATCATTACTTACAACATATAAAAAAGCCCACAGAAAAATTTTCTGTGGGCTTTTCTTGAAATATATTAAAGTTGTTATTTTTTGATTAAGTTTCCTGCTTTCTGTCCATTTACAGTTACAATATAAACTCCCGGAAGCATATTGGATGGAAGTTTTATGTTCAGTTTATTCACACCTTCTGTTAATGTTACTTTTTCAGAAATTTCTCTTTTTCCTGTAAGACTCGTTAATTCTACAGTTCCTTTTCCTTCCTTACTTTCAAATGCTATCGTAAACATATCTGTTGCCGGATTCGGGCTGATGGTAAACGGAGATGCATTTGTTGCAGATGCTACAAGCCCTGAAGGAGAAGTACCTCCGCCAACACCTACAGCATTCCAGGCATTGGTCACCTGCGTTACTTCATTACTACCTGCCCCGTAAAGATCTGCAGCTGCCTGTAAAGAATATGTTCTTGCATTAGCATAAGTAGATGTTGAAATCAGATAAGTTGTTAATGTTCTGTAAGCGATAGCTGCTGCTTTATCCAATCCGATTCCTGAAACATTATAAGCAAAACCTTTATCATTAGTACCCGATCCTCCTGTTACCAGTAAATAATACCAGAAATTTAAAACTCCTGAATTGGTATGAACGCCACAATAATCATTCGCCTGGCTAGGACTTGCACAACCAGAAGTAGTAGTCGCTTTCCAATAAGTACCCAGATAGGTATCCGGTTGTCCGTAAGCATTAGGATTAGCCATATCTCTGATCACATAGCTGAAATCTTCTCCTAAGGTCCAGCTTGCCTGAGTAGGTCTTGCCCAACGTTCTATAGAGTTTCCGAAAATATCAGAGAAACCTTCGTTCAGTGCTCCTGGTTCTCTTTGGTAGACGAGATTAGCTGTTTTGGAAGTCATTCCGTGAGCAATTTCATGTCCACAAACATCAATAGCTGTCAACGGCTTTCCTCCGTTCGTTGTAGAACTTCCGTCTCCATAGGTCATTCTTGAACCATCCCAGAACGCATTAAAGTAATTGGTAGAATAGTGAACATATGACTTGATCGCAAAATGATTATTATCAATACTCTTTCTTCCGAATTTTGTATAAAGATAATCTACGGTCATTTCTGCCCCCCAATGCGCATCGGTTGCATATTGATCTTTATTGGTATTTACATTATTCCAAACATTATCTGGATCTGTAAAGTCTACAGCTGTCGAATAATTTGTTCCTTTATTTAAATTATAAGTTTCTACAGACGTCCCTCCGTTTCTTCCTGTTTCTCTTAATCTATAACTTCCATTATAAGAATCCGCAACGATATTTCTGTTTCCACTGTAAGCGGTTGTAGCTGTTCCCGGAGCATTTACATCATGAATGATAGCATCTACTCCCAGTACTTTTCCATTTTTTGCATCCACAAAAACATATTGTCTGCTCAATGGTTTTTCTGCATAAATATCAAATTTATAAGCTAATCTCAGATCATTAAGCTTTTCATCAGTAGGATCTGAATAATAGACCAATTCTCCTTTTGGGGCAAAACTTGCGTTGGCATCATCTGTTTCTTTCTTAATGAACTCTTCTTCATTTTTGTTTTGCCATTTGTAAGATTCTGCACCTACAAATGATAAAGCGCTTTGTAAAGCTATCTCTTCTGAAAGATTGGCTTTTCTCTCAACAGCTTTGGGAACATTCAGCATCCATTTTCCTGTTTGCCCTACGATTTTACCGTTTTTGGTCTGTACAGCCATCATTCCATATTCTACCGGAATATCATTAACGGTTTGTTGAAATCTATGAGTTTCAAACCCTAACTGATCAGATTCATTACCTAATTTACGAGATTGTCCTGGTGAAAGTCTTTGTGATGTTTCATCAAATAAAACCGGGCTCCCTTTGAATTCAGGTCCGTTTTTATCGAATCTCATAAAGTCTGCATGTAAGCCGCTTTTACCCGGAATTAATTTTGATGGTGTGTTTTGACCAAAAACGAATGAGCATGCTGCAACGCTTGCTGCTAAGATAAATTTTGTTTTCATAAAAATATTTATTAAGTGTGATGACGAAAGTATAAACTTTTCTCTACAAAAACACTATACTAATGAATAAAATTCAATTGATATTATAAATCAATAAACAAATCACAATAATGATTTTAAAAAGAAGCGAAATATTTAAAAATAATTTTATTATTATGAATATTTTTCATGAATTAATTTAACAAAAATCAACTTTTTGTGAATTATTATTTTCGTTATGTTTTGCATTTTATTGAATAAAATCATATCAATTTTGCTATTTATGGTAAAAAAATAAGGATGCCTCTATTGAGACAACCTTTATTTATTTAATTAATATCTAAATATTGATCACTACCATTCTTTCATTTCTTCATATTCCTGTCTATATTTAAATATCAGATCTTTTTGATCACATTCACTCATTTCTCCTTTGATCTTAGCTAACAACCCATCATAAATGGTATCATAATGAAGGAGGGCTGCTTTTAAAACATATACCTTATTGTAAGGAGGCCAATATCCTTTGTTGATATAAGTATTATTCTGCTCAATATATTCCAGTATTTCCTTTGCTTCTTTATTTTTATAGGTAGCTACAGCTCTTGCAAAAAAGAATACTTCTTCAGTAATATTATTTTCAGGACTCAACTGATCTTTAATATGCTTTTCAAAATAACTTTTCAATAAAGGAAAAAATTTTCCATCAGGAAAATACTCTATACTTTTAAAGATAAAATTACCACAGGGGTTACTATTAATATTTTTATTGAACAGATCGTACAAAAGATCTGTATCTTCTTTCTTTTTGAACTTGCTCAAAGCAAAGACTGCCCCTAATTGTATCCCACAGTCTTTATGATCAGTTTGAGCTCTTTCTTTGATAAGTTATAATACTTCTCATCAGGATCAATATTACGGATCATCCAGTTTGATGCATTAAGATCAGGATGCCCTATAAGAACTTTCTCTACAAGGACTTTCTTTTGAATAGGAGATAAACCATTTTTGTCGTGGGCTTTCATAATCATCAGATCTGATACGGTAAAACTTCCCCCGGCATCTTCATAATACCAAAAGGTAACTTTATCTTTATCATTAAGATGATTCAGGAGAAGATCAAAATATTCCGCCTCTCCTCTGTTCACAATTTCTCTGTAAGCAATTACTCTCAGCTGTGGATTTTCAAAATTCATTAACTTTATAAGCTCTTCTTTTGTTGCTTCTTTATTCAGCATTTTTCTCGCCACAGTATCAGAAACCGGAACAGCTTTCTCCTTGGAAAGTCTTTGCAGATAAGGTCTTAATTCTTCACGAAAATCATTGAGCTTAGTTTTATTTTCATTTTTACAGGAAGTGAAAACAAAAAAAATAATTAAAACAGATACAATTCTTATCATTTCCTAACAGGTGTTCTGAATTCTCCATACCCCATCAGTCCATCATAATTTCTCCCAAAAGGAGCGTAATATAAGAATGCCTGATAAAGGTTTTCGGTTTGCCAGAAGTTACCGTTTACCTCACCAAAGTCAAGAGGTCCGTCTCCCTGCTTTGTCGCTAATATATAGTTATAAAACCCTTGCTTCATAAATATTTTAGCAACATATTGCTTACCTGCCGCATCATATTGCATCTGATTTTCTTTGCTTGGCTGAAATCCGTTGAAACCTCCCAAAATATAAATATCTTTATCTACAGGATCAGATTCCAGATAGAAATACACCCATGAATAATCTGCTTCCCTTTCCGCATCTCTTTCTCTTCCAAGGTCATTTCTTCTGTAATACCACGCACCATTTACATCAGGCTGATATTGATAGTTCAAAGGAAAAGCCCACACCGGATGCAGATAAGTATGATTGATATCATCTTTTACTTCTACAGCACGAACCATATCGGCTGCAATGGTCATATTTTTATTATCGAAATAATAAAATTCATTATCTCCGGGAAAAGCAAGATTCATTTGCTGGAAAAGTAACTGATTTCCAAGGACAGTACTTGGCTTAAGATTAGAAATAACCATATTAGGATTATTATTCTGCATCACATTCATACTCATGGAATTTACATTCGAAGAGAGATCACCAGCTTTGGGAGTAGCCTTTACTTCTACCCTTTGGTTGATATTAGGTCTCTTTGCATCAGCAATTCTTGAAATATTTAGTCCCAAAGATGCCATATCTTCTACCAGATAAAAACGCCTTTTGAAAAGAGGCTTATCCGCCGAATCTTTATAAACGATGAGCTCATAATTCCCGGATATTTTAGGTTTCATGTTATCATTGGGAAAAGTCAGTTTATAATGGGTATACGCTTGTAGTGTATTGAATGAATACTGAAACTTGTCCAGAAGTCCGTTCAGGTTTCCGGTGGCAAATTCTGTAAAGAATAGATTATCATCATTCCAGTTTCTGTCATAATGTTTAATGGTATATCTATAAATTTCGCTGCCATTGGTAAGATCATCAAAACTTAAAACCAATTGTTCTCCGAATTTAATTACCGGAGTTTCATCATTCGTCTGTGGGTTGAACAGCTGGATACTTTGGATATTTTGTCCATAAACCAGTCCGCCCAAGGAAAGTAAGAGTATTCGCAAAGTTTTCATTATGACGAAGATAACGAAAAATAGCCATTTACTTAATAATATCGTATTTTTGGAATAAAAATAATCAGCTTATGCTTCAGATTCAAGGCTTCGTATTCAATTTTGCAAGCGAAAATACATATGTTCTTTACAACGACAATAAAAATGCCTGGTTAATTGATCCGGGAAATATGAATGAGCAGGAAACGAGTGCTATCGATACATTCATCAAAGAAAAAGGGTTAAAAATTGAGAAAATCCTTTTAACTCATGCTCATATTGATCATGTTTTAGGGCTTCAATGGGCTTTTGATACATTTAAAGTACCTGTTTATCTTCATAAGGAAGATCAGGAAGTGTTAGATATGCTTCAGGCGAGCGGAATGAGATTTGGTTTTCCCATTGATCCGGTAAAAGTAGAAACCATCTATATCAATGAAGGTGAAGAACTGGAACTGGATGGCGAAAAGTTCACTATTTACCATGTTCCCGGACATTCCCCCGGAAGTGTAGTATACCATAATGAAAATCAGAAATTCATGATCTCAGGCGATGTTCTTTTTGAAGGAAGTATCGGAAGAACAGATCTTTATAAAGGAAATTATGAACAATTGATTGACGGTATTAAAACAAAGCTTTTTGTACTTGATCCTGATACACAGGTTTTTTCAGGTCATGGAAATCCTACGTCAATTGGGTTTGAGAAGCAATATAATCCGTTTTTAAAATAAAATTTAGACACTTTTCGACGTAATTATACACAACAAATTCGTATTAAAATGGCTTTAAAAAAGAAATATTATTTATTTTTCATTTTATTGTTTTACATAACGAAAGTAAATGCTCAATTTCTTGGATATTATAAGCTAGAAGAAGAAGATACGGATGTATCAAGTCCTACATTGTTTATATTACCCAACAACGAATTTTATTTTTTCAAATATGGTAGTTGGAAAACCGGAAAATGGTCTAAAGTTGATGAAGACAATATAATACTAACTGAAATTAAAGCTGAAGAAAATCCTATTGATATTTATGGGAAATTTGATAAAAATAAAAAAGATATTACCATTAATCTGTTGGGTTACCTGAATGGGACCTCTAAATCATATGCTTTTATAAATTTTTCCAAGGATATTACCACACAAAAAAAATTTGAGCCCATTTTTAACGATGATAAGAAATTATTCGAAAATAATTATGAGTTCACGAAAAAAGACAACGAATACGATTGGATGACAATCAGTATTCCGCGCAATAAGAATAAGTATAAAAACAATATCAGCTATCCTTTTGACGCATTGAGTTATACATATCCAATGAATAAAAAGTATAATTACTACATTGTCATACAAAATATAGATTCTATTCTACCACCTGTAACCTTAACGCTTACCAAACGAAATAAAGACTATTATGTAGGTTTTGACAGATATATAAAGCAAAAAGAGTTAACAGCAGCTGAAACATTGAAAAAAATTCAAGAAACCAAAATATCAGTTGAAAATGGAAGCTATAAGAAGAATTTAGGAACTAAAATCCTTTATCATTCTGTTGAAAATATCAGTATAAGTGAAGCTTCAGTTTTTACATTCACCGAATGAGAAATAGATAAGCTAATAAAAAAACCGTCAGAACTTAGTCCTGACGGTTTTGCATTTATAAAAAAATAGAGTTTAAAAGTCTAAAGTAATTGAAGCTCTTGCTGCAGCTCCCATAATTGGTCTTGCCATTCTGATGCTGGATCCTGATACTGCCTGAGATCTTGGATCGCCTTCAGTAATTCCAATTGTATTAAAGATATTGGTTCCGTCTACAGCAAAACGTATTTTACCAAGCTGATAAGACATTCCGGCACCGAATTCTGTGAATGACGGTAAAATATTATCTTCCGTATTTCCTTCATTCTGGAAACGTTTACCATAATAATTCATACTTACATAAGCTCGCCAGTCTTTTGTAATATTCACAGCAGGAGAAATATTAAAATAAAATTTAGGAATTCTTCTTACTACATTTCCATCATAATCAAAAGTAGAGCCGTCAGCATTTCTTCCTGTAAAGTCTTTGTATTTCGGGTTCTGAATGGTTCCATTGAATGTAATTTCAAAAACATTATTGAAAAGCCTCGCAAATCCCTCAATTTCTACCCCTAGGTTGGTTGTATTGGCAAATTTATTCTCTGAAGTTCCGTCCGAATAAACATCTGTAAATGATAGATTCTTAAGTGCCGAATAAAACGGAATCACAGCAATATCAAAAGTACGGGAATAGTATTTATATCCAACTTCCAATTGATTAGTCAGTACAGGTTTTACCACATCCAGATTTCCTATATTATTATAATATGCTTCTTCATTCGGTGATCTGAAACCATGAGAAAAGCGTGCGTAAACTGCATTTTCACGATTGATTTTATAATTGGAGGCAAGAGTATAAGAAACTTTATTGATATCATAATACCAGTACGTAAACTGATTTCCCAGCACATTCATATGATCATCCGCTGTTGTTGTCTCAAAACCATGAGTTCCGTCTACTGTTAAGCCTGAATTATTAAGATTAGCCGTTGTGGTATTAACTTTATATCCTTTGTAAAAATCCCGGCTATAGCGAATTCCTCCATTAAAACTTAAAGCATCGGTTACATTATAATCCAGATTTAAATAAACATCATTCAAACTTCCCTGAATTTGTGAATCTCTAAGTAAAGAAGACATATCGGTAACTCCGTTATATGTTTTAGAATAGCCTACACTGCTTGGGCTGAGAGATGGATCTACCAAATTTAATAGTTCAGGTCTGTCGGTTGCCGTTGTGAGAATATTACTCCAGTTCCAGTATTGATGGGATTTCCAGTTTGATTTATAAAAACCGGCTGTCACATTTCCTTTATCAAATTTATAATTGAACTGTAGATCATTCACAAAGTTATTCATTTGCTTATCAATAGCCCAGAAACCAAGTTTTTGTACATATTCAGGATTCACCACTGCTCCGCTGCTTACCGATGAGTATTGATAATTTGTCATCCCCATACTCTTTGCAAAGTCTGCTCCGCTCTGAGGTGCTCCCGCCGGAAAAATCCCGGTGTAGTTCATATTAATATTGGTATATCTCGTTTTATTTAAAACACTGAAATTACCTCCCAGATCATATTTAAATTCAGCTCCCAATACATCTACTTTAGGATGAATTCCGTCTTCAAGATTTCTACTGAAAAAACCACCTCCTGCCTGAGGAATATTGAGCTGGCTGATGGCTCTGTAGCTGTAGGTTCCATAATTAGGATCAAAACCATTAAATCCTTTTAATTTTTCACCATCCTGCGTTAAAGGAATTGGAAGGAAAAATGTATTTCTATCGTCTAATTTTTTATAGTAAACTTTTGCATACCCTTTATCAAATACATATTTCAGATTCATTCTGATCTGCCCGCCATTATTGGCTTTGAAACCTGTTTTTCTGATTCCGTCGTCACTTCTGTAAAAACCACCTACATTGAAAAATAATTTATCTTTTACCAAAGCACCTCCAACATTAAGATCAGTACGCATTAAACCATAAGTACTGGTTTCAAGTTTTGCTGTACCTTTAAAATCATTCGTTCCTTCCTTTGTAATAAAATTAATAAGTCCGCCCGGCGAATTATTGGCATAAATAGACCCCGAACCACCTCTCAAAGCTTCCAGTCTGCTCACCGAATTATCTACACGAAAAAAATTATCAGCATTGGCAAATTGAAGTGCTCCATCCTCAAAAACCGGTAATCCGTCTTCCTGAACCTGTACAAATTCATAAGCTCCGGCAGAAGGAATCCCTCTTGCAAAAAGATTGTTTCCAACTTCACCACCAGAAGTTTCTACAGCAAAACCAGGAACTCGCTGTAATAAAGCTGCCGCGCTGATTGGATTTTGCTTCTGGATTTCCTTTGAGCTGAATGTTGAAATAGCAGTACTGGATTCTATTTTTTTCTTGGGATTCGAATTTCCTGTAATAACGATCTGATCGATGGAGGAAACTTTCGCAGAATCTTGCTGGGTTTCCTGAGCATAAGCATTATTGAAGTACAATGTAGCTGTAGCGGCGATTAAAAAGATTGATTTTTTTTTCATAGCCCTATTTTTTATTGTTAGTTTCAGTTTTGTTGTAGTTTTAAATACACACCATTCGTCCAACCGAACCCATCCTGATTGGGATATTCCCCGCCTCCTGCTATCGTTTCTGTATCTAATGCATTGTATTTTTCCATTAATTTTCCGGTGTTTTTGTAGACTCTTTCCACATTGGAACACCAGTTATTTTTTATTTTTTCTGCTAAATCATGGTAACCATAATTTTTCATTGCCTTAAAGCCCAGCCATTGGTACGGTGCCCATGCATTGGGTAAATCCCATTGTTGCCCTGAGTTTTTAGTTGTGGTTACAAGCCCGCCCTGATATAAAAATTTATCAGCAACAGCTTTTGCAATGGCATCTGCCTGTTCCTCATCTGCAATCCCAAGAAATAATGGATACAGAGCAGCAATATGTTCAGACGCTGTATTGATGTCTTTTTTGATATGATAATCTTTGTACATCTTTGTTTTTTCATCCCAGAAGTATGTGTTGATCATCTCTCTTCGGTGTGCTGCTCTTTCAGCAAAAAAATGTTCTTTTTCTCCCAATTGCTTAAGCCCTGAAGATTTTGCCAATGTGGTTTCCAAATGCCATAAAAGGCAGTTCAGATCTACCTCCGCGAGATTCAATGTTTCAATCGTTTGGATATGTTGTCCATCTGCAAACCATCTGCTGGAAAAATCCCAGCCGGATTCACAGGCGCTTCTTATATTTCTGTAAAATTCCTCACCTGAAGCATTCTGCTGATCTTCAATATCAATTAAATAACTTTCAGGACGAGGCTCATTTTCTGCATCATAATATCTGTTCAAAATATCTCCTTCAACAGTTTTCACTACTCTTTTAACTCCTGAACCATTTTCTGCACTTTCTTTTCCATTCATCCAAAACTCATATTCCTTTTCTAAAGTATCATGATATTGAGTATAAACAGATTCATCATTTTTAGTTTCAGCAAGAAGTTCAAGCATCAATGAAAAATAAGGAGGTTGAGATCGGCTTAAAAAGTGAGTTCTGCTCGCATTAGGAATAAAACCTACATTTTGAATGAGATAAGAGCAGTTTTCCACAATATTTTCCATCATCTCTACCCTTCCGGAAACCTGTAATCCCAACATAATAAAATAACTGTCCCAATAAAAAAATTCATTAAAACGACCTCCCGGAACGATATAAGGCTTCGGTAATTTTAAAAGCGTTCCTTTCTCTTCATATGCTGTACGGGTAAGCTCATCCCAAAGTTTTTCAATATGTTCTTCAATCGGAAGATGATCTTCTCTCTGAATGGAAATTTTGGCTCCTAAAAAATCAAAATGAGTCATCACAAAGTTTTTAAGATCAAAACCTTCTGAACCTTTATTCTGTTCATATTTTTCATTGATTTCAGCTACCGGAAATAACGGAACTGCATCAGTCATCATTTTCTGATCTTCAAAAATTGCGGATCTCTGAACATCGTCAAAAAGAGTCTGGATATCGTGAATGTAAAGCTGATTATTCATTATTATTTTTTAGGATTAATTTTTAATTTATTCATGAAAATTGCTGAAATAATCAACAATGAAAGCGGAATCAGTGATAGATAAAATGCCTGCTGCCCACTGAATTCCTGAAAGACAAAGCCCGTAATAATAGAGCCTATTGTTCCTCCAATCGCAGAAAAAACAACGATAAGCCCAGACATTGCACTATGTAAATATTTTGGAATAGAAGCCAGGATGACAGAATTTATACTTGGATAAATCGGAGCTAGCAATCCTCCCATTAATGGAAACAAATACACTACTAATGGAGCATTAAGCCAATTGGTTGTAGTATCAATATGAATATTATGCGTCAATGGAAGTACTAAAAGTAAGCTTATGGCAAAACCAATGACACAAAATGAAACTACATAAATCCAACTGAATTTTTTAGAAAAAAATCCTGACAAAAATCTTCCTAAAGCAAAAGCTCCCGCCAAAATAGCTCCCGCCTGAATACTCATAGAAGTAGGAACTTTTAAAATTTCTTTATAAAATGTTGGAGTCCAGGTTTGAAAACTTTGTTCCACCAATACAAAAAGAAAAGCGCACAACAGAAAGCACAATACTTTTTTATAACTGAATAAGCTTGCACTGTTTCGTAAGTCTCCCAATAAATCTGTTTTCTCACTTTTAGCTTCTTTTTCATTCAGTTTTGAAAAGAATAAGAATAAAAATGATAATGATGAAAGAATTCCCAATACCCAATATACATTCAGCCAGTGAGTAGATTTCGGATTATGATCATCAATATATAAACTGAACAAAAGATTTCCTGCCAACACACCAATCATAAAAAATCCTTCCAGAAATCCCATGAAACTGGAATGTTCCTTATCTGTTTCTGTTATTAAACCGATAGAAGTAAATACTGATATTTTGATTAAGGCAAAGGAAACTCCTACAATTCCAAATAATAACTTGAAAAACCAAAATTCATTGGTAAATGGCATCACAAAACACATTCCGCTCACTAAAAACAAAGCAATCAACATTGAGTTTTTGATCCCGATCTTAGGAAGAAATGAAGCCAGAATAAATGAACAAATAGCAATCGGAAGATCCTTGAATCCTTCCAATACACTGGCAGATGATTTTGAAATTCCAAAATTCTGCTGTACCTGCAAAATAACAGTTCCCACAGAATTCAGAAGAATTGCGAAAACAAAATAATTTAAAAATAAAACCGCCTTTATGTTGAAATTTTTCATTCAGATCATTTCTTGACGGCTAAGATAGAAGCATTTGTATTAACGATAATTTAACACAATAAATCAATATTTGAACAATATTAATATATTTAGTATTTTTAGTAACTAAATATGATTAATTAAATGAAAGTTACTTTTGAAAGAGTAATTCCCAATGAGAAAAGTTCGTTCCGTACGATTCATAATAACTCTCCTATTTCAGAATTCAAATGGGAATATCATTATCATCCCGAAATAGAACTGGTCTGTGTGATTTCCGGGAGTGGAACCCGACATGTGGGTTATCATAAAAGTAATTATACCAATGGTGATCTTGTTCTCATAGGTTCCAATATTCCCCACTCAGGATTTGGATTAAACTCTATTGATCCGCATGAAGAAATTGTACTGCAGTTCAAAGAAGAAATCCTTCAGTTTCCCCAACAGGAAGTAGAAGCGCGGTCAATTAAAAATTTACTGGAACTTTCAAAATATGGTATTCATTTTCATCATAAGGTAAAAAAAGCTATGCTCCCGAAATTAAAACTCATACTTGAGTCTGAAGGCTATAAAAGATATTTATTACTTCTTGAAATTCTTTTTGATCTTTCCCAGTGTCAAGACTATGAACTTTTGAATAAGGAAATCATGCCCTACACCATTATTTCAAAAAATAAAACCCGTCTTGAAAATATTTTCACCTACGTAGAACATCATTATGATAAAGAAATCCTTATTGAAGAGGTTGCAAAACTTGCCAATCTGACTTTGCCTGCCTTCTGTAATTTCTTCAAAAAAGCAACTCAAATCACCTTCACAGAATTCGTGAACCGCTATCGAATCAACAAAGCCTGTTTACTGATGGCACAGGATAAACCAATTTCGGAATGCAGCTATGCCTGTGGTTTTAATAATGTAACCTATTTTAATAGAATGTTTAAAAAGTATACTGGCAAGACACCTTCAGAATTTATCAAAAATAATTCTCATAATAAGGTGAATGTTTAGAGAAATAGCTATTCAATTTATTCCTACAGAATGATAAAATGAGTAGGCGGACTAAATATTCTGGTTATCATTTAAATTCCTGCGGATAACTTGGGTAATTTTTAAAATATTTCGATTTAACTTCTAGCTTTCCATCCTTCCATCCTTGTCAAGGTTTAAAACCTTGACAAGAATAAGTTAAAACCGTCATGTTATTAACCAATCTTTTAGCATGAAAAATTGAGAAGATTCTCAGTTTACATTCTGATATTGTGGATAACTTTTTCGTATTATAAATTAGACTTATTATTGAAAAACTTTTTAATAGAAACACTTTATAAGTTATTCGATTCCTGTTAGATATAGATTATATTTTTCACATTTCCACATTGTGGATAACTTTTTCACTACTGAATATTTAATTTGATTTCTGGATTTCTATCCTTGTCAAGGTTTAACACCTTGACAAGGATGGGTTAAAATAGTCATGTTATTACCAATCTTTTAGCATGAAAAATTGAGAAGATTTTCAGTTCACATTCTGATATTGTGGATAACTTTTTAGCATTATAAATTAGACTTATTTTTGAAAAACATTTTAATAGAAACACTTTATAAGCTATTCAATTCCTGGTAGATATAGATTTATATTTTTCACATTCCCATATTGTGGATAACTTTTTCGCTACTGAATATTTCAATTTGGTTTCTGGATTTCTATCCTTATCAAAGTTTTAAACCTTGACAAGGATAATTTAAAAACTCAGCATCAAAATCAATAATCCTGAAGTATCAACTGATATTTAGTTTGAAAAAATTAACACTGATATCTGTATATAGAATTCTGCTAATAAAAAAAGCTGTTCTAAAAAGAACAGCTATATATTATAATAAGTAAAACCGATGTACGGAATAATTACTTCCATTTAATATTACATCCCATACTTGGTCTCTGAATTTCTTCCTGAGCTTCTCCAGCCAATAGATTTTCAAAAGCAATAATTAAATCTTCACCGGTAACATCTTTATTATTTCCTGGTCTTGAATCATCCATCTGACCTCTGTAAACAAGATCCAATTTATCATCAAAGAAATAAAAATCAGGAGTACAAGCAGCATCATAAGCTTTTGCTACTGCCTGGCTTTCATCAAATAAATAAGGGAAATCAAATCTTCTGTCGATTTGGAATTCGATCATTTTTTCAGGAGAATCGGCAGGATATTTTTCGATATCATTAGCATTGATTGCGATGAATTCAATTCCTTTATCATTATAATCTTCGTATAATTCGTTAATTTTATCGATTACATGAAGAACAAACGGACAATGGTTGCACATAAAGATAACCAGTGTTCCTTTTTCTCCTTTCAGTTCTTCCAGAGACTGAAGTTCATTCGTTTTTGACGGATTCGGAAGCTCAAAAAACGGAGCTTTTGTACCTAATGCCAGCATATTGGAGGGAGTATTCATATCCTTTTTCTTTAGTTTTACAAAGATAAAGATTTCTTTGATTATATAGTTAGGAAGATGGATGCTGTAAGACGAAAGCTATTGAATTCATAAAAAATTCATTTTCATATCTGCTTTATTGACTCAGCCTATTTAGCTTATTAATTTTTACAATAATTTAAAAACTATATGCTTAAACTACTTCCAGAAAGCCTTCTTCATCATCTAATGGAATTTCAGGTATCTTCTTTTTTCAATAAATGTAAAATAAGGTTTGGAAGATAGCTTCAAAAGTTTGTAGTTTTGCTAACACTGTTAGAAAAGAATATCATGGGTCTACATGAACGTCGTCAAAGAGAAAAAGAATCTATCCGTGCAAGTATCTTGCAGGCTGCATTCACTTTGGCTAAATCTGAAGGCTGGGGATCACTTTCCATACGTAAAATAGCAGACGCTATTGAGTACAGTGCACCTGTGGTGTATGATTATTTCGAAAATAAAGAAGCTATCTTATTTGAAATTTCATTGGATGGCTTTCACAAATTACATATAGAATTATTAAAAGCTCAGCAGAAGCACAATACTCCTGAAGAGCAGCTAGTGGCAGTTGTAGATGCTTATTGGAACTTTGCTTTTAATAATAAGGAATATTACCAACTGATGTTTGGGCTGGGAATGCAATGTTGTGGAAAAGGACAGATGAAGAAAGAATTTTCGTCATTTCAGGAGCTGATCTACGAATGTACCTATAACATCATTGAAAAGAACGGTTCAAATACCGATAATGCTTGTCATATGTCTCATGCTTTATTTTCAGCGGTACATGGCATGATCTCTATTATGATGATGCGTACGGCAGATATTCCATCAACTATGAATAAATCGACTTTGGATGAAACTGTTTCATCTTTTATTAAGTCTTTATAATATTTTTTGAATTAAATTAACACCGTTAGGAAAATTAACATTGAATTAATATAACTCAATTGTTTACATCTGATTAAAAACAAAAAAAACTATGCAAAACTCTACTCTCTTTAATTGTTAAAGGTCAATTTTTTCTTTACAAATTAACACTGTTAGTAAAATTAACACATAATACACCTCACATCTTCATATACTTAAATACATTAAAAACAATTTTCAATTATGGAAACAATCGACCTGATCGTACATTAAAAATTCTGTAATTTTTTTTGAACAAATTATTAACACTGTTAGGAAAAAAAACAGCATTTATAAGAAAGAGACATTACTTAAATCTAACACTTCATTAAAAAAATTAAACCAAAATGAAAATACCTGGAAAAACAAGGTTTATTGTACTTATTTCAAGTATAATTCTTTTACAGAGCTGCACAAAGGCTGCAGAAGGATCCAATTCCGCACCGCCAGCTCCTGAACTTCCGGTTTATACCGTTATCACCTCTCCTGCTACCACTTATCAGGAGTTTCCGACTGCTTTGGAAGGAAAGAACAATGTGGAAATAAGATCTCAGGTGGATGGATATCTTGACAGAATTTATGTAGAGGAAGGCGCTTACGTAAGAGCGGGGCAGCCTTTATTTAAAATAGATTCAAGAAGCTATGGCGAACAAATGAATATGGCACAGGCAAATCTGCAGGCAGCCAATGCTAATATACAAAAAGCTAAAGTAGAAGTTGACAGACTTCAACCTTTAGTTGCGGCAAAAGTAGTTTCCGATGTACAGCTTAAAACGGCAAAAGCCAATTATGAAGCGGCTGTAGCTGCGGCTTCACAAGCAAGAGCATCTGTAGGAAGTGCAAAAATCAATGTAGGATTTACCACCATTACAGCACCGGTAAGTGGATATATAGGAAGAATTCCGTTTAAAAAAGGGAGTCTGATCTCGAGAACTGATCCTAATCCTTTGACTTTACTATCAGACATCAGCGAAATTTATGCTTATTTCTCTTTAAGTGAACTTGATTTTATTGCTTTTCAGAATAAATATCCGGGAGCGACTTTAGAAGAAAAACTGAAAAATATGCCTATGGTAGATTTGGTTATTGCTGATAACAGTACTTATCCTGAAAAAGGAAGATTGAGTATTGTAGATGGTCAGTTTGACAAAACAACTGGAGCCATCAGTGTACGAGCAGTTTTTCCTAATACCAACGGGACATTAAGAACGGGAAATACAGGAAGAGTACGTATGCCACAACTGATTTCAAATGCAGTGGTAATTCCTCAGGAGTCAACTTTTGAAATTCAGGATAAAACGTATGTCTATGTAATGGGTAAAGATCAGAAAGTAACTGGAAAACCTATCAAAATATCTGGAAAAACAGACAGTTATTATTTTATTTCTGAAGGACTTTCACCAGGAGAAAAAATCGTGTATACCGGAATCGGAAACCTGAAAGACGGTGCATCCATTAAACCGAAAGCTATATCTTCTGACAGTTTATTGAGAGCAAAACCTTTGTAATAGATTTCAATATGACAATTTAAGATTAAGAGCAGTTTAAACCTCATTATTTGTAACACTTAAGTTTTAAAAGTTATCATCATTCTGTTGATTAAGAGCACCTAAGTATTTTGAAAACTTTGATTTTCATCTAAAGTGTACTTGCTGTTTTCTAAGCTTTAAAGCTCAATCAACTTAAGTGTTTTAATAAAGTTTAAACACATAAAAAAATAAACTTCTTATGTTAAAACAATTTATAGAAAGACCGGTCCTTTCCACGGTCATCTCCATCATACTCTTATTATTGGGAGCCTTATCTCTCTTTAATTTGCCTATCGCCCTCTTCCCTGATATTGCACCACCCAGTGTACAGGTAACAGCGTTTTATCCGGGAGCGAATGCTGAAGTAGTGGCACGTTCTGTAGCAACCCCTATTGAGGAAGCAGTAAACGGGGTTGAAAACATGACGTACATGACTTCCAACTCAAGTAATGACGGTACCATGACGCTAAGCGTTTTCTTCAAACAAGGTTCGGATCCTGATAATGCTGCGGTAAACGTACAAAACCGTGTATCAAAAGCAATGAGTCAGCTTCCTCAGGAAGTAGTACAAGCGGGGATTTCCACTCAGAAAGTTCAGAACAGTATGATTATGTTTATGGGATTAACGAGTGATGATCCTAAACAATACGATGAGCTTTTCTTACAAAATTATCTGAAGATCAATATCATTCCTCAGATACAGCGTATTCCGGGGGTTGCTCAGGCTCAGGTATTCGGAACAAGAGATTACTCCATGAGAATCTGGCTGAAGCCGGACCGACTGGCTGCTAATAACCTTTCTCCACAGGAAGTTTTAGGAGCTATTAAAGATCATAACCTTGAAGCTGCTCCGGGACGTCTTGGGCAAGGAAGTAAGGAAACGTATGAATATATCCTTAAATATAAAGGAAAACTAAACAAGAATGAAGACTATGAAAATATTGCGATCAAGGCAAATAGTGATGGGTCTTTCTTAAGATTAAAGGATGTTGCACGAGTAGAATTCGGGTCTTATACGTATACAGCCGCCAACAGAGTGGATGGAAAACCGGTTTCGGGATTTGCAATTTTACAAACAGCAGGTTCCAATGCCAATGAAATTCTTACTGAGATTGAAAAACAGGTAGACCAATTCAGTACTACCCTGCCAAAAGGAGTGAAGCCAATTATCATGTATAATTCTAAGGATTTCCTTGATGCTTCTATTCATCAGGTTGTAGAAACATTGGTGATTGCATTCATATTGGTGTTTATTGTTGTATTTATTTTCCTTCAGGATTTCAGATCTACTTTAATTCCGGCGATTGCGGTACCCGTAGCCATTATTGGTACTTTCTTCTTCCTTCAGTTATTTGGTTTCAGTATCAACATGCTTACTTTATTTGCTTTGGTACTTGCCATCGGTATTGTAGTAGATGATGCGATTGTGGTAGTGGAAGCCGTCCATTCAAAAATGGAACAGACGGGAATGCCTGTGGAGCACGCAACGATGAACTCCATGAGTGAAATTTCAGGAGCTATTATTTCCATTACATTGGTAATGTGTGCGGTATTTATTCCTGTCGGATTCATGCAAGGACCTGCCGGAGTTTTCTACAGACAATTTGCTTTTACATTAGCTATTGCTATTATGATTTCTGCAGTAAATGCATTGACATTAAGTCCTGCATTATGTGCCTTATTCCTAAATGATCCTCAGGGAGAACACGGAGAACATGGTCACAAAAAAGGGTTTGGAGCAAGATTCTTCAATGCATTTAATGCCAGCTTCAACAACATGACTAAAAAGTATATTTACAGCCTTAAGTTTTTAATCAAAAATAAATGGGTTGCTATAGGAGGTCTGGTTGTGATAACAGCGGCAAGTATTTTCATGATTAAAAAAGCTCCTTCAGGATTTATACCGACAGAAGACCAGGGATTTGTATTATATGCAGTGAATACTCCTCCGGGAAGTTCACTGGAAAGAACGCACAGAGCTACGGAACAGATTGATAAGATCATTAACGGAGAAAAAGCCACCAATCACCTTTGGGTAGCTGATGGAATGAACTTTATCAGTAATGCCAATGCATCTCCTTATTCTGCAGGTTTCATCAAGCTTAAAGATTATGATAAGCGTGGAGACATGAAAGATCCTGATCAGATTGCAGCGGCTTTAACAGGAAAAGTAAGTCAGGTAAAAGATGCTAATGCCTTCTTCTTCAACTTCCCTACTATTCAGGGATTTGGTAACGTTTCCGGTTTTGAATTTATGCTTCAGGATAAAACCAACGGCTCTTTTGAACAGTTGGGAACAACAACTCAACAGTTCATTGGTGAATTGATGAAACGTCCGGAAATTGCATTTGCCTTTACAACTTATGCAGCAGGAAATCCACAGTACACAATTGATGTAGATACCGATAAAGCAAATCAGCTTGGAGTTTCCATAACAGAATTAATGCAGACCATGCAGATTTATTACGGAAGTAGCTTCGTTTCAGATTTCAATAGATTCGGAAAATACTACAGAGTAATGGCTCAGGCAGATATTCCTTACCGTACAGATATTAATTCTTTGGAAGGAATTTATGTTAAAAATAAATCCGGAGAAATGGTTCCTGCTAAAACTTTAGTAACCTTGAAAAGAACGTTTGGTCCTGAAACGGTAACGAGAAATAATTTGTTCAATGCTATAACGATCAATGGTACACCAAAACCAGGATATAGTACCGGAGATGCCATCAAAGCAGTTGAAGAAGTAGCAAAACAATCACTTCCAAGAGGTTATGGATATGAATGGACAGGTATTACCCGTGAAGAGATCAAAACAGGTGGACAAACAACCTTCATTTTCCTTTTAAGTATCCTTTTTGTTTATTTCCTATTGGCAGCACAATATGAGAGTTATATCCTTCCTTTTGCCATTATTCTAACTATTCCAACGGGGATTTTCGGAGTATTTGCCTTCACAGGGCTGGCTGGAATTGATAATAACATTTATGTACAGGTCGGATTAATCATGCTGGTCGGATTATTGGCTAAAAATGCCATTCTGATTGTAGAGTTTGCCGTTCAAAGAAGAAAAGCCGGAAGGTCATTGATAGAATCTGCTCTTCAGGCATCAAGATTACGTTTAAGACCAATCTTAATGACCTCTTTCGCCTTCATCGTTGGGATGCTTCCATTGGTTTGGACACAAGGAGCTTCTGCAAAAGGAAATCATTCCATTGGATACAGTACTGTAGGAGGAATGCTTACAGGTGTAATATTCGGGATTTTCATTATTCCGGTGATGTATGTTGTATTCCAGTATCTGCATGAAAAAATGCCAAGCAGAAAGAAGAAAAGACTTTTGAAAAAGCAGATGGAGGAAGAACTTTTAGCTTCCACTATTAATTAAATGATACAGAATAGAGATTTATAAACCACAAAAGGCACAAAAGAATTGAAACACTAAGTGATTTTAAGATAAAGCTTTGAGTATAATATAAGAAGTACACATAAGTTTTTGAAAATCTATGATTTTCTTATCTACAAAAATCTGTGTCATTTGTAGGAAAATAAAATTAAATAAACTATTGAGGAATAGGATAACTTTTATCACCAAGCCATTTTAAGGTGATAAAATCTGACATCGGAAATACATACAAGTTTTGAAAATCCTTGACTTTCCATATCAATACAATCAAAAACTGTTGTGTCAATCTGTAATCAGAAATATTCCTCAAAGTTTTCTACTTCATTAAAGTTTATTAAACAAAAACTATGAAAAGACTAAAAAATATAATACTAACATTCGCCATAGCTTTAGGGTCTGTTTCGTGTGTGTCAAAATTGGCATACGCGGAGCCGGATCTCCAGCTACCGGAAAAATTCCAGTACACAGCAACCGCTGATACAGCAAGTATTGCCAATCTGGAATGGAAACAGTTTTTCAATGACCCTATCTTACAGGAACTAATTGAAAAAGGAATTAAAAACAATTATGATCTTCAGATTGCCTTAAAACAGGTTGCCTCATCACAGGAAAAGCTGAAACAGGCAAAATACATGCAATACCCCGATGTTGGTTTTGGGGTAGCAGCTCAAATTTCCAAGCCTTCTAAAAACAGCATGAATGGGCAAAGCATGAATTTATTTCTAGGGCAAAACCACGTTGAAGACTATAATGCTGCTTTCAATTTATCATGGGAAGCAGATATCTGGGGAAAAATCAAAAACCAGCAGGAAGTTTCCAGAATGCAATACCTACAGACCTATGAAGGTTCAAAAGCTATTCAGACTCAAGTTGTCGCAGCAATTGCTCAGGGATATTACAACCTTTTGATGCTTGACAAACAATTAGCCATTGCAAAATCTAATCTGGAATTGAGCAATAATACGCTGATGATTACTCAAAAAATGTGGGAAAGCGGTGACACTACATCTTTGGGTGTTCAGCAGGCTAGTGCTCAGAAGCAGGCAACAGAGCTTTTGATCTCGCAATTGGAACAAAATATTGCCATACAGGAAAATGCTTTAAGTATCCTTGTTGGAGAAACACCAAATAAAGTTAACAGAACCATCGAAATGGCTGACACTTCCCTACCTCAGAATATCATGGCAGGTCTTCCGGCAGCTATGGTAAGCCGCAGACCAGATGTACGTCAGCAGGAACTGGTGTTATTGGAGTCTAATGCCTTGGTAGGAATTGCACAGGCAAATATGTATCCTGCATTAAAAATTACAGCCAATGGTGGAGTGAATTCATTCAAATTTGATAACTGGTTTCAGATTCCTGCATCATTATTCGGATCGGTTTTAGGAGGACTTACCCAACCGATTTTCCAGAAGAGACAATTGAAGACAGATTTTGAGGTGGCTAAAATTCAAAGAGAGAAAAATGTATTGGCATTCCGTCAATCTGTTTTAAATGCTGTGGGCGAAGTTTCTGATGCTTTGGTTTCCAATGAAAATTTAAAAGTTCAGGAACAAAAAGCAACCGAACAATCTACGACATTGAAAGACGGAATTAAAAGTGCACAACTTCTTTACAGAGGAGGTTCAGCCAATTATCTTGAGGTGATTACTGCACAGGGAAATTCACTTCAGGCAGAGTTGAATCTTGCTTCCATTAAGAGACAGAGGTTAAGCAGCATTGTAGATCTATACAGAGCGCTTGGCGGGGGTTGGAAGTAGTAAATTTAATTTATATTGTTTGAGATGCGGTTCTTTTCAGAGCCGCATTTTTATTGAATCTCTTGTTGAAAATACGAATGAATATGCTAGAGGAAATATTTTTATGCCACGAATGCACGAATTTTTTTTAGTTTTTTATCCGATAGCATTTTCAAGAAATACAATTATTCGTGGATTAGTGGCTATTACTTATGATCAATTTTATCCAAAATAAAATCTTTTCGTTTTATTAATAATAGGTTATTTTAAAAATTTGCGATTTTGCGATGATCCAATATTAAAACTGTTCCGCAATCCAAAGAACCAGAGCATCATAATCCTCCTGAGAATATCCCAGAGGCAAATAATGAATATCATCCGCTTTTCGATACCAGGTCAATTGGCGTTTTGCATATCTGCGGCTGTTCTTTTTAATTTCAGAAACGGCAAAATCCAAATCCCATTCACCGTCGAAGTATTTGAACAACTCAGCATAACCAACTGTATTTAAAGCAGTCAATCCTTTGAATTTCTCCAACCCTTTTACCTCATCCAAAAGCCCTTTCTCCATCATCATATCAACTCTGCGGTTGATTCTGTCATACAATTCTTCTCTTGGAGCCTCAATTCCGATTCTGATAACATTAAAATCTCTGGAATCCTGAGAAACAGCAATCTGTTCGGAGTATTTTTTATTGGTTTGCCAGATGACATCAATAGCGCGTAACAATCTTCGGTGATTGTGAATATCCACCACTTCGAAATATTCAGGGTCTAATTCTTTTAAAATTTCCTGAAGTTTTTCTACTCCTTCCTCTTCCATTATTTTCTGAAGCTTCTCCTGATTTTCAACATTGGCTTCAGGCAGATCATTCAACCCTTCAATCACTGCTTTTTCATACATCATACTTCCACCGACAAGAATGACGGTGTTATGATCTTGGAAAAGTTCATTAAGTTTTTTCAGGGCATCTTCTTCATATTGCCCGATAGAATAGTATTCTTCTACAGAAAGATTTCCGATAAAATGATGAGGTGCTTCAGCCAATTCCTCGTCAGAAGGTGCTGCGGTTGCAATTTTCATTTCCTTAAAAAACTGTCTGGAATCACAGGAAACAATCTCTGTATTGAAATGTTTTGCCAGATCAATTGCCAGTTTTGTTTTACCTATTCCGGTGGGTCCTACTACAGAAATTAAGTTTTTCATCAGTTCACATTCATTATTTATCGGTAAGATAGAATCTTTTACAGATTTCACTGTGCTAATTTAAATGTTTATCTTTGTAGAACAATAAAAAACTATGATTTTATCAATGACCGGCTTCGGTAGAGCCGAAGGTGTTTTTGAAGGAAAAAAAATAACAATAGATATTAAATCACTGAACAGCAAGAGCTTTGATTTAAATATTAAAATTCCTTTACGTTATAAAGAAAAAGAATTTGAAATCAGAAAAATTCTTAATGATAGAATTATCCGTGGAAAAGTAGACTGCTACGTAAACCTGGAAAACCTTGAAGAATCTAATGATGTGAAAATTAATAAGAGTTTAATTGATTCTTACATCAATGAGCTTAAAAATATTGCATCAGACGGACCTGATTTCGAATACCTTAAAATGGCAGTAAGAATGCCTGATGCTATTACCTCAAGACCAGATGAATTAACAGAAGGTGAGTGGGAATCTTTGGCGCAGATTGTCAATGCGGCTGTAGACCGATTTGAAGAATTCAGAAAGACTGAAGGAAGTATTCTCCATGAAGAATTAAACAGAAACATTCAGAATATAGACAAGTATCTTGGCGAAGTGATTCCTTTTGAAGAAGAAAGAATCGTAAGCGTTAAAGAACGTTATCAGAAGTCTCTGAAAGAATTCGAAAATGTAGATGAAACCCGTTTCTATCAGGAAATGGCTTATTTTACGGAAAAACTGGATATTTCAGAAGAGAAAGTAAGACTTACTCAACATTTGAAATACTATAAGGAAGTAATGGATAATGAATCTTTCAACGGAAAAAAACTGGGCTTTATTTCTCAGGAAATCGGAAGAGAGATCAATACATTAGGTTCCAAAGCCAATCATGCTGAAATTCAGAAACTGGTAGTGAAGATGAAGGATGACTTGGAGAAAATTAAAGAACAAACGTTAAACGTGTTGTAGTGACGAGGTACGAGGTGTATGATAAAATCATTAACCCGAATCCCGAAACTTGAAACTCAAAAATATGGATAAAGTAATTATATTTTCAGCACCGTCTGGAAGCGGAAAAACTACATTAGTAAAACATTCTCTGGAAACATTTCCTGAACTTTCTTTTTCAATCTCATGTACCACAAGACAGCCGAGAGGAAGTGAAGTTCATGCCGTGGATTATCATTTTTTATCACCTGATGAATTCAGACAGAAAATTTCAGAAGATGCTTTTGTAGAATATGAAGAAGTGTATACTGACAAATATTACGGTACTTTAAAATCTGAAGTGGAAAAAATCTGGAATCAGGGAAAAGTTGTTATTTTTGATGTAGATGTAAAAGGAGGAATTTCCTTAAAAAAATACTTCGGAGAAAAGGCTTTATCTATTTTTATAGAACCACCTTCCATTGAAGAATTGGAACGAAGATTGATTTCAAGGAATACAGATGATGCAGAAACCATTAAAACCCGTGTAGCAAAGGCAGAAGAAGAGCTGACCTATGCCAGCGAGTTTGACAAGATCGTGATAAACACCGATCTGGATGTAGCTAAAAAAGAAATAGAAAGTTTAATAAAAAGTTTTATCAATAATTAATGGCTGGAAGATGGAGGTCAGAAGATGAAAGTGATGTACTTTCGTCGCTATCTAACTTCTAATTTCTAACCTCTATTCTGATAATAAAAAAACATTGAGGTTGATATGAGTACCGAAACATTAGAAAAAGCTAAATCTGCAATTCCTGTAAAAGGATTTCTGGATGTCAAAAATATAGCAATTCCTCAGGGAGAAGAGCTGGTAAAAGCCATTCTAAAACTTAAGGAAGAGAAAAATGCTGTAATTCTTGCCCACTATTACCAGCCGGGAGAAATTCAGGATATTGCTGATTTCCTGGGAGATTCCCTGCAATTGGCAAGACAGGCAAAAGAAACCAACGCTGATATGATTGTATTCTGCGGAGTACATTTCATGGCAGAAGCAGCCAAAATTCTGAATCCAACTAAAAAAGTAGTTTTACCTGATACCATGGCTGGATGCTCTCTGGCAGACGGATGTTCAGGAGAAGGTTTAAGAAAAATGCGTGAGCAGCACCCTAATGCTTTAATTGCAACATACATTAATTGCAATGCTGAAACTAAAGCAGAAAGTGATATCATCGTAACAAGTTCTAACGCTGAAACTGTAATTGAAGCTTTACCTACAGACAGACCTATCATTTTTGCACCGGATAAAAACCTTGGAAGATATTTATCTAAAAAGACAGGTCGTGATATGATTCTTTGGGATGGAAGCTGTGTAGTGCACGAAGCATTTTCTATGGAAAGAATTGCTCAGCAATTAGCAGATAATCCGGATGCAAAACTTATTGCACACCCGGAAAGTGAAGAAGCAGTTTTAAAGCTGGCTCACTTCATTGGCTCCACTTCCGCTCTATTGAATTTTGTAGAAAAAGACGATTGTCAGAAATTCATCATTGCAACAGAAGAAGGCATTCTTCACGAAATGAGAAAGCGTGCACCACACAAAGAGCTGATTCCCGCTTTAGTTTTTGATGAAAGCTGTAACTGCTCAGAATGTTTCTATATGAAGCGTAATACAATGGAAAAATTGTATTTATGTATGAAATATGAACTTCCTGAAATTCTTATCGACGAAGAATTAAGATTAAAAGCATTAAAGCCAATCGAAGCTATGCTTGATCTTTCTAAAAGTATAAAGTAAATATAAGAGGCTGTCTCACTTTTGAGACAGCCTTTTTTTATTTTTCTTAGATTTTTTTAATTAAGATAATCCACCATCCATACAGTCACTGCTTACAATCACACACATTTTACAATAAGTGGGAAGTGCCTGGTAGGTATCACACGAATAATCATTAGGTCCATTTCCATAAGTAGCATTCTGTGGACATCCTCCACATCTGGATGGTCCTGCTCCATGTAATTCTTCAAGCTCTTTTCTGCTTAATTTCTTTATAGTTTTCATAGTAGTTTTAATTTTTTGATGGTAATATTTCTATCTGTTATAAAAATCAGAATAATCAGGACCATAGCAGTCTGCGCTTACATCTACACAGTTTCTGCACTCGGCTGATAATCCCCAAAAACTCATACAGCTGTAAGTATATTCAGGACCATCACCATAGTTTCCTGAAGTGGAACATCTGTCACACCCATTCATTTGGGCACCCTTGATTGTTTTTAGTTTTGTTCTTGATACCTTTTTCATATTTAAATTTTTGATCGGTTAATGTATTACGGCTCTATTAGACAACGATACTATAAGTCTCCGAAGCAAGATCTGCTTACTCCTACACAATGTCGGTCTCTGCAATAGCCGGGTAATGCAAAATAATTCTCACAAGTGCCGTCATATTCAGGACCTGGACCATACATGTTTTGAATAGGACATCCATTACAAAGAGTTCCATTAGCTCCATTAAGAGTCTTAAGCTGGTTTCTTGATAACTTTTTCATAATATTTATTGATCAAATAAGTTTGATACAGCTATCCTCCTTTTCCTTACAACATTGGATCATAACACGTTCCACCAGGCTTTAAAGAACATCCCCACGCCGTTGATCCACCTCTCATAAAACATACGTATTGCTCTCCACCACAAGTATCAATCTGAAACTGTGTAAAACCACCATTGATACTTTTTTGTTGTTCTCTTGATAATTTTTTAATTGTTTTCATAATGTTTTAATTTTGATTGTTATTAATAAGAAAGAGCATCGTAAAACAATGCTCTTATATGATTAAAAGGGTTCGAAACATTCAAAACTTGCCAATACTCTACGTTTACAACACTCAGGCAAACCATGAAAATCGGCACATGATTTTGGCTGGTCGGGTCCGTAAGGTCCTTCAGGACAATTTTCATTACATGTACCAATTCCTCCTCCATTAATGGATTTTAAATTTTCTCTTTTAATTTTTTTCGAATTTTTCATGATTATTATTTTATAGTTTTGAATTATAAATGTAAGATTTTTAATCAATTACACAAATTATTTCTCTCAAAAAAGACTTATTATTTTATTATGTTAAAAGTTGGCTATTATAAAATAATTTGTACATTTGTTCAGTTACAATGAATTTTCTAAGAAACATATCTGATATTTCTGCCCTGAAATCACCTATTTCAGGCATATCTTCTGTTTCTACATTCACAACTACAACGACTACCCCATAAAGGGGTAAATTTTCACATATTATTTCCGGTACCTTGTACTCTTTTTTCAAAGAGTAGCACTTTTATTTTTTCTAACCTCAAATCAATCATTGATGAAAATTTTAAAATTCGGCGGTACATCAGTCGCCAATTCTCAGAACATTCTTTTAGTAGAAGATATTATTAAAGAAGAGTCTTCAAAACACAGAGTGGTAGTCGTTGTATCAGCACTTCATGGAGTAACGGATCTACTCATTCAAGGTGCTGAAAATGCCTCTGACAAAAATGAAAGTTATCTTCAGAACCTTAAAAACATTGAAGAAAAACATTTAAATCTTGTCAAAGAACTCATTCCGATTTCAGAGCAAAGTTCACTATTAAGTTTTGTAAAAAAACACTGTAACGATATTGAAGATCTTTATAATGGAATCTATGTTCTTGGTGAACTTACAGACAGAATAAAGGATAAAATAGCTTCTTACGGTGAATTTTTATCCTCAAATATTATTGCAGCAAGGCTTCAACATCAAAGCTTGGACTGCTTATGGATGAACTCTTCCGAACTGATCAAAACCAACAGTAATTTTACCAACGCAAAGGTAAACTTTGATCTTACTGAATATAACATCAGAAAGTATCTTGATCAACATGAAAACAAAATCTTCATGAGCCCGGGATTCATCGCCTCTGATGCTGAAAGCCATATAACAACCTTGGGACGAGGAGGTTCAGATTATACCGCAGCAATTATCGCAGCTGCTGTAAATGCTGAAGAACTTCAAATCTGGACAGATGTAAGTGGAATGATGACCGCAGATCCCCGCCTAGCCTCCCACGCCAAACCCATTGCAGAAATTTCTTATCATGAAGCTATGGAATTGTCACATTTCGGAGCAAAAGTTATTTATCCACCTTCAATTCAGCCGGTTATGATCAAAAACATTGATCTTAAAATAAAAAACACTTTTGAACCTGAAGCGTTGGGAACATTGGTTTCTCATAATCTGAACGTTTCAAAGAAAGAACAACAACAGCTTGTGGTAGGAATTTCAAATATGGGCAATATTGCTTTACTTACTCTCGAAGGCAGCGGAATGGTTGGAATTCCTGGTATTTCAGCCAAGCTTTTTCAATGCCTGAGTAATGAAAAAATCAATGTTATTCTGATAACACAAGGCTCTTCTGAGCATTCAATTACTATTGCTATTCATGAGAAAGATAGGTTGGCAGCTGAAAATGCAATTAATTTTTCCTTTGCAGATGATATCGAATTAAAAAGAGTAGCTCCCGTTAGTATTGAAACTGGTCTTTCCATTGTTGCTGTGGTTGGAGAAAAGATGAAAAGCAGAAGCGGTGTGAGCGCTAAAATGTTCAGTTGCTTAGGTAATAATGGAATCAATATAAGAACGATTGCACAAGGCTCTTCCGAAAGAAATATCAGTGTTGTTATTTCTGAAAATGATGCTAAAAAAGCAGTGAATGTACTTCATGAAGAATTCTTTGAATCCGAAATCAAGCAAATCCATCTTTACATCTGTGGAACCGGAAATGTAGGAAACAAACTTATTGAGCAAATCTACGAGCAGAATCAATATTTAAGGGAAAATCATCTCATCAGTTTAAGGATTGCCGGGCTTTCGAACAGTAGAAAAATGATTTTTGAAGACAGAGGAATTCCTAAAAATGAATATTCCAATTGGATAAAATTTGGAAAAGAAGCTTCACCAAAAGGGTTTGCAGAAGAAATTATATCCCGGAATCTGAGAAATTCCATTTTCGTGGATATTACAGCAAGCCAGGAAGTGCCGGAAGTATATGAAAGCCTATTAAAAAGAAGCATCGATATTGTTGCCTGTAATAAAATTGCAGCCTCATCCGATTTTGAACAGTATAAAATCTTAAAAAACACAGCGAGAAATCATAATTGCAGTTTTCATTTTGAAACCAATGTAGGCGCAGGGCTTCCCGTGATAGGAACCATAAATGATCTTATTAAAAGTGGTGATAAAGTAACATCCATCGAAGCTGTACTAAGCGGAACATTAAATTTTGTTTTCAATAATTATAATGGAAGCAGAACATTTTCTGAAGTGGTAGCACAGGCTCAAAAAGAAGGCTATACAGAACCGGATCCAAGACTGGATTTATCAGGAACTGATGTAGCCCGTAAAATTTTGATCCTTGCCAGAGAAGCAGGTTATCCGTTACAGTTTGAAGAAATTGAAAATATTGGATTTTTACCTGAAGCTTGTATGGAAGGAAGTGTAGAACATTTCTATGAAAAGCTTACGGAATATGAAGATCATTTTAAAGCCTTGTTTTTGAGTGCTCAGAAAGACGGAAAAATATTGAAATATACCGCTGAGTTTAAAGATGGTAAAGCAAAAGTAGGTTTACAGCATGTTGCTTCGGGAAGCGATCTATTCCATCTTTACGGAAAAGACAATATTGTCATTTTTAAAACATTAAGATATTCCGAACAGCCATTGGTAATCAAAGGAGCCGGTGCAGGCGCTGAAGTAACCGCAAGTGGCATTTTTGCAGACATTATCCGTTCAATTTAAAACTTAAATATGAAAAAAGTAAAACTTAAAATTCCGGCTACTGTAGCCAATCTGGTATGCGGCTTCGATATTCTTGGTATGGCAATCCATGAACCTTATGATGAAATGGAGATCAGATTACTGGAAACTCCTGAGATTATTATACATCATAAAGATCAGTTTGGACTGCCTGAAGAACCTTCTAAAAATGTTGCGGGGATTGTACTTTTAAAAATTCAGGAGCATTTTAATCTAAAAACCGGTTTTGAGGTGATCATTCATAAGCATATAAAACCAGGAAGCGGGCTCGGCTCCAGTGCGGCTAGCGCCGCCGGAGCCGCACTGGGAGCCAATATTGTACTGGGAAATATCATGTCAAAAGATGAGATGATACATTTTGCCATGTTTGGAGAAGAACTAGCCTCCGGAGTACGACATGCAGATAATATTGCACCTTGCATTTATGGAGGAATTACCTTGGTGAAATCAACAAGTCCAATAGATATAATTCCTTTGAATTCACCAAATTTATTTGTGGCGGCAGTACATCCGCAGGTAGAAGTGAAAACTTCCGATTCAAGACAGATTCTCAAGAAAAATATCACGTTAAAAAGTGCCGTTGAGCAATGGGGAAATATTGCCGGGCTGGTAGCCGGAATTCAGAAAAATGATTTTGCTCTGATTGGAAGAAGTCTCAACGATGTCATCATAGAACCTGTACGAAGTATTTTAATTCCAGGATTTGATGAAGTTAAAACAAAGAGTCTTCAAGCAGGAGCCCTTGGTGGTGGAATTTCAGGATCAGGACCTTCGATTTTTATGCTAGCAGAACAAAAGGAAACCGCTGAAAAAATTGCATTACTAATGAAATCAATATATGATGAATTGAAGATCGAAAGCTTTGTATATGTTTCAAAAATAAATCCATTCGGGATTGAAATTATTGAATAACCCAATCACATTAAAACAATGAAATATTATAATTTAAAAGACAGTCAGGAACATGTTAACTTCAAGACTGCGACCATAAAAGGACAAGGAAAAGACAAAGGATTATTTTTCCCTGAAAATATTCCGCAATTTGATGAAAAATTTATTCAAAACCTTTCACAGTATTCTGATGAGGAGATCGCTTATCAATGCATGAAAAGTTTTATTGCGGATGAAATACCTTCGGAAGTATTAAAAAACATCATTGCCGAAACCATTAGTTTTGATATTCCATTAAAAAAAATAAATGACAACATATCAATTCTGGAGCTTTTTCATGGTCCTACTTTAGCCTTCAAAGATATTGGCGCAAGATTCATGAGCAGATGCTTATCCTACTTTTTAAAAGATCAGGATAAAAAAGTTACTGTTCTTGTTGCAACCTCAGGAGATACAGGCGGCGCTGTCGCTGATGGCTTCTACGATCTTCCCGGAATTGAAGTTGTCATCCTCTATCCTAAAAACAGAGTAAGCCCCGTACAGGAAAAACAACTTACCGCATTAGGAAAAAATATTTATGCACTGGAAGTTAACGGCAGTTTTGACGACTGTCAGAGCTTAGTGAAACAGGCTTTTTCCAACAAAGAGATCAACGATCTATTGTTTTTAACCTCTGCCAATTCCATTAATATTGCGAGATGGCTTCCTCAGCAAATCTATTATTTGCTGGCTTTAAAACAATGGCAGCAAACAGAGAAACAACGACCTGTAATATGTGTTCCAAGTGGGAATTTTGGAAATATCTGCGCCGGGCTTCTGGCTCATTTTAGAGGACTTCCTGCAGAACATTTTATTGCAGCCTGTAATGCGAATGATACAATTCCTCAATATTTTAAAACAGGGAATTTTAATCCTAAAAAAGCTATAGCCACCTTATCTAATGCTATGGATGTAGGGAACCCCAGTAATTTTGTAAGGATTTTAGAACTTTTCAATAATGAATCTGATACTTTACAACATACAATATCAGCATACACTATTGATGATCAAAAAACAATACAGACGATTACGGATGTTTATGAAAAATATCAATATACTCTGGAGCCACACAGCGCTGTAGCATTTGCTTCCCTTGATCAATATCTTACAGGAAAGAAAGGCTTTATTCTGGGTACAGCTCATCCGGTTAAATTTCCTGATGCAGTAGAAAAAGCCATCAAAACAAAAATTGAAGTCCCCGAATCTCTGAATGATCTGATGAAAAAGGAGAAAAAAACTATAGAAATAAATTCTGATTTTGAAGAATTAAGACGATTTTTGCTTGATAAAAATTAGAGACAATGAGCAAGATATACCTTGAAGATGTAAAAATATATGCCTACCACGGAGTTTTACCTGAAGAAAACATTATTGGCACCTATTATATTTTAAATGTAGAGCTTCACACCGATCTGTGGAAAGCCTCAGAATCTGATGATCTGAATGATACCATAAGCTATGCAGACATTAATGATATCATTCATGGAGAAATGAAAATAAAATCCAAACTTCTGGAACATGTAGCCGGAAGAATTATTTCAAAAATCCATGACCGTTTTCCACAAATTGATTATATCAAGCTTAAGATCACCAAGACAGCTCCTCCAATGCAGGGAGAAATGAAAGGGGCAAGTATTGAGCTGGAAAAAGGATTCAAACCGGAAAATTAAAATTATTATTTTCGCTTTATAAAAAAATACAACATTGAGACTCTTAAAAATATTATTTCTAGTAGCATTTATCAACGTTTTTGGTCAATCCAGCGTTGATAATCAGTTGGCAAATTATAATTTTCCAAAGATAAAATCCAGCATTACCATGCCTGTAACAATTCCTTTATCGGAGCTTAGCAATATGATCAATGCTTCCGTAAAGGATCTTGTCTATCAGGATGATTCCTACACGGATAACAATAATGATCAGTTTAAAGTAAAAGTCTGGAAAACAAGACCTATCCGTTTGGTAGGAGGAACAAGTCAGAACCTTCTGATTGAAGTTCCGTTAAAAATATGGGCAGAAAAAGGATTGGGAACATTGGGCGTTTACACCTATCAGAATACAACGTTTGAGACCGTAATGTCATTCAATACAACCGTTACTTTAAAAAACAACTGGACGATTACTACCAGCACCCGACCTAATGGATTTCGATGGGTCACAAAACCTGTATTGGATTACGGAAGAATACAGATTCCTATCACTCCTATTGTTGAAAAAAGCCTTAAAGAGCAACAGGAAAAATTCTGTAAAACCATCGATCAGCAAATGGCTACTCAACTGAATTTCCAGCAATATGCAGTGATGGCATGGAATACTTTTTTGCAGCCTTTCAACATATCTGAAGAATACAATACCTGGTTAAAAATAAGCCCGGTGGGTGTGAATATCACCCCTTTGAAGTTTTATGGAAATCAAATCAATGCAACACTTGGTATTGATATTTATTCTGAGACTTTTACCGGAAATAAACCGGCAGCGTCCCTGCCTGTAGCTTCAGCAGCTAATTTTAGCTTCTCTCCTACTGTTGCAGATAAATTCCTGTTACAAACTACCGCAAATATTCCTTTTACTGAAGCGAGTAATATGGCAAGAAAAACTTTTTTAAATAAAGAGTTTGACATAAGAGATTCAAAGGTAAAAGTAACCGATATCAGAGTATATGGCGTGGATGACAGAATTATAATTGAAGCTCAGACAGATGGTTATATCAAAGGAACTTCTGTCATTTCAGGAATCCCTGTGTATGATGAAGCTAAAAGAAAAATCGTTCTTTCTGATACCAAATTCAAGCTGAAAACAATGAATATTCTTCAAAAAACAGCATCCGTCCTATTTCAGGGAAAAATTATTAAAATGATTGAAGAAGAATATGGAATTCCCACACAGGAACTTGAAGAAACCTCAAGAAAAAGTATTGAAGAAGCTTTCAATAAAGAATATTACAAAGGCTTAAAGATAAGTGGAAAGGTATTTAACCTAAAGCCAAGCAAAATCCTTCTTAACAGTACAGGAATTACTGCTGTTATTAATACTAATGCTACATTAAAACTTCTTGTCAACGGATTTTAAAGCATCAAAAATCAACTCAAAAAAAACTAATAACCAACCCATGAAAAGAATTTTAAATATTGTTGAATACCATAAAGCTTCATTATGGATCAGAAATTATGTACAGAACTCTTTCCAGACTGGTTCGTTTTGATGCACTCTCTTTTCTTGGGATAAACGGATGGCAAGATAGCTGGAGCTATACACGCGTAATTAATCTAAAAAATTATATGACTGAAATTCAAGCAAAAAGAGAAATTGACAGTCTGGGAAAGAAAGAAATTGCATAAAAACTTTGGTTTGTATATAAATTTAGCTATATTTGCACACCTCAAAAATGGTAAAACATGGTACTTTGGCCGAGCGGCTAGGCAGTGGTCTGCAACACCATCTACAGCGGTTCGAATCCGCTAGGTACCTCACAAAACCTCTAAATTTTATTTAGAGGTTTTTTTATGCCTATACTTAAATAAAACCCAACTTCATACGGATCAAGCGCAAAAGTTGTGGGGCTTAGAATATTTAGATCTGTTTAATTTTAAAATTTAACGCAAAGGATTTCTATTATCTGGTGTTGTATTTTAGGAAGCAAAGCTTGAATCAATTGTATTGATTCTAAGCATACGCGTATCTACATCGCTTCATCAGCGACTTTTGTCGCTTTCTTAGCTCCCTTATCAATAATCAATTCCATCATGTCTTTGCGTTTAAATAAAATTTAAGTATAAAGCTTAGAGGAGTAAAAAGATAATTTGTTTTTTCTTCAGATTAACTAAACTTTTTACTTAGTCCACAACTTTTGCACCTGATCCCTTATTACTTACGGAAATCCATAAAACAGATTATTCTTTTTTCAACAAATTTGTGCAAAGCCTACCAAATGAAAAAAGTAAAGCTACAAACCATAAGAAAACAAAAAGGCTATACCCAACAGCAAGTAGCAGATATTATCCCTACCGAGGTATCCAACTACAGCAGAAAAGAAAGTGGATATATTAAAATAACTAAAGCCGAATGGGAAAGGATCGCCATTTTCTTTAATGTTTCTGTAGAAGAAATTTATGAAGACGATTATATAAGCAACAGACACGCTGAAAAATTAAATGAGAATCCTCAGGCATATATTTCTCAGCTTGAAAAGGAAAATATTGCCCTGCATGAAAAAATCGAAATATTAAAAAATATTCTTAACAATTAATCTTATCCTTTCAATATAAAAAGCCTCTCTTTCCGGAGAGAAGCTTGATAAATAATGCAAAAAGTAATAATGGATAGAAAATTATTGATTAAAGATAATACAAAGAAGATTCAGCCTTTTATGAGCAGCATCATATACTCAAAAAAAAATCCTCGGAAATTCCGAGGATAAAAACTAATAACCATGAAAACTCAAATTAAACATGAGTTATGTTTCTATATTGAAAAATCGTGCCAATTTTTACAAATTTTGAAAAAAACAATCATTTTTTTTCAGAATTCATTTTTAGACTATTATATTTTAAAATATAAATTAACATACATTAAAAAAAAATAACCAATATTTAACCAATCTAAATAACAAATAATTACATCATAAAAAAAATACATGAAAATTCAATAATTTTAAAAAAAGTAACATTTAGTTAATTATAGGTTCAAATTAATTTTAATATAATCTCAGCTTTATCATCATTGAGAAATTTACTATTTGGCATAATTTATTCTTCTATTTAAATCAACCATTTAAATTTAAACATCATGTCACAAAAAAAATTTACAAAAAATGATTTTATAAAAAATAATGAGAAACAATACCTGATTGAATTCAAAACAGCTGAAATAGGTGAAGGCATCAATCTTATTGTACAGAAATTAGATGAAAAAGGTGAATATGAAATGGTACAGGCATTAATACGCCGATTGAATGACAGTATTTTTGTTACTTGGGATCATCCCTTCGATGGTCGAATTATTTTTGATGAATAAACCATGAGTTCATCACAAACAAAAAGCCTCCCGAAAGAGGCCTCAAAAAACACAAATGATGAAAAAAAATTTTATATCAGAAATAAAATCAATCTTTTAATTCCTTTCCGAAATTAAATTTATTAACTCTATTAAATTTATGATTACACTCATAAAACATCATATTATTTTTTAATTCACTTATAATATAAGAGAAAAAATCAGATATCCTATCATTAAAAAACACATTTACTATTTAGATTTTAATATATTTACAAAACTAACTCCAAATATTGTGATAAAATTTTCTATACTTATAGCAAACTATAATAATGGAAAGTATTTTAAGGACTGCTATAACTCGCTAATCAATCAGACCAATGAAAACTGGGAAGCCATCATAGTAGATGATGCATCAACCGATGACTCTGTGGAGATTATACAATCCTTAATAAAAGACGATCCTCGCTTCAAAATATACCACAACTCTATCAACCAGGGATGTGGCTTTACCAAGAGAGAGTGTATGAAATATGCGAACGGAGAAATATGCGCCTATCTGGATCCTGATGACGCTATCTATCCTGAAGCCATTGAAAAAATAATTCAGGAATTTACTTACCAGAATGATATCGTTGCATCCTATTCTCAAATGATGCTTTGCAATGATTCACTGGTTCCCGATAAGGTTTTTGCCAGCACCAAGCAGATATACAATGATCGCTATTTCTTCAACTGTCCTATCCAATTTGCTCACTTTTTCGCTTTTAAAAAAGAAATTTATCTCAAAACTTCCGGTATCAATCCAGAATTAAAAAGCGCGGTTGATCAGGATTTATATTTAAAAATTCTTGAGCATGGTGACGTAAAGTATATAAAAGAACCTTTGTATTTTTACAGACTTCACGCAAAAGGAATTTCCCAGCAAAAAGCAAAGCAAAGCGCGAAAGTCTCATTTGCAAAAGTGATTCATGAAACAATGAAAAGAAGAGGAATTAAGATAATAAACAATCAGGTGGTTCCAGAAACATATACTCACCCTCAGGAAATATTTCAGCTGTTAAACTATCAGACAAATAAAATTCATCGTCTGATCAATAAAATAAAAGTAGCTTTAAAAATTTAAACAAAAACTCCTCATTGTGAGGAGTTTTGTCATCATAAGGATAATATGGAATAGAAAATTTCTCTTAGATTATAATTCAAAGTTACCCAATCTATATTCTAGATAATATGAGTAGAATCATAAAGCATTCTCATTAATTGTGTAAAATGCCAAAAACAAAAGGCCCCCATTCAGGAGGCCCAAAAAACACAAATGATGAAAAAAATCTATTTAGAAAAATCCAAACAGAATATTGTCATATTATTCATATTTTTATTTTTGATTATTTTTTTTAACAAAAAATCAAAATATTACAAATAGAATAACTTATTTTAGTTATGATTTGATAAAAAAATCCTCTTTTCGAGGATTGGTAAATTTAGACAAATATTTTTGTTTTCACAAAGTTATTCTTCCCATTCAATCGGAATATAGATTGTAATATATCCGTCTGCATCTAAATTTTCATCAGAAACAGCAGCAACTATCGTTCCATAACCTACCCAGCCACCTTGACCCTGAATTCCTGAAAACTCATAAGTTCCTTCAGGAAGATCTTCTTCAGAAAACTGAGGAAGTGCACGATCATGATATCTGTCGCTAAAATATTCTTCTCCTGTAACAGTGTTTTTAGCAACAAAACCTCCAAGATCAAATCCAGAACCTGAAAGAATTTTTGTTCCGCTTTTAGAAAGAAGTCCATAACGAACAGGGTAAGTTTTTACCACTTTCTTATCTGAAACTTCCGAACGAACTTTTGAACCTTCCACTACATCTGTAGAAGAAAACGAAGTAGTAACAGCCAATAATCCAATAACAGCTGAAACTGTAAAAATTGATTTTCTCATATTAAAGTAATTTTGTACTTCAAAAGTAATCAATCTAAATGAACTCAGTAAAAACTATTGATTAACTAAAAATTACAAATACACTGAATAAAATTTTATGTATTAATAAAAGGGCAGTAATAAATTCAGATAGAAGAATTATTTGAATTTGAAAATATTTTCATGAAATAAATTAATTCCTAACATATTAAAGAACCTCCTTCTTTACAGCAATTTTATCATGTTTTTAAATGAACAGCTTTGTTTTTCCTATGAACTTTAACACTCTTTAACTAAATTTGGCTCCATAATTGAAAATAAAACTAAAACTAAGCCGTTTTGGCTTAAGCTTATTAAAATTTGGATTATGAAAAAGATAGTTTTAGCAGGTTTTTTATCCGTTTTTTTATTAACGGCCTGCAAGAAAGATGACAGAACTGCTGAAAAATCACTGGAACAACAAAAACTTGAATTCCAGTCAAGACAGCTTGATATCGAAAGACAAAAGCTAGCTATTGAGAAAGAGAAACTAGTCTATGAAGCTCAAAAAAAAGCAGACAGTATCTCGGAAAGCAAAAAAGCAAAAGCTACTGCTGAAAATAATTCAAAACCAAGAGTGATCAGAGAAACAAGAACGGTATACAGAGACAGAAGTTCAAATTCCAATTCTAATTCAGGAGGAGGAAGTAATGGAGGATATGCAGACAATGGAGGTGGTTCTTCACAAGGTACAACCCAGAAGAAAGGGATGAGTAAAGCTGCTAAAGGTACAATCATTGGAACTGTAGGAGGTGCCGCTGCCGGTGCTATTATCGCTAAGAAAAACAGAGGACTTGGAGCCGTAATCGGTGGTGTCGTAGGTGGAGCTACAGGATATACAATTGGTAGATCACAAGATAGAAAAGACGGAAGAGTACAACCCCGCAGATAATATTTTTTCACAATAACATATAAAGATTGCTTATTTTTAAGCAATCTTTTTTTATGATACTGCTTCTTTTTTCTTCCATTTTCATCATTTCGGTCTTAGCAGGGCTGGGAAAGATGATGGAAAATATTTTCGGTACTTTATTTCCTGATGTTTCAGGGAAAATTTTGTCAGGAATTATGGGAATAAGCATTCTTTGGACTTTAATTTCTTTTTTTTTTCCATTGAATATTTATGTTGAGATCATCACTGCCTCTTTTGGATTATTCTATTTTTTCAGAGAGAAGCTTTATCTGGAATTTTATAGATGTACACGAAAAGATTTTTTTTTAGGAAGTATTACTTCTATCATTGTATTGTTTGCAGGTTCATTCTATCCTTATATTCTGGATCATTTTGGATATTATGTTCCAACGGTCAAATGGCTTACAGAATATGGATTAATTAAAGGTATTTCCAATCTTGACCTTATTCTGGGACAAATGTCGACCTGGCATATCTTTCAGGCAGGATTTTCAAATTTTTCAGATCCATTTCTAAGAATAAATTCTGTTCTGCTGATCATTTACACTTTATATATTATTGAAAGAAAAAGCTGGATTCAGCTTTGTATTTTACCCATACTCTTATTATTTTCGCAGTCACCAAGCCCCGATCTGCCTGTTCTGATTTTTTCTCTAGTGATTTTAAATGAGATTCTGGCAGGAAATAAAAAAGCGTCCTTACTCTTTGCTTTCTCGGCTTTTGTTTTTTCCATAAAACCTACTATGATCTGGCTGCCTGTTCTGATATTCTTTTATAATATCTTTATCTTGAAATCAGGTAGTAAAAAATTGCTCTTTGGAAGTTCAATTTTAGTGTTGTTTTTTGTTAAAAACATCTGGACCTTTGGTTATCCTTTATTTCCCGTAGCCTTTGGTGATCTTGGTTTTACATGGAAGCCTAATCCCGAGGTATTAAAAATTTCTTCTCAATATGCTATCATGAAAACCTATGATATGCAATATTCTTATGAAGAAATCCAACGATTCTCAACAATAGATTATATTAAAAACTGGTTCTTTTTAAAAGGTATCAAATCAATAATCCATATACTTTTTATCATCAGTTTAATTTCTTTTTGTGTGTTTACATGGATCAGGAAAAGAAAACTGATCACATTAATCTGTATTTCTTTGTTGATAAAAAGTGCGCTCGTCTTAATATTTTCTGCACAATACAGATTTTTTATTGATGTATTCTTTGTAATATTCTTTGTTCTGTTTTACAAGTTTTTTGATAAAAGAAAATCCATCTTACTTTTTTCCGGATTTAGCGTATTATTTATTTCATTACTCTCCTTTCCGGGGCTTATACAACAATATATTCCTAGTTTCAAACTGGGAAACTTCATGACTGGATTTAAACAGAAACAGCTTTATCAGCCATCCGTTTATAAATATGGCAAGTTCGAAAAATTTCAGATCGGAAATCTTCCTTTCAACGTTTCAAAAAGCTATCCTTATAATTTTGATACGCCTCTTCCTGCTATCTCGACAAGCTTTATTTATGATGATATCAATGTCGGAATTTTCCCTCAACTTATCAACAAAAAAGATATTACAAAAGGATTTATCTGGAAAAGAATGACTTATAAAGAGAAAAGAGAGGCAGAGACCGTGATTCATACTATCGAAAACATTGATCAATAGAACATATCCAGAAACTTTATTATCTGAAGAAAAAAAGGTAATTTTGTATCATGTTCAACACATTAGGTAATCTTCTTAGTCTTACAACATTTGGAGAAAGTCACGGAGTGGCTTATGGCGGTATCATTAATAATTTCCCGGCTGGTTTAACGGTAGATCTTGATAAGGTTCAATACGAACTGAACCGAAGAAAACCTGGGCAGTCAGCTATTGTTACACAAAGAAAAGAAAGTGACACAGTAAAGTTTCTTTCCGGAATCTTTGATGGAAAAACGACAGGTACCCCCATCGGTTTTATTATTGAAAACGAAAATCAGAAATCAAAAGATTATGACCATATTGCAGGAGCATATCGTCCTAGTCATGCAGATTTCACATACGATCAGAAATTTGGATTCAGGGACCACCGCGGCGGAGGTAAATCTTCTGCAAGGGAAACGATGAACTGGGTTGTAGCAGGAGCTCTTGCAAAACAGCTTTTGCCGGAAATTGAGATCAATGCATACGTTTCGTCTGTAGGTGATATCTTCTGTGAAAAACCATATCAGGCTCTTGATTTTTCTCAAACGGAAAGCAATGATGTACGTTGTCCGGATGCTGAAACAGCAGAAAAAATGATTGCCAGAATAAAGGAAATCAAAAAAGAAGGAAATACAATTGGAGGAACCATTACCTGCGTCATCAAAAATGTTCCTGTAGGAATTGGTGAACCCATATTTTCAAAGCTTCAGGCAGAATTGGCAAAAGCAATGCTGAATATCAATGCTTGTAAAGGTTTTGAGTATGGAAGCGGATTCTGTGGAGCAAAAATGACAGGTAAGGAACATAATGATGCCTTCAATACAGATTTTACAACAAAATCGAACTTATCAGGAGGAATTCAGGGAGGAATTTCCAATGGAATGGATATTTATTTCCGTGTAGCATTCAAACCCGTAGCTACGATTCTGAGACCTCAGGACAGCATTGATAAAGATGGAAATCCTGTGATTGTAGAAGGGAAAGGACGTCACGATCCGTGTGTGGTACCCAGAGCAGTTCCTGTTGTGGAAAGTCTTGCCGCATTCGTACTGGCAGATTTATTTTTGATCAACAAAACTAGAAACATCAATAATTTTTAACATAAATATTTTTGGTAATGGAAAATTACTGGGATAAAGGAATTTCATTTGAAGAATACCTTCACATTGCAAAAGAAAGATTAGAAAATCCAGCTAACGAACAGGAAGCTGAATATAAACAATATTACGAACTGGGACTTCAGAGAATGGACAGAACTGTTAAAAAGTACGTTCCGGATGAAGATCAGAGAAAACAACTGGAAGCAAAAAACTTTGACGGAAAAATTTTAATTATTTCTGAAGCATGGTGTGGTGATGCCAGCGCAACAGTTCCCGCTCTTTTTAAATTCTTTGAAGGTCATAATGACATCAGAGTTTTTCTGAGAGACAGTGATAAAAGCCTGATCAACCAATTTTTAACCAACGGCACAGAATCTATTCCTAAAGTTCTTATTTTGGATAAGGATTTTAATGTGAAAAATTCCTGGGGACCACGTCCGAAATATGGATATGAGTTATTAATGAAATACAAGGCTGATCCTGAAGGATATCCAAAAGATACTTTCTATAATGACCTACAGATTTATTATGCTAAAAACAGAGGTAAAGATGCCGTTCAGGAAATCTTAGATCTGTTATAAAAAACGGAATATGAAAAAAGGTATCATTTATATTATAATAATTGCCGTGATTGGTATCATTGCCTTCATACCGGGAGTAAGGAATTTTCTGAAAAATCAGTTTTTTCCTATTGCTACCATTGAAAATGCAGTGCACATTAATGAAGAAGATTACGACATAGACCTTAAAGGTATTAATGTTCCGAGCACCAACCTTAAAAACCTTAAAGATAAAGCTGTTTTCCTTAATTTCTGGGGAACCTGGTGCCCACCATGCAGAAAAGAATGGCCAAGCATTCAGAAATTATATGAAACAAGAAAGGAGAATATAAACTTTGTACTCATTGCTATGAATGACAAAGAAGAGGATGTAAGAAAATTTTTAAAGGAAAATAATTATACAGCTCCGGTGTATATTGCTCAGAGCCCTATTTCTGAAAAAATTCTTCCAAAAGTTTTTCCTACTACTTTCCTTTTAGATAAGACAGGGAGAATCCTCATCAAAGAAGATGCTTCAAAAGATTGGGACTCAGAAACTGTGCATCAGTTTATTGACAATATCATCAAATAAATTTTTAACTAAATTTTATAATTTGTTGGTACAGGATTTGTGAAATTTATATCGTTAAAAATTTGTTTAAATCCAAACACAAAATGAAATATTCAAAATTAAATCTTGCAAAAGAAGCCATCAATCATAAGGGCTTTGTCAAAAAGATCCCTGATATTTTCAGAATGGTAAAATTATGGAGAAAAGGAGTTTATCCTATGAAATCCATTGACATTATTCTTCCGCTTTTAGGAATCTTATATGTCATCTCTCCTATTGACCTTCTTCCTGAATTTGCTATCCCGGTACTTGGAGTAATGGATGACCTTGCCGTTTTATCCCTTACTATTCCAAAGCTCATCAAAGAAGTAGATAAGTTTTTACTTTGGGAAGCTGAACAAAAATATAAGGGCACTCAACTTATTGATGCCGAAATTATAAAATAATAGTTTATTATAATTTTAAGACCATTCTGAGTATTTCAGGATGGTTTTTTATTAAGTATGGGGTGATAAATTTTTAAGCCTTATTTCAAATCCTTAAATTTGCAACATCTAATAAAAAATAATGGAAAGTAAAAAAGAATTCTTCTTAGAGTGCTACAAGCTAGGTATCATTAAATTTGGAAGGTTTACTTTAAAAAGTGGTATTGAAAGCCCTTTTTATGTAGACTTAAGACCATTGGCTTCCGATCCTAAAATCTTAAAAAATCTTGCTAATTATTTATTGGAAATGCTTCCATTGGATAATTTTGATTTAATCTGTGGAGTTCCTTACGCTGCTCTTCCTATGGCTACAGCGATGTCACTGGAAAGCTATATTCCATTAATTATTAAAAGAAAAGAAGCAAAAAGCTACGGTACAAAAAAACTGATTGAAGGTATTTACCAGAAAGGACAAAACTGCCTGTTGGTAGAAGACGTGATCACTTCCGGAAAATCTTTGCTGGAAACAATTCCTGAGATAGAACAGGAAGACCTTAAAGTTTCTGATATTGTAGTGGTATTGGACAGAGAGCAAGGTGGAAAACAATTATTGGAAAGCAAGGGATACAGAGTACACACTCTTTTCAATATTTCTGAAGTGTGTGGAATTCTTCAGGAGACTGGGGAATTGTCTGATGAAGAAGTGAAGAGAATTCAGGATTTCTTATTGGGGAATCATATTCAGTTTGAAGAGGAAACCAGAGCATCCTATGAGCAAAAATTGAGTAATGCACAACATTCTGTTTCAAAGAAATTATTGGAAACAGCTTTAGCAAAGAAATCTAACCTTATTGCGTCTGCTGATGTTACCACAACTCAGGAATTACTGGATTTTGCTGAAAAAGTAGGTCCTCATATCATTGCATTAAAGACACATATCGATATTATTTCTGATTTTGAATATGAAAAAACAATCACTCCTTTAAAGGAAATTGCGGCAAAACATCAGTTCTTATTAATGGAGGACAGAAAATTTGCTGATATTGGAAATACTCAGGAGCTGCAATTCACAAGCGGAGTTTTCAAAATTACTGATTGGGCAGATTTCGTAACTTCTCAGGTCATTGGAGGATTTGAATCTCTGGACTGCTTCAAAAATGTAGGAGTGGTAGCAATTGTAGGAATGTCTTCTAAAGGTACATTAACAACGGCTAGCTATCGTGAGGAAGCTTTAAAAGTAGCAGCATCTCACCCTAATGTCATTGGTGGAGTTTCTCAAAATAAAATCCCTGAAGATCTTTTATTATTCACGCCAGGAGTAAATCTTGCAGATTCAGGAGATGGAAAAGGACAGCAATACAATACGCCGGAGCACGTTTTCAAAACTTTACATACAGATTTCATCATCGTAGGAAGAGGAATTTATAAGTCTGAAGATCCTGCTGCAGCCGCAGTTACTTATAAAACTGAAGGTTGGAATGCGTATATTAATTCTTTGGAAAAAAAAGCAATTCAGAATTAAAATTCTAGAAAGTATATACAAAATAAGTTATATTTGAGCTTTATCACGGATATTTGAAAAAGATCAGCCTTTGCCTTATTTTGTTTTGTGGAATTGTTAAGATTTCCGCACAGAATGACAGTATTTATATTGGAGCGAAACTGTCTCCTGACAGAAAAACCTTTGAGGTCAATCAGGAAATTGTTTATTACAATCATTCAGACAAAGACCTGAATACTGTAAAACTTCTGAATTGGGTTTCCGCTTATAACAAACGCGGAACCTCTTTAGTCTACAGAAAACTGGAAGACAGGAATAATGATCTGCATTTTGCAAAAGATCATGAGCTGGGAAAACTTCTTGAGCTGCGCATTAAAAATTCAGAAAATCAGGAAATCCCTGTTAGTTCAATTACAGATGAAAATTTATTTATTCCTCTGAAAAACGCTTTAAAGCCAGGCGAAAGCATTACTCTGCAATTACAGTACAGGATGCAGCTTCCCGATAAAAAGTTTACGGGATATGGTACATCTGCACAGAACATTGCCTTAAAATATTTCTTTATTGTTCCGGATCATTTTGATCCGGACAATATTTCCCAGAGAAATTACCATGATATTGAAGAATCTGTAAGCTTTAATACATTCTGGACTATAAATTTTGATATTCCGGTGAATAGTTTCATCGAGGGTAACTTGCCACAAATCCAGATGAATTCTTTTAAAGGTTATCTTGATTCAGATCCTGAGTTCTCAATTTCTTCCTATACAGCTCCTACCATCAAAGTAAATGTGGAAGGCACAGATACGGAGATTAAATTCGGTTACAATCTTAAACCTGATGAAAAGCAGAACCTTGAGTTTTATTTACCACTTCACTTAAAGTTTTTAAAAGAAAAAATTGGTTCTCTTCCTAAGAGTCTCTTTATTTCAGATAAATTCAGAGCAAAGGAAGATTTTTTCGGGAATAATGATATTACTTTTTGGAAATTCAGATTCCCATTGTTTACAGACGCTGAAAAAACAGATCTTGATTATTTTGGAATCATCACGAAAAAAGTTCTTGATGAAAATATCATTGCCGATAAGCAGAAAGATCACTGGCTTAAAAATGGTTTGAAATCATATCTTGAAATTCAGTATCTGAAAAAATTCTATAAAGACACGAAGCTTCTGGGTACATTGCCTGAAACGAAAATATTCGGAATCAAACCTTTAAAATTTTTCCATGCTTCGAAAGTAAAGCTACTGGATCGATACGGACTTGCCTATCAATATATTATGCTTCAAAACCTTGATCAGAAAATAGATGAAGATTTTGGAGTATTGAGCAACTTCAATGATATGGCGATAAGCAGTTTTGAAACTGGAAGTCTCTTCAATTACTCTGCGGATAAAATGGGTGATCAAACCTTTAATGATCTTATAAAAAGTTATATTTCACAAAATACCGGAAAGAGAATTGACCCCGATGATTTCTTAAAAGATCTGGCTCAAAAAGAGAAAACAACTCATTATCTGTTTCAATTTTTTAAACAGAAAAACAGAGTCAATTTTAAACTGAAACGCATTACAAAGGAAAATGATTCTCTGCAGATTAAAATTGCTAAAAATACTGATGCTCCTATTCCTGTAAAACTTGAAACTGAAACCAGAGAAGGAGAGAAAAAAGCGTATTGGATAGAAACAGAGGAAAATGAAAGAAGCAAAGATTTTTCACTTCCGGCATCAGATAATATTTATAAAGTCACATTAAATAGTGGATATATCTTCCCGGAGTCCAGCTACAGAGATAATTTCCTTTACGCAAAAGGTATATTTTCCAATACAAAAAAACTTAAGCTTAAGCTGATAAAGGATATTCCTAACCCAGAATATAACGAAATTTACATCAGCCCAAGGGTTCGTTTTAACAATACATATGATAAATTTCTACTGGGAGTAAATTTAAAAAATCAATCATTCTTTGATCAGAAATTTCTGTATTCATTTACTCCAACCTATAGTACAGGAACAGGAAAACTAACTGGTTCAGGAGCAGTCTCCTACTCTTTCCTTCCCGCTGAAAGCATTATACGAAGTCTTACGTTTGGAGTTTCAGGATCTTATTTCCATTATGATTATGATCTTGCTTACAGAAAAGCTTCTGCATTTTCAACATTAAGCTTTAGAAAGAATCCACGGAGTACGGTAAGCAGAAGTATCGGATTTTCTTACAATTACTTTGAAAGAGATCTGAGCCCGAAAATGATTGCTAATGATGATTATAAAAAGTATAATCTTTGGGGGCTTGGTTATAGCTACAGCGACAGTCAGATGATTCATGAAAAGAGTTTGAGTCTGAGTACGCAGGGAATGGAAGATTTTAATAAAATTACTGCTGAAGGTTTTTACAGATGGGAATTTGCTCCAAAACAGAAATTGAGCGTCCGTTTATTTGCAGGATATTTTTTAAGGAACGATACCCGAAATAATTTATTTAACTATGGAATTTCAAGAGTTTCCAATTATACATTTTCCTATAATCTTTTAGGAGAAAGTGCTAGCAGCGGACTTCTTTCACAGCAGTTCATCCTTGCAGACGGTGGATTTAAATCTTTTCTTCCGGGAAGCGTGAATCACTGGATTACTTCTGTAAACGTGGATTCCAGCATATGGAAAATATTTCATGTGTATGCGGATGCAGGCGTATATAAAAATAAAGATTTCCCAACAAAATTCATTTGGGATAGTGGGATTAAGGTAAGAATCATTCCTGACTTTCTTGAAGTATACTTTCCCATACAATCTTCATTAGGATTTGAACCTTCATTTAAAGATTATGCAAAACGTATCAGGTATACATTGGTCCTTAATCTCGGTTCCATCATCAATGCAGCCAGAAGAGGATGGTATTAATATAAAAGAACTGCTTATCGCAGTTCTTTCTTTTTTGATATGTATGGTAAAAACTAATCTTTTATAATTTTTTGCGAAATAGGAGCATTATTAATAGTTCCTGTCACAATATAAGTACCTTTCGGAAGGTCTGTAATATCAAGGTTTAAAGCAAACTTTGTAGGAGATTTTTTTACTACCTGCCTGTATGAATCATATACTTTAACATCCTTGATCTCCATATCAAACACCACTTTTCCATCTTTTACAAAAGGATTTTGTACGAATCCAGATTTTGCTATTCCTTCTGGTGAAAAGTCTGCCCTGTTATCACTATTATGATCAAGGGATCTGATGATCGCTGTAGATGCTGTTGGGGACGGGGCTGGTCCATCACCTTTAAACTGATCTGCATTGGCTCCATAACCTACAAAATCCAGCACATTAGAAGAATCCGGATTTGCAACCTGAATAATATTTCCAGCCAGTGCAACTTTCCCTGAAGTGTTTGAAATTTTTATTCCAACAGATTTATTAGGAGTTCCGTCAAAATTTGTAATGGCAGTTGCAATAAAATCAGGAGTAGGCAAACTTTCTACTCCACCTTCAATAGCAGCTTCCTGAATCAGATACGTTTCATTGGGACCTAAAGTAAAATCCGGTAAAGTATGATATTGGGTAAATGCACCGATTGCCGGCGCATATTGTATGCTTGCCCCCGTTAAGGAAACCAATGTTGTTCCTATATTTTTAAGAACAATATAATTATTTTTAAAAACAGATCCGGAACTCTTGTTACCTCCGTAAATTTCATTGATAACAATCTGGGCATTTGCAAATGTTGTCATCAACACTAATCCGGCAATAGTAAAGATTTTTTTCATCTTAATATTTTTACATATGATTCGTGGTAAAAATAACAAAAACAATACCACAAGATTGGGAAATATACAATAAATACCAGATATATACATTGTAATAATGAAGTAATTATAATAAAAAAATCCAGCCATTTCTTCGAAATGGCTGGATTCTCTTTTTATCTAAAAACGAATTAGTCTTTTAAGATTTTTTGAGATACTGCTTCTTTGTTTACAGTACCTGTTACGATGTAAGCTCCTTTTGCTAATTCAGCAACGTTTACTGTTTCGTTTTGCTTTACAGAAGCTTCTTTTACAACTTGTCCAAACATGTTGAAAACTTTTACGTCTTTCACATCAGCTCCGAAAGTGATTTCGTTGTTTTTTATGAAAGTGTTTTTAATCATTCTATGTTTTGAAGCTAAAACTTCTCCTACAGCCAAAGTGCCAGTAGTTACTGAAAAATCATCAAATGCAACAGTTGTAGAATTATTATAAGCACGAACTTGTAAATGTAATTTAACAACATTTGCAGGAGCAGTTACAGTAACTGAATGCTGAGTCCAAGCAGCACTTGCTGGTAAATAACCATTATTTGGACCTCTTAGAGGATCAACAGCTGCAGTAGCACCTTGATAGATAGCTCCGTTTGAAGCATCTAAATAATTAGCCCAAATTCTTGCATCAGTATTGTCACCAATTGCTTTATACCAAAAAGATATTGTATAAGTCTCACCAGGAGATACATTTATATCTTGCTCAAATCCCGTTGTGGCTGTTGCTGAAGTATACTCTACTGAATTCAAACCACCGTGCGGAGCCGTTGTTGTTACAGTAGGCAAATAATAAGCAGCACCAGATCCTGGATTAGTTGCTGACCAGCCTGTAGTTCCATTTTCAAAACCAGGATTGGTTACTAAGTTTTGTGCATTTGCAAAAGCTGCAATTGCTACAACTCCTAAAATAGTAAAGATCTTTTTCATAAAATAATTTTTTTAAAAAATTTATAAAGTAAAAATACAAAAAAACCGCTCCTAAAAAAAGCAACGATATATATTTAACAATTAGTTTAAATTACTTTTTAATAATCTTTTCAGAAACTATTTTTCCGTTTACAGTTCCAATAACAAAATAAATCCCTTTTTGAAGTTCAGTAACATTCAATGTTCCATTTTCAGAAACTGATTCGGCTTTTACTATCTGTCCATTAACATTGAAAATCTTCACATCAGATTTCACTCCAAAATAAATTTCATGATCTACAGCAGTATTTTTAACAAAAACTTTTTTAGATTTAGTGACATCAGAAGTTGCTAATGAAGCAGTAGTTCCTATTATTCTAACATCATCCAACCTCCATTCTACATCGTTTGTCCCTGTGAATTTAACTCTTAGATTTGATGTTGAAGGGATAGTTCCTGTAGGATTAATATAAAGCCAATTTGCTGTTCCACTTCCTGTAGGTCTTCTGTAAGAAAGTAATGTCCAATTAGTTCCGTCAGCACTTACTTCTATTTTTAGCTCATTATTAGCTGAAGAAGTCCCTTTTCTTTGTCCTAAAAAAAGTTGAATATCTTCATAATTTGAGGTATTTATTCCTGAAATCATAAAAGTTTCATCAGTTGTATTAATCATAACGTTAGCGCCTCCTGAAGCCTGTGCATAACCGGATGAAATATTAGTAGCTCTGACATCTCCACTTCCATCATAACTTATCGGATTTGCATTTTGAAAAGTATTAGCTGCAATAGTCTTTGTACTGGTAGTAGTGCCCATATTTTCAGAATAAATAGTAGTTTGAGCAAACGTTACACTTGTAAGCATAGCAGTTGCCAATAACGAATAAAGTTTTTTCATGATTATAAAATTTTAATAATTAATAATTGCTAGAGCCAAATTACAGTAAATATCAAGTTTACCACAATAATTAAATTAAATATCTGTTAATAATAGTTAGACCATTACTATTAACATTTTTTAATTATTTTTACGAATTATTTTTCAGGACTTGCGGAATTTTATTATCCTATTCGTATTCTTCTTTTTAGGCATATTTTCAGGAAATGCTCAGGTCTTTTCGTGGAAGAATCCCAACGTTCCTGAAGACAGTATTAAGAAGGACAGCATTCTTGCTGCAAGGCTGGAACAAGATATTTTTGCCAAAGATACTCTCGACTTTATCCGTACCAATAACAGAGTTATTATTGATGAAGCTGTACTTGCTAAAAATGATAAAAAAAGATTTTTAGGAGAGCTGAACTCTAAGGGTTCCATCATCCGTGGAATTACATTTGGTAATAACCAAGGGCAATCTGTACAAAGCTCCATGGATCTTCAGATTTCAGGTAGACTTTCTAAAGATGTTACTATTTTAGCCAGTATTTCAGATCACAACTTACCTATTCAGGCTGACGGTTATACCCAAACTCTTGAAGAGTTCGATAAAATTTACATGCAGCTTAATATTAAGGATAAGTCCATCCTTAAAGCTGGACATTTGGATCTTGTGGAAGCTAAAAATTACTTTGCCAAGTACCAGAGAAGAAGCATGGGAATCCAGTTTCAGACAGAAATGGGTAAGGAAAATAAAACTTTTTTAGATATTTCTGCAGGAGTAGCACGAAGTGAATTTCACAGAATTCGTTTTCAAGGGGTTGAAGGAAACCAGGGACCTTATCGTCTGACAGGAAAAAACGGTGAACAGTTTATCACGCTGATTTCAGGTTCGGAACAGGTTTTTATTGACGGGATTTTGATGAAACGAGGAGAAAATCAGGATTATATTATTAATTACAACACAGGTGAAGTAACCTTTACCAGTTTCCGTCCTATTTTTCAGCAGAACTTCATAACGATTTCTTATAACTACGCCAATAGAAATTACTCAAGATATTTATTTACCGGAAAAATTGAGCATCAAACAGAAAAATTCAAGGTTGGATTGAATATGTTCATGGAAAATGATAATAAAAATGCTCCACTTGCCTTAAGTTTGTCTAAAGAAGATGAGCAAATTCTTGCCAATGCCGGAAATAATCCTGATCTGATGTATGCACCTTCGGGAGTGATTACAGAATATGACGTCAATAAAATTTTATATCGTTTAAATCCAGCCGGAAATTTTTATGAGTTCTCCACAGACCCTAACGAAACGTTGTACCAGGTATCTTTTACTTATTTCGGAGCGAACCAGGGAGATTATAAAACGGCACAGACTACGAATAACGGACGTGTATTTGAGTATGTAGGTCCTAATGCCGGAGATTACAGAGCAGTAAGAAAGCTGCCTTCACCTCAAAAATCACAGGTATTCTCCCTTAATTCCGAATATCTGCTGAATGAAGGTAAAATAGGAGCAGATATTTCCTTGAGTAATTACGATGTCAATCTATTTTCGTCTAAAGATTCCGATCAAAATACAGGATATGCATGGCGTATCTTCGGAAACAAAAGTTTTACAAAAAATTCTTGGAAAGGAACCCCAAGTTTTGAATATCAATATATAGATAAACAATTCCATATTCTGGACCGTATCAATGATGTGGAGTTTTCCAGAGATTTCAACCTTACCCAGGAATTTAATAAAAAGACTCAAAACAGATTTATTTTTAGCTTTTTAAATAAATGGAATAATAAATCTACTTTAAATTATCGCGTCAATTACTTAAATGAGCAGGATTCTTATAAAGGATTGAAAAATGATCTGGACTTCGGTTGGATCACAGGACGTTTCTTTACCAAAGGAAATCTTTCTTATCTGAATACAAACGCCACACTTCAGGACACCAAATTCATCCGAGGGGGTGTATCTACAGAATTCACAGGAAAAAAGGGAAGCTGGACCATCGGTGGAAGTATGGAGCATAATGAAAAGAAGTATAACGATACCCAACTGATGGATGTGACAAGTTTCAGCTGGAAAGAACTTTTTGTGCAAAAGAAAATCGGGGACAGTACCCGTACAAAATTACTTGCAAAGGTTTACATGAGAGATAATGACTCGGTACGTGATAACAGACTTCAAAGCATGAATAATATTTTGGGGATTATGGCAGAAAGTCAAATCATCAAAACAGAAAGAACGAGCTTAAATGCTTTAATCCATTATAGAAAATTTTTCTATCAAAATGCAGAAGGTGACGTATCAAGAAATAATGATTTCGTTGTCGGAAATTTACTTTACAATCAGCAGCTTTTCAAAAATGGGATGAGACTTCAGGCTTTCTATGAACTCGGAAACGGACAGGAAGCCCAGAGAGAATTCCAATATATTAAAGTGACAGACGGGCAGGGAGTTTATAAATGGACGGATTATAACGGTGATGGTATTCAGCAGCTTGATGAGTTTGAAATTGCGGAATATTCTGATTTAGCCCAATATATAAGAATTTACACTAATTCTGTAAGATATATTCCTTCCAATAAAAATAAACTACAGCTTGCATTATTTGTAAATCCTGCAATCATCCTTAATTCTGAGAATGCATTTTTAAAGCGCTGGAATTTTAATATTTCCTTAAATTCTCAAAATTCATTCTATAAAAAAGACAAAGTTTTAGTTCTTAATCCTTTTGAAAAAAATAGTGATCAGATCCTTAAAAATCAAAATATTCTTGCCTCTGTACAGTTTAATCCAACAGAAAAATCCGGCTGGAATGGTAATTATAGATTCATTACGAATGATAACCTTATTAATGCTAACTTCAGCAATGAAGAAAGAGAACAGACTTCACATTTCCTGAATATAGGATATTGGTTCAATAAAGAGTTCAGAATCGATTGGGAAAACTCAGTGCATGATATCAAAAACTCTTCACAGCTTTTTGCAACAAGGGATTTCCATTTGAATAATTTTGAAACCAAACCTAAGGCTACCTACAAATTTACGGATGCTCTTCAGGCGGAACTTTCATCTGCTTATCGTCAGAAACAAAGGCTGGATGGAGAAGAATTTTTAAAGGCATTTGATATTACCGGTACGATCCAATGGGAATACAGAAAAACTTCTATCCGTGGAAACTTCTCATTCATCAATAATAATTTCACTGGAAATAATTTCAGTATTGTAGGAAACCAAATGCTTGATGGATTAAAGCCTGGAAAAAATCAGGTTTGGAGTGTATTTATTCAGCAAGCTCTAAACTCGTTTATTCAGTTGAATTTAAATTATGAAGGAAGAAATTCTGGTGAAAGAACCATTCATATTGGAAGTATGCAGGTAAAAGCGAGCTTCTAAAGATTATAAATTTAAGGTTTGATAATATAAGTATTCACTTTCCCAGCAGGCTCTCATATTCTGAAACATCCCATTCTAACACTCTCCTACCCATTTCAAACTCATCACTTATATTAATAGACAATATCATATTTTGTACTATTTAGAATTTTGTAAATTTGCACCATGATAAAAATAGGCAACATAGAACTGCCGGAATTTCCACTCTTGCTGGCTCCGATGGAAGATGTAAGTGATCCTCCGTTCAGACGTTTGTGTAAAATGCACGGTGCAGACTTAATGTACTCAGAATTTATTTCTTCCGAAGGATTGATTCGTGATGCAATTAAAAGCCGTAAAAAGCTGGATATCTTCGATTATGAAAGACCTGTAGGCATACAGATCTTTGGTGGTGATGAAGAAGCAATGGCAATGTCTGCAAGAATTGTTGAAACTGTAAACCCGGACCTTGTTGATATTAACTTTGGCTGCCCGGTAAAAAAAGTAGTATGCAAAGGAGCCGGAGCCGGAGTATTGAAGGATATTGATCTTATGGTTCGCCTTACCAAAGCTGTAGTAAGTTCCACGCACCTTCCTGTAACAGTTAAAACCCGTTTAGGATGGGATAGTACTTGCATCAATATTGATGAAGTAGCAGAACGTCTTCAGGAAACTGGAATTAAAGCCCTTACCATACATGCAAGAACACGTGCACAGATGTACAAGGGAGAAGCAGACTGGGAACATATTTCAAGAATTAAACAGAATCCTAATATTGAAATTCCTATTTTCGGAAACGGTGATATTGATTCTCCGGAGAAAGCATTGGAGTACAAACAGAAATATGCTTGTGACGGAATCATGATTGGACGTGCTGCTATTGGTTATCCTTGGATATTCAATGAAATTAAGCATTTCTTTAAGACAGGTGAACATTTGCCTGCTCCTACTATTTCGGACCGTTTATTAGCTGTACGCCAACATGCTGAATGGAGTGCAGAATGGAAAGGAGAAAGATTAGGATTGGTTGAAATGAGACAGCATTACAGCAATTACTTCAGAGGAGTTCCTCACTTTAAAGAATTCAGAAAAAGGTTCCTTGAAGTATTCACATTGGAAGAGATGGATGCCTTGATTAAAGAAACCCAACAATTCTACGAAGAATATCAGGAACAGGCATAAAAACAAAAACCATCAAATAAATTTGATGGTTTTTTATTTCCTATGCATCTATGTTAATATCCTTCTGATGAAGATTCGTTTTTAATCAACGCTAATGCTGAAGAAGTTCCGATTCGCTTGACTCCCATACTGATCATTTTTTCAGCATCTTCTGGAGTTCTTACTCCTCCGGCAGCTTTTACAGGAAGTTGACCTGCATTATCAAGCATAATCTTTATTCCTTCAAATGTTGCTCCGTTAGGCTTTCCATCTGTTGTTTTGTAAAATCCTGTTGAAGACTTTACAAAAATGTTGGACCAGTCATTTTCGGAGAAATTTTCTTCTGCCCAGGTAGAAATACTTTTAGTAAGATCAGCAATTTGTACATCAGTTAAAGCTGCAATTTCAATGATCCATTTTGCAATTTTATGGTGATCTAAAGCCAGCTTTGTACATTGTAGAAACTCATTTTTTACTAATTCTGTTTCTCCCTGAAGATAAGCATTGTAATTGATTACAAAATCCAATTCATCAGCTCCGTCTTCTATTGCTTTTGATGCTTCAGCAAGTTTTTCATCAATAGAATACGTTCCTTCGTGAAAGCCTATTACAGTTCCTACTGCAACATTTGAATTTCTCTCCTGAATATATTTTTTGATTTCTGCTACATAATCCGGACGGATCATTACGGCAAAAATACCATTATCAATAGCTTCCTGAGTAAGTTTTTTATTTACCTGAAGCGTTTCTTCATTAGAAATACCTGATTGTTCTGGTGTTTTCAGGTAAGTGGAATCCAAATATTGGGCTATGTTCATATCGTTATACTTTCAATTGTCTGTAAATACCTTGTTCCAAAGATATGAAAGTTTCTGTTCTTGTTACTCCTTTCAATTTTTGCAGTTTGCTAAGGATTTGCATCAAATGATCGTTATCCTTACAAAGAACCTTAAGGAAAATTGTATAATTTCCTGTTGTATAGTGCGCTTCTACTACTTCATTGATATCATGCAAAGATTTTACAACTTCAGGGTAATGGCTTGGCTGGTCCAAAAATACACCGATATATGAAATTACTTTATATCCGATTTTTTTAGGATTAAGGAATGATATTGAATTCTCAATTACTCCTGCATGCTCGAGTTTTTTTATTCTCTGGTGTACCGCTGTTGTAGAAATTCCAACGTTTTTAGAGATGTGTGCTAACGATGTTTTAGCATTATCCATCAGCATGTAAATAATTTCCTTGTCGATTGAATCTAAATGATAGCTTGTGTTGCTCGAATTTTTCATTTTCTACTTTTTTATTATTTATGTTTTTTTTAATGTAAGCTTTTAAACTTTACAAAAACCGGAAAGTGATCGCTGTAACCACCTAAATACCGTGTACCGGCATAGGTTCGGAAAGGTCGACCTTCAAAATTTCTGGTTCTGCTGCTAATTTTTTCAGAATTGAATATACGTGCTTCCTGAAAAGCCAGCACTTCATTGTCAACAAGGGATTTTGACATTATAATCTGATCATACAACAATCCAGATTTATAATGAAAAGTAGAATAATTTCTTGTAGAAAACAACTCCTGAAAAGGGTTCATTAAAACCTTTTCCTGATTATTGTCATAGAGAATTTGAACTAAATTTTCATCATCCGGGTTTTCGTTAAAATCACCACACAATATTACATGTTCCTTATCTTCATCTACTATTTTCATGATCCGCTGCCGGACCTCATTAAGTATAAAGGCTCTTTTGGGTTTATTGATATCTTTTTCGCGCTTAGAGGGAAGATGCGCTATAAAGACATTAATAATTTCATCTTTATATTTAATCTTTGAAAAAAGTACGTCTCTGGTTGTGTCGTAATTTCCTGTGTTTTTATTTATAATTTCAAAAAAGAAAGTAATGGTTTCAGAATCTATAACCTCTACTTTATTTTTATCATATAGCATGGCAACATCCACTTTTCTTTCGTCCATTGAATTGTAATGTACAATTCCATATTCTGAATTAAAAGGTTCTAGTTCCACAAGATCTTCCAAAACTTTCCTTCCGGAAACTTCGGATAATCCTATTATAAATGGCAGTGTACCATTCTCCTCCTTCATCAATTGAAATACATGAGAGATTTTAAAAAGCTTGTTCTTATATCTCCTGTCGTCCCAGTTCCTTAAACCTGATTTTGTAGGATCTAATTTATGTACAGGTTTAGGGTCAGGTAAAAATAAATTTTCAACATTATAAAAAGAGAACAGTTCCATCAACACAAATTTCTATACTTTAATTTTAATATGTTCTTTTTCTAAATGTAAATTTATTTATTTTTTTCAAAATTCCATTGAATTTTCCATCACACCATCAAATTAATTTCTAGTAAGAAATCATTCAAATATAGGAAAAAATACCAATAAAACTATTTTTAGCGAATTATATTTTCAATTATTTAACAAATCTATTCAATATATAAAAATCAAAACAATATACAAAACACCAAATAATCAAAATAAAAAATTCAATTCCAAACCAAAGACACTAATATTTTTCTTATTTTTTTAAATAATAACAAATATTATTCCATTCGATAAGATTGCAAATTGAACATGTTAAAAAATTAATATTTAATGAATTCAAATATATTTTAGAGAAGATCGGGGCGTTTTTCTTTGGTAATTCTCAAAGCTTCATCGTGGCGCCATTCTTCAATTTTTCCAAAATTTCCACTTAACAGAATTTTAGGAACTTCTAACCCTTTATAGCTTTCCGGTCTTGTATAGATAGGCGGTGACAGAAGATCGTCCTGAAAACTATCTGTAAGAGCACTCTGTTCGTCATTTAAAACTCCAGGAAGTAATCGTATAATAGAGTCAGCGAGAACGCATGCTGCAAGCTCTCCTCCGGTCAAAACATAATCTCCGATTGAAATTTCTTTAGTAATATGAAGATCTCTTACTCTTTGATCTATTCCTTTATAGTGTCCGCAAAGAAAAATCAGGTTATTTTTAATGGAAAGAGAATTGGCAATCTTCTGATTCAAGGTTACTCCATCAGGTGTCAGATAAATTACCTCATCATAATCTCTTTGAGATTTAAGTTCAGAAATACATTTATCCAATGGTTCTACCATCATAACCATTCCTGCTCCGCCGCCGTAAGGTTCATCGTCTATTTGTCTGTGTTTATTAATAGCCCAGTCTCTCAGATGATGAAAGTGTACTTCTACCAGTCCTTTATCCATTGCCCTCTTCAAAATAGAGGTTTTAAACGGACTTTCCATCAATTCTGGAAGTACGCTTATGATATCAATTCTCATTGTAATGTTCCGTTTTTCTTAGTCGGTATAATAATTAATCTTAAGGAAGAATCCTTGTTGATATAGCTCCACATCCAATTGAAGAATATGGCAAGCTTATTTCGAACGCTCAAAATTAGCATTAAATGGAGAAACATCCAGAAATACCACGCAAAAAATCCTTGAAATTTTATAAATGGCAGGTCTACAACAGCTCTGTGCTTTCCAATGGTTGCTAGTGAGCCTTTGTCATCATATTCATATTCTTTCCATTCATCAACATTTTTTTTCAATAGGTTTTTCCCTAAATTTTTTGCCTGATTAATGGCTACATTAGCAACCTGAGGATGTCCTTGTGGATATTTGGGAGTTTCCATATAGCCAATATCTCCGATTGCATAAATATTATCGTACCCTTTTATTTTATTGTAGCGGTCTACTATATATCTGTTTCTTACTAATTTTTCTTCTGGAAAACCATCTATCACATTTCCGGTAACGCCGGCTGCCCAGATAACATTATTGGAAGGAATCACCTTTCCGCTTCTTAGATGAACTTTATCACCATCATAATCTGTAACAACTTCCCCACTCATGAAGGTAACGCCAAGGTCTTTGAGATATTTTTCAGATTTTTCCTGTGCTTCACTACTCATTACTGCAAGTGGCTTTTCTGTAGAGCTCACCAGAATGATTTTCAGATGATCAAAATTCATGTAAGGATAATCTCTTGGAAGAATATCTTTTTTCATTTCGGCAAAAGCTCCTGCAAGTTCTACTCCGGTGGGACCACTTCCTACAATAACGATATTCCAGTTACCATCGTCACTTCGGCTTTTTTCAATGATCAGTTTTTCAAAGGTTGTCAGAACGTGGTTTCTGATACTGATTGCCTCCTGGGTATTTTTCATCCCGAATGCCTTTCCTTCGAGTTCTTTGTTACCGAAAAAATTAGTTTTACATCCGGTTGCAATGATCAGTTTATCGTAAGTAAATTCTGCTTCATCGGTAATCACCTTATTGTTTGCAACATCAATTTCTTTTACTTCCGTCATTCGGAACTGAGTGTTTCTGGATTGCTGGAAAATCTTTCTGAAAGGGAATGAAATGTTGGAAGGTTCTATCCTTCCGGAGGCTACCTGATAAAAAAGCGGCTGGAACATATGATGATTCACTCTATCCAGGACAATGACCTTTTTGTTCTTGTTATTCAACGTTTTTGCAAGCTGCAGCCCCGCAAATCCTCCTCCAATAATGATGATTTTTTCGCGTGTTTCCATAATACACAAATTTACTGATTTTATTTAGCATTTAGTAGTGAAAAAAGTTAGTTTTGCAAAACTTTATGACACAAAGAAAGTACACCAAAAAAACTGCCAAACGAATCCATAAGAACCGACGAAAGAATTATTTTTTCCGTAGGTGGGTACTATTGGCAATCTTAATAGTTGCTTTGATAGGGACCGGATTTTACCTTAAACAATCTGTGAGCTATTACTATGCTTTGTACTTTAATAAATTTACTCACAAAAAGCTTCACAACAGTGAAAAGGAAAGTTCCAGAATTCAAAGAATTTTAGCGAATAACCTTGATAAAACCTATGGTTTTGATGTTTCTCACTATCAAAATAAGGAAGATATTAAATGGGATAGTTTAAGCATTGGCAACAAAACAATTCCTCTGGAATTTGTAGTTATGCGAGCTACTATGGGGAACAGAAGCGCAGATAAGCATTTTGATGAATTTTGGGAAATGGCGAAGAAACATGATCTGATTCGTGGAGCCTATCATTTTTACAGAGCAGATGAAGATCCGGTGATTCAAGCTAATAATTTCCTGGCTAATGTAAAGTTGGAAAGCGGTGATCTTCCTCCTATTCTGGATATTGAAAAAATCCCAAAACGTAAGACCAATAAGAAGTTGGTAGAGGACTTAAAAGTATGGTGTAAAATCGTGGAAGAAACTTATGGTACCAAACCGATCATTTATACCTACTATCATTATTATAAAGATTTACTGAAGGGGGAGTTTGAAGGGTATCCTTTGTGGCTTGCCAATTATAATGATGTCCCTACTCCATCACCTGATGACCAATGGGATTTCTGGCAATTTACAGAAAACGGAATTGTTCATGGAATCAATACTAAAGTAGATCTCGATATTTATAATGGTAATTCTTGGTCACTGAAGAGATTGACACTGGATTAGATTAGCAAAAAGGAAAAGCGGGAAAATGGAAGTTTATTAAACATGATGATACTTTCTATCAACTATCGTTTTACAATCATTTCTTCTATCTCCCCGCTCTGTAATTACTTCTTTCCAAGAAAATTCAGAATATCTGTATTTAATTCATCTGGTTTTTCATAAGGAACCATATGGCTGGTATCTTTATAGGTTTTCAGTTCTGCTTTGGGTATCTGTTTTGAAAGAAACGCTGTGTGATCCGGTTTTATTACATCTTTATCTCCTACAATAACCAACACAGGATTTTTTATTGTATTTAAATCATTTTTACTGATGTGAGGTTCTGTCAGCATAATTTTCAAAACTCTGCGTTCATTGAACATTTCAGGAAGGTTTAATTGATTCAATTGAGTCATCTGATTGGTGAAGTAATCCAACAGTCTTGGCTCTACCCCTTCAGGAAATGCATTTGCTCCGATAGCAACCAGCTTATTAAGGCGGTCCGGATATTTCAATGCAAATTCAAGCCCCGTATTCCCACCATCACTCCATCCAACGATATTTATTTTATCAAGCTTCATATGATCTGCCACTGCTTTTACATCGTCTGCAAACATTTTATAGGTAAAGTCTTTTCTGGATGCATCTTTACTTTTTCCATGACCTCTTGTATCTATAGCAATGACTTTATACTGCTTAGATAATACCGGAATCTGCTGATAATAGTCTTTCATACTTCCTCCATTTCCATGAAGCAGTACCAATGGTTCTCCTTCACCATACACTTCATAATATAAATCCAGGTCTTTTAATTTCAGATATTGTGCTGCAGATTCATTTTTTCCATAGATAGACTGTCCGGATTCCAGTATTTTTTGTGAATTATCAACACCCCATTCCTGAGTGGGATCATCCGCTGCATAGTCATTGTCTGTCTCTTTACTGTTTTTATCCACTTTCACATCAATATTGATAGCAGGAGCTGCAATAGACATTTTCATCCAATCTCCGTAAAATTCCCTAATGAATCCTGTTCTGAACAATGCTGCACTGATTTTAATATTTCCGTCAAACTCTTTTAAAAATTGAATTCCCACAAAGAATTTTCCCTGAACCCAGATATTACGGTCATTCACATCTACGGTAAAGGTTCCGTCTTTTATCATATCTTCAGTAAGGGCAATGGTAATTTCTTCATCCAGAATATTTTTGTCGGGAAGTCCGTTTTTCTCACTGTAAATACTGTATCGCATCAAAACGGGTTCGGTAGAATTGTAGCGGGCAATATTCAAGTTGATATTTTTAATCTTTGACCTTTTCTTTGTAGTAAATTCCAGCGCTGTTTCACCCAAAAAATTTTTATTACCCTTTGCCGGGTTTACAAAATAGGTAACACTTTTGGTTTTTGTGTTTACTCCCCAGTTTTTATCAACAAACTTTTTCGCTTTAATTGCAATTTCTTTGATATTTTTAGTTTTCTCATTTAAAAAGATCTTCTGCTGGTCGTGCTTTTTAAAGTTTTCTACTGTTTCTGCATACGAATCATAGCCTGGTACTTCAATTTTTATTTTTTGCTGTGGGTCAGATTGGGAAAGATCGATTGAAAAGTTTCCCTTTCCATCAGAAATAGTTCCGGTTGTATTTTTATCTACTCCTATTTTTACATAAGGAATCGGTAGGTTTTCATTTTTAGAAATAATAGTTCCGGAAATCACCTGAGCATTCAGAATAGAAGCAATGCCAAGAAGGAATAAAGCTTTAAGTTTTATCATGTTAAAAGTTTGATGCAAACATATCTATTTTACATCTCCCCACATTCATAAGGCATTATTAAATTTACATCTACTTTAGTTAAATTTATTCTAAAAAACTGCCGTTATACTGCATTAATTCTAAAAAACATTTAAATACCATTACTTCTCTACAAAATCTCCATGATTTCTTCCCAGGAATTTACTCTTTTGTAAGTTTCATTTTCTATCAGCTCATTATGAGGTTGTGTAAAAATCAGTCTTTGCCCGGAAAAATGATCTAAATTCTTCGGATAGTCATCAATCATTACATCGCCTGACACTACTTTTTTACTTCCACACAGTACAATCTGTTCCCAGGTAATGAATGGAAAATGCTCGGCAAGCCAGTCGTATTTTTCTCTCAGGCTGTTTGGGAATTCCATACCTGCAGAGACAATATACAATTCATATTTATTATTCAGATATTCTATTGCCTCACGACTTCCTTTCATTACAGGTAATGTTCTGAAAAAACCAACTTCATTCACGTGTTTTTTTCCATTCGGGAAAACTTCCAATTCTGGTTTTCCAGATGTTTCACTCATTTCAATATCTTTTCCTGTGTCTCTTTTTTCAAATTTAGCCAGCTGATGATAAACATCCGCCATTACTCCATCCATGTCAACGATTACTTTTTTCATTTTCTTTAAAAATCAGATTTTATATTGTTAAAATACTATTCGTATATAATTTTGATGTATCATCTTAGCTAGTTTTTAAATAACTCCACGTAATTAAGCTCACGTAAGTTGAAAATAAAAATTTCCAAAAATTTTAAGTGTTCTTATTATTCGTAATATTTATAGCTCCAGTAAACTAAAGTGTTTCATAATGTACCGCAATAATTATTTCAGCTTCTTATTTATACATCTAATTTACCGAATAGATTTTGCAGATCATGAATACAGTTTATTAAAAAATCATAAATATTCGTTCTTATAGAGGAGACGCCGGAAAGTTTTATGGCTACATTTTTCGTATTTTTGCGATTCAGTTTAAAATTAAAATCAAACTATTAATTCCCAATGAATTACGTTTCTGCAGAAAATCTTACCAAATCCTACGGCATCAAAGTTTTGTTTGAAAACATTACTTTTCACATTAATGAAGGAGATAAAATTGCTATTGTTGCCAAAAACGGAAGTGGAAAATCTACCCTTCTGAAAATTTTAATGGGTAAAGAAATTGCAGACAGCGGTACTGCGATTATTAATAAAGATATTCAGGTTGTTTTATTCGATCAGGAAATTGATTTTGATCCCAAACTGACTATTGAAGAGTTTATGATGACTCTTGATTCTGATCCTATTCTTGCCTTAAAGAATTATCACAAGTCTCTTCATTCTACAGATCATGCTTTTATTGAAAAAGCACTTGCCGATATGGAAGCTCACAAAGCTTGGGATCTTGAAAATGAAATGAAGCAGATTCTTTCCCAGCTAAAGATTACTGATCTTGAAGCTAAAATGGGAACACTTTCCGGAGGACAGATCAAACGTGTAGCTTTGGCAAAACTGTTGACAGAAACCAGAGCTGAGCATAAACATACATTGCTTATCATGGACGAACCTACCAACCACCTTGATGTGGATATGGTAGAATGGCTTGAAAATTATCTGAACAAAGCAAAAATCACCCTGTTACTTGTTACCCACGACAGATATTTCCTTGACAGTGTTTGTGATATTATCTGGGAAATGGAAGATAGAAATCTGTATGTTCACAACGGTTCCTATGCTACTTATCTTGAGAACAAAATGATTCGTGAGGAAAACACGAATGCAACCATTGATAAAGCTAATAACCTTTACAGAAAAGAGCTTGAATGGATGCGAAGACAGCCTAAGGCAAGAACCACAAAGTCAAAAAGCAGAATTGATGCCTTCTACGAAACAGAAAAGGTTGCTAAAACGGATACCAGAAAACAAGGTCTTGAGCTAGATTTTGAAATGAAACGTCTGGGAAATAAAATCCTTGAACTAAAGAATATTGATAAAAGCTTTGGAAGCAAAGTCCTGTTAAAAGATTTCAGTTATCAGTTCCAGCGTGGTGAAAAAGTAGGAATTATCGGAAAAAATGGAGCTGGAAAATCCACGTTACTGAATATCATTCAAGGGCTGGAAAAAGCAGATAAGGGTGAAATTGAAACGGGAGAGACTATTTCTTTCGGATATTTTGCTCAGAAAGGTCTTACTTATAAAGAGGATGAGCGCGTTATTGATTTCATTAAAGAAATTGCAGAATTTTATCCTTTAGCCAACGGGAGAAGTCTTTCTGCATCGCAATTCCTGAGGTTATTCTTATTTGATGACCAAACACAATACTCACCAATTTCAAAGCTTTCGGGAGGAGAAAAGAGAAGATTACACTTAATGTACATTCTTTATCAGAATCCTAACTTCCTGATTTTTGATGAACCAACAAATGACCTGGATCTTCCTACATTAACGGTTCTAGAAAACTTCTTGCAACAATTCCAGGGATCTTTGATTATTGTTTCCCACGACAGATATTTCATGGATAGGATTGTAGATCATGTTCTTGCTTTTGAAGGAAATGGAAAAATAAGAGATTTTGTAGGAAATTTCTCGGAATATCGTGAGGCAAGAAGCCGTGAAGAAGCTTTGGAAAAAAACGCAGCTTCAAAACCGGACCCCGTAAAAGAAACCGTGGCTGCTCCTGCAAGTTCTTCATCTGCCAATTCTCAAAAAAGAAAATTAACCTTTAAGGAACAACGGGAATTAGAAACAATTGACAAAGAAATGCCTGAACTGGAAGATCAGCGTGCTAAAATATTAGATCAGCTCAACAATGAAACTGATTATGAAAAAATAGCCAAACTTTCATCAGAACTGGAAGCCGTTTCTGAAAAACTGGAGAATCACGAGATGAGATGGCTTGAACTTCAGGAATTACTATAAAAAACATGAGTTATGAATTAGCTTGAAGAATTTGAAGGTAATAAAGTTTGCGGGTAAAAGAATAGTAATTTCTTATATCAGCTTCTATTAATCTCAAACTTTAAACTGATTCATAACTCATTTATTGTCTATAATACAATTACCTTTTCTTCTTTCGTACTTTCCAGGGAAGCATCAATAATTTTCATATTCTGAACAACTTCTTTTCCCGGAGATGGCAAAGAATATCCGAAGACAATATGTTCATAGATCTGCTGGTAATAATTCATATAATTTCCGGCTTCACTTGAAGTAAGTACTCTTTCTGTTTCGGAGTTTTCATTCAAATAGTTTAAAATTCCGTCTGCATCCTGCAAAGGCTGCATCCATTCTTTACCATAAACAGGAATTGCTCCTGCAACTAATTCAGCCTCCTGATTATCTGTTCTTTCCTGCAAAAAGCTTCCTTTATCACCAAAAATTTTATAAGCGTAATGATCTTCTTTAGCAAATACGGAGGATTTTAATCTTACTCTCAAATTATTTTTATAGAATAACAATATCTCAAAATAATCATTGGCAAATGCAGGTCCTTTCATAGAAAATACATCTGCAAACAGTTTTTCAGGATAGCCAAAATATTGTACTGCCTGATCTACCAAATGTGCTCCCAAATCGTGTAATGAGCCTGAACCAATCTGATCCGGACTTTCTTTATGCTGCTTTCCACTTGGAGTAGTACGGAATCTGTCAAAACGGATTTCTGCTTCTTTGATATTCCCAAGCTTTCCTTCATTCAAAACTTTTTGTACCTGTAGAAAATCTCTGTCGAACCTTCGGTTTTGGTATACACTTAAAAACAGCCCTTTTTCTTCGGCTAGCTTTACCAACTCCTCAGCTTCTGCAACATCTACTGTAAATGGTTTTTCAACAATAATATTTTTTCCGGCTTCCAGAGCTTTTTTTGCATATTCGTAATGAGTCTGAACCGGTGTATTAACAATCACAAGTTCTATATCTGGATTCTCAAGCATTTCATCCACCGAGCGATAAATAGTAGCCTCGGGATATTTTTCTTTAGATTCCTCTTTACTTCTTTCCACTACCGCAGCAATAAAAAACCCCGGATGTTCTTTTAAAAACGGTGCATGAAACACCTTTCCGCTCATTCCAAAGGCACAAAGCCCTGCTTTTACCAATTGCATATTTATAAATTTTAAACAAATATATTCATAAAAAACGCTGAAATCCTCAGCTACCACAATGATAGAAATAATCCATGTATTTCTCAGTGAAAATATATGATAAAAATCATAAATTAATTTTTATTCATTCTAAACAAATACTTACATTTGCGCCTTATTTAAAACTGTTCTACATAAAAATAAAATGAAAAGACAACTACTTTCTTTAGGTCTTCTATTTACCGCTGTTTCATTAAGCGCACAGCTTAAAAATGTTGAAGCAGATACCATCAGAACCCAAACTATTGAGGACATTAATCTTCACAAAACAGGAAATCCAAACCAGGCAAGACCCCTTTCTACAAAGTCGAACCTTACGATAATGGAAAATCCGCAACCTATTGCTATTGTGACTCATGAGATCATTGAGCAACAACAGGCAAAGCAGTTAAGTGATGTTCTACAAAATGTAAACGGAATGTATGTGACTTCTTCAAGAGGAAATTCACAGGACAGTTTTGGTGGTCGTGGTTTTATCTTAGGAAATGATAATATTTTCAAGAATGGATCCAGAATAAATAGTGGAGTTTTTCCTGAAGTAAGCGGTCTTGAAAGAGTGGAAGTTTTAAAAGGAGCCAATGCAATGCTTTACGGAAATACTGCTGCCGGGGGTGTTATCAATATGATTACGAAAAAGCCTAGGTTTAATTTTGGCGGAAGTATAGGATTGAATGGCGGAAGCTGGAATACTTATAAACCAACAGTAGATGTTTATGGACCTTTATCTAAAAATGTTGCTTTCCGAGTAAACGGAACTTACGAATATGCTGAAAGTTTCAGAGATGTAGTACAATCTGAAAAATATTATTTCAATCCTTCATTTTTATTTAATTTAAGTGAAAAATCTCAATTAATTGTTGAGGCAGATTACCTTAAAAATAATTTCACTCCGGATTTCGGGCTTGGATCTATTACAGAAAAAGATCAAAGCTATAGACTGAATGACGGTTTTTCCAGAAACGTTTTCTTTGGAACTGACTGGCAATATCAGAATGTGCAGCAAGCTTCAACGAATGTGACTTTTAATCATCAATTTAACGAAAGATGGTCTTTGAATGCTACTGCGTCTTATCAAAACTATACTAAAGACTATTTTTCTTCTGAAAGAGTACAATGGATATATGATACCAAAGATAAAAATGTAGATCCTAACAGGTTATCTTGGAAAAGACCTTTTGGTAAAACTTACAACGAACAAAATTATACTTCGGCACAAGTAAATATCAATGGTGAGTTCAATACAGGAAAAATCAATCATAAAGTTTTAATTGGTTCTGATGCAGATTATAGCCAGGCAGATGCTTATACTTATAATGTCACAGCGCCAACGAACCTTCTATATTTAGATGATCCTTCAACGTGGGGAAATGTTGATATGCCCAATTCTACTCTTACTACAAGAAACAGAATCAATACAAGAAGAATCGGAATCTATGCACAAGATTTTATCAGCTTAACAAAACAGCTAAAAGTAATTGCTGGATTAAGATGGTCTTATATAGAAAATATGCCTACGCTGACTACTCGTTTTAATTCAAATGAGAAATTCGAAGTATCAAATTCGTCAACGTCTGACAATGCATTTTCTCCAAAAGTAGGTTTGGTTTATGCTCCTAATGAAAACCTTTCGGTATTTGCAACATATACTAATTCGTTTGCTTCAAATTCAGGATATACTTCAGATCAATTTAATACAGTAAATACAAATCAACTTCCTGCTGATATTCAAAACGAATTGAATGCTTTATCAAGACAAAGTATAAAGCCATCAACAGTTGATCAATATGAAATTGGTGTTAAAAAGAATTTCTGGAACAATGCTTTAGCAGTTAACCTGACAGCTTACCAGATTATGTACAATAATTATTATCAAACATTTTGGTACATTTCTACAACAACCCCCAATGCAGTGCCGGTAAATTCAACAGACACCAATCTTAAAGAATTGGCAGGAAATATGAGAAGCCGTGGTGTGGAATTAGACATTACAGGAAATCCGACAGAAAACTTATCTATTATCGGAGGTTTCTCTTATAACAATTCTGTTTATATTGATACTCCTGAAAAAGGATATATTGAAAACCAAAGATTAGTAAGAACACCTGCTACAACAGCAAATGTTTCTGTTTTCTATAAGTTTACAAACTATGTGAAAGGGTTAAAAATCGGAGCCGGAGTTTATTACATTGGAGACCGAATCGCTGGATGGAATGATACAAAATCTACCAACACAACCAGAAACAATGTGACCAGAATGTTTGATCTGAAAGACTACACCACTGTTTCTCTTTCTGTTGGCTACGAATGGAAAAAATTCTCTGTTCAAGGAAGAGTGGGTAACCTATTTGATGTTGTCAACTACAACGTACATGAGAATTACTCGGTAAACCCGATCATGCCTAGAAATTATTATTTTACACTGACTTACAAACTGTAGAATTAAATAAATAATTACTTCTTTATTAAAAGTGGAAATTGCATTTTTGCAGCTTCCACTTTTGAAATTTAAAAATAAAACAAAAACGATATGGATAAGATTAAAGACACAAGAAGTTTCATGAGAGTTACACACCGATATCTGGGATATTTCCTTGCCGGTATTATGGCTGTATATGCAGTAAGTGGAATTATATTAGTCTATAGAGATACCGACTTTCTTAAGAGCGAAAAAAAGTATGAGAAGACTTTATCTGCCAATCTTTCTGAAAAAGAACTGAAAAAGGAACTGAAGATGAAAGGTCTTGAAGTAGAAAAAACGGAAGGAACTGTTCTTCATTTTAAAAAAGGAACTTATGATTCGGCAACGGGAGTAGCTAAATATTCAAAAATGGAACTTCCTTTTGTATTGGATAAAATGGTTTCTCTTCACAAATCGCAGTCTAAAGATGCAATTGCTCCTCTAAGTGTATTCTTTGGAGTTGCTCTTTTCTTCTTTGTTATTTCTAGTTTCTGGATGTTTAATCCTAAAACAAAAGCATTTAAACGTGGTATTAAGTTTACGATTGCAGGATTGATCATTTCTGTCATTCTTCTGCTTATTTAGATAGAAGCGGTAAAAAAACAAAATATTTTTTTTCTTAAATTCAACAATTTACCCTTTTTCTTATTCACTCCACAACTATTACGATTGTAAAATATTCAATAAATATGTTAAAATACAAAATTATATCTCATTGATATTATTAACATTAATTTAGAAATATTGTCTAAAATTAAGAGTCTGGCACATTTATTGTTTTTTCTATAATTCGTGAATAATAAACATTTAATTATTAAAATAATAAATTATGAAAAAACTTATTTTAACAGGAGTATTAGCCATAGCAGGATTAACAGCAACTGCAAACGCTCAGATTCAAAAAGGTAATTGGATGGTAGGGGGTAACCTTGCAGGTGCTAATTTTGGTTTAAATGAAGGGGCAGGATATGATTTTGCTATTCAGCCAAAAGGAGCATATTTCATTGAAGATAATTTAGCAATCGGGGGATATGTGGATTTAGGATTTAAAGGAGCTAAAGACGCACCGACAACTTTCACGTATAATGTAGGAGCATTAGGACGTTACTATCTTAACCCTGGAGAACAAGGAGTGAATAATCTACTTCACCACGGAAGATGGTTCTTAGAAGGTAACGTAGGTGTTGGAGGAATGTCTATCTCTAAAGGAGGTTCTTCTTCTAACGGTCTTAACTTCGGAGTTGGTCCTGGTTACTCATACTTCATCACACCAAACATTGGTTTAGAAGGTCTAGTAAAATATGATGCTAATGCAGGATTCGGAAGCGGTGGATATACTAACAAAATTACTTTTGGTTTAGGATTCCAGATTTATCTTCCTACATCTAAAGCTAAGCAAATCATCAACGACGTTAAGTAATCAACCACTGATACACTTATAAAAAAATTGAAATCGCCCCGAAATTTTATTTTGGGGCGATTTTCGTACAAATTAAAACTAAACTATAAAAAATCAAATAAATAAATCATATATTGGGCTGAGGCGTATACCTCAGATACGGCTTTATTACAGTAACACCTTTCGGAAACTTCTTTCTGGCATCTTCGGTAGAAATCGTTGGCGGAATAATAACCTCATCCCCACTTTCCCAATTAACCGGAGTGGCTACCGAATAACTATCTACAAGCTGTAATGAATCTAAAACTCTTAGAATCTCATTAAAGTTTCTTCCTGTAGAAGCCGGATAGGTAATAATCAATCTTACTTTTTTTTCAGGATCTATAATCAATAATGAACGTACGGTAGCAGTAGCAGAGGCATTAGGATGAATAAAATCATAGAGTTCTGATATTTTGCGGTCCTTATCAGCAATGATAGGAAACAAAACTTCTGTATTTTGAGTTTCATTAATATCTTTAATCCAATTCTGATGATCCTCTACTCCATCTACACTTAATGCAATTGCTTTTGTATTTCTCCTTTTGAATTCAGTCTGCAGTTTTGCCGTATATCCCAGTTCTGTAGTGCAAACCGGTGTATAATCTGCCGGATGAGAAAATAATATTCCCCACGAATCTCCCAGGAAGTTATAGAAATTAATATCTCCTAAAGATGACTCTGCCTGAAAGTTCGGTGCTATATCTCCTAGTTTGATTGACATAATATTTCGCATTTGTTAGTCTACAAATTTAGTAGACTTTTTGATATAAGCAAAACTTTTCTTGAAAAATTTATATCTTTAATGTCAAATTTTAATTCATGGAGAAAACCGGGCTTACCTATGTAGATCTTGTTTATAAGGTATTGGAAAATTGGTATGTAACATTTGCTAAGCTTACCCCGAAACTGATTGTCGGAATTTTAGTATTTACCTTCTTCCTCATTACCAGTAAATATTTAAGCCAGATTGCAGTAAAATTATTTCATAAATTCTTTCCTAAAAGTCAAAAGGAAAGTTCTCTGGTAACGCTTATCAGTATATTCAGGTTCCTGATCATGTTGCTTGGAACATTCATTTCTCTTGAAATAATGGGCTTCAGTGGATTTCTCTGGAAATTTATCGGAAGTTTAGGAGTTGCCGGGGTCATTGCCGGGGTAGCTTTGAAAGATTTGGTTTCAAGTATTTTTTCAGGAATGCTGATCGGTATTGATAAAGCCTTTAAAGTAGGTGATTATATTACCATAGGAGCTCATTCCGGGACTGTACAGGAAATTGGATTTTTAACGACTAAAATTCTTACAGATGATGGAAAGAAAGCTTATATCCCGAATCAGGTAGTCTTCAATGCTCCATTCTATAATATTACAGCATCTCCGCAGCGCAGAATTATTCTAAATTTTGAAATTCCGGCAGATGAAGATATCAGTAAAGCTCAAAAAGGAATTTTGGATGTGATCAAAAATCTTGATAATGTGGATAAGTTGGATACTGCGGAAGTTATTTTTACCGATTTGAAGCAGGGTTCATTTAATCTGCAGGTTAAATTCTGGATTAAAGTCGGAGCAAATCTGGCACAGGTAAGAAGTAAAGCTTATTTAAATATTAAAGAGCGCTTTGATGCGGATAAAATCCAGCTGGTGACCCCTACAAGTATCAGTATTACAAGCGGAGAAAGTAATTTGTCTGAAAATCAAAGTCAGGATAAATAATAGTTTTTTCCACAGATCTCAGTGATGTTTGTGGATTTTTGCTTAATAACAAGCTGCTTCAATTATTGGAGTGGCTTTTTTGTTGGTAAACGTAATGACGCAAGATTTTAGAAATTGCAGATATTTTAAGGCGCAAAGATTTTATCTGCGATAAAATTTTATACTGCTGAATGATTGCCACGGATGCACGAATAATTTTATTTGTGTGTAACTTTGTATTAAATTTCAGACATATAAATTAGGTATTTATATAGTTAAATAATATTATAGTATCAAAAAATTCGTGTTAGTGGCTAAAAAACACTACCCTTGCTGAAAATCTTTGATTTTCTTGCGCCTTAAAAATATTCTCGGCTCAGATAAATCTTTGCGTCCTTGCGAATTCCAACAGAACAGTAAAATTAAAGTTAGGATAAATAATAGTTTTTTCCACAAATCTCAGTGATGTTTGTTGATTTTTGCTTAATAACAAGCTGCTTCAATTATTGGAGTGGCTTTTTTGTTGGTAAATACAATGACGCAAGATTTTAGAAATTGCGGATATTTTAAGGCGCAAAGATTTATCTGCGATAAAATTTTATACTGCTGAATGATTGCCACGGATGCACGAATAATTTTATTTGTACATACATCTATGTCTTTATATATGGTTCTATGTCTTAACCATACAAAAGTATAGAATAGTATTTCATTTATAATTTTTAAAATTGGAATCAAATAAAAAATTCGTGAATTCGTGGCAAAAAAATATGCACTTCTTGTTTTCCAACAAATTATTCTGTTCTGTGATTATTATGAATTACAGCACTGTCCTTCTTATGAATTTTGGGCGCAGTGTCATTTACTATCATCGTCTCTCCTATAATAGCACCATCATTACTCAGACTGTCATCATTTAACTCTACAGCAACCTCTCCTGTTCTCAGAGGTCTATCTTTTGTGCAGCCGGCTAAAAAAAGGATTAAAGAAAGTACTGCAAATGTAACCTTGCTGTTTTGAAAAATACTGGGGATCAGTCTGAAGAATTGCTTTTTTACTTTTTGTGATCTTTCATCTTCAATATTTAACTGATAATTATAAAATGTTCCACAAACCTTTTCGTTCCCTTTTTCAGTGAGAATTTGTAGAATTTCTTCAGATTGCTTTTGAGTAAAATCAATTACACATTTGTTACAGACAGCACAAAATCTGCCTTTTTCCTGTGGAGACATAGATTCCCAATTTTCGGAACAAGGTTCCAGAATATATAAGTTTTTCATGAATACTGTTTCTTATACGCATTAAAAAACCGTTCCAAAAATGAAACGGTTTCTTATTTTATATGAAAATTTTAGACTAAGCTAAAACTTCTTTTACTTTATTTGCAGCTTCTTCTAAAGTAATTGCAGAGTGAACTGGAAGACCAGACTCGTCAATTAATTTTTTAGCTTCTACAGCGTTAGTTCCTTGTAATCTTACGATCAATGGAACCGGAAGGCTACCCATAGCTTTGTAAGCGTCTACAACACCCTGAGCAACTCTGTCACATCTTACGATACCTCCGAAGATGTTGATCAAGATAGCTTTTACGTTTGGATCTCTTAAGATGATTCCGAAAGCAGTCTGAACTCTCTGAGCATCAGCAGTACCACCTACGTCAAGGAAGTTAGCCGGGTTACCACCTGATAATTTGATGATATCCATAGTTGCCATTGCAAGACCAGCACCGTTTACCATACAAGCAACGTTACCGTCAAGTTTTACGAAGTTAAGACCAGCTTCACCAGCTTCTACATCCATTGGATCTTCTTCTCTTGTATCTCTTAATTCAGCTAAGTCTTTGTGACGGAATAATGAGTTGTCATCTAAAGTTACTTTAGCATCTACAGCGATAATTTTGTTATCAGAAGTTTTCAACACAGGGTTGATTTCGAAAAGAGATGCATCAATACCTGTATAAGCATTGTAAAGAGAACCGATGAATTTTACGAATTCTTTGAAAGCATTTCCTTCAAGACCTAAGTTGAAAGCAATTTTTCTAGCCTGGAAGCCTTGAAGACCTAAAGCAGGATCTATGATTTCTTTGTGGATTAAGTGAGGAGTTACTTCAGCAACGTGCTCGATATCCATCCCCCCTTCAGTAGAATATACGATTGTATTTTTACCTTCAGCTCTGTCTAAAAGAATAGAAACATAAAATTCTTTAGTTTCTGTTTCACCTGGATAATATACATCCTCTGCAACCAAAACAGAATTTACTTTTTTACCCTCAGCAGAAGTTTGTGGAGTTACCAACTGCATTCCGATGATGTTCTGAGCGTTTTCTTTAAGTTTATCCATGTTTGGAGAGAACTTTACACCACCACCTTTACCACGACCACCTGCGTGGATCTGAGCTTTTACTACCCACCCTTGAGCGCCAGTTTCAGCAGTTAGTTTTTCAGCAGCAGCTACAGCTTCGTCTACGTTGTTTGCAACGAAACCACGTTGGATAGCTACTCCGTACTTTGATAAAATCTCTTTTGATTGATACTCGTGAAGATTCATATTATTTTTATTATTTTATTTAAAAATTTAAAGGTTGACAAATTTACTAAAAAGACATGGAAGTTCAAGATTCTTCATTCAAAAATTAAAGATTAGTTCCTTGATTTTTGACATGTTTATACATTTTTCCTTATTCTTCCGCTAATTTTTCAGACTGAGAACCGATAAACGGAATTTTCGGAGCAAGAAAATATCCTGTAAGGCTAGCGAAAAGAATCGGAACAAAATAAGTAAAACCTGTCAATGTTCCTAAAATTATGGTTGTACTCATCGGGGTTCTCGTCACACAGGCATTAATTGCCGCCATACAACTTACAATTGCTAAAGTGCTATCCACAGTTGGAAATACATTGTGAATTATTAATCCTAATGTGGTCCCCACAAAGAAAAGAGGGATGATAAAACCTCCTCTCCAACCTGAAGTAACGGTAATGGCAATCGCTAAAATCTTAAATATTAGAACCAAAATCAGAAAGTTCAGCCCGAAGTTTCCTCCAATTAACTGATTGATCTCATTGTGTCCAAAATATCTTGTAATTGGAAAATAATAAGCTATAATTCCTAAAACAACTCCCCCTACTAATGTTTTGATGTAGATAGGAAATTTTCTGTATTCAAAAACTTTTTTGAAAAATTTCACCACGAAAATGAATATCCATCCGAAGAAAGTTCCTACGATTCCAAATAAAGTTGCGTACAGAAAATCATATACTCCGGTGTAATGATAAGCTTTTAAATCCCATGTTGCACCGATTCCTAGGTGGATAATTAAAGCAAACATCAGATAACTGAAGCAGCTTGCTACTAACGCGGGTATAATTGCTTTATAATATTCTACTGCGTGTTTATGATGCAGAATTTCCAGGGAAAAAAGGCTTCCCCCAAGCGGTGCTCCAAACAATGCCGTAAATCCTGATGCCATTCCGGCGATACTTAAAGAGCGTAATTCCTCACCTTTTAATCTGAAAATTTTTCCCAACCAGGTTCCGGTAGATCCGGTAACTTGTACCAAAGGTGCTTCCGGTCCTAAACTTCCTCCTGATGCTACGCAGAATAGTGAGGATAAAATCATGGAAGGATTATTTTTCGGCTCCAGTTTTCCTTTATTAAATCTGATGTTATTTACAATCAGATGTATTTCTCCGGGATCTCCGATAAAATGAATAACCAACCCAGCCAGTAATCCACAAATCGCCATTGTCGGAATAACCTGCCAGCCTTGGAAGTGTGCTAAAAACTCAGTGAAGTGTTCTAGTACGATCCAATATCCTCCGGCAATGATTCCGCCTACAAGACCTGTGACTGCCCACATGAAAAAAGTACGGCTGAACACAAATGGATTGAACTTAATCGGTTGATCCAAAAGGTTGAATGTTCTTATGAGCCGTCTTCTTCTGTTGATTTTCATGTTTAGATTTTGTTTTTAACAAAATAAAGGATCAGCATTCCCCAGCTCAGGATCATGAATAATCCTCCAAACGGAGTAATGGGTCCTAAAAACTTAAGATTAACACCCAAATAATCCTGCATACTTAGGAAATAAATACTTACGGAGAATAAAATCGTTCCGGCAATCATTAAAATTGAAGTCCATTTTTCTGTGGAAGTTTCAAATTTTAAAATATATCCGATGATCAGCAGGAAAAAAGCGGCATACATCTGATATCGTACTCCGGTTTCAAAACTTTCCAGTCTTTCCACCGATAATATTTTTTTTAAGGCATGGGCACCGAATGCTCCAAGGATCACGGAAAGCATTCCGTACACTGCTCCAAAAACTAAAGTAATTGTTTTCATTTTATAACTCTTCTAATTCTAGGGTTAAATATTTTTTTGTTTTATAATCCTGCCAAGTTCCTGAGATCTTCTTCCCATCCATGTCTGCTTCTACATGAGCTCTTGGAATCCATTTACTGGCAGCATCGTCATAATGATCATTCTCTACAATGGAAATATGATTTCCTTTCATCTGCCCATCCCATTTGATCAGTTTTTTGTTTTTGTCATACCAATATTCTGCATTAAAAGAACTTATTCCTGAGGAATCATCGGCGGGATAAAAACGACTGACAAGAACTGTAATGGGATATTTCCCATCTATTTTCCCTTTGTACAGCTTATTTCTGAAACTTGTTTTCTCTATTTTATCAGAACCGTTCAGTAAATTTCGGGTGTAAGGGCTCCAGTATTTTTCTAATTCTTTGTACGGAAACTCTACAACATGGCTATCAAGTTCGTCCAATGCTCTCATAGCATGATTAGCACATCTTCCTGCAATAAACCTGATTTTATCTTTGGCAAAATAATACTGTATACCATCTAAAGTATAATCGGTGAAGCAATCTTCATAGATCCCAATCTGATCCTGAACTTCTTCCGAAGGATTTTTCTCAGACTTTAGCTGTACAAGAAAATCATTAATCTCCTTCTTTATTTGCTTTCGAATTAAATTTTCAATTGTTTTAGCTGCATTGGGAGTAAAAAGATCTTCTGCATTAATAAGATTTCCTGTTCTGAGATCAAAATTCACCCATTTTGCAAAATTTTCCGGATAAGCACCTGAAGCTTCTCCATCCATTGCGATAGATAGAATATTTTTAGGAGTTTCAATTTTTTCCCAGCTGTAAAAATAAATATAGTTGGAGTAAGAGGTTTTTCCTGTAGATACCAGCTTAAAAGGATTAGGTCCCGAATTCGGAACATATTCCAGTTCATTAACCTGTAAAAAAGTATTTATCTTATTTTCTACTAACGGATTTTCAGCATAGGAGATCAAAGGAAAGTTAGAATCTTCCGTCTTAGGCAATAGATCCGTAATTTTTACATTTTTCTGCTGCGAAAAACCTAAACCTGATACCAATAAAAAAAACAGGATACTCTTTTTCACTATTTTGATTTTAAATACATTAAAATAAATTTTGCCACCAGTGTAGAAATCCCCAGTATGATAAACATATTGGCAAATTTCTTGGAGCTTTTAAAACCAGGGGATGTTGTTTTCTTCAAAAAGAATCCAAAAGCGAGAAATATAATAGGCAGTATGATCTGTAACATTATTTTTCTCTCATTCTGTTAAACTCATTGATCACTTCGTGGTGGCTCACCGTTTTATCTTTAAAGTACGTCACAAAATGCTGTTTCTCTTCTTCCGTAGCTCCCAATTGGTTCAGAATATTTAATAAGTGCATTTTCATGTGACCTTTCTGAATTCCTGTTGTTACCAATGAACGTAATGCCGCGAAGTTTTGTGCCAGTCCGGAAACAGCAAGAATACTCATTAATTCCTGGGCAGACGGTTTTCCAAGTAATGCAAGAGAGAATTTTACCAGGGGATGAAGATTCGTTAAGCCCCCTACAACTCCTACAGAAATAGGAAGATCAATCCAGAATCTGAAAACTCCGTTATCCGTAGTACAATGAGTCAGAGATCTGTATTGTCCGTCTCTTGCAGCATAAGCATGTGCGCAAGCTTCTGTCGCTCTGAAGTCATTTCCGGTAGCGATGACAACAGCATCTACTCCATTCATCACCCCTTTATTATGAGTGGTTGCACGGTAAGGTTCAATTTCTGCGATGGTTACTGCCTGTTTAAATTTAGCAGCAAATTCTTCCGGGGAAATTCCGCTGTCATCTTTTAAGTCTTCCATTTTACATGAAACCTCTGCTCTAACGACACAATCCGGGGTAAAATTGGAAAGGATATTCATCACAATCTGTAATGAGTTCTTTTCATCCTGAGTAAAATCTTCACTTGTTGCTACTTCCTGTCTCAATGTTTTCCCGAACTGTTCTAGACAAGAATTGATAAAATTGGCACCCATTGAATCTACCGTATCAAAGCTAGCTTTCAACTGGTAATAATTCGGCATTTCTGCAGTTTTATCCACAAGGCTGATGTTTAGAATTCCACCGCCGCGTTTTCTCATATTCGCAGTGATTTCTTCTGTAGATTCCAGTAATTTTTTCTTTAAGCTGAAATTAAAGAAATGTAATAATTTGTGAGGCTCCACACTGAACATAAAGTGGGTGTGCCCCAGTTTTTCGGTATTGATAATGGTTGTTTTAAAACCTCCTTTATCGATCCAGAATTTTGCTGCCTTGGAAGCTGCTGCCACTACTGAACTTTCTTCAACAGCCATTGGAAGTGCCAACAATTTTCCGTCGATTAAAAAGTTCGGAGCAATTCCGTAAGGCATATAAAAATTGGAAATCGTATTCTCAGAAAATTCTTCGTGAAGCTTCTGAAGATCTGCGTTTTCGTTCCAATATTGTTTTAATATATTTTGGTATTCCTGATTTCCCTCAAGATATTCGTTTACGAGCCAGTCGATTTTCCCCTGCTTTGGAAGCTTGGAAAAACCTTCGATTGGTTTATGATTCATGATATAAACTTTAATGAGCCGTAAATATAATGATTTTGAGACTCTTTTTTGTTGATAACTTCTATGAAAAAAGATTGACATTTATCAATTTTGGAACTAAATTTGAACATTATTTAAAACACTAACAGATACAAATCATATCAATATATTTAGAATATGAATTTTGACCGCCTTAAAGAAAAACTTGAAATCCTTGCTGATGCAGCGAAATATGATGTTTCGTGTTCATCAAGCGGTGGAACCAGAAAGAATAAAAAAGGAGCTTTGGGAGACAGTTCGGTAAGCGGAATCTGCCATACCTATACAGAAGACGGGCGATGTGTTTCCCTGCTTAAAATTCTATTGACCAATCATTGTATTTATGATTGTGCCTACTGTGTTTCCAGAAGCTCGAATGATATCAAAAGAGCTGCATTTACGGTAGAAGAAGTGGTAGACTTAACGATTAATTTTTACCGTAGAAATTATATTGAAGGGTTATTTCTAAGCTCAGGTATTTTCAAAAATGCAGATACAACGATGGAACGTTTAGTACGGGTAGCCAAAAAATTACGTCTGGAAGAAAATTTTAATGGTTACATTCATCTGAAATCCATTCCCGGATCAAGTGATGAACTGATGCAGGAAGCGGCTTTATATGCAGACAGATTATCTGTAAACCTTGAAATCCCTACTGAAAGCGGCTTAAAATTATTGGCGCCCGAGAAAAACAGGCAGGATATGATCAGCCCGATGCGTTATATCCAGAAAGGAATCACTCAGTATCAGGATGAAAAAAAGATTTTAAAGAAAGTCCCCAAGTTTGCTCCGGCAGGACAGTCTACTCAAATGATTGTGGGGGCTACGAATGAAAACGATTTACAGATTATTAAGGTGGCAGATCATTTTTATAAAAATTTTAATCTTAAAAGGGTTTACTATTCAGGCTATGTTCCGGTCTTAGAAGATAAAAGACTTCCTTCTTTAACGACTGAAGTTCCAATGCTGCGAGAAAACAGATTATATCAGTCGGATTGGCTGATGAGATTTTATGGCTTTAAAGCTGAAGAAATCCTTGATCCCAACATTCCCTTTCTGGATTTGGAAGTAGATCCAAAACTAAGCTGGGCATTGCGACATCTGGATCAGTTTCCTGTGAATATTCAGACCGCAGATTATCAGATGATCTTAAGAATTCCTGGTATTGGTGTAAAATCTGCACAAAAGATTGTAAGTGCAAGGCGTTTCCAGATATTGAATATAGATCATTTGAAACAATTGGGAGCAGCAGTGAACAGAGCAAAATATTTTATTGATTTCAATGCCGGAAATGCTTTTTTAAAATATTTAACGGATAAAAACTTCAGAAAATTACTTATTGGCGGTAGCTCTTCAAAGTTTCACAATCAGTTTTCACACCAGCTAAGTTTATTTTAATTATATAAAAAAGGCAAAAAGTTATCTTATGAAGAGTATTGATCATTTTTCAATCTTTTTCCTAAGCAATTATAATGACATCATTTTTCAATTAAATAATGACAACTTTACTTTACGACGGTAGTTTTGACGGACTTTTCACAGCAATATTTGAAGTTTTTGAGTACCGTTATCAGGATGTGGAAATTATTAGCAAAGGAAAATTTCAACAGGAAAATATTTTTGCCGAAATCCATGAAGTCATCACTCAAACGGATAAATCTGACCGGGTTTTAAACAAACTGGAAAAAAATCTAGGAAAACGAGGGGTTCACAAACTTTTAAAAGTTTTTTTGTCTGAGGATTCTGATTCAGAAAAGCTCATATTATCTGCGGTAAGGCAGTCTATCAAACTTGCTGAAGAGAATATTCTTGAGAATTTTGCAGATAGCGATATTATGAATATTTCCAAGATCTGTAAATCGGTAGACAGGGAAAGTCACCGGATGACGGCTTTTGTCCGCTTTGAAAAAATGCAGGATGATATTTTCTTTTCAAAAATAGATCCTGATTTCAATGTTATTCCTTTGATCAGAAAGCATTTTAAGAATCGTTATCAGGATCAAAAATGGATGATCTATGATTTAAGAAGACATTACGGAATTCTGTATGATCTGGAAAACTGTGATTTCTTTTATCCTGATGAAAAGCTGGATATAAAAAATTATCAGGAAAAATTTCATGATGAGGAAAGAAATTATCAAACCCTTTGGCAGAGATATTTTACAAAAACCAATATTGTTGAAAGAAAGAATCTGAAACTACATACCCAGCATGTTCCAAAAAGGTATTGGAAATATCTGACAGAAAAATGGTAGAACTATAATTGTCCTATCACTTAAAAAAACTCATATTGTGGATAACTTTTTTTATTTCATTCAATCTGTAATTTATCAAAAGTATTTCTATCAGGCATTTCACATAACTTCCTAATTACAGGAAAGATACTATAGCAATTAATCCATAATCCAATATTGTGGATAACTTTTTCACAAAAAAAGTAAATCCGATGAACCGAAATGCCTTTCCTCAGACAGTTCCCATAACACACTTGTATTATGGGAGATATAATCTACAATCTAATATTGTGGATAACTTTTTTCTGATCATTTATATTTTCCACTGTTAACACAAATTGAAATAAATAATGGTATTTGCTTTTTGAATGATGTTTTTGTCTCTTGAAATTTAAATTCAGCTCAAATCTGCATTGGTGTTTTAATTCAAAGACTCATATTGTGGATAACTTTTTGAATTTAATTTAATCAGTAATTATTCAAAACTCCTTTCATCAGCCATTTTATATAACATATTAATTATAAAATAGATATGCTAGTAATTAATCCAGAATCCGACATTGTGGATAACTTTTTCAGGATTAATAAGCTAGCCTGCCAGCTGAAACGCTTTATGGCAAAAGGTTTTTGTAACTTATTATATTTACGAAAGATATGTTCTACAATTCCTTATTGTGGATAACTTTTTTAATCACTGATTAACATAGATAATTTTACTCTTTCAGCCTCAATAGAAATACCAGGTGCTGTTTTTTACCCTTGTCAAGGTTTATAACCTTGACAAGGGTAAGTTAAAACTCAGCTGCTACTTTGCTCAGGAAAATTTTGGAAAATTTCCATTTATATTCTGATGTTGGATAATAACATTTACTTACGAATTGTACGTAATGCTTTTTTGATAATATACTGAGTTTCTTTTGTATTACTTTCCCGAAGCCATTCATCACATATTTCGACCACAAATTCTGGTTGAGACTTGCTGGCATCATTCAACCAGTTTCCTACACTATCCAGTACATATCGTGACGGATCTGATCGTAAAGGTTCCAAAATTTCTAATCCAAGCCCCGGATTTTGTTTTAATTCCTGAATATGTTCACACCAAACTCCTCTCGGTCTCGTAGATTCACTGGCAAAACGTCTGATATTTTCATTCTCATGGGTTGTCCATTCTACAAGGATAGATAAACTTTCCTCAAGATTTCTTGCTATATCGGGGCGTACTGTCATCCAACAGATTTCTCTTACTCCAAAATGATGATCTGAAGCAAATGACTGTATTTTTTCAAGTTTTTCCTGAAGATTAAAATAATTATTTCGTCCAATTGTATAAGCTGCCCAGCAGCGAGCCAAGTCAGCCTGATGGGTTGATAATGTTAATAAAAAATCTTCATCATTATTTTCGGTAGCAAGATCAAGAATTTGCAAACCGATAGTTTCATTGATTGAGTTGACGGTCTGTTTTTTTAATTGATCTACTTTTTCAAGGATGGGTTTCAGATATTTTGTACGATCATACTGCTTTAGTAAATTTTCCAATAACATTCTTTGATCAACTGCCAGCCATTCTGTAAGATTAGCGGTTTCAATTTCACCCTTGTTCAACTGTATTAAAATATCATTGGGAATATCTTTGATGGAACGTGCACCCTTTCTTTTTTCTGTCATAATAACTGTATTAGATCTTCTACATCTACTCTATTCATGTAATTTACATCTAAAAATTTATATATAATAGTTCCAGTTTCGTTGATTACAAAAACTGCGGGCACAGGTAATATATTATCCTCATTTTTATTAAAATCAGAAAGAGTAATTCCTAAATTCTGATAATATGGAAGAACGAAATCCTGAAGTTGAAAAGTAATGCCCATCTTTTTAGCAAAATTATTATTAGTATCCGTCAATACTTCAAATTCAAGTTCATTTTTTTCTATCATTGTCAGAGAATGATCCCGACTTTGTGGAGAAATAGCGATTAATGCCGTATTTTTATCTTTTATCCTTGATAAATTTTTCTGTAAATACTTTAATTCCAAATTACAGTAAGGGCACCAGCTTCCCCTATAAAAAGCCAAAATCATTTTACCATTCTTGAGAATTTCATTTGAGTTTATCAAATCACCAGATGTGTTGAATAATGAAAATTCAGGCATTTTCTCTCCTATCTGAATACTATTTTCTTCGATATTTTTTGTTTTTAAATCTTCAATAGACTTTCCAAATGCTTCCATTATTTCCTGTGGAAGCTGAGAAGATAAACTCTGATTCAATTGTTCTATCTGATTTGCCAATGTATCCATTTCTTTTAATTTCTTATTTTTACAAAGGTCTAAAAGCCGTTATAAATAGGCAATAACGCATATTTTTCACCCATAGGGATAAAAAAGTCAATTTTATGGAAATAAAGGGAAGAGCTGAAGAAAATAAAATCTGTCCATTGGAAGTTGCAGTCAATACCATCAGTGGGAAATGGAAAATTCCTATTGTTTGGCAAATCAATGAAGGGAAAAAGCGCCCCAGTGAGTTTTTGCGCGGAATTGCCAAGGTAGACCGGAGAGTTCTTAATCAACAGCTTTCAGAAATGGTGGAAGACGGTATCCTCACAAAACAGTCTTTTAATGAATTGCCTCCAAGAGTGGAATATACGCTTACTGAGCTTGGAGAAAAGCTGGTTCAGATTCTTTGGCAGCTGAATGATTGGGGAAAATTATTGATTCCTGAAGATGGAAATATTTTATTGAAAAACGCAAAGGCGCAAAATTATATTGAATAGGTAGGAGTGTATTAAGACGCAGGGATTTTATCTGCGATAAAATTGTATACCGCTAAATTATTGCCACGAATTCACGAATAATTTTATTTATGGATATTTAATTTTATTCTAGCAGTAAAAAAGAAATTCGTGTATTCTAAGACATATGCAAATTATATCTTGTTAAATTTACAAAAGGCTCTTCTCTTTTTACTACAGCAAATATTCTGTATATAAGTTTACACCATACGGCATTAATAATAGAATTATGGGCTTTTCCCT
>NZ_JCAKRW010000010.1:0-173951 GCF_059515185.1 Chryseobacterium sp. CS2K3 | reverse complement strand
ACCGTTGTTCTGCTTACTTCCAGCCTCCAGCTTGCTGCTTCCTGACTGAATAGCACTTCCCGTGATAAGATATTGCTGATCGATAGTTGTGGTCACCTGGCTTAAGAAATCCTGAGTAGAGGATTTGATGTCTTTTTGCCAGAGGACTTCCTGAGCAGATGTACTCAAAATTGTGCATAAAAGAAATACACTCGTGTAAAGTTTATTCATATTTATATTTTATTGTGTTAAAAATTAATATTTTAAGAAAGTATCAGGCAATATGCAGAATACAATTGCCTAATGCTGATCATAATTCAATCCATTTTATGGAAAAAATTCAATTTTAAATCTTTATTAAGTGATTTAAATTCAAAAAAAGGTTCTATAGTATTCTGTATTTATATAGATTTGTCAGAAAATGACAGAGTATTTTGTACTAAATGATAAGTAAGTATATGATATCCGGATGATATCAAAGGTATTTTTAATTCTCATGGCTATTGTTTAACTTTAAACAGGGTTTAGTAATTTTTTGCAAAAATAATGGTTTCAACACATACAGCTCCTATTAATATGTATTAATATGTATCAATATCTATCATTTTTAAACCTTTATCTATAACAAAATTATTTTACTGTAAAGCTACCACAGCACAACGACAGAACTTGACGCAATAAAAAAGGGCTGACCCCGAAGAGCCAACCCTCAAAACATTAACTGTTTATTGATTGAATTATGATATTTCTTTACTTCCAGCCACCGCCAAGGCTTTTATAGATATCCACAACAGTACTCAACTGCTTTTGCTTCGCTTCTATAAGTTCCATTTTGGCATCCAAAGCATCTCTCTGATTCAAAAGAACTTCAAGATAGTCTGCTCTGGAATTTCGGAACAATTGGTTGGCAATATCAATAGATTGATCCAAAGCTTTTGTTTCCTGGGATTTTAATTGATAATACTGGTCTATATTTTTAATTTTTGACATCAGGTTTGCCACATCCAGATAAGCATTCAAAATCGTCTTATCATATTCATATAACGCTTGTATCTGCTTAGCATCAGCCGTCTGAAAATTAGCTTTGATCGCACTTTTATTAATCAGCGGACCCGCCAGCTCTCCTACCAGATTATAAGCAATCGATTCCGGCATTTTCACCAGATATGATGGTTTAAATGCTTCCAATCCTAATGTCGCAGAAATTTCTAATGAAGGATAAAACTCTTTTCTTGCCGCTTCCACATCTAATTTAGAAGATTTTAACTCCAGTTCTGCCTGCTTGATATCGGGACGGTTTGCCAACAATTGTGACGGAATTCCCGTATAAACCGTTGGCGGAATCGTTGACATAAAGTTTTCCTTTGTTCTGATAATCGGCTGTGGATATCTTCCCAACAAAGCATTGATCTGATTTTCCTTTTCAGTAATTTGCTGACGGATTGTGTACTCTGCTGCTTTAGATTTTGCCAGTTCTGCTTCAAATTTCTTTACCGCAAGCTCTGTGGCAGCAGCAGCTTCTTTCTGAATCTTGGAAACTTCTAATGCCTTTTGCTGAAGCTTAATATACTGTTGAATAATATCCAATTGATTATCAAGCGCCAATAATTCATAATAATTATCCGCCACTTCCTCAATAAGATTAGACAAAACAAAGTTCTTCCCTTCTACCGTAGAAAGGTAATGAGCCACCGCTGATTCTTTTTCCGTTCTCAGCTTTTTCCAGATATCAATTTCCCAGTTTGCATTCAATCCTGCTTCAAAATTTCCCAGTGGATCTGGAATTTCTTTACCCGGCTCCATTTCTGTGCTTGCATCTCCGGCTCCCTCACTGGTATATCGCCCGGCTTTTTTCAGCCCGGCTCCTATTCCGGCAGAAACTGTAGGAGTAAGTCTTCCTTTTTTAGCTAAAACTCCACTTTTAGCAATTTCAATCTCCTGAAGTGTGATCAAGAGTTCCTGATTATTCTTTAAAGCCGTTTCAATAAGGCTTACAAGATTCGGATCTGTAAAAAACTGTCTCCACGGAGTTGTTCCACTGTTATTATTAGCATCCTGCTGTTCTTCCTGATTGAAATTTTGAGGAATATTTGTTTTTACCTCATCCTTTATGACGGTTGCCATTGGTGCTTTACAACTTGCTAAAACAAGAGATAAAGCGATGGCTGCTATATATTTATTATAAATCTTCATGTTTGTCATCGTGTTGATACGGTTCAGTTTGTTCTGTTAAAGGATTTTCTTCTTCATATTTTGCCAGTCTCGACTTTTCAGCAATTGTTCCAAAAATGTAATACAGCCCCGGAATAATCATTAACCCGAAGATTGTACCTATCAACATTCCTCCTGCTGCAGCTGTTCCGATTGTACGGTTACCCACAGCACCGGGACCCGTTGCAATCACCAACGGAATCAACCCTGCAATAAAGGCAAATGATGTCATCAAAATAGGGCGGAAACGTATCGCTGCTCCTTCAATTGCTGCTTTTGCTACAGGAATTCCTTCTTCTGCCTTTTTCTGTACAGCAAATTCCACAATTAATACGGCGTTTTTACCCAAAAGTCCGATAAGCATTACCATTGCCACCTGAGCATAAATGTTATTTTCCAATCCTAAAAGCTTCAGGCATAAAAATGCTCCAAAAATACCCACAGGTAAGGATAGAATTACAGGTAAAGGAAGGATAAAACTCTCATATTGTGCAGAAAGAATCAGATAAACAAATCCTAAACATACCAGAAATACAAATACTGCTTCATTTCCACGGCTTACTTCATCTTTAGAAATCCCAGCCCAGTCGATACCGAAACCTCTTGGAAGTGTTTTATCCGCAACCTCCTGAATGCCTTTAATTGCCTGTCCGCTACTATATCCTGGCGCAGGAGTTCCGCTTACTTCAGATGCATTATACATATTATGTCTGGTAATTTCTGATAGACCATATACTTTTTCTAAATGCATAAAATCTGAGTATGGAACCATCTGATCTTTATCGTTCTTAACGTATAACTTTAATAAATCCGTTGGCAATGCACGATATTGAGGACCAGCCTGAACAATTACCTTGTAAGGTCTGTCAAAACGGATAAAACTCGTTTCATAATTGGACCCGATTAATGTAGAAAGATTATCCATCGCTTTTTCAATGGTTACTCCTTTTTGCTCCGCAAGATCATTATCAATCTTCAGCATATATTGAGGGAAGCTCGCCGAATAGAATGTAAATGCCGACCCTAGTTCAGGACGTTTTTTCAATTCCTTCACAAAATCGTTACTTACCTGCTCCATTTTATGATAGTCTCCACTTCCTGCCTTATCAAGCAATCGAAGTTCAAAACCTCCTGCTGCACCATATCCAGGAACAGAAGGCGGTTGGAAAAATTCAATATTGGCTCCAGGAATATTCTTGGTTTTTTCTTCTAGCTTTTCTATAATTTCGGCTGCAGATTCTTTACGTTCATCCCAGCTTTTAAGGTTGATAAGACAGGTTCCTGAGTTCGATCCCGTACCTTCAGTCAGAATTTCATATCCAGCCAATGATGAAACAGACTGTACACCATCGATATCCTCGGATTCTTTCAATAATTCCCTTGCGATCTGATTGGTTCTTTCCAAAGTAGATCCCGGTGGCGTCTGAATAATCGCATAAATCATCCCTTGGTCTTCTGCGGGAATAAATCCTGATGGAATGGAGTTACTCAGGAAATAAGTTCCAGCACAAAATGCCAATAGCAATGGTAATGTAAATGCTTTTTTAGTTACTGTTTTATTAAGCATTTTCTCGTACTTCCCTGCTCCCTTGGTAAATAATCCATTGAATTTATCTAGGAAGATTGTAATCGGCGTTTTCTTTTTAGCTTTTCCGTGATTATTTTTCAAGATTAAAGCACATAAAGCCGGAGTTAACGTTAATGCTACTACCCCTGAAAGGATAATCGCTGAAGCCATTGTAATGGAGAACTGGCGATAGAAAACTCCAACTGGTCCGGACATAAATGCAATCGGAATAAATACGGATGCCATTACCAAAGTAATTGCGATAATCGCTCCGCTAATTTCATGCATTGCTTCTTCCGTTGCTTTTAAAGGGGAAAGATTTTTCTCCTCCATCTTGGCATGGACGGCTTCAATAACCACAATCGCATCATCTACTACTACTCCAATTGCCATTACCAGAGCAAAGAGGGAAATCATATTCAATGTAATTCCAAATGCGGACATCACCGCGAAAGTCCCTACCAACGAAACTGGAACTGCCAAAGCGGGAATCAAAGTTGAACGCCAGTCTCCAAGGAAAAGAAAGACTACAATTGCCACCAATACAAAGGCTTCAAACAACGTATGAATTACCTTTTCCATGGAAGCATCCAAAAATTTGGAAACGTCATAACTGATGTCATAATGCATTCCTTTCGGGAAATTATTTTTTTCAAGATCAGCCATTAAAGTTTTTACATTTTTAATAACGTCACTTGCGTTGGAGCCATACGATTGTTTTACCGTGATTGCTGCTGAAGGTTTTCCATTCAATGTAGAATAAATATCATACATTGAACTTCCGAATTCTATATCTGCTACATCCTTTAATCGGATTGATTCACCATCCGGTTTTGCTCTTAAAATAATGTTTCCATAGTCCTTTTCGTTATTAAAACGTCCAGGATATTTTAACACATATTCAAAAGACTGCGAACGTTTACCTGAACTTTCTCCCGTTTTACCCGGTGACGCTTCCAAACTCTGTTCGTTCAAAGCTTCCATCACTTCATCTGCTGAAATATTATAAGCCGTAAGCCTGTCCGGTTTAAGCCAGATACGCATTGCATATTCACGGGTTCCTAAAATATCGGCAAAACCTACCCCGCTTACCCTTCTTAGTTCAGACATTACATTAATATCCGCATAGTTAAACAGAAACTTCTGATCAGCTTTCGGATCATCACTATACAGGTTAATGTACATCAGCATATTCGGTTCTTCACGGGTAATCTTTACCCCTTCACGAACTACCAGCGGAGGTAATTTATTCACAACCGAAGATACACGGTTCTGAACGTTTACCGCTGCAACATTGGGATCTGTTCCTAAATCAAATACCACCTGAATGGATGCCTCTCCGTCATTTCCTGCATCCGAGGTCATATATTTCATCCCTGGAACACCATTTAAGCCTCTTTCCAGAGGAATAACAACAGATTTAATCAATAATTCGTTGTTGGCTCCCGGATATTCCGCGGTAATATTTACTTTAGGCGGAGAAATGGAAGGAAACTGTGTCACTGGAAGTTTTACCAATGAAAGTATTCCTAAAAATACAATAATCAATGAGATTACAATAGACAGAACGGGTCTGCGAATGAATTTCTTAAACATACTACTTCACTTAGAGTCCACTACTCTGCTTTTAATTTCAATGATTGAAGAACTTTTTTAGGATCCTGGAATTTTGTTTTCACTTTTTGATCATCCTTCACTTTCTGAACACCTTCCAAAAGAATCTGATCTCCTTTTGTAATTCCTGAACCTACTACATACAAGTCAGGCAGTTCATAAGCAACCTTTATATTTCTTGATCTTGCCGTTCCGTTTTTGTCAATAACAAATACATACTTCTGATCCTGAATTTCATAAGTAGCTTTTTGAGGAATGATCAACGCATTGTGAACAGGCATCGTCATCTGAACTTTTCCGGTTTCTCCGTTTCTTAATAACTTATCGGGATTGGGAAACTTTGCACGGAAAGCAATATTCCCCGTTTCATTATCAAATTCCCCCTCGATAGTCTGAATTTCTCCTTTTTGAGAATAAGTTTCACCGTTAGCCGTAATCAAAGATACCTGATTGCTTCCTCTGTCAGCAACATGAGTCTGGTAGCTTAGATATTCAGGTTCAGAAACATTAAAATAGGTGTAAATACTTGTATTATCAGAGAGAGATGTCAACAAATCTCCTTCATCCACAAGACTTCCTAACTTTAAAGGAATTCTATTAATAATTCCTGAGAACGGTGCTTTAATATCTGTAAAAGACAGGTGAATCTGAGCAAGTTTCATTTCTGCATTGGCAGCATCCAGTTTAGCTTTTGCCATTGCTTTTTCGTTTTTGGATACAATATTATTGCCAGCCAGTGTACTTGCGTTTTTCAACTCAATAGAAGCTTGTTCCACTTCTGCTTTTGCTTTTAATAATTCAGCCTGATATAATTTAGGCATAATTCTGAATAGTGTTTGCCCTGCCTGTACATATTGCCCTTCATCTACAAAAATCCTCTCAAGGAAACCTTTTTCCTGTGCACGAAGCTCAATGTTTTTTACAGATTGAATCTGAGCCACATATTCTTTATTGATCACAGTATCCATCACTACAGGAGAAGTTACCGGATATACCGTTACTTCCTCTTTTTCTTCTTTTTTCTTACTGCAGCTCACCGCCAATAACAGGACGCTTAATGCAATGCCCGAAGCAACTCTTTTTATCATAATTCTAGAGTTTGTATAAATCGTTAATGTTTTGAATAGAAATAAAAATGGTAATAAAAGTATTACGACGTGAGCATTACCAGGCTACACAACGAAAGGTGTTTCCATCTGATTATCAGACAGACATCAATTCGAAAAAGTGAAATTTTAAATTCTAATAGATCGGATCAGAATAAATCTTTTGGTCGCCAAACCAAAAACAAAGCCATGAAGGTCCTGTCTGAAACGTTTGTAGCTTTTTAATCCAAAAATATAAACAAGGCTGAAAACACTTGCAAAAACTGCAATTATCTGAAATACATCAGAAAATTGAAAATCATTTTCGGCAAGCTCCAGGGTAGAATTGTCTATACTATCCGCCATCTGCTGAACCGAAAGCTTTTCGTACGTTTGATTCAGGCGGTTAGCTCTTTTGGGCATATGATGAGAAACATGACCGGAATAGTCATTTCGAAGTGTTTTAACATTCAATCTGCTTTCTACTACAAAGAGCAGAAAAAGACCAGTTAAAAAATATACTATAAAGTTTCTCATATTGAAGTCGCAAATGTACGCTTAGATTATGATATCTTCATAATGGATTAACAAAATTTAACTCTCCTTTAAATAACCTGAATTCAAAATTTTATTAAATATTAAATATACATTTTACTATTATTTTTCATTCATGTTTTAAAAGCTAAACTTTATCATGATTTTCAATTTATTAATATAAGCATTTTGGAATTCTCTTATTTTTGAATTATTTTTGCCGAAAATTTACACAACAAATGAACAATGGAAAAAAATACACCTTATCCTTTTGGAAATAAGACGGTTAAAAATTCAGAATTAATCGCACCTGACACAAAATTTTTACTCTAAATATTACTTCCCGTTTCGTGAAAAATGTTTTGAAAAAAGCGCTAAAAACGCACAATAATCAAAAAACAATGTTAGTTTATGAAAATTTAACACATATTTATTAAAAATATTTGTAAATTTATATAGTATTAACACCATAATTCATGAAACACTTTAAAATCACTTATCACTATGAAAAATTTATTAACTTCAATCCTTTTCGGGTTGGCAATTCTTTCCTCAACAGCGTGTAAACATCCCAGCAAAGAAGCTGAAACGGTTACCATCGCAACTCCTGAAAATGCTGACGATATTTCAAAGGATGTATACGTAGACAGCTATGGAGAAAAAATAGAAGTAACAATAAACCGTTCTAAAAATACAGCCACTGTACATTTAAACGGTAAAACTTATGACCTAAAAAAAAGTGATGCTTTACCCGAGTATACAGCCTCAAATGAAGAGTATCAATACTCTGAAATTAAGGGGAATATCACTTTCCTAAAGAAGAACGTGGATATGGTACTTTTTCATCTTAAACAGGCAAAAAAAGAGTCTGCTCCGGCAAAAATGGCATCGTATTAGCATAGGGATTAAACATAATATTTAAATAATTAAAATTTATGAAAAGCTTATATTATTATTTATCAGCTCTTGTTCTTACCGTATTTCTTGTTGCTTCTTGTCAAACACAAACTGCACAAAAACCAACAACAGATATTACAGGGAAAACTTGGAAATTAACAGAGCTTAACGGGCAACCGATTCAGTTAAAAAATCAAAAGAACAATCCTTACTTTAAACTTGATATGAACGGAATGAGATATGCAGGTCATGCAGGATGTAATGGTTTAGGTGGAACTTTTGAAATTAAGCCTGATGTAATGAGAATTAAGTTTAATCAAGGAATGTCTACCATGATGGCTTGTGAAGATCTGGATATTGAAAACCAATTCACAAAAGCAATCCTTGCTGCAGACAACTATTCTGTTAACGGAAATACATTAACATTAAACAAAGCGAGAATGGCTCCTTTAGCTAAATTCGTTCTTGAATAAGAAAAAATAATTAGATTTAATATAAAAGACGTCCTCATAATGGGGACGTCTTTTTACTTTTTATTATACATTATATAGCAGATCAGGAGACTTATATTGACTATGACAGCAAAGGAATTTGATAAGATAATAGGTAATTCATCCTTTTTAAAACCATACCAAACCCATAAAGATAATCCTGAAATAAGGACCAGTAACATCAACAAGGAAATATCTTCCACATTTTTCTCTCTGATCACCTTTATAAGCTGTGGGATCATAGATATGGAAGTAAGTACTCCTGCTATTATTCCTAATAAATTTTCATTCATTTCAAGATGATTGATGTTCTAAGCTTATAATTATTTAAACCTATTCAGTGAAACTTCATCATGCAAAGGAACTCCTTCTTCTATAAAACGGAATAAATCACGCGAAAAGTAACATCCATTCAGAATTCCTCTTGCTCCCAATCCATTAAATACATAGAGATTATGATAAGTTTCATGTCTGCCAATAATTGGTCTTCTGTCTTTCACCGTAGGTCTGAATCCAAAATTAACTTCTTCCACTTCAAAATCGTAAGGATAAAATTCTGAAAGTCCATTTACCAATTGCGTAACAGCAGATTCATCAATATGATGATGAAGTTGTTCTCTATCATAAGTTCCGCCATAGAAATATAATCCGGTTCCTGTTGGGAATAAGAAATGTTTCTTCTTAATGGTAATATCTTCAGGAATTGGCTGAGAAAGCTTAACTTTTATATGATGTCCTTTGTTTGGATTGACAGTGATTTCAGAAAAGTAAGGATTTTCTTTCACCCCCATTCCTTCACAGAAAATAATATTTTGGAACTTTAAATCCTTATAAGTGGATTCAGATAGATTCACTTTACTGTATTCAAATTTTTCTTTGATTAAAAAGTCATTTTTTTCGAAATAATTGAATAAACCTGTAAAAAATCCATTAACATTTAATCTCGCAGACTGATTAACCTTTCCCGCGAGAAAATCGTTTTTTACTATGTTTAAAGACTCAAATTTTTCATCTAAAAAGTTGATGAGTTCATCATTTGTTAATTTTTTTAACCAAAGCTTCTGTTCATTTTCATCATGAAAAATTCTGTGAATCGGTGCATTGATCAAATAATTCTCTCCGGTATAAGATTTTATTTCCTCAAGACTGGTTTTTAAAAAATCAATTTGCTCCTGCGCTTTCCAGAATGTTGTAAACTTTTTAAGCACCACAGGATTAATAATCCCTGCCGATACCTGCGAAGCACTCTTTCTTCCTTCAGAAAAGATTACAAACGATTTGTTATTCTTAATCAACTGATGAGCAAAGAAAAGCCCTGCATATCCATCTCCAACAATAATATAATCTACATTTTTCATATGAGAATTTTCATTTTTTAAAGGTCAAATGCAATCGCAAGTTTATTGATGATCAATTGACAATAAATAAGGAGCGATTTCATAATAAAAAAACCTGAGTAAAAATACTCAGGTTTTCTATAAATATCAAGTGAAAATTTAGTAATTCCACATATCATTTTCCATTTCAAGGATTTGCAACTTAATTCTGTCGCTTTCATCCAGCTGATCATCAGCATCTTTAGGGATATAGTCTTTAATAGTACCATCACCTAAACCGCTTGAAGATTTATAGATTACAGAAGAGAATCTTCTTGCATTGATGATATCATCGAAAGATAAGTCTGCAGACGAGTTTTTTCTGTTGAAAACATAATTGTTTGCTAAAATATCTCTTGCATTCGGATAGAAAATCCAGAATAGGTCGATAAGTTCGTCATTGCTTGCAATAGGCTTACCATCTGGTCCTATCACTCCCTGTACCGCTGGATCTGGTCCCATTGCTGCGATACCTAGAGGTCTGTATTTCATTTGTCCGTCTCTCTTATCTACGAACCACATACCCATAATTTTAAGAACCTTTACTTTATCAGTAGTGGTTTTAAATACATCGGTATATTCTTTTTTCTCCTGATCAGTTAATGCTCTTCCAGAGTTTAAGATATCGATGGCAGCATCGTTGATTTTAATATTCTCCAATCTTTTCTGAATCCCTTCAGGTGAAAGCTTTACAGTAAAGTTTTCATCATCGTACACCTGTTCAATTTTACCAGATAAAGCTGCATCTAACAGTAACTGATATAGAGATCTTGTAGGTGTAGATAGAAGACCGTCTGGATTATCGTAGTAAAATGGCTGATTGATTTTATCATTCATATCGATAATTTCCCAAACAAACATACTCTTAAGGATGTCTTTGTCTTCAACAAATCCATATTCAAGAGGCTTTACTGTTTTATCAATAATAGTATCACCAACTTTTTGTTTGTTCTCCGCTCTCATCTGTCTAAACTCTTCTGGAGAAGAAGCGTTCAGAATAGTCTGGGAAAATGCAAATCCCGAAACTAATACTAAAAGGGTGCTAATATATTTTTTCATAATAAATTACAATTTTAGTCCTATTGAACATTAATAATTATAGGAGTAATATTTTTAATCTGTTGTCCTTCTAATCCTTGAGCAGTAGCTTTAATATCGAAGATAGAAACTACGTCCCCAGATCTCAGATTTTTAATTAATCCAGATGCATCATTTAATGAGTTTCCGTGGATCAATAATGCTGCTCTACCAGGTACTCTTACCATGAATTGAGTTACATTGAACGAAACAGGGAAGTCAAAGTCAGGAATAGCTGCCTGTACAGATTGGTTAGGAATAGAAGTTGCCGGCATCGACAATACATTCTGACCTCTCATCTGTCCTTGTGGTGGCGGAACATTCTTGATTCTATATTCAAATACCTGTGAAACTGTTTTTCCATAAGGATCTACTCCAGATAATGTCAACTTAACAGTAGTACCTGTAGAAGGTTTTACAATCCACTTACCAGGACCTGTATTTCTTACAGTTGCTCCCGGAGCTGATAATGAAAGTTTAGAATTGTCTGCACCTAAGATTGATCCTGAAACAGGGTTCTCAAGTCCTCTATACATTACATTCATCTTATCAGCAGAAAGTAATAATCCTTTTTCAAGTTTTACTTCTCTAGGTCCTGCAATTACGTTATACGTATGTGTCCAAGGGAAAGATTGTGGCTTTCCTGTAGCATCTGTTAATGTAATAGTTCCTCCTAATTTATGTTCACCGATTCCAGCACCAGAAATAGGAATAATACCCTTACCATTTTCCTGCTTGCTCACACCGGAAATGTTGATCTTATTACTGTTAGAATAAGTACCCAGCATTACTTTTACTTCCGCTTGTTTACCAGCCTGAATATCTGTAGGACCTGAAACGATTGGCTCATAGCTTGTAAACTTGATGCTCGCATCTACTTTCTCCTGAAGTAATAATGCTAATGCATCAGACTGTACGTTTCTGGCATCATTTTGGATAATTTCCAAATTAGATATAGCAGCAATGAGTGGCTGATGATAAAATTTATTTTGGAACCAAGTTTTCTCATTTGGAGATTTTCCTTTAGGATACTCTGCAATAAGAGACCTGTTCGCTCTCTCAACTAAATCATTAAGCTGAGGGTTCTTTCCAAAAGTAGCATTAATATAATTTCTTACATCATCAATTTTAGCCTTTAAATCCATGGCATTTTTTGATGGTGTATTTTCGTCTCCTTCTTTAAAGAAATATTCAGTAGTTGCTTCGTTATTGTTAAGTGCAGCGAAGTTTTCACTTACATCAATATCTTTTCCGGTTTTAGGATCTTTATCATGAAACTCAGATTGTTTTTTTAACAAATCTTTGATATCCTGAGCATGTTTCACTAATGCATCAATCTTGGATTTTAAGGTTTTATAATCTTCCCAAGGTTTTGCATAAGTATCCGGAACCTGTTGAGCTTTAGCTTCCAGTGTTTTTTCAAAGATCTTTTCGTTTTTATTTTCCGTTAAACGTCTTGTTTCGTTTAAGGCTATTGTTGAATCATAATATGATCTGATGATTTCTGCATCAATGTTTAGGGCCATCATCGCGATGAACACCAGATACATCAGGTTGATCATCTTCTGACGAGGGGTCTGTTTTCCTTGTGCCATTCTCTTTTCTTTGTTTTTTGATTAAATAGTTTAAGTTCAGAAATGGTTAGGAATTAAGACTTCATAGCAGTTAGCATACCACCATAAACTCTATTTAAGTTATTAAGATTAGATGTTAAACCTTGTAGCTCTTGATTGAATTTTTCAGAATGTTCAACAGATTTCTGCATGTCGGAAACATATTTAGTAGCAAATTCTGCTTGTTTCTTTCCGCTTTCCAACTGCATTGCATATAATGCATTCATACTTTCCATATGCTGAGCAGCTTTATTTAACTGATCATTATATTTATGTGTAGAAGCAGAAACGTCAACAGTTTGGTTGATTTGATCTACAGAGCTTGAAAATTTATCGATTCCCGTTCTTAATCTTTCGAATAATTGAACGTCTAATCTTGCGTCTTCAAGCATTTTATCCAATTTGGTAGAAAGAGAATTCTCTAGTTCAGCAAATTGGTTACCTGTATTTCTAGTTGTTACATTTGAGTGTAAAGGGTTTGGGTTAGCATGCTTATCTAATAATTCAGGATAAACGTTTTCCCAAGCGTAAGACTCTTCAGTTTTTGGAGGGTCAAAGGCAAAAATAATAAAGATAATAGCTTCTGTAATAAGTCCTACAGTAAGAGCGATATTACCATTAATTGGTCCCAGGGTAATGTGAGTAATTTTAAGCCAAGCTCCAAGAATTACAATTGCAGCACCGAATGAATAGAAGAAATTCATCCAAGCATCTTTCGTCTTAAACATATTGAGTTAGTTTTTTTAATGTTAAATAAAATTGTATTGAAAAATAATTGTTTTGATTGATTACCTGTTAACTCTTCTTGGCTTAACAGCTGCTTCAGGAATATCCTGAACAGTTCTAAATCCGATATAGCTTCTTGCTGAATCTTTTCTTTCCCAATCTCTAGCCCCTGTCATTAACGCATATCCTATATCTTTCCAAGATCCACCTCTTACAGATCTTTTAGTATCCTTTTTATCTTTTGTAGAAGGATTTAATGTAGAAGAGAATCCATATGAAGAATTGTTATATGCAGATTCAGTCCACTCAGAAACGTTCCCAGCCATATCATATAATCCAAACCCATTTTTCTTAAATTTCTTAACTGGAGCTGTATATGTATAAGTACCCTTTTTCTCGTCTTCCATATAGTTACCTCTCTTAGGTTTAAAGTTGGCTAAGTAGCAACCTCTGTCATCCATTAAATATGGACCTCCCCAAGGATAAGTAGCATTTTGCATACCACCTCTTGCAGCATATTCCCATTCAACTTCTGTAGGAAGACGGAACTGCAATGGTCTTTGTTTTTTTCTTTTTAAACTTTCGTTGTAATCTGTTTTCAATTTAGATCTGAAGTTACAATAAGCTCTTGCCTGATCCCAAGTTACACCTACTACAGGATAGTTTTTGTAAGCTTTGTGCCAGAAATATTGTTCAAATAAAGGCTCGTTGTAAGCAAAGTGGAAGTCTTTTACCCAAACAGTTGTATCAGGATAGATCGCGATACTTTGACTCTTCAGGTAATTAGCTCCTCTTTCATTGTCTGCAAGTGCAGCATCCATATCTCCCCAACGGTAAGTATATTTAAGTTTACTTACGTCTAAAATTCTTTCGTTTCCAATTCTGGAAGAAGCTGGTAAATACATAGATTCTAAAACTTCTGCGTATTCTACATCCGGATATTTTGATGTGCTCCAGTGTAAAGGAATTTTCCAATCTAGTCTTTTGCTTGCGTCATAGGTTCCGTCTTCACGACCACCCTGACCTTCCATATATTCCTGATAAGGTGTTAAATTTTCTTCTTTCTTAGCAAGGTATGCATAATCTCCTATGCTTGCTCCTCTGCCTCCACCTTCGTCACCACCTTCTCCGGCAGCTTCTGCAAGTAGAGTTCTTGCAATAGAATCTCTTACATAGTTAATGAATACCCTGTATTCTGAATTGGTAGTTTCTGCTTCATCCATGAAGAAAGAAGAAACAGTAACTGTCTTCAATGATGCTTTTTCAGGAGTATTTGTTGGATCCTGGTCTGCTAAACCAGCAACAAATGAACCTGCAGGAATTGCAACCATTCCGTATGGTCTTTCCGCAACAAATGATTTCGTTTTTTCTCTTGGTATCAATTCACCTTTTGTTCCTGGCTTCCCTACAGAAGAGCTGCCACCACCTGAACAAGATACCGATGCTACCGACGCAGACAATAATAAAAGAAATATCCTTTTCATGTTAATTTTTATAATTAAGCCGTAAATATATAATTTTTTTAAGAAACTTTTAAGATTTTTTTTGAAATAACGGAAGAAATCTAAATTTATTTTATTTACAACAACTTTTTATTCAACAGTCACAGATTTTGCTAAGTTTCTCGGCTGATCCACGTTTGCACCTCTATATACTGCGATGTAATACGCAAGCAGTTGTAAAGGCACTGACGCCACTATCGGAGAGAAACATTCTGATGTTTCTGGAATTTCAATAACATAATCTGCCATTTCGCTAACCTGACGGTCACCTTTATTAACGACAGCAATAACTTTTCCTTTTCTTGCTTTAATTTCCTGAACATTACTTACAATTTTATCATAGTGACCTTTTTTAGGGGCAATAATAACAATTGGCATGTTCTCATCAATAAGGGCAATCGGACCGTGCTTCATTTCTGCTGCAGGATATCCTTCTGCATGGATATAGGAAATCTCTTTTAATTTCAATGCACCTTCCAATGCTGCAGGATAATTGTACCCTCTTCCTAGGTAAAGGAAATTGGTTGCTTTTACGAAGTCTCTTGCGATATTCTGAGTCAATTCATGAGTAGCACTTAATACTTCTTCAATCTTTTTAGGAATAGCATCAAGTTCAGCGATTAAACTCATAAATTCAGCGTTTCCTAAATTCCCGTTATGTTTTCCTAGCTTGAAGGCAATTAAGGTAAGAATGGTAAGCTGTGCTGTAAATGCTTTTGTGGAAGCAACTCCGATTTCAGGTCCGGCATGAGTATATGAGCCGGCATCAGTAATTCTTGCAATAGAAGAATCTACAACATTACATATACCATATATAAATGCTCCTTTTTCTTTCGCTAATTTTAATGCAGCCATTGTATCTGCAGTTTCTCCTGATTGAGAGATTGCAATAACCACATCTTTATCTGTAATGATAGGATTTCTATATCTGAATTCCGAAGCGTATTCTACTTCAACCGGAATTCTTGCATATTCTTCGATAAGATATTCACCAATAAGCCCTGCATGCCAAGAAGTTCCACAAGCAATAATGATGATTCTGTTTGCATTTTTGAACTTCTCTACATGATCCCAAATTCCAGCCATTTTAATTACTCCTTCGTCTACAAGAAGTCTCCCTCTCATTGTATCATGGATAGATTTAGGCTGTTCAAAGATTTCTTTAAGCATGAAATGCTCATATCCTCCTTTTTCAATTTGTTCAAGACTTAATTTAAGCTCCTGAATTTCAGGCTCGATTTTAGAATTTTCATTAATTGTTCTGATATCAACACCGTTTTCCAAAGAAATCGTTGCCATATGCCCTTCTTCAAGATAGATGGCTTCTTTTGTAAACTCTACGAAAGGAGAAGCATCAGAAGCAATAAAATATTCTTTTTCACCAATTCCTATTGCTAAAGGTGATCCTAATCTTCCCACAACCAAAACTCCAGGATAATCTTCATGAAGCGCAGTAATTGCATAGGCACCATATACTTCATTCAAAGCATATCTTACTGCTGTTGGAAAATCTGTTTCAGTATTAAGATCCATAAAATACTGAACTAAGTTTACCAATACTTCTGTATCTGTTTCAGACTTAAAAGTAAATCCTTTTTCAGTAAGCATTGTTTTAATAGTATCATAGTTTTCAATAATACCATTATGCACAATCGCTATTTTTCCATTATTTGACAAATGCGGGTGAGAGTTTCTGTCACTTGGAACTCCATGAGTAGCCCAACGGGTATGTCCCATACCAATTTTAGCTGTTCCTTTTAATCCTTTCGAGATATTAACCAAATCCTCTACTTTACCCTTTGTTTTTTCAACCTCAAATGTATTATTTGAACCTTCTAAAACAATTCCCGCACTGTCATACCCTCTGTATTCCAATCTTCTAAGACCGTTAATAACAATCTCATAAGCATCCTGAAATCCTGTATATCCTACTATTCCGCACATATTTATTTTGTCTAGTGTTTATTTTGTTTTATTTATTTTTTTGCTCCGTAAGTAACCAATAATTTGATTTGATATTTTGAATTGTCATTTCCAACCAAAACAGCTCTGTTCATTTCAGTTGCTCTAGTTGTATATTGAGCCCCTGCAGGTGTTCCCTGAGCATCTTTAACAAACGAGCCAACATCTAATTTTAAGATTAAATCCTCAGCAGAGAATTCTTTAGCCTCCGTGATATCTTTAATTGTTTTTGTTACTGTTAGATCGTAATATTCCGGTGTATTAGTAGTCTTTATTCCATAATAATACATAGGAAGTCCATTCACAATTTCTGAAGTAAATGGATATTGTTTCACACCATCAACAATTTTCATAGGAGGAATAAGTGTTACTTTACGGTCTCCATCTATAGAATGCTTATTTTCAAAAGTTAAAGGATCTACATATACTCTGACTTTAGCTCCTACGATTGCTTGCTTTTTTTCATAAAGTTCTCTTCTTAGGTTGCTAAGAGTTTCTTTAGAAATTTTTATTCCTACAGATGGTCCTCCCATTCCCTGAACATAAAGCTTTTTATCTCCATTAGTCACATCAATTGAACCTAACGCCCCTACAACAGCAGATGAACCTCTAGCATATTCATATTTTCCAATATGAGCATTTGGACTTCCTAAGTTAAACTTAAGAGTCGTTTGTGGACGGGTTGTAGTTCCATTTTCTGTTTTATCATATTTATAGTACATGATAATTTCTAAGTCATTAGGAGAAAACTGGAAAAGATACTTATCTGTTTCGCTTACAGAAAGCTGAATACCTCTGAAATATCTGATAAAGTTAGAAGCATCCTGAAGTTCAGGTTTTCCTTTTTTATCTACAATACGAGTCTGGAAAAAGTTAGTGTCCAGCTTCATTCTGAACCCTAGATTTCCTGTAAACAGATTTGTATTGTCAGATTTTTTTGTAACAGTAACAGTACTTATATTTCCGTCAAAAACTGCTGAACCTAAAAGAGCACCAGTAACAATAGGTGCATTAGAACGGCTAAATGCATCATTATTAGTATCTATGAAAGATGTTACTTCATGAACATTAATAGTCATAGCTTTAGAAATCTTACCATATTTACGAACCGGATAAGTTTTTTTATCTATTGAAACAGCTACCGTTTCATTTCCAACAGGGAAATCATTTCTGTCATATGCACCCGGTGCTTTGATAGAGTCTGCAATATAATAAGTATCATCCATCGTATTTGCCGGAGGTCTTACTACTAGCACAACAGAGTCTACTTTCGGATTGGGACCGCTGAAGTCAAAGTTATCTACAGGCATTCTCATCTGAGTAATATAAGATGCTTTCTGTGTACCAAACTGTCCTTCAGTAAAAGATCCTAATACGCCCACACCTACCGAAGTACCTGAAGCATTAAGCCCGGCAATAAGTCTGGAAGCATCACTCCTGATAGAGTCATTATTATTAATATTGTAAGCGATAACATCATATGGAGTTTCAACACCTACTGCTGCATCTTTATCGAAAAGTTGCTCACCAAGAGAATCCGCATCTGGTTCACAGTTATAAAGTATAGCACTTCCGAAAACCGCCAAAAAAAGCATGGCGAAAGTCCTTTTAAGAGTATGAGTCATTAAAATGTGTTTTTAATAAAGTTGGTTTATAGAGTCTACATCAAGATACTCTGACTTCTGAATAGTCGTTTCGTTGAAAGCTTTATCCAGATCTTCATCAAGGAATTCATCTCCTTTTACAACGGCATCTACGTAGTTCATACTTTCGACAACAAAACTTTTAATTGTTGGGTTATCTAACGCTTTTAATCCTGAAATATTATCAAATTTTAGTTTTTCATCGATCTTTTTGTCAAGATCAGCGTCTTTCTCATTATAAAGAGAAAGAACAATTTTAGCGTCCTTAAAGTAAGTATCTGATTCGTAATAAGTTTTCAGGTAAATTGGAACAAAAGAAGACATCCATCCATTAAGGTGGATCACATCAGGTACCCAATTTAATTTTTTGATGGTTTCAATTACTCCTCTGGCAAAGAAAATAGCTCTTTCGTCGTTATCCTCGAAAGGAGTTCCTTCATCGTCGAAATAATATTGTTTTCTTTTGAAGTATTCTTCATTATCAATAAAGTAAACCTGAAGTCTTTCCCCCGGAAGAGACGCTACTTTAATGATTAAAGGCTGGTCTAGATCATTGATAATAATATTCATCCCTGAAAGACGGATCACCTCATGAAGTTGGAATTTCCTTTCACTTATTTGTCCAAATCTTGGCATAAAAACTCTTACATCATTGCCTTCATTGTGCATCTTAAGTGCCATTTTGTTTACCACTGCAGCCATATTTGTGTCTTCCTGATATGGATACATCTCTGTAGTAATGTACAGTATTTTTTGATTCGGCATAAACTTTCTATCTAATTTTTGTAAAAATGCTTTAATGTGCAAAATTACAAAAAAACATCCAACATTATTTTAATTAACATTTTTTTACGAAATTTCCCATTTGCAAAGTATTAAAAACACATATTATTGTGTGATATTTTTAGTATTTTTGAATAAGTATTAAAATAAACTATGGAAGTTATAAAAAATAGGAAAACCCTTCAGGATTTCATTGAAAGACAGAAGGAAATGGGAAAAAGAATTGGCTTTGCCCCTACCATGGGAGCGTTGCATAAGGGTCACCTTTCTCTGTATGAAGAGGCAAAAAAGGAGAATGACCTGGTTATTTCTTCAATTTTTGTAAATCCTACCCAATTTAACAATCCTGAAGATCTGGAAAAGTATCCAAGAGATATTAACAGAGACATTCTTATTCTCGAAAGTTCAGGGCTTGTAGACGCTGTTTACATTCCCGAAGTTACGGATATTTACCCTGAAAAAGCAGAAAGCCAGCATTATGATTTTGATGGATTGGAGAATGAAATGGAAGGAAAATCCAGACCAGGACATTTCGATGGTGTAGGAACCGTTGTAGAAGAGCTTTTCAGACAAGTACAGCCCGACAATGCTTATTTTGGTGAAAAGGATTTTCAACAGCTTGCCATCATCAGAAAAATGGTTGACAAAAAACATCTTCCTGTTAAAATAAAAGGAGTTTCTATTTACAGAGCGGAAAACGGACTAGCTTTAAGCTCTCGAAACCAAAGACTCCATGAAGACAGAAGGGATGCTTCTAAAATTATTTATGAAACTTTACAGAAAGTAAATGATTGGTTCAAAACGGTCAGCATTCCAGAAATAAAGGAAAGAGTGGCTGATATTTTCGATGATCAAAAAGGAATGCAACTTGAATATTTTCTGATTGCTGATGAAAATACATTACAGGAAACTGATTTCTTTTATAAAGACAGAAACTTCAGAGCTTTTATTGTGGTTGTAGTAGACGGAGTGAGATTAATTGACAATATGCATTTGGATTAATCATAAAAGTTTTGCTAAAAATATATTCCCGGTCATTATATGATCGGGATTTTTATTCAGATCATTTTCCAAACATATTACTTTTATCGTCCTGATTTTTAGTAGAGCACTTTGAATCAGTCTCAAACTAGGGATCACATTGTTTGTGATTTATGGAATTTTATTTAACACAAAGTTTCAATAACTTTATTTCGGATCAAGTGCAAAAGTTATGTGGCTTAGAATATTTAGATCTGTTTAATTTTAAAATTTAACGCAAAGGATTTCTATTATCTGCTGTTGTATTTTAGGAAGCAAAGATTGAATCAATTGTATTGATTCTTTCTAAGCGTACGCGTATCTACATCGCTTCATCAGCTACTTTTATCGCTTTCTTAGCTCCCTTATCAATAATCAATTCATCATGTCTTTGCATTTATAGAAAATTTAAGTATAAAGCTTAGAGGAGTAAAAAGATAATTTGTTTTTTTCTTCAGATTAACTAAACTTTTTACTTAGTCCACAAGTTTTGCACCTGATCCTTTTTTTGCTTAGTTCCGAACTTTTGCGCTTGATTCATTTAGATTAATATAAAAATCAAAGGTCTCCTGAGGGAGACCTTTGAAACACCAAATCACAAAATATTAATATGAAAAAAATTTACTTTTCAGTAAACTTGTGACCCGGCTGGGATTCGAACCCAGGACCCATACATTAAAAGTGTATTGCTCTACCAGCTGAGCTACCGAGTCGGCCACAATTAAAAATAAAAAATATTTTCAATTATAAAAATTTTCTTTGCAGTGCCTGCGACTGGACTCGAACCAGCACATCCTTAGGAAACCACCCCCTCAAGATGGCGTGTCTACCAATTTCACCACGCAGGCAATAAAATTACAAAAAACTGTAATGATATTGCTAGTGACCCGGCTGGGATTCGAACCCAGGACCCATACATTAAAAGTGTATTGCTCTACCAGCTGAGCTACCGAGTCGGCCACTTGTGTAACAAGTTTTCATTTAAGTAATGTCCCTTGTTTTAAGTGGTGCAAAGATATGACTTTTTTCTTTATCTCAAAACTTTTTCGCAAATTTGTTTAAAAAAAATTCATGATAATTTCATTGATTGGATACATGGGCAGCGGCAAATCCCACATTTCCAAAATATTAAGCGAAAAAATAGATTTTAAATTAATAGATCTTGATAAAGAAATTTCGAGGAGAAATAAATTAACCATTCCTGAAATCTTTGAAAAAAAGGGAGAAATTTATTTTAGAAAACTTGAAAGAGAAGCATTGGAAGAAATTCTTGCATCGGAAGAAAATTTAGTTTTGAGTTTGGGTGGTGGTACTCCGGTTTATTATAACAATATGGAGATCATCAATCATAATTCAAAAAGTGTTTTTTTGATGACCTCTGTGGGAACATTGGCAGAAAGGCTTTCTAAACAAAAAGAGAAAAGACCTTTGATTGCTAATATATCTAATGAGGACCTCCCTGAGTTTATTGCAAAACATTTATTTGAAAGAAATCAGTTTTACAGTAAGTCTCAATTCACTGTAGGTACTGATGCCAGAGAACCTGAGGACATTGTCAATGAAATAATAGAAAAGCTCTATCTCTAGAGCTTTTTTATTTTAATCTTGATCTTCGGCATCAGCATCTGTTTCGCCGAAGAAATCATCCCAGTCTGTAAAATCAGCATCCACATCATTGCCTACATAGTCGTCCATATCTCTTCTGTCTTTTTTAGTAGGTCTTCCTTCGCCTTTATTTCTGTAATAGTCTTGTGACATTTTACGGAGCTTTAATAGCTCATATTGCTCTTTATCGGTGACATCCTGTATATGAAGTGGGACCAGTTTTGCTCCAATTCTGCTTTTAGGAATCTGAATAACTTTTATTTTATAATCAATTTGATTTTTACGAACTTTAATAATATCTCCTTCTTTTACCTCTTTGGATGACTTTACGGCAGATGTTCCAATAGAAACTCGGTTCTTCTTAATCTCTTCTGCTGCAATACTTCTCGTCTTATAAAAACGAATGCTCCATAAAAATTTATCTATTCTCATAATTTTTTATACTTTTGCCGTTATATTATTTGTAAAGTAATTAAAGTTTTTTGAAATGAAAAAAATATTTTTATATATCCTTGCGGGATCTTTGTGTTTTTCTGCGTGTAAGAAAGATGATGAAGTAGAAACTTATCAAGAACCTGAAGACATCAATGTCCAGAATAACTATGATGAGCAGGCTATTACGAAGTTTATGGATGAAAATTATCTGGATGTACAAGGAAATATAAAAACTTTCAGTGCTACAGATTCTACTGATGATCATCAGAAAAAATTATCTGAAATGCCTTTTACAAAGCTTCCTTCCGGAACCATTTATATTATCAGAGAAGGTGCACAGCCGTCTCCCGGTAAAGAAATTAAAGAAACCAATGTAATTAAAATAATGGGTAGGGCTTACTCTTATTTAGCTACTGAAACTAATGGAAGCGGAGTATTTAGCTCTAAAGCTGCCTTCTTAAATACGATTGACGGAAACGTAGTTCCTTTGGTAGATCCAATGTATTACTATGTGAAAGAACAGACAATGAAAGATGCGGGTAAAGCAGATAACAGAGGCTATTTTGAAATAGCAGGTTTCAAAGAGGCAATACAGAAATTCAAAGCATATAATGATCTTGCAAGTGAAGCGCCATATAATTTACAGGGGGTAATCATTGTACCTTCAAAAGCAGCTTTTGCAAGAAATCCTCACTATCCTTATTTAAACATGTCTTACAGAAACAGATCATTTGTATTTAACCTACAGGTTTACAATAGCAGAGAAAGACTTGACAGTGAAAAGTAAAAATATAAACCGCCTAAACAGGTGGTTTTTTATTTGTTCTTAACTTGAAAAAAAGAATCTAGCAGAGAATATAATACCGTGGTTTATTTTCATGCTGTAAAGTATTCCTGTTTATCAAATCTGACTGAGATACAATGAATCATCATAAAAAAAACAGAGTAGAATGTTCTACTCTGTTTTTCTTTATTGAATGGTCATTTTTTTAAAACGACTTATGTATTATTAAGATCTGGCTTTTTGTTTTACATTTCCAAGAATATCCGGGAAATAAAGATCTGCAAGGTGATCAAATTCGTCTCCTCTCATAAACATTGTTGCATCCACTTCTTCATAAGAGCTTCTTCCTGCCGCAGCAATCAATTCGTTACAAGTGTGAAGTGTATTTTTATGGAAATGATATACTCTTTCTGCCTTATCTGTCACATCAAGCCCTTTAATAAGCATTTTATCCTGTGTGGCAACTCCGGTAGGACAATTGTTAGAATTACATCTTAAAGCCTGAATACAACCTAAAGAGAACATAAATCCTCTTGCATTATTACACATATCTGCTCCCATTGCAACAGCTCTTAAAATATCTAAGCTTGTAAGTACTTTACCACTTGCAATAACTCTTAATTTATTTCTAAGATTGTAATTATTCAATGTTCTGTTAACAAAAATCAAAGCAGGCTCCAAAGGCATCCCTACTCCATCTGAAAATTCTGGCGGAGCTGCTCCTGTTCCTCCTTCTGCACCGTCTATTGTTATAAAGTCAGGATAGATTTTTAAAACATTCATTTGTACGCAGACATCTTCAAATTCTTTGGTATCTCCAATACAAAGTTTAAATCCGATTGGTTTCCCTCCCGAAAGCTCTCTTAATTGCTGTACAAACCTCAACAATCCTGCTGCATCAGAAAAAGCGGTATGTGATGGTGGTGAAATAACGGTCATTCCCGGAGTTACGTGACGAATTGCGGCAATCTCCGGTGTATTTTTCACACCAGGAAGTACTCCACCGTGTCCTGGTTTTGCTCCTTGTGATAATTTGATCTCAATCATTTTCACATTAGGCAATGTAGAATATTTTGTAAATAACTCGGGATTGAATTTTCCTTCATCATCACGACATCCGAAATACCCGGTTCCTATTTGCCAGCATAAATCTCCTCCTTCCATATGGTAAGATGAAATTCCTCCTTCTCCTGTATTATGGAAAAAATTACCTTTTTTAGCACCTCTGTTCAATGAAATCTGAGCTCTGTCACTTAATGCACCGAAACTCATTGCTGAAATATTGAATAAAGAAGCGTGATAAGGCTGAGTACACTGCTCTCCTCCTACCCAAACTCTTGGAAGCTCTTCTGACGGTGATTTTGCATAAATTGAATGCTTGATCCCTTCATATTTTCTGTGATTTACTTCCAGCTGTGTACCGAAAGCTACAGTATCACTAATATTTTTAGCTCTTCTGTATACTGCAGAACGTTGATTTCTTGGGAACGGCTTCCCGTCGGTTTCCCTTTCAATGAAATACTGTTGCATTTCGGGTGAAATACTTTCGAAAAAGTACCTGAAGTATCCCAATACCGGAAAGTTCCTCAGAATAGCGTGTTTCGATTGGTAAGCATTGTAAACACCCAATGCATAGATGGCGGATAACAGCGTCGGTATCCAGTAATGCGCTCTGATTAATAGTGCTACAATCCACGTAGCAGCTACTAATACAATTCCCCAAGATAAAAACTTATCTCTCATGAATGTAGTATTTAAAAGTTTAAAAATAAATTTAGTGGAAATTTTGCAAAGAGCCTATGCTTTTGCTAAAAAACTTTGGTAGGAAGATTGCACAGAAACCGTGCCATCTGACAGGATTTTTTCTAAATTTAGAAATTCGATTTGATTTACGGATGCAGGATCAAAGTCTTTCTGGACTCTCACGTAGTTTTCTGTGAAGCCAAACATTTTCCCGTCTTTATTTTCATGCTCCCAAAGTACAGGAAGCGTTTTTCCAAGCTGAGTCTGATAAAATGCCATTTTTTTCTTTTCAGAAAGGATTCTAAGCATTTTATTACGTTTTTTTCTTTCTGCTATCGGAACGACTCCTTCCATCGCAGCAGCTTCTGTATTTTCTCTTTCAGAATAAGTAAATACGTGAAGGTAAGTAATCGGAAGTTCATTAAGGAAATTATAGGTTTCCATAAATATTTCCTCTGTTTCTCCCGGAAATCCTACAATAACATCTACACCAATTGCCGCATCAGGCATTACCTCGCGGATTTTGTTTACTCTGTCATTGTATAGTTTTGTCAGGTAACGACGTTTCATTTTTTTCAATAATTCATCGCTTCCGGATTGCAACGGAATATGGAAGTGAGGTACAAAACTTTTGCTTTTTGAAACAAGCTCAATGCTTTCATCCTTCAAAAGATTAGGTTCAATGGAAGAGATACGAATTCTTTCTATTCCTTCTACTTTATCCAGTTCTGAAATAAGGTCAAGGAAAGTATGTTCATGCCTTTTGTTTCCGAATTCTCCTTTTCCATAATCACCGATATTGACCCCTGTAAGAACTATTTCTTTGATATCTTTTGCGGCAATTTCTGAAGCATTCTTAAGAACATTTTCAATGGTGTCTGAACGCGAAATCCCTCTGGCTAACGGAATGGTACAGTAAGTACATTTGTAATCACAACCATCCTGCACTTTAAGAAAGGCTCTCGTTCTGTCTCCAATAGAGTAACTTCCAATAAAAAAATCAGTTTCTTCAATCTCACATGAATGAACGATTCCCTCGTTGTCTGATTTTTCTAAATCGTCAAGGTAACTTAGAATATTGAATTTTTCTTTAGCTCCTAAAACAAGATCTACTCCTTCAATCTGGGAAATTTCTTCAGGTTTCAGCTGTGCATAGCAACCTACAATTACCACTAATCCATCAGGATTGGCTTTCATTGCTCTTTTCACGTGAAGTTTACACTCGCGGTCTGCATTTTCAGTTACTGAGCATGTATTGATTACATATACGTTAGCTCTTTCATCAAAACTCACCTTATCATAACCTGCATCTGTTAATTGACGGGCAATAGTAGATGTTTCTGCAAAGTTTAATTTGCAGCCAAGTGTATGAAACGCGGCAGTTCTTTGAAAAGTAGACATTTGTTACTCCTGAATTTTATGGGTGCAAAGATAGTAATTTTAATAAGAATGAAAAGATTGATTCAGTCTATTGTTTATATTCATTTCTTACTTCGGGGCTATTTTGAAAACATACGGGAGAAGAATTGGTGTTCGGTTCTTCTTGTGAAAGTTTATTATTCATTTCATTATTAAACTCCTGGGATTTGTTTCTGGCGATGGAAAGTGTTTTCCAGTCTTCATTTTTAACCATTTTAGCAATGTAAACAATCTGTCCGATGTGGTAAGGATAATGAGCAAGCTGCCTGAATATAGCATCTATTACTGAATGGGCTTCTCCTCTGATATAAATTGTAGCATATAAATTTTCATCATTTACCTGATTCAAAGCATCAAATAAGCACTTCCAGCCTTTTTCCCAATATTCGAGAACTTCTTTTTTGGCAGTAAAAGTATTTACAAACTCCTCATCTCTATGACGCCAGTTTTTTTCACCATCTTCTGTCAGAAAGTTCGTCCATCTTGATAACATATTTCCGGCAATATGCTTCACAATGACAGCTATAGAGTTGCTTTCTTCATTGTACTGCCAGAAAATCTGATTGTCATCTAACTGATCAAATGCTTTATCACCCAAAGTCTTATAATATTCAAAACGTTTTATAAATAAATCCTTCATATTTCCTATTTGGTAACTAATGTAAAAAATTAATAAAAATAAAACCATCCCTCACGAAATGGTTTTATCTATGTATTATATTGTAATATGTAATTATTCTCTGTTTTTCACTAATATCCAGCCACTGAATTTTACAGGGGTATTTCTTTTATCATTTTCATTCCATGTTACAGAGTACCAATAGGTGCCTGTAGGAACTCTTCTTCCTACTTGAGTCCCGTCCCATTTATATCCGTTTGATCTATCCGCCTGATGAATTTTCACTCCATACCGGTCAAAAACATTCATTACAAGATTCTGTTTTCCTGCCAATGCAGAATAATCAATTACATCATTCACTCCGTCTGCATTAGGAGTAATAACATTCACAATATTAGGTACTACGACTCCTACTTCTATAGGATTACAATCGTAAGCATCTTTTACAAATACCGTATATTCTCCTCTTGAAATATTTGTGAAAATATTAGAGTCCTGCCAGATAACATTATCAATTGAATATTTGTAAGGAGCATTTCCTCCGATTACTGATACTGTTATGGAATTCGTTCCAATTTCAATTCCCGAAACAACAGGCTGTTCAGAAGCATCCACTTTTACTTTTTGTGTAGCCACGCAATCTCCGCTTTTAAGTTTTACCCAATAGGCACCAATTCCTACTTCTATTTTTTGAGTGGTAGCTCCTGTACTCCATTCGTAGCTCTTAAAACCAGGTCCTGCATCTAAGGTTGTCTTTTCTTCTGCACAGATGATTTTATCTTTTAAAACCTGAGAATATACGGGAGCAATTACTACCAGAGTAATTTTTGCGATGGTATAACATCCTTGAGCACTCATTACTCTGACATACACAAATCCGTTAGGAGCAACATAATTAGATATGTTTGTTATTTCATTGGTCTGATTAATTGCATCTGTTTCCGATGGATAATACTTTTTTGTAGAGTTTGTAAGATTCGTTACAGCTATTCCTCCGATGTTAAAAGAAGCTGTGGCAGGATTTGTCTCTATAAAGCAAGATCTCAATACAGGATTATTTACCGGAACTACAGGATGAAATTTTAAACTGATCTGTGCTACTGCACTACAGCCAAACTCTGAGGTTACTTTTACATAGATTGTACCTTCAGCAGATACAAATGCAGTTGGATTAATAATCTCATTAGTTCCTGCATTAAGATCAGCCATACTGTGATAGTATTTCTTTGTCATAAGCGGATTCGCTATAACATCGGCTGTGGTTAAATTATATAATGCCGTACCTGCGTTATTATTGTTACATTCCGTCAGTGTAGCATTTTTCACGGTGAAGCTTCCGTCTCTGAATTTAAATTTCCCTACTTGTTTACATTTATTGAGAGGATTGGTAGGATTGGCTGCATCGGTATAATTTATACTGTAAAAATAAACAGCCGTTGTATTGATAGCTTTAGGGGTATTGATAGGATTATTTCCTGTTAATGCATCATTCTGATTGGTATGATAGCTTACACTAAAGTTCTGATTTCCATTAATAATTCCTGGTGATAGAATTGTAAAATCAAATAAATCTGAAATAGAGCAGACAACAACCTCTCTTGGATCAGCCGGATTAGCTCCAGGAACTCCGGGAGGTATAAAAGGAGATGTTTGAATATTGGGGTCTGTAAATGGAGAAGCCAGCGTTGCCGTCCCGCCCCACGTTAACGAAAAAGGTGCAGTTGTTGAGCTCCCACTCCCTACCCAGTTATCTATAAATAAATAATAGCTTTCTCCCGGCAGCACATCCATATATTTACAATAAGGTGTTGGAGAGCCTCCAAGCGCGCTGATAATAGTACTCGTCATATTAAGACCTGTTGAAGCCCCTACCCCTATTACTGTTGCTGCATTACAACGTATAGGAGATCCCAGACTTCCACAGTTTACATTGGGACCAAAAATCGCCCAGTCATAGTCTGCCCCAGCATTATTGGGTACCAAATCGAAAGTAAGTGTCCCTCCAGTAGCAATGGTAATTTTATACCAGATGGAGTTGTGTTCACCGGTATTATCAATACAGCTTCCCGAATTGACGAGCTCCTTTACAGCTCCCCAGCCACTCGGGCTATAAGTAATGTTTGAATTTCCGCATACCGACAATGCACTGGCACAATCAGCCTGAGCGTAAAAAATTGGGGATGCACATAAAAGAATAAAAAGTAAAAGTTTTCTCATAGATATATAGTTTTTGTGGTTGAATCAGCTATTAATCAGATCAATATCTAATATTAAACCAAATATACCTATAATTTAATCACAAACAATAGAAATCTAAATATTTTGAATTATTTCAAATAATGAATCCAATTTATTGCGTAATAAACACTAATACCTTACTATTATTTTATACTTGTAATATTGCCACAAAGATTTTCAAGGTGAAAGATTTTATGAAAAGGACTCTTCACTTCGTTAAGATGTTCTTTGTCCTGAATAAATGTATATCTTGATGCCAGAGAATTCATATCCGAAACAATCACGAGCCAGCATTCATCCACAGAGGTATCATAATAGGGAAATTTTTCATTTTTCTTTTCAATGAGTTCCAGAATTTTGTCTGAGCACAATTCATCAAACAAGTTCATACTGTATTCATGGGTAATAAAAACATTTCTTCTGTGAAAGGATTTTCTTACACTTTTTACACAGCCTATTCCTTTATTTTTTTTTATGCTTTTATATATGTTGATGATATTTTCCTGCTGCTCTTCCAGGTTATCCAATTTTAAATTATGGTGAAATTCTAAAAAATAAACACCACGATATTTCGTAGTGTCTTCCTGTTCTAATAATATTTCTGCCTGGCGGAACATTTTATTTAAAGTACTCTCCACCTTCTTCATTTCCAAATGATTGATCACCTCGGTTAATTCAATTCCGATTTTTTTGTCGTTTAGTTTGGCGATAAAGTCCGGGCTTTCGCAGGTAAGGTTTTCAAATTTAACCTCAGGAAAATGATGCATAAAAGAGTTGAGAAGAAGAATCTCAGACTTCTTTCTGTATTTTTCACGATCATGAAGCGGAGATTCATCTATAGTACGGTGATACTTTTCTATAGGCTTTTTTTTCAAATGCCGGTTCAGGTAATATAAACTCAGATTCTTTATCAGATCTTCATCAGAAAACGTCTTTTTCATGTGTGATTTTTTTATTTAATTAAACACATGCAGCCATTGGCTTTCATCATTAAAAGTTTTTGATAATCAAAATTTTACACTCTTAAAGATAAGTAAAAAAACAATTCAATACTTACTTTTAAAATTAATTTATTGATTAATTAATGTAAAGTTTATTTTCATTATTAATACCTTTGTCACTTCTAACACAAACCTGTATTTATGGATTTTAGGAATTTTAAAATACCCTACAGCATCAATCCCCAATATTCAAAAAAAACCGCCTATTTTTCAATGGAATTCGCCCTTGAACAGGTGTTGAAAATATACTCAGGAGGACTTGGATTTTTAGCAGGTTCTCATATGAGAAGTGCTTACAACCTGAAACAGGATCTTATCGGAATCGGAATTTTATGGAAATTCGGTTATTATGATCAGGCAAGAAACCATGATCAAACCTTACAACCGGTATGGACAAGGAAAATGTACAGTTTTCTGGAAGATACGGGAATCAAATTTCAAATCGAAATCCACAGTGCTCCTGTCTGGGTGAAAGTATGGTACCTTGATCCGGAGATTTTCAATACAGCACCCATGTTTTTCCTTTCTACAGACGTTCCTGAAAATGATCACGTTTCAAAAACAATCTGCCACAAGCTATATGATGCCAACGAATCTACAAAACTGGCGCAATATATTTTATTAGGAAAAGGAGGTGCAAAGCTATTGGATGAAATGAACGTTGAAAGAGAAGTTTATCATTTAAATGAAGCTCATGGACTTCCCGCAGCTTTCTATTTATTAAGAAAATATAATGGTGACCTGAATAAGGTAAAGGAAAAACTTGTTTTCACCACTCATACTCCTGAAGAAGCAGGAAATGAAAAGCATAATCTAAAATTATGTTATGACATGACCTATTTCTCAGGCTACACCATGGAAGAAGTAAAATCTATTGAAGGATCAGCTGATGATCGTTTCAATCATTCTCTTTGTGCTTTGAAAATGGCAAGAATAGCCAATGGTGTATCTCAGCTTCATGGCGTAGTTTCCCGTGCCATGTGGAATAAATATCCGGGAATTTGTGAAATTACATCTATTACGAACGCTCAGGAGTTTAAATATTGGGCAGACAAACCTCTTTATAAGGCAAAGGACGAGAATGAAGATACTGTTTTTGACTATCGTAAGAAACATTTAAAGAAAGAACTGTTCAATATCGTTGCAGACCAAACCGGAAATCTGTTCAATCCTAATATTTTCACCATAGTCTGGGCAAGAAGGTTTGCCGGATATAAGCGTGCTGAACTTCTTTTACATGATAAAGACAGATTCTACAGACTTTTAAACAATCCTAAATATCCGGTACAGATCATCTGGGCAGGAAAACCTTATCCGATGGATTATTCTGCTATTTCTACCTTCAACACTTTGGTGGAAGAAAGCAAGAATCATAAAAATATGGCTGTTCTTACAGGCTATGAATTGTCATTAAGTAAATCTTTAAAACAAGGTTCTGATCTTTGGTTAAATAATCCAAGAGTTCCAAGAGAAGCTTCAGGAACTTCAGGAATGACTGCCGCAATGAACGGTTCTATAAATTTATCCACAGACGATGGCTGGATCCCGGAATTTGCCAGACACGGAGAAAATTCTTTCGTAGTTCCCAAAGCAGACTATCTGAATATGAGTATCTACGAACAGGACAACTATGATTTGAATACATTATATGACATCCTTGAAAACGAAATTCTTCCGACCTATTATGACCATCCTGATCAATGGAGAAAAATTCAGCATAACGCAATGAACGACGTGAAAGATCAGTTCAATAGTGATAGAATGGCGGATGAATATTATAAGATTCTTTATAATCAAACGAATTAGTAAAATTTCATCTTTTATAAAAATTGCCCGGAGTTTTTCCGGGCAATTTTATTATTTATTTGTTATTTTTCTTTGGTACTTTTAAACCTTTTTCTCTTGCTTCAGAAATACCGATGGCTACGGCTTGTTTTCTGCTGGTCACTTTTTTCCCGGAAGAAGATTTAAGTTTTCCTTCCTTGAATTCGTGCATTACTTTTCCTACTTTGTCCTGAGCTTTATCTGAATATTTGGTCTTGCTCATGATAAAAATTTTAAGATTTTGGCAGGGATACCCCTAGTTCATAAACTCTGGCATGTTTCAAATACTTTGAACGTTCTCTTGAAGTTACCGATTGAAAATGATCATTTTTGATGACAATAATCGGGTCTTCTGCATTTTCGATTTCAAAATTTGCTAAATATCTTTCATCTGGTGGAGATTGCTGCTGTTTTGCTTTAATCTTCTGAAGTTCATCCGCATATTTTCTAAATCCGGGATCAGATGAATGGATAAATTTATACTCATCGCCTGCATACACATAGTAATGAAGTTTTTTTTCTATCAATCCGGCTTCATCTGTAATTTCGGGATTATCATTACCGTCTTTAAACCCCACTTCCACTAATATTCCACCTTTTTTGGTAGCGCATTCCTGTGCATCATTAAAACTGGAAAAACCTGTATAAACAATTCGGTCGTTTAATACATAACGGTTCAGTTTTTGGTTGTATGCATTCGTTTCCATAATTATTCTTTTTGATTGTTTGGTGAATATATACATTCAATTTTTTTGCCAAATTGTATTTTTTTCAAAAAATCAAGCACTAATATTTTCTTTATTAACTTATATTTTATTATCTAAAAATAATTAACATAAAAAACCTGAAAACAGCTTAAATAGAGGCATTAAGAGAATAACTGAAAAAACTTTTGCAGGAAATCATGGCTACCTCACGTCTGATCTTTGTTTTATATGGTTATATAAGTAAGATTCATTAAATTTGGAAGCATTAAAATTAGAAATGAAACAACTATTCTTAACACTTACTATAGCAGCGGCATTTCACAATGTATCTGCTCAGGAAATCACCTTAGATAAAATATACTCAGGATATTACCGTGGTAAAGGTATTGCCGGAATTACATCCATGAAAAACGGGGAAAACTACCTTGTTATTGAACCTTCAGGTATTGCTAAATATTCTTATCAAACATCTCAAAAAGAAGGAAATATTGTAGATGGAAGCTTTGAAAGCTATATATTTTCCGATGATGAGTCAAAAATTCTTTTGCAGACAGGAAGCCAGCCTATTTACAGGCATTCTTTCCTGGGAAAATTTGATGTAAAAGATTTAAAATCGGGAAAAACAATCAGTTTAAATGAAGGAAAACCAGTTCAGGAACCTAGTTTTTCACCTGATGCAACTAAAGTAGCTTTCATTGTTGATAATAACTTATTTTATCAGGATTTAGCTTCAGGAAAAATTACTCAGATTACTACAGATGGTAAGAAAAATTCCATTCTTAACGGTTTGGCAGACTGGGTATATGAAGAAGAATTCGGACATGCTAAACAATATGAATGGACAAAGAATTCTGATGCAATTGTTTTTGTAAAATCTGACGAAAGCCAGGTTCCGGAAATTTATATTCCAATTTATGGAAAAAATCTGTATCCGGGAGAAATGCGTTATAAATATCCAAAAGCCGGAGAGAAAAACTCTGTAGTTACCGCACAGTTGTACCGTCTTGATAACGGAAAAACAATGCAGCTGAATTTAGGTTCGTATAAAAATTATTATATCCCGAATGTTTTCCAGACGGCAAAAGCAGATGAAATTGTTTTGATCACATCTGAAAGAATCCAGAATGCTTCAGATGTTTTAAAAGTAAATACTAAAACCGGAGCGGTTCAGAAATTATTTACAGAAACGGATGAGAAATGGATAGAAACAGACAGTCCAACCATGGAGTTTTTGGAAGATGATTCATTCCTTTGGGCTTCTGAAAGAGATGGAAACCGTCATTTATACTGGTATGACAAAGATGGTAAGCTTAAAAAACAAATTACCAAAGGAAACTGGGAAGTAACTGATTATTATGGATTCAATCCGAAATCTAAAGAAATCTACGTTCAGACTACTGAAAAAGGGAGCATTAATAAAGTGGTTTCTAAAGTAAATATCGAAAGCGGTAAAACTCAGCTGATTTCTAATGCAGAAGGAAATAACTCTGCTAATTTTAGCAAAAACTATAATTATTTCATAGAAACTTCTTCTACAGCTAAAAAACCTTATACATACGTTCTGAAAGATGGAAATGGCAAAACAGTAAAGGAACTTCAAAATAATAATGATCAGCTTCAGAAACTGAAGACCGATAATTTTGTTGAAAAGGAGTTTATCACCATTCCTAATGCTGTAGGCGACCAGATGAATGCCTGGGTAATGAAGCCTAAAAATTTCGATCCTGGCAAAAAGTATCCGTTATTTATGTTCCAATATTCAGGACCGGGATCTCAGCAGGTTGCCAACTCATGGGATAATGGAAACGCGATGTGGTTTAATCACCTTGTACAAAAAGGATATATTGTGGCTTGTGTGGACGGACGCGGAACTGGTTACAAGGGTGCAAAATATAAGAAAGTAACGTATATGAATCTTGGAAAATATGAGATTGAAGACCAGATTACCGCTGCAAAATGGTTCGGAAATCAATCTTATATTGATAAAAGCAGAATCGGAATGTTCGGATGGAGCTTTGGAGGATACATGACCAGCTTAGCAATGACGAAAGGTGCTGATGTCTTCAAGATGGGTATTGCCGTAGCACCGGTAACTAACTGGAGATATTACGACTCTGTATATACGGAAAGATTTATGAGAACTCCTCAGGAAAACCCTGATGGCTATGATAAAAACTCTCCTACTGAATATGCCAACCTATTAAAAGGTAAATTCCTTTTAATTCATGGAACTGCTGATGACAATGTACATTTCCAAAACTCTATGGAATTGTCTGAAGCTTTAATTCAAAACAAAAAACAGTTTGATTTCATGGCTTATCCGGATAAAAACCACGGAATTTATGGTGGGCAGACCAGACCGCAATTGTATCAGAAAATGACAGATTTCATTATAGAAAATTTATAAATTAAAATCCCTTTCAAAATTTTGAAAGGGATTTTTTATTTTCATTCAGGGTATTTTACAGCCTTATCCAGCTCTTTCTGGGTAACGGGAATTGCCTTCGCAATAAAAGTATCTAATGAAAGGCATTGATAATTTTTTCGCTTTTGACAACATTAAAATATTAGTCTTTCCTTCTATTATTGCAGTTCCCAGCAATATATAGGGATTGTAATAGTTTTACAAAATTAAAAATATTACAAGTTCATAAAATTACTTTTTAATACCTCTCAACAAATCAATTTCAATGATATTGTTATCTTTTTTCATTCTTTCTCTGGTTAGCTGATCGACTTCCTTTACCACTTCAGCTCCAGTTTTTAAAATACCAGAAGCATCTTTTTGATCCGGAATTCTGCCTTCCATATAAAGTTGTCTTGTTTCTGCTGCGGGATCATTTCTATATTTCTTATACAGATCAATAAATTTGTCCCGGGTTAAAACCAATTCATTTGATCTTGTTGTTAATTCAGGATAAATAGTTTCACTTATATTATTAATACCTACCAATTCATAAAAATGACTTTTGGTAGCATCTTCCATCTTCACAATAAGTCCAGGGAGCCCATGAAATTTGTAAGGTCCATCCTGAATAGGAATATCTGAGCTAAACCACGCAGTCCATTTTCTACCTCCAAATTCTGTGGTTGCCTTTTGGGCTATGTACTCTCCGATCTTCTGCTTTTCTGGCAGAACTTTCCAATTCATTTTTCTATCATCTTCAACTTTTATTTTTCCAAGACCATAATCAATTGTTTTTAAAAAAACTTTTCCATCCTTTTTCTCTATTCGGTACATTATATCAGCATTTGGTATGTAAAATTTTCCTTTTTTTGATTCCGCAATAGAAGTTGAATCTTCAGTAAACTTATATCTGCTGTAGAAAATAGATTTGTCACCCATTCTGTCTAAATACATCAAATCTTTAACTACATTGGATCTATTAGTTGAATCTGGAATATAGGTATACTGATAAATAAACCTTTTATTTTGAGCGCTCATAATTAACACAGACAACATGAAGAATAGTATAATTGTTTTTTTCATAATTTTTCAATAATAAAAAATACAGCTGAAAAATACCAGCTGTAGAAATTACACATTTATTTCAAAGCACTATACAGCAACCAAATGAGAGCCTGACGAGCAGCCAACGGTTCCAGATTCTTCTAGCGTTACTACTGTTATAGTGCTACATTTAGCAGGTTCAACGTTTGAACAACATTGATAACTACATCCTGTCCCAAATTCAGGCTTTGAAGGACCACCTCCGTTTACATTTTTCAAATTTTCTCTCGAAAGATTTTTTAGTTTTTTCATAAATGCTTTTAAATTATTTGTCACTATTAACACCTTGAAATTAGAAAAGAAATATTCTTTAAAGAGAAATAATATTGCAAATCACCTGTACAATAAAGATTTACAACATTTCAGACAAATCGTACAAATTAATTTTATTACGCAAGTTTTATTTTGAATTTAAAATTTTACATTTATTTCATTAATCATTTATCCGACAATTATTTATTTTATCAATTGAAATTAAAAACTTATTTTTGGGGGAATTGAAATTTGAATATATGAAGACTAAACATCCTAAAGGGCTTCCTTACCTTTTCTTTACTGAAATGTGGGAGCGTTTCGGGTATTACCTGATTCTTGGAATCTTTGTTCTGTATGTTATTGAGCCTACAGGTATGAAAGGCGGACTAGGACTGCCAGACAAAACTGCTGATGACATTTTCGGAACTTATATTGCTTTAACTTATCTTACTCCTTTTATTGGGGGATTCTTGGCTGATAGAGTTTTAGGATATATCAAATCAATTTATCTTGGTGGATTCTTAATGGCTGCCGGATATATTGGAATGGGTGTTTTCAAGGATTTACCTTTATTTTACTCATCGCTTGCATTGATTATTATCGGAAATGGTTTCTTTAAGCCCACTATTTCTACCCTTTTAGGAAATCTTTATTCTGAAGAACCTTATAAAGCCAATAAAGACTCCGGATATAATATTTTCTACATGGGAATTAATATCGGAGCGTTTATCTGTAACATTATTGCTGCATTTATGCGTAATAAATTCGGTTGGGGTGAGGCTTTCATCACTGCCGGAGTCGGGATGCTAATAGGTATGGTTATTTTTACGATAGGAAGAAAGCATTACATCCATGCTGCACAGATGAAACCTGTACAGGAAGGTGATACGAAGCTTTCTGAAATCTTAATCAAAGTATTTGTTCCTGCTATTGCTGCCGGAGCACTGGGATGGTTTATCCCTGGTAATATTTTTGGAAGTGACAGCACAGATGCCTTCATTTTCGCATGTATTCCTGTTATTTACTTCTATGCTTCTCTTTACTTTAAAGCTAAACCGGATGAGAAAGCATCAATTGGTGCCTTACTTTCTGTATTCCTGATCAGTATGTTCTTCTGGGCTGTTTTCAAGCAAAATGGTACAGCATTAACAAGATGGGCTAATTATTATACAGACCGAAGTGTTCCTGCATCATTGGAAAAACCTCTGGAAGGAATCTATATGGTTGACGGAAAGAGCTACGAAGACAAAGAAGTTCCTGTTTATGATAATCAATTCCGTTCTCAGAAAGATGATAATGGAGATACTAAAAAAGAAACAGGAAAAGATGTTTACTTTAAAAATATATCTCCTGAACAACGTGCTGCTCTTGAGAAAAACCCTGAAAATAAAGTCTATTTATACAATACCGAATTATTTCAATCCATTAATCCGTTCTGGGTAATTGCATTAACACCGGTAGTTGTAGGATTCTGGGCATTATTGAGAAGAAAAGGTAAAGAACCATTGACTCCTACCAAAATCGTTTTAGGACTATTTATTTCAGGGCTATCCTGCCTGGTAATGGTACTTGCAGTAATGGCTGGTGATAACGGATCTGTAAAAGTTTCTCCTTTATGGCTGGTAGCGAGTTACGGCGTAATCACAATTGGAGAATTATGTCTTTCCCCAATGGGACTTTCTTTCGTTTCTAAACTTTCACCTGCGAGAATTACAGCATTGATGATGGGTGGTTTCTTCCTTGCCAACTCAGTAGGAAATAAGCTTTCAGGAATCCTGGCAAGTACATGGTACAATTACGAAAACAAAACGAATTATTTCCTTGTGAATTTCGCATTGTTAATATTTGCTACGCTTTTAGGGCTATCAATGTTAAAAAGATTAAATAAGATCATGAAGGAAAAAGGACACTAATCCTTTGATATTCTCGTGATATGATAAAGAATAAAAAGCTGTGGAATGGTTCCGCAGCTTTTTTATTTAAAAATAAAATTAAAACCTTGCCAAAAACCTAAAATAAACTATATTTGTCAGTCTTAACAAAAATTAACAATAGAAATGGATAATATTGAAGCAATAAGTCCGAAACCGGATGAATTGGTAGAGAATAAGGGCTCCAGACATCCAAAAGGATTATGGGTTCTGTTCGGAACGGAAATGTGGGAGCGTTTCAACTTTTACGGAATGAGAGCACTTTTGACGCTCTTTATGGTAAATTCCTTATTGATAAAAGAAGCTGATGCAGCGATTATCTACGGTGGATTTTTGGCTTTATGTTATTTGACTCCGCTTTTGGGAGGATTTATTGCTGATAAATATATCGGAAACAGATTTGCTATTATTGTTGGTGGATCTTTAATGGCAATTGGTCAGTTTTTACTGTTCATCAGTGCCTCTACTTTCTCTGCAGACATTGGAAGTGCTAAAATGATCATGTGGCTGGCATTATTTGTTATCATTTTTGGTAACGGATTCTTCAAGCCGAACATTTCTTCAATGGTGGGTAGCCTTTATCCAAAGCAGGAAAAATCTAAACTAGACTCTGCTTTCACCATTTTCTATATGGGGATCAACATTGGAGCATTCTTAGGGCAGTTCATTTGTCCATACGTAGGAGATGTAAAGGATGCGACAACCGGAGTAAGAGATATTTTCGCTTTCAAATGGGGATTCTTAGCAGCTTCAATTGCAATGTTAATCGGAACAGTAACGTTCTTTATCCTTAAAAATAAATATGTTGTAACTCCTGAAGGAAGACCTATCGGAGGGTTGCCAAAAAATAACAGTACTGCAGATTTCGAAGAAGGAGAATCTCAGACAGCAAAATTCTCAGGAGCTTCTTTAGGAATCACTGTAGGTATATTTGCCGTTCTTTTCTTTGCATTCAGATACTTATTGGTAGGAGAATTTGGGTTTAACTCAATGGAGATGGGACAATTAATCAAAGGTATTATTTATCCTTTCATCTATGCAGCAGGTATTTCCCTTGCATTCCTGATTATGACCTCTGCTGAAAATAAGGTAGAAAGACAGAGAATCTGGGTAATTTACATTGTTTCATTCTTCATTATCTTCTTCTGGGCAGCTTTCGAGCAGGCAGGGTCTTCGTTGACTTTCATTGCAGATAACCAAACAGACAGAAATATCTTCGGATGGAATATGCCGCCTTCAATGGTTCAGATTTTCAACGGTATTTTCGTAGTATTGCTAGCTTTCCCTTTCAGTTTAATGTGGGATAAATTAAGAGCTAAAGGAAAAGAGCCTGTATCTCCTTTCAAACAAGCTATGGGTCTTGCTATCATTGCTTTGAGCTACTTTATTATTGCTCACAATGTAAAAGATCTTGGAAACTCAGGTTTATTAGCAATCAAATGGTTAATGCTTCTATACTTTATCCAGACTTGTGGCGAGCTTTGTTTATCTCCAATCGGACTTTCTCTGGTAGGTAAATTGGCCCCGAAAAGATTCGCTTCATTATTATATGGTGTATTCTTTATTTCTAACGCTGCCGGATATGCTTTGGCTGGTTCATTAGGTGCATTGATCCCTGCAACAGGTGATAAATTTAAAAAAGCACAGGAAATTGGAGTAAATTTACAGGACGTTTTAGACAAGAAAGTAACTTTGACAACGGATCAGGTTGCTGCATTTGAAAAGGCTCAATTACCATTACACAACCCTACTTTTGTAGGATTTGAGATTCATAACTTATTCGAATTCTTCATGGTTTTTGTAGTACTTTGTGGTATTGCTTCTGTAATTTTAGCTTTACTATCTCCGATATTAAAGAAAATGATGCACGGTGTAAACTAACTGCATTAACAAAATATGAATAAAACCTCTGCTAAGTCAGAGGTTTTTTTTATTTTCGTATGATGGAAATTTCCGAAGATTCTTTATTCCAGTCCGTAAAGGAAATCATTAGACAGTCGCGCGAAAAGGTTTTTCGAATAGCGAATTCTACACTCCTGCTTACTTACTGGCAGATTGGAAAACTTATTGTGGAAGATGAACAACAGGGAAAAGAACGTGCTGAATACGGAAAATATACTTTAAAAAACCTCTCTCAGAAACTTACGTTGGAGTTTGGAAAAGGGTTTGATTATACCAATCTTTCCAATATGCGTAAATTTTACATCGCATTCCCAATTGTTGACACATTGTCTCTACAATTGAGCTGGTCTCATTACCGACTTCTTTCCAGCCAGGATAATAACAGCAAAAGACAATATTATCTGAATGAAGCAGTACAAAATAACTGGAATGTAAGAGATCTAAAAAGACAAATCAATTCCCTGGCTTACGAAAGAGTTTTAAAACATAAAGAATCTTCCAATGAAAGTATTCACAGTGTTTTAAAGGATCCTTATATATCTGAATTCCTTGGAATTAAAGCTGATGAACAGTTTTCTGAAAAAGAAATTGAAACTGCTATCATTGACCATATTCAAAAATTTTTACTGGAATTCGGAAAAGGATTTGCTTTTGTTGCAAGACAGCAGCACATTTCTACAGATACTTCAGACTTTTATATTGACCTGGTTTTCTACAATTACATCTTAAAATGTTTCGTCATCATCGATTTAAAAACCGGTGAACTTTCCCATCAGGATATCGGGCAGATTGATATGTATGTAAGAATGTATGACGACCTGAAACGAGGCGAAGGAGATAATCCTACCATCGGTATTTTACTGTGTTCTGAAAAAGATGAGACCATTGTAAAATACTCCGTACTCAATGATAAAAATAATTTATTTGCCAGCAAATATCTGCTGTACCTCCCAAAAGAAGAAGAATTAAAACAAATCATCGATCAGGACAGAATTCGTTTTGAACTGGATCAGGATCATAAAAACCCTTAATTAAAACAATCATATATCATTATGAGCTTAACTTTAGATGAAATACAAAATTTCAAAGGAAAATATCCCAGACAAATCTGGAGCCTGTTTTTCTCTGAAATGTGGGAACGCTTCTGTTTCTACGGAATGCGCGGAATGCTGGTTTTCTTTATGATCTCTCAGCTTAATTTCCATGAAAAAGAAGCCAACCTTCAGTATGGTGCCACTCAGGCATTTGTATACGCCTTTACTTTTATAGGCGGACTTTTTGCCGATAAAATTTTAGGATTCCGAAAATCCCTTTTCTGGGGCGGACTTCTGATGATTCTCGGAAGTTTAATTTTAGCGACAGATCCACATAAATTCTTCTTTTTAGGAATTGCGTTTACCGTAGTAGGAACAGGTTTCTTCAAACCTAATATTTCTTCAATGGTAGGACAACTTTATAAACCTAATGATTCAAGAGCGGATGCAGGTTTCTCACTGTTTTATGCAGGGATTAACCTTGGAGCATTATTAGGAGGATATTTATGTATCGCTATTGGTAAAGGAGAATTCTTAGGAAATCTTATCGCTGAAGAAATGAGATGGCACATTGCTTTCGGGCTTGCTTCAGTAGTAATGGTTGTCAGCCTTATCAACTTTGTATTTACCCAAAGAAGATTGGGAACTATCGGTTTACAGCCAGGACATCCTCTAGCTGAAACGAAAAGTGCTCCTATTCCAAAATGGAAAGAATATGGCGTCTATGCTTTATCTCTGATTTTTATTCCAATCATTATGACAATGGTTGCAAAAACGGAATATACAGATTATTTTATGTGGACCATCGGACCATTGACGCTAATCTATCTATTCTATGAAATGTCTAAAGTAACCGCTGCAGAACGTAAAAAGCTTTGGGCTGCTCTGGTATTCATTATTTTCTCAATTATTTTCTGGGGAATTTATGAGCAAAGTGGTGGATCATTAAGTATTTTTGCCGCAAAGAACCTTAATAAAGATCTTTTCGGGCTGGATCCGAATGGAGTGAACAACTCTGGAGGAGCTTTCTTTATTATCTTCCTTGCTCCATTAGTGGGACTTCTTTGGATATGGTTAAATAAAAGAAAGATTGAACCCAATACAATTATAAAATTCGGATTAGGGTTTATTTTCTTAGGAGCAGGATATTATGTACTGTTTGCAACACGTCTGTTTGCAGATCTTCAGGGAATCACTTCTTTGAACTTCTTCACATTGGCATTATTAATCATTACCCTTGGGGAATTGTGCCTCTCTCCTATCGGACTATCCATCATGACTAAGCTTTCCACCAAGAATCTTCAGGGAATGATGATGGGAATGTGGTTCCTTGCTTCAGCATATGGACAATACGTTGCCGGAATCATCGGGGCTAGTCTTGCGACAGCGAAGGAAGGATCAACCAACTATGATGAATTGATCACTTACACTGATGGATATAAACAATTGGGATTGTATGCGATAATTGCCGGAGTGGTATTAATTTTGATATCTCCGTTCGTGAAAAAATTAATGCAGGATGTAAAATAAAAAAATAAGTAATTATGCTTATTTTTACGTAAATATCAAATTATGAAAAAAATTTTAAGCATAGTTCTCTTATTATTACTAAACTTTAGTTTTGCACAAACTCAATGGATGACTATTGAAGAGGCTTTAAAAGCTCAAAAAGAAAATCCAAAAAAAATTCTTATTGATTTTTATGCAGACTGGTGTGGACCCTGTAAGATTATGGATAAAAAAACTTACGGACATCCGGTACTTTCACAAATTTTAAATGAGAATTTTTACCCTGTAAAATTTAACGCAGAAGAAAAAAAGAGTATTGAAATTTTTGGAAGAACATTTTCTAATCCAAATACAGAACAGAAAAAAGGAAGAAATTCGCTACATGAATTCACTCAATATATGAATGTAGGTGCTGTTCCAAGTACTGTATTTCTGGATGAGCATGGTGATCCGATCACTATTCTTCAGGGGGAATTATCTGCCAAAGAGCTGGAACCTTATCTGGAACTGATCTCGAAGGATCTCTTTAAGAAAATTCGTACGAGAGAACAATGGGAAGATTACCAGAAGAAATTCAAATCTAAAATCAAAGAGTAAGCTGTTTAAGTTTCAACCTTTGAATTATACCTATAAAACATAAGACTTTCAATTTTTTTTGGAAGTCTTTTTTATTTTACCGAAATTCGAACCTTTGTTTTTCATACAACATTCGATTCCCGAATCTGAGATAAAATGACTTTAGAAACTTCCATAGAATATGTAAAAGGAATAGGTCCGGAAAGAGCCAAACTCATTAAAAATGTGTTGGGATTATCCACTGTAGAGGATATGCTGAACTTTTATCCTATCCGTTATCTGGATAAAAGTAAAATCTATAAAATTTCTCAGCTTCATGAGGAAACCAGTCAGGAAATACAGTTTAAAGGAAAAATCACCCAGGTTCAGGAAATCCAGACCGGAAAAACCAAGAGATTAACGGCAAAATTCAATGATGATACAGGAAGTATGGATCTTGTGTGGTTTCAGTATTCAAAATGGCTGAAAGAACAGCTTCCCATTAATCGGGAGGTTTATATTTTCGGAAAAATCAATGTTTTCAACCGCCAGTTTTCGATGCCACATCCTGAAATTGAGGCAGAAGAAAAAAAAGAAGGAGAAACCCGTTTAAAGCCCATTTATCCAAGTTCTGAGAAGCTTACCAAAAGAGGTCTTAACCAAAGGTTTTTTCAAAATGCATTAAGAAATATCTGTAAAGAAATCCCTAATCTTATTGAGGAAAACTTCCCGGAATACTTAATGAAGACCTTTAAATTCATGTCACGGCAGCATGCTTTTCTGAACGTACATTTTCCAAAAGATGTAGAGCATTTTGATAAGGCTGACTTCCGTTTAAAATTTGAGGAATCTTTTTTCTTTCAGTTAGGATATGGATTAAAAAAACTTCATCATAAAACCCAGTCATTTGGAAATCCGTTTCCTATTATCGGTGATCATTTCAATAATTTCTATGAAAATCATCTTCCGTTTGAGCTTACCGGTGCTCAAAAAAGAGTGTTAAAGGAAATCCGTATGGATATGAAAAGACCTATTCAGATGAACAGGCTTTTGCAGGGAGATGTAGGCTCAGGAAAAACAATGGTTGCCCTGCTTACAATGCTTATTGCTATGGATAATGATTTTCAGAGCTGTATAATGGCTCCTACTGAAATTCTGGCACAGCAACATTATAATGGAATAAAGGATCTTTTAGAAGGAACAGAAATCAATGTCCGACTTTTAACAGGTTCTACTAAGGCTTCTGAGAGAAGAATCATTCATGAAGAGCTTGAAAACGGAAATCTATCCATACTTGTCGGAACTCATGCTGTACTTGAGGATAAAGTTAAATTCAAAAACCTTGGGCTAGCCATTATTGATGAACAGCATCGATTTGGTGTAGCACAAAGAGCTAAGCTTTGGGCAAAGAATAAAATTCCGCCCCATATTCTGGTTATGACAGCAACGCCTATACCGAGAACCCTTGCTATGAGCTTTTATTCCGATCTTGATGTTTCGGTGATTGATGAAATGCCTGTGGGAAGAAAGCCTATCATTACGGCTCACAGACGTGAAAAGGACAGATTGTATGTATATAATTTCTGTAAGGATGAAATAAAGAAAGGAAGACAGGTTTATTTTGTTTATCCATTGATCGAAGAATCAGAAACCTTAGATTATAAAAACCTGATGGAGGGTCTTGAACATGTCATGGATTTCTTCTCGGATTATAACGTTACCATGTTACACGGGAAAATGAAACCAGACGAGAAAGATGCTGCAATGAATTATTTTGCCTCCGGAAAAGCTGAAATTATGGTTGCTACCACCGTAATTGAAGTTGGAGTCAATGTTCCCAATGCTTCTGTAATGGTGATTGAAAGTTCTGAAAGATTCGGACTTTCTCAGCTTCATCAGCTTAGAGGACGTGTAGGAAGAGGTGCTGAACAGAGTTACTGCATCCTGATGACCTCCGATAAATTATCTAAAGAAAGCAGAACCCGTATTAAAACAATGACTGAGACCAATGACGGTTTTAAAATTTCTGAAGTAGATATGCAGCTTCGTGGTCCCGGTGATATCCTGGGAACCCAGCAAAGTGGTGTTGTAGATTTTAAAAGGCTGGATCTGGTGAAAGATTCGGTAATTATTAAAACAACAAAAAATACTGTTGATAAAATTCTGGAAGCCGATCCTATGCTTACAAGACAGGATAATCTGATAATCAAAAATTATTACATTAAGTACTACAAAGGAAAAAATAAGTGGAGTAAGATTTCATAAAAAAACCGCAGAAAATATTTCCTGCGGTCCCCTTATAAAACTGTTATTTAGAAGAAATTACTTTTGGTCTGTTTAAAAAATTTATTTTAATAGTTTAGGCTTAATATTTTGTGATGTGGTGTGAAAATATCTATATATTATTTGAAATAAGTAATAGCCACAACTATTAAAATAAATTATAAAAAACAAAATGAATTACGTTTCCAATTTGCTTATTATAAAAACTAACTGTTGTTTAGCTGGAGATGAGGGAATGAAACGAATAAAAATATCTCCAACTACTTCAAGTTTTCATGATTGTACCGTTTTGTTTAAAGATCTTCTATGCTTTAAAATTGGAAATTAATATAATTCATTTTGTTAAACATCGTGATTTATATTTTTTGTTTTTTAGAAACAATTACTTCTCATTTCATCTGTATCTTATTGTATATGATCAAATTTGTGTCTGAGTTTACATTTACAAAGGTCAAGATATTAATTGAGAGTTTCTTTATATTATTTCAATTATTAGTTATAAAATTTTCACTTATTTGTGAATAGTATGCAATAAATACAACCTTTCCGATTCCAATATTAAACTCTTAAAACTGTTTATTCATTAAACTTTAAGAATGAAATTTTCCTTATTTAAGCCTGAGGTATGATATTGCCAATTTATAGTAATAATATCTGTAAGCGTCTTCTTCAGGTCCTTAAAATCTTCAGGTTTTTTCATACAAATATTCGCTCCTCTTACAAAAATATCTTCAATTTCAGATTCATCAAACTGTTGAGAATAGATTGTCGTTACCATATTGTTGAACTTATCATTTCTCTTAAGCTCATCAATACATTCCAAACTGTTTTTCTCAGCTATTTCATGTTGAATGAAAACAATTTCAGGAATCATGGCATCATCATTATTTAAATATTCCATTAATCTCTGTCCGTTACTGAAGAACTGAACTTTTATAGAAATTTTCAGCTCTTTAAAAATGCTTTTAAAAAAAATTAATGTGTTTTCATTGTTATCTGCTACTATTACGTTCAGAAATTCTTTATTCATACTGCATTTTAGGATTTGTTACCGTACTCTGGAATCTTCTTCTTTTTCCTATAATCTTTTGAAACTGGGATGGTGTGATTCCCGTTGTATTTTTAAACTGTGTACTTAGATGTGCCACACTTGAATAATTCAGTTTGTGGGCAATTTCTGTAAGACTTTGCTTATTTCTTATGATCAAAGCCTTTGCATGTTCAATTTTCTGTAGAATAATAAAGTTTTCTATAGAAGTAAAGGCTACTTCTGAAAATAAGTTGGAAAGATATCCATAGCTGTGATTCAGTTTTTCAGCAATGTAAATGGATGCTTTTACAGGAATTATCTCATCAGAAAAGACAAGCTCTACAATGGCATCTTTTATTTTCTGTACCAAAGCCGTTTTTTGGCTTTCTATGATTTCTATGCCATAATCTTCAAGATTCTTCTTAAAAAGATTATGTTGTTCCTGGGTAAAGGGTTCATAAAATTCTACCTCACCGAAGTTCAGCAACCGGTATTTCAACCCATGTTCCTTGAGTTTCTCGTCCAATACCTTCTTGCAGAGGGCATTGAAGTCAAATTTTACGTACATTTTCATCCTAGTATATGTAAGTCATTATTTTTAGTAAATATAATAATTTATTTCAATTAAAAGTGAAATAGTGGTATATTTTTTTAACTTTGCTTCTACACAAAAAAACTCCTGTATTACTGAATACAGGAATTTAAACACTAAGGATGAAAAAAATATACTGATAAAAAGCTGAATCAGCTCAAACCAAGCATATGAATGTATTGTTATAAGTGATTTGGTTCTGAAGCAAAGATCATTCAAAAAAAGAAATCACTTGTTATAGAATTACAGGATAAAGTTACAAAATTTTAAGTCAATCATTCGTGAATTAGAAATTCCATTAAGTAATCATCCATCACAAATCCATTTCCGATATTAAAAACGCCTTCATCATATACTTTGTAACCTTGTGATTCATAGAATTTTCTGGCTTCATTGTATTTATTTACATTCAGGATAATTCTTTTATTGCCATTTTCTGATACTTTTTCATTTAAAAACTGAAGTGCTCCTTTTCCCATCCCTTTTCCTTTACTTTCCGGAACCAGATAAATACGATGCAATTTAGTTGTCTGAGGCTCATAATTATGCTGATAACCAACAAATCCTTCATAAGAATTGTTTACATCATCCTGAATAAGATAATAATGATAATCAGGGTTTTGAAAATGGTTTTTAATTTCAGCTTCGGAATACATTTCAGAGAGCATATATTCCATTTGTTCTTTAGAAAGAATCTCGGCATAAGCCTTTTCCCATGATCTTCTTGCCAGATCCTGAATAAGCGGAATATCTTTTTCTGTTGCTTTTATTAATTTCATGATTTTATAATTATGATTAAAAAAAGTGAAAAGTATAAACTTTCCACTTTATGATTATTTTGGTTATGAATGATCAATTTCACATATTTTAAATTTGATATTAAAACATCACTTTTGATCATTATCATTCTGTCATTAAATATTTGCCATTTCAGCTTTAATTTTTGCTGTCAATCCTTCTGAGGCAGCAACTAAAGGAAGTCTAAGATAGTTTTTGATGATTCCTTTTTCAGCCAATACTACTTTGATACCACAAGGGTTTCCTTCTGCAAAAATCAAGCGGGTGATCTCAACTAGTTTGTTGTGGATCTCATATGCTTCTTTTACTTTACCATCAAAAGCCAATTGTACCATAGTAGAGAATTCTTTAGGATATCCTTGTCCTATTACAGAAATTACTCCATTTCCTCCTGCTAAAGTTACAGGAAGTGTATACTCATCATCTCCGGAAACTAAAAAGAAGCCTTCAGGTTTTTTTCTAAGAATATCAAAATATTGTAGAATATTCGGAGCTGCTTCTTTAATCATCAATAGATTCGGAAATTCTTTTGCAAGACGAATCGTAGTATCTGCATCAATATTCTGTCCTGTTCTGGAAGGAACATTATAGATGATGATATTTTTACCTGTAGACGCTAACGCCTTATAATGTTGATAAAGTCCTTCCTGATTAGGTTTATTATAGTAAGGAGATACCGAAAGTACAGCTTCAAATGCTGAAAGATCAGCTTCCTCGATCTGTTTCTTGACTTCAAGAGTATTGTTACCGCCAATCCCTAATACAAGTGGAAGACGTTTATTATTCACCTTAATGATATGCTCAATTACCTGTTTCTTCTCATCATCAGAAAGCGTAGCGGCTTCTGCCGTAGTTCCCAATACCACCAAATAATTGGTTCCGTTATCGATGTTATATTCAATCAGTTTTGTTAAACTGTCGAAGTCAACGGATAAATCTTCATTAAAGGGTGTTACCAATGCAACACCTACTCCTTTTAAAATGCTCATCTGTTAGAATTATTTTTGTCAAATTTAATAATTTACAGTAAGAATTTGTAATAAATAATAATGTTTTATTATACATATAGTTATATTTGCATGTACTAAAAGATATTATGAAATTGCCATAACTGAAATTGTTTGCAAAAAACACAGAAAGAACCGGCGATTACATATAACCTTATGAAAAATAATTTGCAGTATATGAAAAATAAATTCTTGTTATTAGGAATTGCTCTGGTATCTCTTACAGCATGCAAAACGGCTTCTGCCCCACAGCTTGCCAATGTAAAGCCCCAGAAAAACATTTCTATTAATAATGAGCTAAAAAATGATGAGGAGTTTGTAAAATTTATTGAACCTTATAAGCAAAAGCTGGATCAGGAAATGAATCAGAAGATCTCACACACTAACGTAGATCTTACTAAGCAAGGGGATAATAGTAATTTGGGAAATCTTTTAGCTGATTATACACTTCAAGGAGGTGACGTATGGACAAAAGCTAATCTGAAGCAAACGGTAGATGCAGCTTTAATTAACATTGGAGGAATCCGTACGACTATTGGGAAAGGTGATATCATGCTGAAAAATGTTTTTGAGGTAATGCCTTTCGAAAATGAGCTGATCATTGTAAAAATGAAAGGGGCTGATTTACCGGGACTTTTTGAATATTACGCTAAAACACAGGTGAATAATCCAGTAGCTCAATTGTATATTGAAACCAAAGACGGACAACTAACCCAATCTTTAATCAACGGAAAAAAAGTAGATCCGAATAAAGACTACTATATCGCTACTTCAGACTATCTTGCGCTGGGAGGTGATAATATGAAGTTTTTTTCGAAAGGAGAAGCTATTCCGACGGGAATAAAACTTAGGGATTTATACATTGAATATTTCAAGAAAAATCCTGAAATTATACCTGCAACAGATGTTCGTTTAAATTTTATTGGTAAAAAGTAATGGATAGAAAAAGTTTCTTAAAAGCAATAGGTGGTGGATCTTTAGCAATGGCTTTAGCTCCCAATATGATGATGGCGGAAGAGTTGAAAATGCTTGACTTAAAATCCGCAAATAAACTAACCATCCTCCATACCAATGATCAGCATAGCCGAATAGAACCTTTTGATGCAAGCTATACAAAAAATCCTAATCAGGGAGGGTTTGCAAGAAGGGCTAGCTTAATTCAGCAAATCAGAAGTCAGGAGAATAATGTATTATTGCTTGACTCAGGTGATATTTTCCAGGGAACACCCTATTTCAACTTTTTTGGTGGTGAGCTGGAGTTCAAATTAATGTCCATGATGAAGTACGATGCTTCCACCATGGGAAATCATGATTTCGATAACGGATTGGAAGGCTTCTTAAAAGTTCTTCCAAATGCAAAATTCCCGTTCATCTGCTCAAATTATGATTTTAAAAATACCATATTGGATGGTAAAACGTCTCCATACAAGATTTTTAATAAAAACGGAATCAAAGTAGGAATTTTTGGGGTAGGAATTGAGCTGGATGGTCTTGTAGGAAAAAAACAATATGGAGAAACGGTTTATTCTAATCCGATAGATGTGGCACAACATTATTCTAACTTTCTGAAAAATGATCAGAAATGTGATCTTGTGATCTGCCTTTCACACATTGGATATGATTATAAAGACGAACCGAACAAAATAAGTGATAAAATTTTAGCAGCCAGCACAGAAAATATTGATATTATTCTTGGCGGGCATACTCATACTTTCTTACCGGAACCACAAACTTTCACCAACAGACAAGGCAAAAATGTTCTTGTGAATCAGGTTGGATGGGCTGGACTTCTTTTGGGTAGGATAGATTTTTATTTTGACACAAACAAAAACGTAAAGCATATTTCCTGGAATAATCAGGCAATAGACAGCAGTATAATAGCATAACATGAAAAAACTCTCAATAATTTCTCTTGGTATTTTAGCATCCTTGCAGTTTACAAAAGCTCAGGTGATTTCATCAAAAAAATGGGCGGATCATTTTTCCTATAATAATGTCTTAGCAATGAAAGAAGACAACGGAAAAATAATAGCTGCTACCGAAAACGGAATTTTCTATTATACAATATCCTCAGGAGAAATTACGAAGTTATCAAAAGCTAACGGTCTTCATAATATCGGAATAACAGCCTTTGATTATGATCCTAAGAGCAAAATAGGTGTTATAGGCTACTCAAACGGTTCTATGGATGTTATCACGCCTAACGAAATTAAATATATCGTAGATATTCCTATTGCTGCTGGATACAATGGTAACAAAAAAATCAACCATATTTCAATTACGGGGGATCAGGCGGTAATTTCCGTAGGATATGGAGTTTCTATATTTAATATAAAAAAGAAAGAATTCGGCGACTCTGCATTCTTTTTAAATGCAGGTATTTATGAAGCCAGCAATGAAGCTACCATATTTGGTAACAAAGTTTACTCTGTTACCAATACAGGTTTGAAAAGCCATGAGCTGAATACTACTTTCCCTGTTTTTTCAACATGGACTACTGAGATTCCTGGTTCATTCAAGCATATAGATTCTGACACTGATGTAGTATTCTCATCTGCAACCTCTGCTTTTATATACAATAATGGTACACCAATGCCTCTTCCGACTAATTTTGGAGATATTCAGGATATTGTGGTATCACCAGACAATATTGTAGTTACTGACAGCAGAATATATTCTTTTGGCACTAATGGTGTTGCTTTAAATACTGTAGCTCTGGGAGAACAGTGCAATACAGCCATATCAGCAAATGGAAAAATATTTGGAGGAACAGTACTTTCCGGAATAAAAGATGAAGGAAATAATATTTATAAACCATCAGGACCACAGTTCAATTTTGCGTATAAAATAAATCTCTACGATAACAATCAGCTATTGGTCTCAAGTGGTGCAAGAGCAGAAAGATATAATGATGCTGTATTTAATTCTAAAAGACCTGGATTTTATTATTTTAACGGTTCAGAATGGATTTATTCTTCTTATTTCAAAACTTTTACCGGAGAGCTAAACATCCTAGATGCTATATTAAATCCTCTTGATAACAACGAGGTACTTTTTTCCAACTATACGTATAATAGTCAGGGAGTTTATAAAATGAAATACAACGCAGGAAGTAAAGATTTTGAATTTGTAAAACGTTATGATCTTCAGGCTACAGCTTATGGACGTCGTACGGTAGGTCTTGCTACTGATTCTAAAAATAATATTTTCGCAACAACCGCTTTTAGTAATGGTTCATCATCAGTAGCAATTTATGACAAATCTAAGGATGACTTTTTTCATAAAGAACTTTCTTTAAAGAGTACTTCCATACAAAAACCCATTGTTTATGAAAACATGTTATGGATAGCTTTACCAAGATCCAATAACTTTTGGGTGTACGACTACAAAGATGCTCTTAATGTTTCTGATGACAACGATTATATCTTAAGAGAGGCAAACGGATTTGCTGCTAATGCATCTGGATCAATATCGGTAGCCATTGATAAATCCGGTGACGCATGGATAGGTACTGATAGTGGATTAAGAATAGTACCTAATGCTGCATCTGAGATCAAAAATCCTGATGTAAAGGTAAATCCTATTATAATTGAACAAAATGGCTTAGGAGAAGAGCTTTTCAGAGATTCAAATATTCTTCAAATCGAAGTGGATGGAGGGGATTACAAATGGGTTTCTGTAGATGGTGGTGGTGTATATTATCTATCTGCCGATGGACAAAAGACCATAAAACATTTCACCATGCAAAACTCACCTCTTCCTACTAATAGTGTTACAGATATAAAAGTAGATAAAAAGACAGGTAAGGTATATTTTGTTACTTATAATGGTATTGTAACCTATCAGAGTGATATTTCGGAAGTAAATTCTAATTTCGGAGATGTGGTGGTTTATCCTAACCCTGTTGTTTATTCTAACTTCAAAGGAAAAGTTACCATTAAAGGACTTGCCGAAAAGACCAATATAAGAATTGCAGATGCAGCAGGAAATGTAGTACATTCGGCAGTAGCGAGAGGAGGTTATTATGAATGGGATCTTAATAATCAGAAAGGTAACAGAGTGGCGTCAGGAATCTATTTTGTATTAATGACCAATGAAGATGGCTCTGATAAAGCTACAGCCAAAATAGGGGTAGTTAATTAATGAATTCACAACACGGTTTTTTACTGTCATTTATAAAATATGGGGAAAATGATGCAGTATTGCATTGTTTTACTGAAGAGGACGGCTTTCAGTCTTATTTCCTGAAGGGAATTTATTCAAAAAGGAATAAAAAGAAAGCCTTCCTGCAACCCTTGAATAAACTTAGCTTTACGATCAATCCTGCAAGAGGAAACGGTATACCTTCAATTTCAAAATTTGAACTGGTAAAAGATCACGATATCTACACCGATATCAAAGCCAATACTGTGATATTCTTTATTTCAGATTTTCTGAACCAAATTCTTAAGTTTGAGAATAAAAATTCTAAGATTTTTCTTAGTATTGAAAGGTTTATCGAAGAATTGGGAAGCAAAAATTATCAGTGCCATTTACTTTTTTTAATCGCAATTTTAAAAGTACAGGGAGTAGCTCCATTAGTTGGCGAAGGTAAATTTTTAGATCCTGAAACCGGAACTTTTTCCATCACCTCTACTCATCAACTGTTCAATGAAGATATTTCCGAGATATGGAAAAGTGCTCTTTGCGCTGAAAATTTTTATACAGTAAAAATACATTCATCAATAAGAAAAGACTTTATGGACAGCCTTTTGGTCTATTATCATTACCATATTACAGATTTTAAAAACCCCGCTTCTCTGGAAGTGATCCAGCAAATATTTGAGTAGGAAAAAAGTAAGTACTATTCCTTTGTTTTTTCAATATCTTCAGGCATTTCAGTTTCGGATTCTGCGATTTCTTTTTTGGAAAATCTGGGTTGTAAAATCTTTGCAATAAGCCCCGTCCAGCCTGTTTGATGAGACGCTCCTACTCCACGTCCATTGTCTCCATGAAAATATTCATAGAATAAAATATAATCTTTGAAATCAGGATCTGTCTGAAATCTTTCGTACTGACCATGAACAGGACGTTTTCCGTTTTCATCTTTTAAAAACAGCTTAGTCAATCTTTTATTCAAAGCATCTGCAATCTGGTCCAAATTCATATAATTTCCGCTTCCTGTAGGATATTCCACTAAAAAATCAGGGCTGTAATAAAAGAAAAAACGTTGAAGGCTATCTATAATTAAAAAGTTTATAGGAAACCAAACCGGTCCGCGCCAATTGCTATTTCCTCCAAACAATCCGCTATCACTCTCTGCAGGAGTATATTTTACACAATAATCGGTTTCGTTGAGATTAAGGGTATACGGATTCTGTTCATATTCTTTGGATAATGCTCTGACGCCATAATCACTTAAAAACTCATCCGGATTCAGCATTCTTTTTAATAATCTCTTCAGCCGATGTCCTCTAAGCAGGGATAAAAGGTGCTTAGAATCCTGTCCTTTCACTTCCCATCTGGAAACTAAAGCAGCCAATTCGGGCTTATTATCCAATACCCATTTCATTCTTTTCTTAAAATTAGGCAGGTTTTCAATCATTTCGTCATCAATTACCTCAACCGCAAACATAGGAATCAAGCCTACAATTGTTCTTAATCTTAGATACATATGAGTTCCGTCACTTGAAGCAATAGCATCATAAAAGAATTCATCTTCTTCATCCCATAAACTGAAATTTTCTTCTCCCATATTATCCAAAGAATGGGCAATGCTTAAAAAATGTTCAAAAAACTTCATTGCCATTTCTTCATATACATTATTATATAAAGCAAGCTCCAAAGCTATTCTCATCATATTCAAGGCAAACATAGCCATCCAGCTGGTACCATCAGACTGCTCCAGCTGCTCTCCGTTAGGAAGAACAGAATTCCGGTCAAACACCCCAATATTATCCAGTCCTAAAAATCCTCCCTCAAAAATGTTATTCCCATTGATATCTTTTTTATTTACCCACCAGGTAAAGTTCATCAGCAATTTTTGAAAAGCACTTTCGAGAAATTCCAGATCTGGTTTATCCTTTAAATATTCATCTATTTTAAATACTCTGAAAACAGCCCAAGCATGAACCGGAGGATTTACATCACTAAAGTTCCATTCATAGGCGGGAAGCTGTCCATTAGGATGCATATACCATTCAAACAGGAAAAGTTTCAGTTGATGCTTCGCAAAATCAGGGTCTATTAATGAAAAACTGATCGTATGAAAAGCAAGATCCCATGTTGCATACCAAGGATATTCCCATTTGTCAGGCATAGAGATAATATGCTCATTATTCAGGTGCTTCCAATCGTAGTTTCTTATTTTTTCGCGGGATTTAGCTGGTGCTATTTCTGCAGGATCTCCTTTCAGCCATTTTTCAACATTATAATGATAAAACATTTTATTCCAGAGCATACCTGCAAAAGCCTGTCTCTGAATCAGTTTTTCGTCTTCAGACTGAATGCCTTTCTGAACTTCACTGTAAAATTCATCTGCTTCCTGAATTCTTAGATCAAAAATGGAACTAAAATCTTTAAAAGGTTCTTCTAAATCCTTTTCTGTAAGCCTGAACTCAAATATTTTAGATTCCTGGGCATAAAAAGTTTCATCAATAAAAAACGAAGCCTTGGTTCCCTGATTCTGAGGATTAACAGATTGTGAGTTTCCATTCAATACAAAATCATTGATTCCATCTTTACAATACTGAGTGGTATTTTCCGACTGGTAAAGCCTTTGGTTATTGGTTTCATTATTACAGAATAAAACCTCTGAGGTCTGTCCTGCATATACATTCCTGATCTCAATATCTTTATGATCAATCTTAATATGATTGGTTTTCTCAGCATATAACTGAGGTTTATAATCATCATACCCCCAATTCCAGGTATTTCGAAACCATATTGTGGGTAGAATCACCAGATCAGCTTCTTTCTCTGATTTATTTTTTACCGTTAATTTAACCAAAATATCACTCTGACTTTCTTTTGCGTATTCAATGAAAATATCAAAATATTCATTTTGATCGAGAATTCCTGTATCAATTAGCTCATATTCAGGTTCATCTTTACCTCTTCTGGCATTAACAGTAATTAAATCTTCATATGGAAAAGCATTTTGCGGATATTTATACAGCATTTTCATATAGGAATGCGTAGGCGTGGAATCCAGATAATAAAAATACTCTTTTACATCTTCTCCATGATTTCCCTGCCCATTCGTAAGACCAAAGAATCGCTCTTTTATCATTTTATCTTTCTTATTCCAAAAACCAATAGAGAATACAAGTTTTTGAAGATCATCACAGATGCCACAGATTCCTTCTTCTCCCCATCTGTAGGTTTTAGCTTCCGCAGTATCGTGATTGGTATAGTTCCAGGCATCACCATTTTCACTGTAGTCCTCGCGCACAAGTCCCCATTCCCGGTTACTTACATAGGGTCCCCATTTTTTCCATGAGACATCTGAAACTCTTTGTTTTTCTGACATAAGCGATAATTATGAATAATGAATAATTGTTGAGCAGTCAACTTTTAGCCTCCTGTAGAAAAGCTTTCGAACGTAGTCATTCCTCCATCGATGAAAATGCTGGTTCCTGAAATATAATCTGCGAGATCACTGGCTAAAAAAGCCGTCATATTTCCAATATCTTGCGGTTGCCCAATTCTATTATAAGGAATCAAATTAAGTAAAGAATTCAATGCTTGTGGGGTATCCCATGCATTTTTATTGATTGGAGTCTGAATCGCTCCGGGACAAATAGAGTTAACACGTATTTTATCGGCTCCATATTCTTGAGCTAATGTTTGCATCAGCATTCTCACAGCTCCTTTACTTGCGGCATAATTGGCATGTCCAGCCCAGGGAATAATTTCGTGTACAGAACTGATATGAATGATCTTACCACAGGCAGCTGAACGTTCCGGAACAATTCCCCGACGTAAAAACTCTTTGATTGCTTCTCTCGCACAAAGAAACTGTCCTGTTAAATTCACTCCTATCACGGCATTCCACTGTTCTAAGGTCATTTCTGTGAATTTAGCATCTTTTTGAATTCCCGCATTATTCACCAGAATATCTACAGTTCCCAGTTGAGAAACTACATCCTGAAACATTTTGACAACCTGATCCTCCTGAGAAACATCACATTGATAGATAATTCCTTTTCCGCCAGTATCAGTAATTTCTTTCAAAACAGCTTCTGCTTCATCATGAGATCTTGGTGAAGAGTGATTGATAACTACTGTGGCGCCTGCTGATGCCAATGATTTTGCTATTCCGGTTCCTATTCCGCTGGAAGCTCCGGTAACGATAGCTACCTGATTATGAAGTGATATTTCCATATTTGTAATTTGATGTTACTCAAAGTTATGGAAAGCAATCACGAGTAAAAAAGTTTTGAATTTAAATTTTTCTTAAAGTTTCTTGTGCATCAGGTATTGAGGTCCGCTTCTGCCTATTCTGGTTTTTCCGTCAAAAATATATCCTGCTTTAAGATAAATATGATAGGCAAGATCATTTTTCTGATTTACGGCGAGAACAATTTCATTACAGTCTTTAAAATTATTTCTGATAAAATCATCCAGGTTCATCATTGCTATTCTTCCCAATCCTTTTCCCTGCATTTCAAGGTTTACAGATAAAGACCTCACCAAAACTGCATGATCATTATCAGTAAGCTCAAACTTATCTTTTCCAAAATCAAGTACGAAGAAACCCGCTATAACATTATCTTCCAGAATAGTAATTGGAAACGCATCATCATCATCTCTTTCACTTATACTTTGCAAAGCCTGTGGAGCTGTAGCTGTGAACTGCAGCTGGCTTTCATCCAACTCATAACTTACTCCGGAAAGATGCTCTTCTGGGTTAAAAAACGATAAATTTACCATAATCTAGTGGTGATAAATATCTTCATACATTACTCCGGCTCTTATCTCTACAGGAAGTTTATTTTCCTCAGGAACAATAGGACAGTTGTAGTCGTAAGCATTATAAGCACAATATGGCTGATAAGATTGATTAAAATCCAAGACAATGGTATTTCCTTTTGGAATCTTTAAGTCCATATATTTCCCACCGCCATAGGTTTCCTTCCCATTGGTTTCATCACGGAATGGCAGAAAAAGATCATCTTTATATTTTTTCTGCTTGATAAGATCTAAACTTTGATATAAAGTAAGAGTATAAGGCTTGCCCTTTAATTCAAAAGTAACTTTCCCATATTCCTTATAAGATTTGGTCTTACCTGAAGAAGTAGGTAACTCAAATGGTTTAGCTCTTTTTGTTTTAAAAAATTTCGCTGTAACTCTATATTTAAAATCATACTGAAAAAAAGGATGTCCTTTAAAATTGGTAAAATTATCGCCACGTAAAGGAGTTGTCTTGGGATTTAAATATTCCGCATCCAGATCTTCTTTGAATTTCTTCATCTCCATAATTTCAGGAGAAACCATTTTTTGAGAAAGTGCCAACAAAGGCAGGAGTAAAAAGATCAATATATATTTTCTCATGAATTTTTAAATTATAAGTAAAATTATGAATTTTTCAGAGGATGAAAAGTTAAAATTGTAATAAAATAACACAATCTGTTTTAAATATAATATCCCTGTATAAATTTAGCATACTTTTTGAGCAGCAATGCGCATGGACAGAAAGAAATTCATCAAGACCAGTGTACTGGCTATTTCCGGTTTTTATTTTCTTCAGTCAGAGCTTTTACAGGCAAATGAACGAAGATTAGATACAATCACAGAACCCACTGAAGCTCCTATCATTATCATTGGAAGTGGGTACGGAGGTGCTGTTTCTGCATTACGTCTTTGTGAAGCCGGAAAAAAAGTTGTTATGCTTGAAATGGGGCTTAATTGGGAAAAATCCGGGATTCCCTATTCAAACCTTTTAAAACCTGGTAAAAGTTCGGCATGGCTAAGAAAGAAAACCATTGCTCCTTTCATGAATCTTTTCTCTTTGACACCTTTCACAGGTATATTGGACCGATTAGAGTTTGATCATATCAATATTTGGATAGGAAGAGGCGTCGGCGGAGGTTCATTAGTAAATGGCGGAATGGCAGTTACTCCCAAAGAAAGTTATTTCAAAGAAGTTTTTTCCAACCTTGATGCTGAAAAGTTTTATAACCATTACTTTCCTTTGGTACGGGAAGAGCTTAAAGTAAATATCATTGATGAACAATTTTTAAAAGACTGTCCTTATTACAAATTTACAAGAGTAGGCGAAGAAGAAGCTCACAAAGCCGGTTTTAAAACAATAAGAGTTCCGAATGTCTATGATTTCAAATACATGGAAAAGGAATACCTGAATGAAGTTCCCCGCTCTGCTCTTAATACTGAAGTCATCTATGGAAATAATCACGGTAAGAACAGCCTGGATAAAACCTACCTTAAAAAGGCAATGGAAACAGGAAATCTTGAAATCCTTGATCTCCATAGAGTGGAACATATTAAATTGAATGATGATAAAAGCTTTACATTAAGTGCTCAACAAATCGATACTTCAGGAAATACAATTGCTGATAAAATTTTCCATTGCAAAAAACTAATTCTCGCCGCCGGAACTATGGGAACTTTACAGCTTTTGTTGGAATCCAATGCTATAAATGATTTTCCTATTCATGAAAAAATAGGCAAAGGCTGGGGTAATAATGGTAATTTTATGACAGGAAGAAACTGGGTAAAACCATTATCGGGAGGTACGGGAACCAAACAATCTACCATTCCCGTGGGTGGAATTGATAATTGGGAGGATCAGGAACATCCTTTTTTCACCGAAATCGCACCTTTACCAATGGGGATGGATGTTGCCACCGCTTTATATTTACTCATCAACAGGGTTGACAAAAAAGGTGAAGTTGCTTACGACAAAAGTAAGCGTGTACTGAAGTTAAACTGGGATGAAAGTAACACGGCAAAGATGAGAGAAAATGCTAAATATTTTGTCAGAAAGATGAATAAAGCCAATGGCGGCACAAGAAGTCATTTTTTATTTAATAATGGTTTTGGTGCAGACATTTGTTATCATCCGCTTGGAGGATGCGTTTTGGGAGAAGCTACCAATGAATTTGGAAAGCTAAAGGATCATGAGAATCTGTATGTTTTAGATGGCTCATTGATTCCCGGAACAATCGGGGTTAATCCATTTGTTACCATTACAGCAATTGCAGAGTATTGTATTGAAAACCTGATTAAGCAGGATGAATTTTCTTAAATTAAGAGTTTTCCTTCACTTCAATAAGATATTTTCTGATGTTCTGTTCGTGTTGCTCAGGATAGGTAAAGTTTAGTTTTTCGGCTAGATGAGTTCCTAATTCATGCACCAGATCAGCAAAGGCAAATAAAGCGGTCCAGTTTTCCTCGATATTGCTTCCGGAAAATGTAGCTTCTACCCTATTCCACAGATCGTCGGAAAGATATTTTTTGAAAAGCCTTCCGTGTTTATTGGTTGTGATATTATTCCAATTATAATCACTTGCGATATACCATTCTATCAACGGAACAAGATAATCTGTACGAAGGATATTTTCAGACATGAATTTAGCATAAAAAATATCACCACGTTTAAGACATTTTGCCACATACGAAGTATCCCACCAGAAATCGTTGAGGAGCTGTTGAAACTTCTTTTCCGTAGGCTGATGAATCATAATGGATTGATAAGTTGGAGACTTTAAGTTCTTCGTTAAACCATCTTTATCCACTAAAACTTTATATCCCAGATCCCAGTCTTCCGGAAGTATTTCTTGCTGAATCTCTTTTGAAAACTCAGATGTTTGATACAGTTTAAAATCAACTTTCACATGATCTTTATACAAAACCATCTTCATAGCATGTTTCCCTTCAAAAACAGAATCATTTTCTTCAACCGTGGAAATTGGTTCTCCGAATAGATTGAGCCATTCATTATTGATCTCGTATGAGGTTCTATTATTAAAAACGAGTTCTACATCAAGGTCACTGAAGTGATCCACAGGAGCATACGGATTCACCAATGAACTTGTCAACAAAGCAGCACGGATGTCCGGATTATTTTCTGCCCATTGAATAATCTGCTCAAGCTTTTCTTCCCTGATCTTCATAGTATTAATTAGTAAGATTCTGATATTTTTACACGATAGACATCTGAAGAATTTCTTTTAATAGATTCCACGAAGAAACCTCCTTCTTCAGGTATAACTTCTTTCAGATCAAAACTTTTACAATCTTTTGGCAAACCCGAAAATATTAAAGTAAACCAAAAATCCTTCATAAAAGGAACCGGTGTCCAATAAGGAGAAATTGAAATATTCTCAGCATGAATCAGTTTACTTCTATGCTCAGACTGATTATCAAAAAGGTAGGTTGAATGCCAGATTCTAATGAGGTTTCCTAAAAATGGTGACGCCGGAAAGCAACAATGTACAATCACCTGTTTCTCTTCTTCTGTTTTTGCCTGAAGAGATTCCAGGAGTTCTTTTGCAATAACCGGTTTTGTGATTACTTCTTCCACCTTTTATATGTAATAAAAACTGAGCAATGGATAGTTCACCTATCCATTGCCCAGCATCAATGTTAATATTCTAATTCCAGTTTTTCTTTTGTGTACGTTCTTACCTGTTCTGTAAGTTCTGGATGTTCTGCTAATTTCTTTCCATAGGAAGGAACCATTTCAAGAAGCTTTTCTCTCCACTCTCCGTTCAGTTTCTCGGGGAAACATTTTTCAAGAACATTCAGCATAGCATATACGGCTGTTGATGCTCCCGGAGAAGCTCCCAATAAAGAAGCAATAGTTCCGTTTTTATTCACAACTACTTCGGTTCCAAACTCAAGTTTCCCTCCTAATTTATCATCTTTTTTGATAATCTGAACTCTTTGTCCTGCTACTTTCAATTCCCAATCTTCTTCTTTGGCATCTTTGATAAATTCTCTTAAGTGTTGAATTCTCTGAGATTTTGTCATCGCTACCTGCTGAATAAGATATTTTGTAAGAGGAATATTGTGCCACCAAGCTCCAAATAAAGATTTAAGGTTCTTAGTATTTACACTTTCAGGTAAGTCAAGATAACTTCCTTCTTTTAAGAATTTTGTTGAGAATCCTGCGAAAGGTCCGAAAAGAAGAGCCTTCTGACCATCAATAATTCTAAGGTCAAGGTGAGGAACAGACATTGGCGGAGCATCTACTGTTGCCTGCGTATATACTTTTGCCTGATGCTTTTCTACCAATTCCTGATTGTGTGTTACCAGCCATTGTCCGGATACCGGAAAACCTCCATATCCTTCACTTTCTTTAATATCTGAACTGTCTAATAACGGAAGAGCATAACCTCCGGCACCGATGAATACAAAATCAGCAGTAACCTCTTGTTTATGGCTATGAATTCTGTCTTTCACTTTCATTTCCCATTTTCCGTCTTCTTTTGGGCTGATATCTTTTACTTCATGATATAAGAAAACCTCAACTTTTGAATCTTCCAACAGGTGTCTTCCCATTTTTCTGGTCAATGTTCCGAAATTAACGTCTGTACCCAAATCCATTTTAGTAGCAGCCATTACTTCAGATTTATTTCTTTTACTCATGACCAATGGAATCCATTCTCTCAGTTTATCGTGATCTGTAGAAAATTCCATTCCTGAGAAAAGAACAGATTCTGACATTTTATCAAAACGTTTTTTAAGATATTCAGCATCTTTTTCTCCAAATACTAAACTCATATGCGGACATGAATTTATAAAGTCCTTTGGTTCGCTGATATAACCTTTTGCCAATAGATAAGCCCAAAATTGTTTGGAGATTTCAAACTGTTCTGCGATGCTTTCTGCTTTTTTGATATCAATACTTCCGTCAGGATTTTCAGGAGTATAATTTAGCTCACAAAATGCGGAGTGCCCTGTTCCGGCGTTGTTCCATGCTGCTGTGCTTTCTTTGGCAAATCTTCCTAGTCTTTCAAAGATGGCAATTTCAAGTGTTGGATCAAATTCATGAAGCAGCGTTGCTAAAGTGGCGCTCATGATTCCGCCGCCTATCAGTACAACGTCGTATTTAGGTTTCGGTGTTCTGCTTGTAAGCGATTGTGACATAATTTTAAATTTTAGTTCAAATTTCGGGAAAAGTTTTAAAAATAGAAACGCGTTTAACGATTTTAACACGTTATTTTTTAAGATAAATACACTTATTAATTATGCAACAAAATGTCATGGAAAGTTTCAATAAAGTTTCATTGAAATGATTAATAAAAACACTTATAAATCTTAAATTTTAATTAAAAAAACTTTTTTCCACTTCTTTAATAATTCACTAAAAGGTAAGTAATTACCATCTCTATAATTTATAAAAAATTAAGTTTATTTAAGTTTGCTGAACAGAATGCTTAAACCATAATAGTTTACGCTAATATATTTATTCAATAAATCGTGATAAAATATTACGTATTACACAATAAAAATCACATTAAATTGATAAATACATAATTTTATAGATTAAAATCTATAAAAAACACATAAAATATTCATTTTTAATATGTACCTTTCAATTAAATTAATTCATATTCCTATGTAATTAGTTAAAATTATTTCGTAAACATACTACAGATGAAAATTATTAACTTCGTAAGCACATTGTTCGCTACAGTGGTTTTTGCCCAAAGCGGAAGTGTAGGAATCAACACGTCCAAACCGGACCCCAGTGCAATACTGCATATCGAAAATTTCAATGGAGTTTCAGCAACTGCTACTGCAAGTATATCAGGTGGAGCAGTAAACGGAATTACCATTACAAACGGAGGAAGTGGGTATATTACAGCACCTACGGTAAATTTTTATGGAGGCGGAACTGTTGTAAATGGCGGAACAAAAGCCCGTGCAACAGCAAATCTTACCAATGGAGTACTTACCAGTATAACCATTAATAATGGCGGAAGCGGCTATACCAGCGCTCCAACCGTTGTCATCTCCGGAGGCAATAAAGGAATGTTATTTCCTAATCTGAATATTACAGACCTTAATAACACGACTTCTCCGGTAGCTTCTCCTGCCAATGCTCTTATTGGATATAACGGAGGTACCAATAGTAACAATAAGGCTTTGCATATTTTTAATGGCGCGGCAAATCAATGGCAAAGTACGATTGACGCTGAAAATACACCTAAAGTTGCTTACCTTGATTTCACCGGAAGTTTATCTGCATTGGATAACGCCAGTGCTGGTGTCAATACACAATTGCTGGTAAATCCTCCTACCATTTCAGGGGTATCAAACATCAATGGGTTCAAGGTTGTTCCCAATCCAAGTACCGGAGGGTATTCTTTGGTTCTTCCTCAGGGAAATTATCTGGTAGAAGTAAATCTGAATCTTAATTCTCCTCAAGAAAGTCCCTCAGGGCAAGGCGGAACGGCACCTCTTTCAGGCAGCACCTATTATCTGATGGGATATTTTATAGATTTTACCAACGATGTGTATAACAATACGAGTAATACATTCATCTCGGGAAGTAATACCAGAAAAGAGGTTCCGATTGTTTCTAAAGTGAATACCAACCATTTGGCAACCTGGTCATATTATTACAGTGTTCCAGTAAATGCCAATGCCAATATCATCGGAGGATTACGATTGCGACTGGGAAGAATGCAGAACAGTACTTTTTATGATCTGGTGAATATAATTCCTACAGGATCTTATATCAAAATATCTCAACTCTAAAAAAACAACATATGAAAAGAAGTTATATTCTGCTATTATTAATCATAGCACAGATAATACATGCACAAGTAGGAATTGGTAAAACATCTATTAATGCTTCTGCTGTGTTGGAGGTATCAGAATCTACGAATAAAGGAGTTCTTCTCCCAAGAGTTGATATTGTAGATATATTAAGCAATACCAGCCCGATAATTGCTCCGGCACCAGGTCTTATTGTATATAATAAAGGGAACTCTATCAGCCCGGGGCTTTATATCTGGAAAAACAACAGATGGACCCAGATGGCGGATACTTATAATCTTGTAAGTTATATGATGCTCCAGCGTTCTACGGATTATTCTATATTGGGAGGCTTTAACAACGGTACTTTTAAAAACTTAACAGATGCTTCTTTTACAGTAGTATCGAATGATATTGGGGCTTCTTACAGCACAACATCGGGAGCTATTACACTTCCTGGAAACAGTGGCTATCTGGTAAATCTATGCCTTAATATAAGAACTGCGCTTGAGAGCAGCACCGCCGGAATCGGAGGTACTCCTGTTCATCTTCATCAGTATTTGGTAAAACTTGTAGATCCCGTTACCGGTACTCAATATGGGAAAACAATCAGTATCAATGCCCAGTCAATTGCCAGTAATAAAACCCATACTTTAAATATGAGTTTTTCTTTTGTCTCTACTTCTGCAACACCTATCTCGTTGGTTCCTTCTATTGCTCATGACGACGGTGGTACTTATCAGATGGGTGCCGGTGGTACTACTCCGAATAACGGGGAGATCATCATTACCAATACAAAAGTGGATATTCAAAGATCAGCTCTTAACCAATAATTATAATGACAATGAAAAACTATATATATCTTGTTTGTATGTCTCTCAGTTTGATTGGCATATCCATTAATGCTCAAGTTGGCATTAATACAAACACCCCTAGTATAAGCAGCGTACTGGATATTAATTCATCGAATAAAGGTGTACTTTTTCCACAATACGATCTTGTGTCACTTAATAATACCTCATCCCCTATTGCCAATCCTACAGATGGTCTTATGATTTATAATAAAGGAGGGGTATCTACTTTGCCAAAAGGATATTACGTTTGGGTTCGGGATCAGTGGCAGCGAATCATTATTTCCGGAGCTGAGCCTCAGGCTTTGTCTTTGATTATTAATTCCGGTGTTTTGATTCCTACCGGAAGTACCAATAATACACTAGCGAACTTTACTATAGCAGCCAATAAAATCACAGGAGCATCATTGGGAAGTGATACTTCTACAATTACTTTACCGGCAGGAACTTATATCCTTCGTTATTCTGTAGACTCCAGCAATGCCAATAACAATAACGGGACTGCTAATACGCAATATCTTTCTCAGAATTTCACTTGTACACGGTCTTATATAATTAATGCTGCTACCGGAACAAATATTACAGAAACTAACAGAATGTGCCAATTGTCAAGTTCATTTACATTCTTTCAGGGCAGTTATTTTTTAAAATTAACAGCTCCTACCACCATCAAACAGAAATTTGAATTTGACACAGGAAACGGATTTACAGCCAGCAATTTGAATATAAGATCTTCATTAGTACTTGTTATCACTAAAATGAGTCAATAAAAAAAGCTTAAGTACGAATACTTAAGCTTCAGATATTATTTAAAATAGGGTTTCTTAGACAGGAACCTTATTTTTATTAATTCAGTTTTGCGGTTAACTTCTTAAACTGTTTTTCAGCATTTTTACCTTCATAAAGAATCGCGTATACCGTATCAATAATTGGTAATTTCAGGTTTTTCTGCTTAGCTGTTTTGTATATAGACTGGGCAGCATAATACCCTTCGGCTACCATGTTCATAGACTGGATTGCAGATTTTACGGTATACCCTTTTCCGATAAGGTTTCCAAGATTCCTGTTTCTGGAGAAAAGAGAGTATGCAGTTACCAGAAGGTCTCCAAGGTAAGCACTTTCATTCACATCTCTTGGTGCTTCGTAGATTGCTTCAAGGAATATTTCCATTTCACGGATCGCATTGGAAACAAAAACCGCAGTAAAGTTATCTCCATATCCTAATCCGCTTGCAATTCCGGCTCCAATGGCAAAGATATTTTTAAGAATGGCACTGTATTCATTCCCCAGAATATCCTTACTTGTTTGTACTTTGATAAAATCTGAACTGAAGATTCCTTCCAGTTTCTCTGCTGTTTCATCTTCCACAGTTGCAATGGTAAGATATGAAAGTCTTTCCATAGCTACTTCTTCCGCATGGCAGGGTCCTGCTATAACAGCCTGATTTCTGAAACCAATTTTAAATTCATCACGAAGGTAATGCGCTACAACATCATTAACCTTAGGAATGATTCCCTTAATTGCCGAAACAAAGATTTTATTGGAATAATCACACGTCATTTTCTCCAATGTATCCGAAAGGTAAATGGACGGTGTTGCCAGAACAATAACATCGCAGGCACCCACCAATTCATTAATATCAGTAGTCAGTTTTAAGCTTTTCAGGTTGAAATGAGCTGCGGTAAGATAAGTTGGATTATGACCACGAAGTTCAATGGCTCCTTTTACAAACTCACTTCTTACACACCAGTGTACTACTTTACAGTTTTCAACAAGCATTTTTACGATAGCAGTGGCAAAACTTCCGCTTCCTACTACTCCTACAGAAACATCCTTTTTAGTCTTTTTTGGATTCGAAGATTCTGAAATAATTTTCTTTTTAGCCATAATTGGAATGTGAACTGCAAATATATTAAACATAGATTTAACAGAATACTTTCAGGCATGATAAAAACCATTTTCTGAAAAAAATAATACTTCAACACAATTAAACACACAATTCAACGTTAGATACTGAAAAAACTGAATTTTAAATAAAGATATATCACTAAACTTATTTTTAATTAAATTTGCAGTCTTAAAAAAAACGTTTTAATATTCTAAGAGAGGAAATATGAAAAAATTTCTAAACAGCAAGAAGAACGTAAACATTCTCCTGGGAGGACTTTTATTAGTAGTTTTTGCACAAGGTATCTTTATTGCCAAACTATTCTCAGAAAAGGATGACAAAAACTATGAAGTAAACCTTGTAAAAATAAACACTGAAAAAGACAGTGTAGATTATCTGAAAATGAAAACAGATCTTACTTTGGTAGATCAAACTGTTGCTCAGCTGAATTCTTTCCTGAAATCTAAAGATATTTCGAACGAAAAGCTTATGATGCTTGATCAGGATAGCATTGCCAATTCTATTTATCTTTCCAAACAAGCCAATCGATACAGCCAATATCTGATGGATATGCAAAAAAAACTGATGCAGGTTCCACTGGGAATGCCTACAGACGGCTATATTTCATCTAACTTCGGAATCCGTAAAAATCCTATTCCATTCAAAACTGTTTTTGCTTCGGTAAAGACAAGTGCCGCTCCGGAAACAAAAGCAGTTGCAGCTGCTCCCAAACCGGAAGTAAAAGCTGAACCGGTAGAGAAGATAGTGGAATTAACTGACAGCTACGGAAATAAAAGAGAGGTAAAGGTAATGGTAACTCCTAAAGCTACTCCTGTTGCAGCAGCACCTACAGCTACTTCTACATCTACAAAAGCTGTTGCCACATCATCTAAAGCTCCTCTTGAAAAAAATAATCCGCCTGCAGAAGCTGATCAGATGCAATTCCATAAAGGATTGGATATTGCGGTTGCTTTCGGGTCTGATGTAAGGGCGGCGGCAGCTGGAACTGTTATTTTCTCGGGACAAAAAGGAGGATATGGAAATTGCGTGATTGTTTCCCACGGAAATGGGCTTGCCACTCTTTACGGGCATTTATCTCAACTTGTTTCTAAAGTGAATGAGAAAGTAAAAGTAGGTCAGGTAATTGCTAAATCCGGAAATTCCGGACGTTCTACAGGTCCTCACCTTCATTATGAAGTACACAAAAATAATACTCCGGTTAATCCGAGATTATTTATGAATCTATAAAAGAAAGCTGTCTCAGTTGAGGCAGCTTTTTCTTTTTAAACACAAAGCACACTAATAATTTCTCAAATATCACAAACATTATTATTGCATTGACAGATCTGCGTAATCTGTGAAATCTGCGAGAGATTTTAACTCAAAGTTTTAAGATTCTTTCTGTTTGATTCTAAGGAAGCTAAGACTTAATCAGCAATCTGACTGGATGAAGTTTTGAGAATCTCTATATGGGTAAGCTTTGTAATATTACACTAAAACAGCTGCCTTAGGCAGCTGTTTTTTATTTTATAATCTTAAAAGTACCTTTCGGATGAGTAAAAGTACCGTCTTTTCCTGCAATATTGGAATACACTATATTTTTATTGTAATCCTGGATGTGTGTTACATTGAAACCTAAATGAGGCTCATGCCAGTACACCATAAAAACATTCTTTGCAACTTCTACTGCTGTATATTCTACCGTATCTGTACTGTCTTTTGAACTTCCGGCAGTTCCGGTAAAGGTCATCGTTTTGTTATCTTTAAAATCCAGAAGGAATTTTACAGCTCCAAAATCAACTTCCATTTTCTGTCCGATAGCGGGATAAGGTGATTTTAAATCCCAAGCCATTTCTCCAAGAAAAACTTTTACCCCCATTTCCAATTCATCTTTTCCGGGAAGGTTCGGATATTTTTTCACCATATAATCTACAATCGAAGGAGTAGTTTTATGCTCTGTAACTGCTTTTTTATAGTTTTCCAGATATCCTTTCACAAAATCAAGGGATGTAGGTGATAAAGATAATTTGGCAAAGTGTGATGGAACTACCTGTTCAGGCTTCAAAGATTTCATCGCATCTATTTGTCCTATCCATTGATCAATAGCCTTTACATTCTGTGTATCTGCCATCCAAAGATGTGAATCTACAGATACTGAAATCCCTCCCGCAATGGTTTTGACAGACGGAATCCAAAGAAAACTGTGAGCCGGGTCTTCAGGGTTTTGTTTAATCTCAATTGTATTACCCTCCAGATCAGGAACAGAAGTTACTGCTTCCGGAACAAAGATTTCTGATGGAGCATCCGCTTTCAATTGTGGTGCCCAAACAGCTAATTTATCATCTTTTGAAGCGGAAATAAGATAAGCGGTCTGTGCTGTAGAAATGATTTTTACGTTTGGAAATGCTTTTTTAATAACATCCAATCCAAAATAAAAGTCAGGATCGCTGTGGGAAATAAAAACCGTCTTTAAATTCTTTCCTGTTGATTTGATTTCTTTTACCAATTGTTCTGCATACTGCTTTTGAAACTGTGCATCAATAAGCATTGCATCTTTATCACCGTAAACAATAGTAGAAGTAATGGGGAAAATAGCCTTGGTTCCGGGGTTATACACTTTTACCTTCAGATTTCCTGCAAATATGCTTATGAAACCCAGAATGGCAATTAATGATAATAATTTTCTTTTTAACATTTTTGTTCTTTTTAAATTAATTAGTAAGCTGCTGTAAAACGTTCACGGATATGATTGTTTTGTTCAAGCTCATCCACTAAAGCTACTGCTACATCTTCTACAGAAAGACGGCTTCTTCCGTTTTCATCAAATACCGGAGTTTCTAATGAAGTTCTGTATTTTCCGGTTCTTGCTCCTGTATTTGCCTGATTCATTTCTACTGCCGGGCTGAAGAATGTCCAATCCAAAGTATTATTCTCTTTGATCTTGTTTAAATAATCTCTTGCAGCGGTTGCTCCAGGTTTGTAAGCATCAGGGAAGTCCGGTGTATCTACGATCTGTACATTCTCCGGTGTATAAAGGCTTCCCGCTCCACCTACTACGATCAGTCTTTTTACTCCTGATTCTTCTACTGCTTTTTCAATGTTTTCAGAACCGTTCAGAAAATCATTGTAAAGATTAGGATTGGTCCATCCTGCATTGAAAGCACTGATTACAGCATCACTTCCTTTCAAAGCTTCTGCTAATTCTTCTACATTATTTACATCTACGCTTTTAGCTGTTACGTTTTCTTGTGTTTTTACCTTCGATGCGTCTCTTACTAATGCTTCCACTGCATATCCTCTGTCTGCTAATTCTGTTACGATGTGTGATCCTACAAATCCTGTTGCACCGATTACTGCTACTTTTTTCATAATATTTTTATTTTAATTAATTGTAATAAATTTTGTTACATTTATAGTTAAAAAAATTTTATTCGAATTGATCTGCGAATTCCTGCAAAGACTTATCTCCTAAAAAATTAATAACCAACTGATCTGTTTCTTCAAATAATGTATTTAAATGAACATTGATTTCTTTTCCTACACTACAAGCCGGATTAGGATTCTGATTTTTCTTTCCTAAAACTTCTGTATTCTTAACCGCTTTATAAATGTCAGAAATTGTAATCGTCTCAGCATCTTTGGCAAGCTGGCTCCCGCCTTCTTTCCCTTGTCTGCTTATAATTAAACCAGCTTCTCTTAATACACTGATTTCTTTTCTTACGATTACAGCATTTACATTAATACTACCGGCAACCCAATCAGACGTTAACCAATCCTGAGGGCTTTTTGCCAATAAGGTCATTATATGTACTGCCGTAGCAAATCTTGTATTGTTCATTGTAATTACATTGCAAAGATAGACAAATTTTAATTGTAATAAAATATATTACAGTTAAATTTTTCTTAAAGAATCAATTTGTCCAGATCCAGGAGTAAATAATTGATATTTTGATTAATCGTTCTGGTCGCAGACTGCATCTGATTGAGCATTGCTGCACGGTTATGAAGATCATCTGCCCTGTAAAATCCTCCGTCACTGAAAATAACTGAATGATCTGCTGCTGCTTTATCATCATCAAATTGATAATGAAGCCATCTTTCCTTCATATTTCCGATGATTGATCGCTCTTCCCTGTTCGAAAACTTTTTCTCTGTATACATATACCAAATGAAAGGCGGAAAGTTTGGCGACTCCAGTTTTTCTCTCCAAATGTCTCTTAAAAGGTTTCGTTGATGAATAAACTCTACTTTTTTTCCTTTGGGATTAAGTGTTGCCAAACCAAATCCAGCTCCCAAGACCCCTCCTCCAATATCAATGGCATTGCTCCAACCCTGATCTCCTACAATTCCTCCGGCAATGGAAGCTGCTGCTCCGGTAATGATAGAATATAAAATCAGTTTATTATTTCTGGATGAATTAAGATTATCAACATAGTTTCCTATCTGTGCCACTCTTTCGCCTTCACAATCGAATTCAGCAGCCACAGCATCTAATTCTGTAAGCGCAATGGTAATTTTACTGTTTATTTTGGTTTTTAGCTGTAAAACTTTAACCTGAGAGGCTAATGATGAATCTTTTTTAAGATCAATAATCTCATGAACTTCATCCAGATTATCCAATGCATTTAAAATTAAAATACTCTGATCAGAAAAGAGTTCTTTCAGTTCTTTATTGGCAGCAAGTATAGAATCCGAGTTGTAAGACGGAACTTTATTACTGTAATTATATTTGAAAGGGGCTTTACAATAGCTGTCTTTAAGAGTAAGTATATTCTGCTGAATCATCTGATTCTTCCTGGAAACACAGGAAGTAAGCAGACTGAAAACAATAAAAAGGTAAAAGAGTTTTTTCATTCAAACCAATTTTTATACAACAGCTGAATCATTTATCAGAAATCATTAATCAGTTTCAATAATTCATCAACACGAATATAGTACAAATAAAAAAATTTACCTGAAATCAGGTAAATTTTTAAGCTATTTTTAAGCTGGATTATTTAATATCCAGTAATTCTACTTCGAAAACAAGCGTACTGTTTGGTCCGATCTCTTTGCTGATTTCCTGATCACCATAAGCAAGGTGTGGAGGAATAATAAGTCTCCATTTGCTTCCAACAGGCATTAGCTGAAGAGCTTCTGTCCATCCAGAGATTACTCTGTTTAAAGGAAAGGATGCAGGAGTTCCTCTTTTTACAGAGCTGTCAAATACTTTTCCAGAAATAGTGGTTCCGTGGTAATGACATTTTACTGTAGATTTAGGTCCTGGCTTTGCTCCATCACCTTCTGTGATAATTTCATATTGCAAGCCGCTTGGTAATTGTACAACACTTTCCCTTTTACCGTACTCTTCCATATATTCCTTACCGTCTTTCAGATTCTTTTCTGCTAATTCTTTTTTACGTTTAAATAACATATCTGCTACTCCCATATTATAATTTTTTACAAAGATAAGGCTTTTTGATATTGAAAAACATGTGCCTAAAAATTTAAAATTCAAACACTTAATGATATTATTCAATCAAAATCGCACTTAATATTGAATATCACCCTGTTAGTTTGCATTTTTACGACAATAAAATTCAAACAATTGTAATAATTACTTAACACAGATTTCAAAACTTGGCGTTATAATTGGATTTAAAAACTAAATGCCAAATCCAATACAATATAACAAGAAGTTTGACGAGCTGAATGAAGAGGAAAAAGAGCTTCTTGAAATCAACAAAAAATCAATTGCCGATTTCGTTGAGCAATCCTCTTCCATAAGTGACGTGAATTACGCAACCAGAAATGCTCATGCAAAGACTTATGCTGTTGCCAAGGGTACCTTTTGGGTAGACTCTTTACTTCCCGAACCATTAAAACCTTTTTTTGATAAGGAAAAATTTGATCTGATCATAAGGTTTTCTAATGCCCAACTTAAAATTAAAAATTCAAGAAATGATTTTCCTGCGTATGGTTTGGCTGTACAGATCAGGGATGAAAACAATAAACTGCTTTCCAATTATCCATTGGTAAATTTTCCTTTATTCCCGGTTAATTCGGTTTCTACTTTTTTGAAGTTGTTCACAGCCATTAACCGTTTTTATATGAATAAATGGAGCAGTTTTTTTTCACTGATTGCTCAGGCTGTTAAAATACTACCTTCTGTTTTCACCGGGTCCTTTATAAGAAATACTTTAAAATTAATAAGTAAAAGAAATGACTTTATCCTCTCTTTTGACTTCTATTCCGTAGGTGCTTTCCGATTAGGAGATTATATGATGAAGATAAAGCTAAGCCCAAAATCAATCAATAAGAATATCGGTAAAAAACAGGGAACAAGAAAAAGCTTGAGGAACTATCTTTATAGAAATGACTTTACAGCTGATGTTCTGGTTCAGTTTTGTTATGATCTAAAAGACCAACCTATCAACAAACTGAATGTGGAATGGAAAAATTCTCCTTATATTAAGATTGGTGAGGTGAAAATAGATAAAAATTCTTTATTGAATCCGCATGAATCCTGCAATGAACTTCTTTCTTTCAATCCTTTTGAAAGTAAGGCAATTTTTCAGCCTGTGGGAAAGATACAGAAGTTGCGTGATGAAGCTTATAAAGTGTCTGTGCAGACCAGGAGAAAGATTAATACCCTTTTGCATGGAAAAAAAAATGAGCTGTAATAACAGTTTTTATTAATTTTTATGCTACGAATGCACGAATTTTTTATTTATAAATAATAATTATATTCTTCTGTAGATCAATATTTTATACTATAGAATATTGTATAATACAAAGATTTTATTCGTGCACTAGTGGCAAGAAAAGATCTGGATATACTTTTTGTTTACTGTTTCCCAGCCAAAAACAAAAAAGCCTCCAGAAATATATTTCGGAGGCTTTCATCTATTTTAAATATTTTATTTTTCTTCCAATTTTTCTTTTTCATCTTCTTTATCAGGGAAGATAATAGATAGAATAACTGAAATCACCAATACACCTCCTACAATTCCTAAAGAAACCGGAGATGAAATGTGATACCAAGGCGCAATAAGCATTTTCACTCCAATGAATGAAAGGATAATTGCCAATCCGTATGGAAGTTTGCTGAACATATGAATAAAGTTTGCCAACAGGAAGTATAATGATCTAAGTCCTAAAATAGCAAATATATTGGATGTATAAAGGATGAACGGGTCATCTGAAATAGCAAATATGGCAGGGATAGAGTCTACTGCAAAAAGAACATCGGTAAACTCGATAACACCTACTACTACTAATAGTGGAGTTGCCATTTTGATTCCGTTCTGAATTGTAAAGAACTTATCACCGTCGTAATTATCGGAAACTTTCCAGAAACTCTTGATCAGTTTTGCTCCGGCAGTATTGCTGTAGTCTTCATCTTCATCATCACCGCCATCTCCCCACGATTTGATTCCTGCATAAACAAGGAATAATCCAAACAGAGTCATTACAACGTTGATTTTTACAGCTTCGCCAAAAATATTCATTTCAGGAAGATAAGTAAGATTAATAAGCCCTACTCCTGCAAATATGAAGATCGCTCTGAAGATCAAAGCACCAATAATCCCCCAGAAAAGAACTTTATGATGAAGAAACTTCGGAACTTTAAAGAAACCGAAAACAAGGATAAAAACGAAGAGGTTATCTACAGAAAGAGCCTTTTCAATCCAATAGGCTGCCTGATATTGTGTAAATTTCTCTACTGCCAAAGCATGGCTTTCAGGGGTTCCGTCGGTATTGAAAACCCAATATACCACTCCTGAGAAAACCATAGAGAGTGAAATCCACACAACGGTCCAGATGGTTGCTTCTTTGGAAGATACTTCATGACTTTTTTTATTGAAAATTCCTAAGTCAAGGAGTAGCATGATAACCACTGTTACCGCAAATCCCCACACCAAACCAGGGTGAAGGTCTAAAATACTTTGATGTTTTTCCACTTTAGTATGTTATTATATGATAAAAGCAATAGATGCACAGAGTACAAATATTGCTATTTTTTATTTATCTTTTGATTTATAAATGATTATAAATAATTCATCTGTACCGTCTGAACTGTTTGCTCCAGTTTTCTGTCTGCTGTAGGATCTCCGATGGCATTGAATTTCCATTCTCCGTTTCTTCTGTAGAATACTCCCATTACCATTGCAACATGCCCTTTAAAAGAAGCATCATTAGCAATATCATATTTTGCAAAAACTTCTTTTACATTCGTTGGTGTACCTTCATAGATACGGATAGAAGCGAAAGGAATAGTACCGAAATCCTGACCTCTATAGCTATTTAATACCATTGCTACGTGGTCAACATTAGGTTCCAGCTTACTGAAATCTACAGTAATCACCTCGTTATCAAGACCGTCATCTCCGTCTACGTCTCCTGTAAGATCGTCTCCACTATGTCTTACAGATCCGTTTCTTGATTTCAGGTTTCCGAAATAGATTACTTCAGTAACATTTTTATTTGAATCATATAAAATACAGCTTCCATCTAAGTCTACTGCTTCTTTTTTAGTTCCAAAAAGACCTTTTTTCACAATTGCTCCCCAGTTGATTCCTACACAAGCTTGGGAAAGTTCAGCTCCGTTTTCTTTTTTAAGGTTGATTCTCTGACCTTTTTGTAAGTTGATAGCCATCTTTTTATGTTTAGTTGTTATTTATATTTCAGCAAAATGGGATGAACCAAATTGCAAAAAGATTTAAAGGCAAATTTGCAGTTTACTTTTCGCTATTCTGCCTTTTAGTTATTATTTAAGTTCAAATTAAGCATTGCCCGCAAAATATTTGTTTCCTCATCAAAATCAAATATTTTACTCATAATGTCTATATTTTCAAGGTTTTTAATATAATCCTTCAATACGCCTTCTACTTCAGGGGGTAAATTGCGCTTTCTTTCATTCATACTGCTTTCAAGCAATTCATTTTTACTTTTCAGCTGATCAATGATGGTACTCTGATTCGATTGATTTTCAGAAACATCCAGCTTATCCAGTTCTTTGTCAAAAAGATAAAGCTTTTTATCATCTACATTAAAAATGAAATAATCATCAGACTGGAAGATCTTAAAAAGTTCATACTCATGAGTTCCTATGATATAACCACACACGAACCGAACTTTAAATCCCTGGATATTAAGCCTTCCCAATAATTTCCTTTCAATGGTATAATCTCTATACTGATACGCTGGAAAAGATTCAACCTTCAGCAGAGATTCATCTGCTTCAGATCTGTAAAATTCCTGTGCATATTTCTTATGAAAGTACAGTACATTTTCCCAATTGGCAGTAAAAATATCTTCTGTAAGATCTTTATACAGTGTTTTCAGATGTTGGGAAAACACACCGCTGTACATTTTCCTGTCAGTCTGAAAGCTGTCTATACGTCTTTCTTCAAAACCTGAAATATATTTTTTGTTGATGTCAATTTCATTCAGGACAGTCAGCATTTCATTTTCTTTCTGCCTTTTAATTTTGGTAAGCAGTTCAATGAGACTGTCCGTATACTGCAGGTGGAAAAGTTCTAATTTATTATAATCTAAAGCCGTATTTTCCTGGAACAGATTGTGAATAATATCTGTTTTGATATAAATGGATATTATGTCAATATGTTCAAAAAAATTAGCAAGGAGCTTAAGTCTGGTTAACCTCCTTCTGCTTTGTGACAATATAATGGCTGCATCTTCCCCCACCTTAGTATCCTATAAATTAACCTCTGACATTTGCTTTTAATTCATGCTCCAATGTCTGAAGATCCTGATCAAGCTTTCTTCTGTTTTCAGCTCCGGTTTTCTGGATCTGTTTCACCTCATTTAAGGTATTGATCAACATTGAAGTCGTTTCTCTTAGCGTTTCCACAGACACAATAGTCTGCTCATTAGCTCTCGCTACATTGATAGAGTTCTGACCAAGACGTTCTGCATTCTTTCTTAAAATTTCTTCTGTAGTAGAAGATACTTTTTGCTGGATCTCAATATTCTGCTGCTGTCTGTACATGGCAACGGCAAGTGAAAGCTGATTTTTCCATACAGGAAGTGTAGTGGTAAGAATAGTCTGTGCTTTTTCTGCAATAGAAACGTTGTTATTCTGTACGAGCCTGATCTGAGGAAGTGACTGCATCATGATCAGACGCACGACTTTAAGATCAGCCATTCTTCTGTCTAATCTCGCAATAAAATCTCTTTTATCTGCAATCTGATAATCCTGAAAATTCTGAGGATTGGCTTCCATCTGAGCAAGTTCACCTGCAGCTCTTTCCATTCTGATATTTCCTGCAATTACAAGCTCTTCAATTTGCTTGATAGAGTTTACATTACTTTCAAAAATCGTCTGAAGAACAGCGTTATCTTTTGTGGAAGTAATAATACCTGCATTTACTTTATAAGAGATCTGATCGATATTATTGATGATCTTATCATATTTCGTAAATAAGTTTTCCACCTGCGTTATTACTTTCTTCATGAAAGGTAATTTGCTAAGGAAGCTTTTTACTTTATTTCCGTTAAGCTCTTCAACGTCTACATAATTTAATTCTACTAACAGATCATTGATAAGCCCGCCTACTTCTCCTGAGTTTGATCTTCTTACATTTCCTAAGAAGCTGTCACTCTGATTGGTTAACGTTTTCTGTAGTTCTGCTCCAAAGTTTACAATAGACCCTGGGTTTGCTTCATCAATAGAGTTTGCCAGAGCTTCATATTTCTGACGTTCTTCTGCCTGTAACTGAGTGAGGTTTACATTCCCTTCTCTGTCTACAAGCACTGCGGGTGCAGCATTTTGATTTTGAACCGGTAAACTTGGCGTTGCCATGGGTGTAGGTTCAAATGTTTTAAGCGGTTCAATTGATCCTAGTGGATCTATCGGTTGATTTTCTTGATTATCCATAATTATTTCTGATAAAGTGATACAAATTTCTCAAGCCCTTCTCTCTGTCCTGCTCCTACAGCTTCAAATTTCCATTCTCCGTTTCTGTTGTAGATTCTTCCGAATTCTACAGCTGTTTCGATTGAGAAATCTTCGTCTAGTTCATATTTTAAGATCTCTTCATTCGTATCTGTATTGAAAATTCTGATGAAAGAATTTCTTACCTGTCCAAAGTTTTGTCTTCTAGAATCTGCATCATGAATTGTTACTACAACTGTAATTTCCTTTACTGCAGAATCAATTTTTGTAAGATCAATTTTGATCTGTTCATCATCACCCGCACCTTCACCGGTAAGATTATCACCCGTATGAATTACTGCCTGGTCCGGAGATTCTAGGTTGTTATAAAAAATAAAGTGATTATCTGAAACTAATTTTTTATCATCCCCTAATAAAAATAAAGAAGCATCCAGGTCAAATGCTGTTCCTGTAGAAGTATTATTGATATCCCATCCTAAACCTACAGTGAATTTAGGTGCGTTAATATTTTCTCTTTGTCCTTTTTGTAAGTTAATAGCCATAATATAATTCCGTTTGTGTTAAAGTATTGATGTTATTTTCGTATTCTTTTATTAAATGATAGTTATTACTGATGGCGAGTTCCAATAGAAGGTCCATCTGTTTCTTTTTTACTTTAGACGTAAGATAATCAAAATTACTTGATTCTAAGCTTAAAATATATTTTACAATTCTGGTATTAAACTCAAAACTTTGTTTATTCATCACTTCTGCAATATGCTCTACATTTTTCACCGCATAGTAATTGAAAAAGTTTTCAATTTTAGGATCAAGGTCAAAATTCATGAGTTCTGCATAATACAGAAACATAAAATCTGCTTCCACATTATATTCATTCAGGATTTTGTTGACCGTATATTCATGGCTTCCCGTTATCTTTATATCATCTATAAAAATACAAAGTTTTCCTCTTACAAAATCTTTATCGATATAATAAGTATCATTGGCAATCAGATTTTTGCGATCTTCGAAACTAAGATTACCATAATCTGTTATATAGGTATGATTTCTATTTATTTTTGATAAGATGGAAGATTTTTTTCCTTTTTGAAACAGATAGAAATCCAGATGTTTTTTAAAGAAAAAACACAGAAAATTGGAAGCTGTAGGAATTGCCATATAAGGACTTGGAAGCACTACAATCTGCTTATCTGTATTTAAAAGTTCTTCATTTTCAGTAATAAATCCTTCGAATAATTCTCTTGCAAATTTTTCAGCATACGACTTATCGCCATACTTGAAATAGCTGTATTCTGCAGGTGAGAAAGTAAACTCATCCGCCGAATGAATGTGGTGTAAGCTGTATCTTTTATTCATGTTTATCTTTAGTGTTTAAGTAAATGTGCACTGAAACCAAAGTCTTTTGCCCCTTTATAATCTGCGAAAGGATTATCACCAATATGCAGAATCTGAGACATTGGCAGTTCCTGATCTTTAATATTATTCTTCACTTCCTGAAAAATAAGCGGGTTAGGTTTCGAACAGTTGATTTCGTCAGAATAAATGTGAAAATCGATATACTGATCCAGATTTTCATGAATCAGAAATTTTCTCATTGTTTTTCCTTTGATGAATCCGGTATTACTCAGGATATTGATTGTCTTCCCTTGATTTTTAATTTCACCAAAAAAATCATGAATATTTTCAAATATGACAACCGGTCTGTATTCCAGGAACAATTCTTCACTTTTCACATAAAACTCATTGAGTTTTTCTTTATTTAAAAGTTTTATATCTACATTCAACGCTCCTAAAATCATCAGATAAATTTCAAAAGTATCTATATTTCCTCCTGTAACTTCATTGATGGTATTGCAAAGATCATCATAATATTTTACAGTTTTTGCAACCATTTCTATCGGTGCGTCAACATTAAAAAACGAGGAGAACAGCTCAACTCTTTTTGTTTTAAATTCAGGATGAGATTTGATTAAGGTGAGCCACAGGTCAAAAGAAAAATGACAGTGGTTGTGAATGTCGATATCTGTTTTCAATATGTTTTAGTTAAAAGTTTTATTTAGCTTTCTTGAAAAAGATTTAATTTTTTTGAATCATCAACAAGTGTTTAGTTTCTATTCTTCCCAAAGATAAAATTTTTATCATAAAAGTATCGCTTAGATTCTCTGTTTTAAGATATTTTATGATTTGATAGAAGAAACAATAAAAAAGGGTTGTAAAATTATTACAGTCCTTTTTCTGCTATTAGAGCTTATATTTTTTATTGAGATTGGCTACTTTTCTATTTTTCAGGCATTACTTTATATGTCGGATCTTCCTGAATATTTACTTCTACAACTGCTTCTGCATTTTTCAGCATTTTACGGCAGTCTTCACTGAGATGGCGCAAATACACTGTTTTTCCCTGCTGTTTATATCTTTTTGACAGTTTATCAAGAGCATCAATAGCACTCATATCCACAATGCGGCTTTCTTTAAAATCTACCACAATTTCGTCAGGGTCATTCATAGGATCAAATTTATCTGCAAAAGCTGTGGCAGAACCAAAAAACAATGGACCGTATATCTCATAATGTCTGATTCCGTTTTCATCGGTATGTTTTCTTGCCCGTATTCTTTTAGCATTATCCCAGGCAAAGACCAGGGCAGAAATAATAACTCCTACCAAAACAGCTAAAGCAAGATTATGAAGAACTACAGTAATTAAAGCAACTGTAATCCCTACAAATATATCAGACTTCGGCATTTTATTCACAATTCTGATAGAAACCCACTGAAAAGTACTGAGTGCCACCATCATCATTACCCCTACCAATGCTGCCATCGGGATCTTTTCTATGACAGGTGCACCCATTAAAATAATCATAAGGATCATGAGTGATGCAATAATTCCTGATAGCCTTGCTCTTGAACCTGCATTAAGATTTACCAGTGTTTGTGCAACCATTGCACAGCCTCCCATTCCTCCGAAAAATCCGTTTGTAATATTTGCCAACCCCTGAGCAACCGATTCTTTATTGGCACTTCCTTTGGAATTGGTGATCTCATCCACCATGGATAGGGTCAGAAGGGATTCAATAAGTCCTACTCCTGCCATAATCAATGCATACGGAAAAATGATCTGCAAGGTTTCCAGTGTAAAAGGAATCTTAGGAATATGAAAACTTGGAAGATTGCCGCTGATGTGAGCGATATCTGCTACTGTCTTCGTTTGAATATTAAATCCGAAAACTACAGCGAATACAACAATAATAGCCACCAGAGAAGCGGGAACAGCTTTTGTAATTTTAGGAAAGAAGTAAACAACAGCAATCGTAAGAGCTGTTAATCCTGCCATGATATACAGGGGAACTCCCTGAAGCCAGCCGACTACTCCATTGCTGTCTGTAATTTTAAATTGTTCTACCTGTGCCATGAAGATAATAATTGCCAATCCGTTCAGAAAGCCATACATTACGGGTTGAGGAATAAGCCGTACAAATTTGCCGAGCTTAAAAATTCCGACAAGCATTTGAAGAATTCCTGCCAGCGCAACAGTTGCAAAAAGATATTCTATTCCGTGAGATTGTATCAGGGCGATCAATACTACGATGGTAGCCCCTGCTCCTCCTGAAACCATTCCGGGACGTCCTCCTAAAACCGCTGTTACAAAACCCATTATACATGCTGCATACAGTCCTGTAAGAGGTGAAAGCCCGGCAAGAATGGCGAATGACAAAGATTCAGGAATCATAGTCATCGCAACGGTAAAGCCTGCCAGCAACTCATTTTTATAATTTATTTTTTTCGAAAAGTCGAATAAGCTTATAGTATTTTTCATTGAACTGCAAAGTTATGGACTTGCTGAATGGTATACAATTTTTTATTCTTTACTTCGTTATCATTAAAATATTTCACACATAAGTACATATAATATGTTAATTTTAATTAAAATTTCTCTATAAACCTACATTTTTATATTTTCGACAGGAATCTCTTATGATTTTTGTTTAAATTTGAGAGCAATTAAGCAGATTATTTGGTACTAAACAAAATATTCAAAGCATAAAAAACTGGTTGTCAAAACACAACAAGTGAACACATAAGGCTTATAAATAGTATTGCATGAAAAAACTTTAATAGGTTATATATTATTTACACAAAATGGTAGAGAAAGGAAGTTTGAAAAAGAAGAAGAGTTATAAATCCATTGAAAATAAGGAATATAACCTAATTACATTAAAGTAGCGCGGAGCATATTATTTTATTAAATTAAGCAATCCTATCCTGATTAATTTTTTAAAATTTCATTGTTCTACAAATTCTCAGATCTTCTTACCAGCCTCCTATCTCAAACATTTGCATTACACCTTGTAATACATTATAATATATCTTCTATTCTGGCTTTTATGCAAAAGTTTTATTAATAGATAATATTAAAAAAGAATGTTATACAAAGAGATCCATATTGGGACGTTTATTAAGGAAAAAGTAGATGAAAACGAAATAACAATGGAGAGGATCTGCAAGTTTCTGAGCAAAGATGAAGAGGCTGTGGAAAAAATGTACAATAGCAAATCTATGGATTCTGATCTTCTTCTAAGATGGAGTAAACTATTGGAGTATGATTTTTTCAGACTTTACAGTTCCCATCTGATTTTATATGCTCCTCCGGCTGCCATCAATAAAAATCAACAGAAGTCTGATAAAATTCCTTATTTCAGAAAGAATATTTACACCCAGGAAATCAAAGAGTTTATCATGAAAAGAATTATATCTGGTGAGATGACCCAAACTGAGGTTATTAAAGAATACTCTATCCCTAAGAGTACTCTTCACAGATGGCTTCAGAAAAGTGATAATATGAACGGATAAACTGAAACAAAATGCGCCCTAATTACAAAAAAATCTATCAGGATATGCTTAAGCTTGAATATCCTGATAAATTGAAAGATCCAAAGATCAAAGAACTTCTTGGCAAACTGGAAACTACGGAAGATGTTCTGAAATTTAATGACAGGCTCTTCAAACCTTCAAAGGAAAGCCAGAAAAACAATCAGAAGCTAAAGACTTACGATAAGAAAACCATGCTGAAACTTCTTCAGTATCAGAAGAAACACGGACATTCTACCAGCTATATGTCTAAAAAATATAAAATAAGCAGAACGACCCTCACCAAATGGAAACAAATGTTCGAGGAAGAACTTGAAAATAAAGAACAAAAAGCCGATTGATCATCGGCTTTTTTTGTAAAGGTAACTATAAGGAAAAAAGGGGGCTTTACTTGCCGGATTCGAACCGGATAACCTTGCCGGAATTACCGACTTCGTTATTCCTCCCCAAATGGCTGTAACGATGAATTTTTTCCCAACGATACTTATACAATACATTCAGAACTGAGCCAGAGGCGGGAAGAAAGGAAGTTTAGAAAATTACGATACAAAGATGTATTCCGATTCCCCGCTTCCGGCTTAGTTACTGAAATATAATCTTATAAAAACAAGGTAATAATCAAATAGTGATGTCGTGCTCTACCAGCTGAGCTACCCTTCCTTTAATTTTATTGGAAGAGACAGGATTCGAACCTGTGTCCCCGTCGTAATGAGCGAAGTAACACTATTCTACGACACTTGTTTGTTTTTTTAAAAAAAGAGGCAAATATTCGAAAAGACTTTTATAAATCATTTTCATGATCTATTCTGGAGTCGAACCAAATGTAACCGAAGTAAGCCTTCTCTACGGCACTCTTTCATCATATCAAGGTAAAAATTTTGGAATCTTCCGTGCATTTGCTCTAACCAACTGAGCTACTTTTCCTTTTCGAGGGAAAAGGCAGGACTTGAACCTGCGACACAATGTTTATGATCTCGAAGTATGATTCCAGAACGACACTTGAAAACAGCAAGGCAATGGTGCAAACAGACACGTATTAACGGTGTGCTCTCTTTATACTATCTGCCATTGCAGAACAGGACTTGCACCTGTACTTCCGTTACCCCACGAAGTATTTCTGTTTTACGGCACTTGCTTTTTTATAAAACCAAGCAATTCAATTGTAAGAGTAATGGTTCAATTAAAAGTTGACGATGGAACTCTTACACACGGCATTGGTTTATTTTTACCAGGCAATTTTCGAAAAGACTCTGTCAGTTTGGAATCGAAGTATGTCTTCTCTTACGGCACCGGTGTTAATTGTTACTACAAAATTATACGGTTAGTACGCAATCTATTTACGTAGATATTTTTTTTAAAAAAGAGAAATTACAATTTGAAATAGCTTAAAAATCCCTAAAATCGGAAGCAAAATAATTAATACATCCATAGCCCCGATTGCAACGGCATCCTTTTTCTGTTTTGGCTTGAAATAAGCACTGGCGAAAAAGATACAGTGAAAAGCGGGAATAAGCTTCTAAAAATAGTTTTTAAAAGCAGTGCCTTTTACAGCACTACTTTTTGTATGATTTCAATTGCAGATTTTTGGTCTTCCAACGCATTCAGTACATCGAAAATTTTGTCTGACCAACCAGCAATAAGGTACACATCATTTCTTTTGATATCTATTGGCTGTCTTCCATACCCTGCTAGGTCAAAAATATATAATTTGGCATTAGGTGCCAAAGCTTTATATTGGGTCCAGGAATATTCAAAAGAGTTTTGATTATTATTGCTGTCCCAAAGCTGAGTATCGGTAAACAACATTACTTTATCTACTTTTTCTTTTCTTCTGATCAAATCTTCAATCACCAGATAACCGTTTGTAGAGTATCCTACTTCTCCTTCTCGCTTGTAGAAAGCATCTACGTTTCTAAGGATTCCATTTTTAGGCATCGGAACGCGTAACCAACGGTCACCAAATATTCCCGTCACTACATTCTGGCATTTTGACTGTAGGATCATAGACATCAGAAGACCGATATCATACAACAAAATTTTACTTTTGGGAGATACTGATTTCTGCATAGAACCTGAAACGTCTGCTGCAATGACTACTGAAGTCCCAAAACCAAAGCCTTTGATGTTCTGAGCACTTTGGGCAACAGCTTCTTCCAATGCCTCCAATACGGATGACAAATAAGGGGAATCAACAGCTTTCAATTCTCTGTACGCAGCAAGAAAACGGAATGGTAACTGTTTGGAATGTGCCACCGCTTTTTCATCAGCCAGATAACGACAGACTTTCTCCATAGCTTTAGAAGACACTTCTGCTTCCAGGATGTTTCTGAGGTTTCGTAATGTTGCCATATAACCTAATTTATTACTAAAGATCAGCTCTTCCCATTTATTTTTGAAAGCCAATTTTCTTTCTGCTTCATTAATAAATTTGGTCTGTCCCAATACTGAAAGCTCTACTTCCCAGGTGTAAGGAGTTTCCAATATACCATGAGCAATTTTATTGAAAATTGTCTGTTGATCATCATTTTTAGCTTTGGGATGAACAAGGAATAAGGCATCTTTCATTGTTACCTCAGCCTTTCTGTTATATTTTGCAAATTGGTATTCGTCAAACCTATTGAATGATTTCGCGAGACCTTTCTGAATCTGCTTGGATAATCTGTTCAGCTTTTTAGTTTCTGTTCTTTTATTGGATAATTGGTAATATGCCAATAATTCTGTGATTTCATCCGCTCTCTGAACAACGCTATCCACAGTTCTGCTTACCAGATCAGAGCCTGAAATTTCTTTTGCCAACTCTGTAGCCAAGACTAAAGGAACAGAACGTAAATGCATATCTTTTCTCGCATAAACAGCTAATTTTGCTACAAATTCCGGGTCATTTTTGCCAATCAGAGACTTTATTCTCTCTAATCTGCCATCTCCTTTTTCATAAGAGATATTGGACAGTCCTGTTGTCACCACAGCACTATATAATTCTTCTTCAGGTGTCATTATGTATGCTTTTTCACCTTCGTAGTTCAAGACTTCTTTATTTTCTTTTTTCAAAAAATTAAATTTCATGAGTTACTGTTTTTTTGTTAAACATAGGGAGAGTTGCTTCCTCTCTGATTTCTGATGCAAAGTAACAATGGAATTACGCAGTCATTTTGCGTAGTTTATTTTTTATAAAATTTTATTTTTTTGAATGTCTTGTAGACCTTTTGATGTCTTTTGACTAAATCAGAATGAGAAGTTTTAATATTTTAAGCAGACCAAAATCTGTTTCTATTGCTTAGGTTTTACTTTCGCAGATGCAATCTTTTATTTAAACCTTCTATTATTCAATTCAAATAAAGGAATTAGAAATGTAAGTTTTTAAAGCGCCGGTTTTCTAGCTTTGTTATTATTAAAATTAAAGCTATGATTAAAGGATTATATGAAACTCATGTTCAGGTAAGTGATTTGGAAAAAGGTATTAAGTTTTATACGGAAGTATTAGGGCTGAAATTGGCACACAGAGATGAAACAAGACCTATAGCATTTCTATGGATTGGGGAAGATAAAGAGTTTATGCTTGGACTATGGGAACAGAAAGAGAACCTTCAGACAAGGCATTTTGCCTTTTCGAGCAGTAAGGAAGATATTTTGAACTATTCTGTAAAGTTTTTAGAGGATAAAAATTTGAATCCTTATAACTTCCTGAAAAATGGCAGCATTGAATCCATGGTTTTTGCCTGGATGCCAGCGTTGGCTATTTATTTTAATGATCCAGATGGTAATCAACTTGAATTTATTTCAATTCTTGAGGGTGATGGAAAGCCTGAATTGGGTGTTTTGACTTACGATGAATGGATGAAACGAACACAATAAAATATTTTTTAAATTTTTAATAGCCACGAATTCACAAATAAAAATCTGTGCATCCGTGGTATATTTTAAGCTTTTAGATGAAATAGCATTAACCTTCTTATATTTTTAAATAGCCACGAATTCACGAATAAAAAATCTGTGCATTCGTGGCATTTTTTTAAGCTTTTAGATAAAATGGTATTAACCTTCTTATATTTTTAAATAGCCACGAATTCACGAATAAAAAATCTGTGCATTCGTGGCGCTTTTTAAAGCTTTTAGATGAAATGGTATAACCTTCTTATATTTTTAAATAGCCACAAATTCACTAATAAAAAATCCGTGCATTCGTGGCATTTTTTTAAGCTTTTAGATGAAATGGTATCAACCTTCTTATATTTTTAAATAGCCACGAATTCACGAATAAAAATCCGTGCATTCGTGGCATTTTTTTAAGCTTTTATTGGCTATTGGCAAGTTTTTTTACAGCAAGAACGTGTTTACAGGGACCTCTTTCCCCCTGGTACTTACTGAACCATTCACACGTGCAGCGTTCTTTATCTTCTTCAAGAATAACCGTGTGATGCACACCTGTTCCCTGTACTCTTGCCTCTGTTCTTTCTTTATTTTTATTTAATATTTCTACTTTTCCACCTTCTATCAATTTTTCTGCATTCTTCATACGAGGGTTTAAACCTAAAATCCGGCTGAGTTTAAAAGGAAGTCTGCGATAGAAAAATTCATTTTCGTCAAGATCATAACCTAATAATCCCATTGCGGCTAATCTTCCCGTAATATTATCAGTTGTACTCAAGCTCAGGTTTTCATCTACAGCTAAATTTCTTCCATTGAATGATTGATTAGCATAAGCATATTTATCTAAAGCATCGATCCACTCATCAGGTACCTCTGTTGTAAGGCTCTCCAATACCGCTCCTTCACCAGAAAATCCCCGCCAGCTTTCTCTGGATAAAGAGAAACTGAATTTTATATTTCCCATATACAGCTGCCATGTGGTAGATTGCATATTAGTATGAGGAAATACCTGCATACTGTCTATGTAAGGAAGTAATGGCTCTAGCAGCCGAAGCCTGTGAAGCCCACCGATACAAACGGCATCCGCAGATTTTACCGGTGAAAACATAGGCTTGTTTCCTCTCACCATAAGATAATAGTCTGATTTTACTACTCCTTTCGGCATTCCTCTGAATAACTGCTGCGTCTGAATTTTATTAAATGTATGCTGTTTTTCGGATTCTGAAAGATAAATCTGTACAGTCCCCAGCCCTTTGATCCACTTTTCAGGTAATGGTACCTTTCTTTCAATTACTTTTTTTTCCTCTTTATAAAGACCAACTTCTTTTTCCCCCACGGAAAGCATAATTTTTTCGTTTGGACGAATACTTCCTAATGCAGTTATCATTGGCTGATTAAAATCTACATTGGTGGTTCCGTTTTCCAGAAATTCACCATCCAGCCCGTCAGGAAGAACATCTATCCTTGCATATACACCGGCACAATGAGAAAAACCTTCAAAACGAAGCCTTTCATTTCCGGCGGTTACAATAGGATCTTTAAGCAATGCCATCTGAAATGGAGACAGGTTGAAACTTGATTTCACAATATTGGAAAGTGTAATCAGGCAACGTGCCAGAATAAAAGGTTGTCCTACGTTTCCCCAGAAAAAGCAGGGAGCGTCGGTATTTTTCTGTATCTCACTGTATTTGGCAAGAAACAGTTCTTCAAGGGCATCTTTCCGAACCAGCGAAGAAGATTTTGAATAGTTGTAAATGAGCGTATCTTCCATAATTTATTTTTTAAGAAGAAGATTGCAGATTTTTTTCAGGCTTGAGTTTTCTTTCCAATCGTTTAGCTTTTCTATAACTTGTTGATTGGCTTCTGATTGGTTTAAAGCCAAAACTTCATGGTAAATTTCTAACAGTTTTTTCAAGTTGGTAATCGGTTGCTCCATTTGAAGTAATATATTAGATATGAATTCTTCCAAAGCAATATTATGATCTTTGCTTACATTCAGCATATGATGCTGCATAAGATCCGTTAATCTCTTAACAGGTGCCCATTCCAGCTTTTCGTGCAGACCAACCACTTTTCCTAATTGAGCATTATCTATCATTTTGTGGGAAACATGTTCCAGCCAAATTTCAGCTGCAGTTCCTCTGATGGTTTTATCACCATCTAAGAATATTGTTCCCAGAAATAAATATCCCATGGAATCCAAAGGTTTCTTAATCTGATATAGAGCCTGCGCTGTATGAAGCACCAGATTTCTTTCATATACTTCTGCGATACCGGAATAGAAAAGACAATATTTAATAACCTTTGCCAGAGCATTTCCTAATGTATTTGGAAAACACCACATCAATGCCGGAATTTCGGTAAGCTCTTTCTGCTCAGCCACAAAGTATTCCAGGAATAAAGGTTCTTTTCTTTTTTCTAAATGATATTTTGGAATTACAATATTTAATTCAACCGGATAATATGAATTTTTCTTACTGTCTATTGTTTTCCAACTATAATTTCCGGAGAAGAATTCTACAGGAATAGTATCATATCCAAAATCCTTAAATTCTTTAAATATAGTTTCCGGAGAACGTGTAATTCCTGCTGTCATCCACCATGACGGATGTTCAAATTTCCCTTTCGGTGTTACATTTCTACCGAAGAAAAATAGCAATAGGTCTTTGTATTCTCCTTTTAATTTTTTTTCAACCTGCTGTAATGCTTGTGATGTATTATCTAAAGCGCAACGCTGCAGTGCCAATTGAAGATCAAGATGATGAGGTTCAATATTTTTATTCTGATAAATCTCAAATTTTTCTACCAGAATCTCCGGTGAAATCCAACACGGTGAATGCGTTGTGGTAAACAATAACGGAGTATCGTCACCCAATTTTATTTTATGATTAACGTAGATTGCAATTTCTTTGAATGCCTCCATCGTAGGACATTCTGCCCCCACATTTTCAATTGGTCCTAACTTTTTCTGATAGTTGGAATAAACTTCTCTTGACGCTTCTTCATCACGGGTTTTTTGATATATTTTTTCAAGATTTTTAAGCTGAAGAGGATATTTTCCTAATAAGCTTAATCCATAATTAATAATCAGATTGCACAATAAAACATTTAAATAAGGAACTTCCCACTTTGCAATAGTTTTACAGGCTTTAAGAAATACCGGCTCGATTAATTTTACAGATTCGGCATCCACATCATTCGCAAAACGGATAAATCCATCCAATGCTATATCACAATGATGACTGTACGGATCATCAATAGCCAAAGGAAGAAAGAACATAAGGTCTTCAAAACTCTCCAGTACTTTTACTTTATTCCCGTCTGTAATAAGAGATAATTGTTCTGAAGTAATGACGTCCAGTTCAGGTTGCTTTTCTTCTATGTATTTTGCTAAAACTGGGCGCACATTCGTTAATATATTATCAGAATAATGAGAAAGAGCCTCCATCATATTTTCAGATGCAGGGATATATCTGTGAATGATTTTTGCAGCTTTTGACTGTATACCATCATCTTTACTTACAAATGCTGTGCTTAAAGCCATTCCCAACATTTCCGGATCTATGATCTTCTTTTGGAATATCTTTTCTGTAAGCATCAGACTGGCAATAACCACTGTTTTCACTTCTGAGCTCAACAAATTCGGTAAGTAATGAGAAAATTCATCACTCTTAAATTCAGAAGTTCCCACTATTTTTTTAAGATGCGTTAAGAGGGTATTGACCGCTTTTGACTGTGGTGAGGAAAGCCCTGCAAGCAGATCATCCTGAAGTTCTACTAATTCTTCATCTGTTGGTTTCAATGCTGTAAACGAATCCATAAACCAACCCGTCACATTTTTATTGAAATTTCTGTTTGCAGCTAGAAGGCATTCTCTCAGAAATCTTTTTCTTTCAATTTTCTTATCTGCTACCAGCTTTTGTATTAATGGAAACCATTCTTTCTGAAAAGGAAGTGATTTAGAAGGATATTCGCATAAATACCAAAAATGGGTACTAAGCGTATCCGGGTGATGATATAAATCTGCTACAGGATAGTTACTTAAGTGATACCCCAGTAATTCCGGCTTAGGTTTGATATAGCCTTTTTCTGTCCATCCTAAAATATCTTTATAATTAAAAGCTGTAAATTCAGCGTCTATAGAATCATTAATGAAGTCTGAAAACCAATCCGGGCATCCCCATTCCAGTATTTGCTCTGCCTGTTCAGCATTTCGGAAAATACTCCAGTAATTTTTACCAAAGTTTTTCTGATCCATACAAACAAATGATGCAATGTCTATAATTGAGTGCTGATTCACAGAACCCGCAGTATGATAAGAGTTTTTGGTCATGATGATCTTATTGATCTCACGGTCCATTTTTTTTATCGTCGGTACTAATGTTTTCTTTTCTTCTGAAGAAAGCTGTTTCAAAAAAGGGATGATCTCATGTACTTTTTCCTCATTAAGAATCTCATAAAGTCTCTCTTTCATTGGTTATTAATTTGATGTATAATTTTTTTCAGGTTATTCTCTTTTTCCCATTCTTGAAACAAATCCAGAAGACTTTCATCCACTTGGGTCTTGTTCTGATTAAGCAGTTCATAATAAAGCTCCAATAGCTTTTTAAGATTAAAAACCGGTTTTTTAATTGCTGAAAGAATGGATATCAGCAGTTTCTCAAAGGCTTGATTATGACTGGCACTCAAATTAATAACATCCGAAATACCGTCTGTAAATCTTTTCACAGGAGCCCATCCGAAATTAATTGTTTCCCCCATCAAAATCCCAAATTTCTGTATATTGAAATCTTCGGAAACCACCTTGCTTATTAAGACTTCAAAAGCCATACCAGAGAAGGTCTTATCTTTATTAAACAGTCCCGAAGAGAGGAATAAATAGTGTACCGGCTGAAAAGGTGCATTTAATTTCATCCATGCATCAAGAAACGCTACATTTCCTTTAATATCATATTGATAATCAGCATTTGATAAATTTTCATTGTATTTTTTTGCAACTACTGATCCTGAAAAATAAGGGGCTGTATATAAAATATGAATCAGGTCCCGATCATAAACACCATGATAGGAATTGAACAAATGATCCAAAAAAGAAGCGTTTTCCGGGAGCTGTTTTTGATTTTCAATATCTACTAAAATTTGTGGGATTTCTTCTGTCCCATTCCATTTGTATATTTTTCTGTAACCGAAATCCCAATGGAAACTTCCATCCAGATATTCTTTCTGATATTGATCTTTGAAATAATTCTCATCAAAAATAGGTTTCAAAAGATTAAGATAAGCTTCACTCAAGTGTTCTGTTGCATATTGCTCTGCATCCTGAAGATTTTCTTTTTCTACACGAAGTATGGCTATCTCCAAATCAAAAGGGATAGGCTGCTCGCCATACTGCTGATAAATTTTTACCTTATCAACAAGTTTACGGGCTGTAATCCAGCAGGGCGTATGATCCGGAACTGAAAGCATCGGAAGCTTTTTATTTTGTTTTAATAATTCATAAATCCCCAGCAGTAATTTGTGATAAGCTTTGAAAATAAAAGGGGTTTTCTTTTCACTCCAGCTTTCAAGGGCAGGAAATCCCAGTCTCGCTTCCTGTAAAATTTTTGATTTATTTTCATATTTCAATAAGCCGTAATGTATCAGAAATGTAGCCAGCAAATGATGAAGTCCCAATGTTTCTTTTCTTTTGAAGGCAGCTTTGAAGGCTGGCTCCAATTGATTAAGGTGTTCTTCTGTAAGGTCATCATTAAACCTTAATAATGCATCCAGAAACAGATCGAAATGATACGGTTCATTATTATTGAATATCTGAGACGCCAGAAATATAAAATCATCGATATTCTCAATAGGCAAAACAGGTTGTGATATATGCCACAAGTCATTTTTATATGGTGATTTTTCTTTGGGCTCAAGAATTCTATTTTCTACAAAAAATTCTTTTAACAAAGTATGGGCATCGGTAAGAATAGAGTCTCTATAAGAATGCAATTCGTTCTTAACCCTTTCTGAATTTTTGTTTGCGTATTTAGCAATAATTTTTGCAGCTTTTGTCTGAAGGGTTTTATCTTTATTCAGAAAAACAGGCATTAAAAGAATACAAACTTCCTCGCTGTATGTTTTGTCATGTTTTACAATTTTCTCCAAAGCCTGAAGTATTGCATTGATAGTATTCTTTGTGGGAACCGTCATCAATGAATCTGCAAATTGTAAAAATTCTTCAGTTTTAAAATCATTATCTGTAAATACTGAGCTGAGTACCTTCAATACTCCAGGGTGCAAAGAATATTGCGTTGAATGAAAAATAATAAACATTTCATCCTGCAATCCTATAATCTCTTTATTCGTAGGTTCCAAATGGGTAAAGAGTTCCAGAAACCAAGCATTATGCTCTTTTGAAAAATTGAAATTGATAGCATTGAGTGTAGTTTTCAACAATCTCGGACGATCTATTTTATTTTCATCAGAAAGCTTTTTGAAGATATCTTTCCAATTTTTATCCCTGTAAGATCCAGTCACTCCAGATTCATATTCAAATAAAAGCCAGATATGAGATTTGAGTGTCACCGGATAAGTAAACAGTACTTCATCAGTTCTTGAAGAAGATGCCAATAGTTCAGCACATATTTCATCATTTATGGTAAAATATTCCTTACTTTCCCATTCTAAAACTTTCAAATAATCAAAACCTTCTAAAAACAGGGAACTTCCTCCGATCCATTCCGGAACGTAGAATTCAAATAGTTCGTCTATAAGATTAACTGGGACTGAATAGTATCCGGGTCTTAATTTCTCATATTCAGCTTTTGTTGTACTACATGCCAAAGCTGCTAACACAGAGATTGCATTGTGCCCCCATTCCTTATTGATGTGTTTCTTCAGGATGGAAGCAACTTCTTTTTTATCTTTTGGTATTAGTTTTTTAAGAAACGGAACTATTTCCTTGATTTTATAGTTTAAATATATCGTCTTAAATTCCTCTGCAATAAACATAAATTCTTTCTTGTCAGCTAAAATAACAAAAATTGACTGACAGACAGTAAATTATCCCCAGAAAGTGAATTTTTTAACAAAAATTTAAGGTAATTAAAGTATATATATTGTCTGATTTAATTCACTGTATAAAATTCCCTGTTTAAAGATTTATTAATTAAAAACAGTAATCTTAGTATAAATTTCATTATTACGGTTCTGATATAGTAAGGAAAAAACGGTTTGAGCTGATTACTCAAAATATGCTGGGATTATCGCGTAAAAAAAGCTGTACAATGAGTGTACAGCCTTTGAGTTTATTCATTTTTCAGAGAGTTCTTAATTGTTTTTCATACACCAATGTAGGATTTTGGCAATGTTTCTTGCATCATCTACCCCTCTGTGATGAGTTCCGTCAAGCTTGAACCCAAGTTCATTCAAAGCCCTCTGCATTCCTACGCTTTTTCTAATGGTGGGATGTATTTCCCCGAATAAGGTTTTCACATTGATATGATCATCACCTAACGGATAATCCACATAAAACCTTCTTGCCTGATCCTGAAGCATATTCAGATCATAGTTTCCATAGCTTGCCCAGGTTAGGTTTTCGGAATCATATTCTGCTCTTAGAATATCAAAAGCATCTTCAAGCGCAATACCTTCATTATCCAGCAAGTTTTGGGTAAGCGTTGTCAGTTCTGTGCAGAAAGGGCTTACTTTTGAGTGCTGAGGTTTTATTAAAATTCCTTCATTTCTGGAGATCTTTCCGGTTTTTGCATCCATAATGCATACTCCGATTTCTATGATCTCACTTTCCTGACCTCTCGGGGGTCTGTTTTCCCAACATGTTGCTTCGAGGTCTATAATTAATATATTATCTGTTGTTTTCAATTGTTTATGTTTTAAGGTTAAAAGAAGAAAGTTGGTCGTCTTTAAACGTTTACTCCCGTCTCTATTATTATCCCAAAATCTCATTGAGAATTTTGGCTGTGTTATAAGCATCGTCTGCCCCGCTGTGATGATTTCCATCGAAATTCATTTTAAGATGATCAAGAGCTCTCTTCAATCCTATAGATTTATGAAGTTTGAAATGTCTTTTAAATTCGTACATCACGTCAAGATATTCTCCTGAAAAAGGATTTTCTATTCCGAGCCAGTCACACTGTTCGAAGATCTGTTCTCTGTCGAAATTACCATATCCAGCCCAGGTAAGCAGTTCCGGATTGTACTCCTCCATTATTTTTTCGCAGGCTTCTTCGAAATAGATTCCTTTTTCTTCTATAAGTTGCGGTGTAATTCCTGTTAGTTTTGTACAGAAGCTGTTAATCTCTGATCTTTCGGGAATGACATAAATGCTTTGTTTTTGGGAGATTAAGTTGGAGGTAAGGTCCAATTTACAAATTCCCATTTCTATGATATCGACTTTTTGTCCAATCGGAATCCTGTCGTTTTCCCAACAGGTTGCTTCCAGATCTACAATTATTATTTCATTGGTTGTTTCCATGATTATTATAAATCTCTAGCTTAGTTCCTTGGAGCAAAAGGCGGCGTCCATTTTTTCTTTTTCATTATTTCTTTCACTTCTTCGTAGGAAATCGGATAGAAGTTATGGCAATCTACTCCCACATCAAAGCTTAGCGCCATTTCATCATCCGGTAATGTTCCGTGTGAGTGTCCGTATAATTGCCAGACTCCACGATGTGAACCATTCCATGTTCTCATAGAGTAATGAAAGAGAATGATCTTCTGTTTTCCATTATTGTTATCCTCTTCATCTATTCTGAGTTCATGATAATCTCTGATGGAAGCAAATCTTGTGGGATGCGTTAAAGCAGCACCTTCATGATTTCCTTTTATGAGATGAATATTGCCATTTAACTGATCCAGAATTTCTTTTGTAAAATCCGGTTTACCAAGACTGAAATCTCCTAAATGGTAAACAGTATCTCCAGGATTTACTTTTTCATTCCATCTTTTGATCAGCTCTTCGTTCATATGTTTGAGAGACTCAAAGGGTCTTTCGGAGAATTTTATAATATTTTCATGACCAAAATGATGGTCTGCTGTAAAAAATATATTGGGTTTCATTTTTTTATTTTTTGTTGTTTTATTGAACCACCCATCAAATCTGTGATTTGACACCCATCCGTAGAAGGGAATATTACGTTTTCAACTTCAATCTTTGTGAAGGGTGGCATCCTATTTTTTTAATTTTGAAATGCTTTATAAAAAGCAGTTTCAATTTCCTGTTGATCATTTTCAGTATACCTTCTTGAAAAATGGATCGGAACAGCTTGCTTTACCTTACATTCATTCATAATTTTTCCTGATGCAGACGCAAAACTGTGATAATTGAGCCTGGCAAATTCCTGATCCGAATCTTTATAAAACGTTTCAATGTACACCATATCTGCATTATTGAAGACCGATTTTATTTTTTTATAATTGTCCTCATCGGCTGCATGGTCCATGATAACGCCTAATCTGTAACCTTCACTTCTGGTCAGTAAATGAGATAGATCTGATGCTTTGTACAAGGTTCCTTCTATCTCAATTTCTTTATCCGTATCATTATTTTCAAAAGCTGTCTTCAGTTCGCTAATCCATTTCCCTTTCTTAAAATCAGAAGCATTTTCATTGAAGGTGACTGCGTCTTTTTCTTTAAACAAATAAGCTATAGAATCTGTTTTATGATCAAGAATGGCAAAATCAACATCCACATAGACATCTTCAAAAAGAAAATTCTGTGTTTTTACCAATTCCAGGTTCCAGTATGGCGGACGGATTGTATATATATTAATTTCATCTTTGGAAATAATTTCACGGATCTCGTATTCAATGGCATTTTCATCGATTAAATTCCAGGTATAGGATTTTAATCTTGCTTCGACCTGCTGATGAATATTTTTTGGTCCGCAAATCACTACTTTTTCTCCGCTTCCGATCTGATGCCTGAAAATACCGTCAAAATTCGAAAAGTGATCGATATGGGTATGGCTGATGAATATCGCGGATATTGTTTGTATCTCCTTTACCGTCAGTAAACTCGCTTCACCACAATCGCATAAATAATGCTTTCCTGAGTTGGGAACTTTTATTAATACACTGATGTCTTCTTTTAAAAGACTTTTTATTTCTGCTTGTAACATTATTTTTTTTCTTTTTAAACCACCCCGTCAAAAATTTTTTGAATTTTCGCTACCCCTCCAAGGGAGGGGAATTTTCACGTCTTCATCTGAAATATTTGTAAACATTCTAGCTATTCAATACATCTCAAAGGTTTGTGGTTGTGTTTATACATAAAAAAGTTCCGGTAAAAAAATTACCGAAACTCAATCTTTATTTTAAACAATAAGTTCTTTTATCGCTTTTCTACGTACACCAAAATCAGATTTCCTGATCTTACACATACGATTATCCGCTGGATGATGAAAAACAATACCTTCCATATTATTCTCAGGATTGCTCAAAAAGTTTTTGATACATTCAAAATCTAAACTTTCTAACCTAAGAATATTACTTCCATGTTTTACTAATAAATGACCTTTAATATTTTCAGGATTTCCTTGTACTTTCTCACCAATAAGCTCGTAAGTGCCATCTTCTACCTTGCCCGATTCAGCCAACGCGTTGAATCCTTCCCAGAAGTATTGATCATCTTTTTTCTCTATGCTACACTCTACCCAATGCGGATGATGACCTGTAATAAGATCTGCTTCCTGACATGGAATTGCACCTTCAGGAGCTGATTTCCCTTTTTTGGCATCGTATCTTTTGTATAATTTCCCTTTGATCACCGCACATGCAGAACCATCAAACTTTTGCGTAGCAATAGCTTTTCCATCAAAAACCCAATTGTTTTCAGGATTGATTTCGTTAATAACTCTTCCTAAATTATTTATATCTTTTTTGAATAATGTACTTATCTTTTTCATTTTTAATCTGTTTTAACAGCAAAAGTTTTTTATTTCATTGGCATCACTCCCAAACTACACTTTTGCTGAAATCAACTCTTCTTTTATAAAATCAATTACTAAAGAATTCAACTTTTTGTTGATCCTTTTCTGTTCCTCTTTTTCTATCGTTGTGAAAACAGCCGGAAAATCTTTCTCAAAATCTTCAAGAATATCCTGTGCAAAAAGACCGATTACCTTCCCTATCATTTTGGGTTGGAATTCACCTATTTTACTCATTACATTATTTAGTCTGTTTACGGTGACATAGTTCTGAATTTCTTCCCAGATATTTTGAGCTGTTTCACTGAAAAACACCTGTTTCTGAACAGTTTTTTCCTTCTTTTTCACCATTTTGGATTTTTCGATCCATTTTTCATTCTTGTTTTTAAGAATTACTCTTGCACCATTTCCGAAATATCTGGTTTTCAAAGTTTTTATAATTGTTCCCTCACACATATTGTTCAGTTCCGGGAATCCTAACCATGTCGGAATTTTGGAATTGAAAACATTCGGGAATTTCAAAGCTTCCTCTAATGTTCCTTCAAAAAGGGTTTTAGCATAGAAAAATCCGGTTTCCTCAAAAATCTGATTGATGATATCGGTATCCAGGTAAGTCACTCCATTCAACTTAATGTCGAATGCATAAAATTCGTTGTAAGGAGCATATTCAATACCTTTCTGCACTTTCACAGCATCTTTTACCGGTTCTACATCTTTATGTTTGTAACCGCCACCGAACAACTCGCCATAGATTACTACAGTTTCAACATTCGGGTATATTGTTTTCACTTTTTGGAACACATTAATTACATTTTTTCTATAACGTTCCAAAATATGATGGGCATTGAAGAACTTTTCATCTTTTTCAATGAAAGCGGTTCTTTTTCCGATCTTAATCTCCTTTCCGTCGGTAAAGAAAGAAAAAATTAGCACCATGAACCTTTTCCTGCACGATGAAAACCTCATCCCCAAAGCCCTGTAATCTGATCTGATCGATCACACGGGTCTGGTAAGCATTTTCTATAGAGTTATATGTTTTAAAAATCATTTTTTTAGTTTTTAATTGTTTTAAAATTCTTTAAAAGAACTTCAATATTTTTCTTTCCCACAGGGTTCATGGAATGACAATAAAATTTTGGCAATCTTAAATGGTTGTCCATACAGTATTCTATAAGCCATTTTGCACAATCGTAGCCTGTTTTTTCTACAAAACCTTCTGCATTCGGTTCGGGATAATGCACATCTGCAAGGTCATGATCAAAAGAAATCATTTCCGGAAGTCCTTTTTCCAAAATTCTGTTGATAAACTGATCGTAATTTCTCACGATATGCCAGTCTTTTCTGAGGAAAACATCCTGTTTTGTGTGATGATAAACCTCTATCGGATATCTTACATCATCCAGAAACAATAGTCTTTTGTTCATTTCCATCGTATTATTTTTTGTCAAACTTTTCCTAATTCTCAAGAATCCAATCTACAACGGTCTTTAAAAAATGTAATCTTACTTCTTCAAATCTTGTAATATTGGGAATATGATTAATTTCCAGTAAATGTTTTTGACCGTTTTTCTGAATGATGTAATCATTTGCGATCACATCCATTCCTATTTTATCTTTTAATAGTAAAGTATCCTGTAAAAGTTCCGCATCAATTTCCATGAATTGGGCATTATCGGGATGTATTGATTTCAACCATGTTTCACCTTCGAGCTTTATCTGCCAGGATTTTTCACCTATATTTAAAATTCTTACTGCATCACCTTCAAAGTAAGGTTCAAGCACACTATTTTCAGTACTTTCCCAACTTCCTGTAAATTTATGCTTGTTTTCTCCACAATGCCAGTTTCCCCATTTTGCAACCAACTCATTATCTGTATTGATGTAAGCTCCTTTAGAGATAAATCCTCTTTGGGAATTAAATTTTGAATACTTCATTGCTTTGGCTAGACACGGAATTTTCAATCGGCATTCCAGCATACCATAAGCGTTTGGAAAACATGGACCGTTCCAGAGTGCCAATCCGGAGATAAAATCCAGATCTTCTTCAAAAATCCCATGATAAACGACTTTATCTACCGGAAGCATACCTACTCCCTGAGCTTTTTCAACGTATAATGTTCCATCTACTACCTTTATCATCGGAATGGATTGATGCCAGATCATAAGACCATCATAATGTTGTCGTATATATTCGTATTCTTGTTCGTGTAAGCCGATAACGGCTATTCTATTGTGAGTCATTTTTTTAGTTTTAATTGTATTATTCTTATTTGAAAAGTAAATATTCAATGCTTTGAAAATACTTTTCACGTTGGAATTTGGATAAAATCCGGAACTGTTGATACAGTTTATTTCCACTATCTTCCAACCTTCACCTGTTAAACAAATATCCATTACAAAGGCTTTTTCAAGATTAAAAAGCTGAATCATTTCATTAGCGAAATCTAATCCGTCCTGTGAAACATGTTCTTCGAAAGGAGCATCTTCATGAAGTCGGTAATAACCGCTATCAACAATTTGTCCGCCCACGATCCAAAGTCTTGCTTCTTTTATGGTTCGCTTTGCTTCAGAAATCTGAATTAAAGAATCTGCTGTAATTCTGTTGGCTTGGTTTTCCAGCCTTTCAAAAACAAAATCTTTCCAATCTGTTTCTGTAAACACTTTGCCTGTAAATATTTTTGCTTCGTTGTAAGGCTTGATGAATTTTTCTTCACCTTTTTCCCAAGTTATTTCTTCTGAAATTTTTTGGACGGAAACCTTATGATTCAACAGATTTTCACCATAATACTGTGAATAGACCTCATATAAATGATTTCCTCCATAAAAAGAGCCTGGATACCAATCTGAATTCTGCTTTGCCAGTCTTGCTATTGTCACAGAACCATAAGCGAAAACATCTTTTCGATCTGTTTTAAAGTCCAATTGATCTGCTGTTGGAGGAATATTTATGACTTCATAATCAATATTCAATTCTTCCAGCGCATCAAAAATTTTATAATGATCCGGATCTGAATATATATTAGAGTGAATTAGAAAATACATGATTATTAGTTTTTAATTTTAGGATGGAGCTTTGGAAATGAAACAAAAAAGTTAATATTATATCATTAAACTTCCGGCTTTTTTCCTCAACTTCCAGTTTTATATTACACCATCATATCTGCACAATTGGAGCTTGCGAAGGCAAAGGGTTTTGCTTTAAAGACATATCCCATTCCCAGAATATATCCCATAGCATCTTTTAATGCTACATTGGATTTAAAATCCGGATCGGTATTAATGTCTGCGTGTACCTCCATTTCCACTCCATAATTGTCCAATACAGCACAAATCGCGTAAGCAATTTCAACGGATTTGTTGACTTCATTCAGCATTCGTTCTTTGATACTGATGGTCTGTATTTGTCTTTCTTTTCTGATAAAGGTAAACGCTCCTTTTCCTTCACGAATGAATACTACTGCCGTAGCATAATTAATAGCTTCTCCATATACGTGAGAGTCTGATCCCACACATACTTTCAGACGATGTCCGCTTGCCTGTTCGCGAATGATGGCTTCTTCTACCAGCTGTGTGATAGAGTGTTGGAAAATTTTTCCACTCATATTCTGCCATGTTTGTTGTTGCGTTTCCATTTTTTCTACATGTTTTAAATTTTGCTTTAAATTAATTTGTGATTACACTATAAATCATTATGTATAGGTTTGAGAAAGCTTTGTCTATTTATAAACTATGCTTGCTTGTTTTTGAAAAGATCGTCTGCGCTTGACCAACTTTCTCTTGTCCTATTTCATTTAAAAAAGTAAAAGGTTGTCTATATTTTTATTGACTAAAGATCTTCTGCTCTCGACAAACCTTTTTTCTTTTCTTCATTTTGTGTGAATGGTAACTGGTCAACTTTATAATTTGAATTTTCATGGTTTTAGATCAATTCGGTATTGACCAGTTATTCACATCCAGTACTCTATAAGGGAATCGAACCCTTGTTTTCTGCTCGAAGGGCAGGCGTCCTTACCGTTAGACGAATAGAGCGGGTTTTATAAGTAATCAATAATTCGTGATGAGTAATAATAAAAACTACTCTTCTATCATTCATTACTTATTGCTCATTAAAAAGAATAAGCTTGTCTTTAAATTTGCTTAACAAAAAGAACTTCTACGCTTGACAAGCCTTTCTTTCGAAAATTATATTGAGCATTTAATATTTTTTTTGACCAACTGACTAGGAATCGAACCTAAACAACAAGAGTACAGTTCCTGCATGCTGCCATTACATTATCAGCGGTTTTAGTGGAAGTAGTAGGATTCGAACCTACTCAGCAATGAAGCAACAGATTTACAGTCTGCCCCGACTCTCCAACTTCGGCGTACTTCCATATTTTGTGGCTAATGAATAATTTATCATTCATTACTTATAAAAAGAAAAAGCCTGTCTGTATTTTGTGTTTTGGCTTAAAGATCTTCTGCGCTCGACAGACATTTTTCTTTTATTAATAAAGGATATTTCTTAAAAGACAGTATGTTATGGAATTTTCACTTCTAACATTTTATCTCTTTCATTGAGATGGCTATGGGATTCAAACCCACTCAGCTTACGCAACGGTTTTGCAGACCGCCCCGACTCTTCCACTTCGGCGAACCATCATTTTTAAGATTATTTGTTTTCATTAAAAAATAAAGCCTGTCTGTATTTTTGTTTGATATAAGAACTTCTGCGCCCGACAGACTTTATTTTACCTAAAATTGTATTAATCTTTTTTCTTAACTCCTGATTGTTTGTTATTAAAAAGAAAAGTTTGTCTGTATTTTCGTGTTTGGTGTAAAGATCTTCTGCTCTTGACAAACTTTTACTTTTCTACTGAAACAATTAACATGAGTTACTGCGATTTTGGAAAGATTCGAACTTTCAACTTCTGGTTTAACAGACCAGCGCTCTACCATTGAGCTACAAAATTTTTTGTACGGGAAGAGGGATTCGAACCCTCAGCGCCTTGATCCTAAATCAAGTATGTCTACCGTTCCACCATTCCCGCGGTATTTTTTATGAGTAATACTCTATATTTCCAGTATTATTTATTACTCATTATTCTGTCTGGAAAGCAAGATTCGAACTTGCGACCTCCCGCGTCCAAGACGGGTAAACAACCACCGTTATCTTTCCAGCTTTTGGGTTCACTTTTTTTCTTTTCCGGGAGACAGCCGGATTGGAATTTTTTTGTGAACCGCTTAGTAATCCCAGAAAGATTTGAACTTTCAACCCCCGGTTTAAAAGACCGGTGCTCTAACCCATTGAGCTATGAGATTTTATATTTTGGGTATCTTCGGGAATCGAACCCTGTTCTCCGGTTCCACAGACCGGCGCTTTACCAAATAAGCTAAAGAAACCATAAAAAAAGCGCCTCTTTTTGGGAGGCGCTCGTTTATATTTTTACGTAAAAGATCATTAGCTGACCCACGTATATAAGCACCTTTTATCCACAATTTCACTACCAAAAACACACGCAGTACCTGTCGGCTCCTGTCCGAATATTACTGATGGTTGATTGAGTATGTTATGTAATTGTTTCATTTTATTTTTGTTTTGTTTTTAAATTATTTTTTATTGAATCCTGAAAACCTGTTGCTTTCAATTTTCGGTTGCAAAGTAAATATGAATTTTTGAAACCCGCAAATAAATTTTTAAATTAAAATATTGAAAATCAAATAGTTAAATACAAAATAAAGAATAAGAGATTTCTGTCCGCAATATTTTGCAGATATCTCAAATACCTAAATGACTGTCTCTCATTGGGTTGTCTATCACTCTATTTTATTGTATTAAAGTTGCATTGTTAATTAAAAATTTTTCATGTTTATGGTTATTTTTTTTCATTCTAAATAATTCCTGACCTAAAAAACAAAAAACGTCTCGATTTTTCGAGACGTTTCAGCTATATTTTGATTAATTTTTTACGAGTTTACAGTAAATAATTTCCAAAGTCAGCACATTTCGCCTCATTCCATATCATCTCATCATACGCGAATAATCCTTTTGTAGAAGGGCTTTCGCATAGTATTGTATTGATATGTGCTCTTTGTATTGTCATAATTTTCTGGTGCAAAGATATGAAATTTGATATGATGTATCAATGTTTAGTGATTAAACATCCTGTTTCTGCTGGTTTTAAATCTTGAAATATCTTTTAGAATTGTTTCATCAATTGGATTAAAATATTTTAATTCATTGACGATTTCCGAGCGGGTTCCTATTTTTTCAGCAATGATTTCGTAGGCAATATTTCTTGTTATTGATTCCAAATCCGGATCTTTTCTGAACTCATGTTTCATGGCATCCAGATAGGTAATCTTTTTATATGCGGGAGTTTTCTTATAAAGTTCCTGTATTTCTGACTGCAGTTTCTCAACGTCAAAGATATTGGCGAAATAGTTATTCAAACAATTGAATGCGTCTTTGTCTTCTTCCCATCCTTTTAAAAGGATTTTTTGTGCTGCTTCGGGGTTTTCCATTTTCTTACGGTAAATCAAAGAAGCTTTCACCATCTGATTGTTTGAAATATAATCATCGGTCACCATCTGATAATAGGTGTGAGCATTTTTAAGGTCGTTAATTTCCTTGTAAAGATCACCTACCTTTTCTTTCTGCTCCATTTCTTTGTAAAGGTCTATTGCTTTTTTATATTGTTTTGCTTTTTCATAGCAATTGGCTGCATCAGATTTATTTTTCAGTTTTTTAAGGTAAACTGCGGCGGCTTCATTGTAGAATCCTCCATTTTCTAATGTTTTTGCTCCTCTGTAATTGTCCTGAAGCAGGTTCATATAGACTTTTGCAGCTTTTTTATAATTATTTTCGGCAATGTATTTTTCGGCGAGCTCTTCATATTTGCTTCTGATTCTGTCAAACAGTGAGTTTTCCAAATAAAAATTTCCACCACCAGCTCCTTTTCGGCTTGCATTTCTTTTGTTTTGTTCTTTATCTTTTAGAGAAGCAATGACCATCAGGATGATGAAGGCAATGATCAGGAAAATAATCAGGGTTCCTATGACACTCCAGAAGCTTTCATGAAAAAGCTGGGCAACGATTCCAATGATCTTAAACATTGCCAGCAACACAAAGGCTGCCATAAATTTGTCTATAAATTGCTGTTTATTCATCGTCATCGGAGTTTAAAATGGTTTTATCATCTCTGAACAAACGGTAAAGAAGCAATATAACACCAATTGCCAGTACCCACACGAACCAATTGTAACCGAACATTTTCACTAAAGGATAAAAAAGATATACCAACATTGCCACAAGGATAATGATCAGAATAAATTTCACCCAGGTCGGAACATTATCGCCACCTACATTTAAAGATTTATTTTTAAACAGGAAAGAATACAATCCTACGCCTGCAATCATAAGAATAACCATATAGAGGATATCTGAAACAGGAGTTTCCTTTTTCAGTTCATTTCCACCGGAGTCGACACCTTTCACTTTTGAATCTTTTATAGTAGAAGGCGGAGGAACTTTATCAAGCATATCGATGGTTCCATACAGTTTTCCCAGGGAATCTTCCATCAATACCTGTCTTTTCTTGAGGAGATATTTTACGACATCACCGTTTACCGGTTTTCCTTTGGTATATTGTTTCAGGGAATCTGAAATTTTACGTTTTAGCGGTTCGGTTCTTTCTTTAACCTGCTTTGTTATTTTCTTGGTATAAATGGTTTTAAGGGAATCCCGGCTGTGTTGTTCATTTTTATTGAGCTTTTGAATATCATGACTTATTTCCCCAACTTCTCTGCCTCCTTTCTTTTTATATTCTTCTTTTGCTTTTTGGGGTTGTCCTTCCAATAATCCGGCGTTGAGAAGTTCATTGGACAATCCTTTTCTTTTGCCATGATACATGGAATCAATCTTCATATCTATTTCGGAAACTCCTGACTGAAAGGCAATCATGTCTGAAGGTGTTTTCACCTCATCTGTCACAATTTTACCTGATGAAACAATATTTTCTTCCTGTTCAGGGTTATTTTTATCTGATGGCAAAGCAATTTTCAGGACAATAGCAATCACAATAACTGCCCAGAATGCCCTACGGAAATTTCGGGTTCCTTTACTTTCAGGGGCATCGTTTGTACCTCCTCCGAATAGTCCTTCAAACCAGGTAAATTTCCCAAACCCATCACCTCTGGATGTTCCCATGATATCTAAAGGAACTCCCAGCTCTATTGCCCTTTCCGGATATTTTTCAATGTATTTTAAATACTTTTCAATTTCTTTTTTGTTCCCAGCCATTACCTTTTTCAGATCAAACGGCAAGTTATTCATCCATTCTTCTTCGGTTTGTGGCTTTTGTAATGCTTCCAGAACTTTATCATCATCCATTTCTACCGTGTAGCTTTCTATGAACTGAGGAATTTTTACGCCATTCAAAGGTTTTCTAATTGGTTGATCTATCTTTTCCGGTTCCTGAATCAAATCCAGCCAATTAATCTGCTCAGATAATTTTACAATACCGAACTCAGGATGCATAATGAGAAGTTCTGCATCTACGATTTGCCAGTCTTCCTGATTTATTTTGGGGTAAAATGTAGTATTTTCAGGGATGAAGAGTTGATTATCTATAGACTGGAAGTAAGCATTTCTCCCGATTTCCTGAGGGGCAAGGTCATTAAATACCAGAAAGCATCCGTACAATACATTGGGAATGTCTGCCGGGACCGCATATGATTTTATTCCGCGAAGGTCTATCCCAAGGGTTTCCATTTCCTGTAGCCACACAACGGGTGAAGAACCTTTAATCAAAAGTCCTTTTCGGGGATAATTATTTTTCGGAAAAGGTTTTATTCTAAGCTCCATAATCCAAAATCTGTTCTATAAATGCTTTTAAAAATCGATCACACATCTCATCCATTGTTTTTACTTTCAACAGGGCATGTTCCGGAAGATAATATTCTGATCCTCCAAACTCGGTATAAGTTGCCAGCGATAGGAATCCATTGGCTGTAGAAGGAATAAAAAATTCTTCAATGCTTTTATTACTGCTTCTGAAAGTCAGCATTCCGCGGGAGTCTGTAATGATCTCGCTCCCATCCGGGAAGGTAAATTTATTCTTGTTCTGTTCGGCAAAGACTTTGATGTCAAATCTGTTTTTTGAAAAGTTTAATGTATTTTCAGAAGCGCTGTATAATCGATGTCCTGAAATGACAAGATCTCCATTTACGTTGATTCCAATTCTATTAAAATTATTAATGATTTTCATCCCGCTTTGTTTCAGCTTTGCGGCTTCTGCTTCTGCCTTTGTGGTATTTTTATCAATCTCTTTGTCTTTGCCGGAAATGGTTTCTAAAGAGATATTTCCTTCTATATTTATTTTGTATAATAAGGGGTTGGCAAACTCATGAAGATAAAAGTTTTTCCCGAAATAGATCAGCTCGTAAGTCTGCGGAATATTCAGCCCGGTAACATTTTGTTCTGAGTATTCTTTTGTATTTAAATTCAGCTTGGAGACTAATTTTTTATTCGGCTGATACTGACATAGAATAAAATGCTGCTGTTTATTTTTGGCAAGTGCAAATTTTCCGGCAGGTTTTACGGAAATGTCTTCTATCAGAACTTCACAGCCATGATACGTTTTATAATAATCATAAGAATGTCTGTCATAATAATTATCGGAAAGGTAAGTTTTCAACAGTTGTTTTTTTGAACTCAGAATAAAAAATTCTCCTTCATATAAAAACTGTGTAATTTTATTAACGGGTGTAGGAAATAAAATAGGGTAATTCAGTGGAAGGTCTGTTTTCTTTGCATTTAAATTAATTGTTGCCGTTTTTTGCTTTGGCGGATTTGCCCATAATTCCTGAAGTGGAAGTTTTATTTTCTGGATATGTTTTCTTGCTCCTTTGTCATGTTTATAAAAATTAATTTCGCCGTCTGAAGAGGTTGTTACCAGAAATTTCAATCGGTCCCTGTTCTGATAAATGACTTTCTGTACTTTTTCATCGGTAATATTATCCTGATGGGTAATGAAGAAGACTTCAATATCTTTTTGTGTATTTTCTTCATTAAAAAATTTTTCTAATGCTTCTGAAACTTCCAGAACCGGGCTGACATGATTCAGATTTTCAATTACTTCTTCAACTTTATTAAGGGTAATTGGTAATCCGGTTTGTCCTAATGCAAAAACCTTACATTCGGAATGTGCTTTAGGATGCTTAATAACGGCAATAGCTGATGCAAATGCTAATACTTTTGGAGTTCCCCAATTTCTCAGGGAAGTATCAATCAGGATTACTCTTTCAAAGATATTCTCTTCAGGTGGTATTTCCCTTTGAATGTATAATGCTTCATTATTGGCGACACGATTCATAAACACCTCATCTTCATTGGCAAATTCAGATAAAAGCATTCTGTGAAAATCACCTTTATTGGTCATATCGGAAATACCTCCAATCGGCTGCTCTCCCGGGGAAAGGTGGCGCATGGGGATTCTGAGCCCGCTCCAGATTCTTTTGATAAGGCTTCCCACCTGAAATGTTTTGGGTTCTTCAATCAGTTCTTTGATAAAGTCTTTATTTGTATCCGCTGTTGTTTCTTCCTGCGCTATTTCGTCATTCAATTCCGGTTCATCCACTAAACCTTTCATTGCATCTATGATGGATTGTATGGTTGGAAACCTTTCGTTGAGATCTATTGCGGACAGATCTTTATTCAATACTGATGGTCCTGCGTATTCTTTTTCGGCGCTTGCAGCCAGTTGTTGTGGTCTTTTATAATAGATTTTTAAATTGGCTTCGGCATTCGAGGCAGATATTCTGTTGTGACTGTCTTTAAATAAGGTCTGTAAAAGAATAATTCTATTTTGCTTTTGTTTGTAAACCTTTGGAAGCGCTTTTATTTTTTCAAGGAATTCGATTTCTTTTTCTGCATTAAACTCAAAGTTTCCGGTACTGTAAAACTGTGCGGTTTTTCTTAAAGGACCTGCAAAATCTGTATATCCATCCTGCATGGCATATAAAACCATCAACAAAGCTCCAAACGGAGCCCATCCTATTGGCTGAAGTTCTTTTAAAATTTCCATGATATAAGGTCTGTACGCAATCGCCCCCACTCCCGGTACCGAGATGAGGTTATTATCATTATATCCGGAGTCACCGGGAATATCTTCGTCGGTTTTCCATTCCCAGAAATAGTTTTCATAGGATTGGAAATATGCCTTTAATTCCATTCTCTTGATTTTTCAGTAAGGCGGAAAGAGCTTACGGACAATGGTCGGAAATCTGTTTTTCTGATGGCAAGATAATTTCCGTTCTCGTCCCATAAAAGCCATCCGTCCGATTCTTTATTATATTTCTGTTGTAAGAAAATGCTTAAATTCTTAAATTCAAAATCAAACCCTGAAGGTAAAAAATGTCCGTCCTTTACCCAATATGTCTTCCCAGGCAGGCTTAATAATGGGGTTCCCATGAAAAAAGCATGGTCATTTATTAAAGTCCATTCTATTTTTTCTAATCTGAATTTCGGTAGTGCAACAATAATGTCTTTGATCTCATCCATATTGCATAGCATTGCCACTGCCGGATATTCTTCGTTGCTTTCCTTTAGCCTTACATTTACTTTTTCACTGATTCCAAAGTAATTGTTGTTAAAAGCCGGAAAAGTAAGTCTTAATGCTTTATCAATCGGGGTCCAAAGTAATCCTGTTCTTATTTTTTTGCTTGGCACCAAGGCTTCCTTTTTAAACAAAAGTCCATCACGTAATTCATATAATAAAAAGTTGGGCAACTGATGAATTTCCGAAGCCTGTGACTGTTCTTCGGTAAAGCCTTTGAGCCACATCGTTTCATCATCCACCGCAATCTGAATATTCTTCCAGTCTCTGACAGATCCCAGAAAGTCTTCATCAATTCGGGGAAGTTCTGCCCAGAATTCTTTTATATCGTTTGAAGAATTTTCTGCCATAAGCTTTCTATTTCCTGCTGAATGTATTGTTTCTGTTCAGGGTTTCGGATCCATTCGCAGCGGGTTTGCAGGTATCTTAATTTATCTTTGATCACGTTTTGTTCTTCAAAGCTCAGCATTCCCTGGTTCCATTTATCTACAAGGATTTTTACATCCTTCATCACGTCTTCCGGATTGGGCGTTTTGTTCTGCATTGCCTGTGGATGGGAATTCGGATGATCATCTTTTTCAATAGTTCTGTTGATAATTCCTTCCAGAATTTCAATCTGTTCTTCGGTGTCCCAGATATGTTTTAAAACCCAAAGGTCGGAAAGTACAGCTTCTTTTCTTCCACAAATTAAAGCACTGGCGGCAATCAGATTCTGAAGTTTCACAGCTCTGCGGTCAGAAATGGCAATTCCTGTATTTCTAAGACTCATGATGGTATTCAGGTAGACTTCGTAAATAGGTCTTAAATCTACTGCTTTACATAAATTCTGAAGTTCTCTGATCTCATCTGCATGAATTTCAGGAATATCTGTTTCTTCTTCGTTTTCTAATTTTCTTCCGGCTAAAAGAACCTGCTGTAATAGTTCGGGATTTACATAATCTACATTGATTCTCACCAAAAAACGATCAAATAATGCATTCAAAGCTTCATCTTCGGGAAGAACGTTACTTGCCCCTACAAACATCAAAGCTGGTAAATGTTTGGTTTCTTTTCCTCTTTTGAAGATTTTTTCGTTCAGTGCCATCAGTAATGAGTTCAGGATCGCAGAATTGGCATTAAAAATTTCATCCAGAAAAACCATGGAGGCTTCAGGCATCATCCCTTCAGTATTGGTCAACAGTTCTCCTTCTTTTAATTTTCTAATGTCAAAAGGACCGAAGATCTCGTTGGGTTCTGTAAAACGGGTCAACAGGTATTCAAAGTTTTTTCCGTCTTTCACTGTTTTCGCCAGAGTTCTTACAATGGCTGATTTTGCTGTTCCCGGCGGTCCGTATAAAAAGGCATTCTCTCTTGCCAGAAGACAGATTCCCAACAGATCCACCACATCATTTTTACCTACGAAAGTATCTTTTACGTAGTTTAGAACGGTATTGAGTTTATTGATATTCTGAGTCATTGATTTTCTTCAGTTATTATTTTTAATTCTCTCCAAAATGCGTCTTTATGCATCCCAAATTCTGCCATAAGCAGTTTATTGATAAACGGAATTTCCGCCAGTTTGTAATCTTTTTTTTCAACAATCCTTTCCAGATATAATTTCCGGTATGTTTTGTCTTTAAGTTCTTCTTCCCAATTTACTCTTTTCAGATCAAGATCATATCCAATCCCTGAATAATGAAATTCTGTCAGAATATCTTCAAGCATTATAATCAAAGCATCTTCAGGGTCTACTGAATGTAATGCTGTGATAATGTCCGGTAAGAATCGTAATGATAAGTCTGCCGACAGTATAGACGAGATATCTCTGGCTGCTTTAAATTTTGGGATAAGTTTTTCGAGATTGTTGGCTGTATTCTCTCTTATAAGGTAAAGTTGGGCACTATGATATAGTATTTTTGCAGCCCAGACAGCCGTTTCTCTGTTACAGGTTAGCTGATCAGATAAAAACTCAAGTCTTTCTTTTTCAAATTCTTCATCAAAATAGGTTTCTGCTTCCTGCTCTTCTTTGAGGGAAATTTCCTGGATATTCGAAAAAAGGGTAATGCATTCATTCTTTCTCAGCAGAAAGATGGTATCTAAAAACGGTGACTTGGTTTCCATCATCTAACAAAATTAAAATTATTTCGCTGAGAACAAAATTTTTGAGAGGGGATTGATATTTTTTTTAAATGCCACTAATGCCTTTAGATTTGCAAAAGGATTTAGTGGCAAAATATTAATCATGTCATCGCCGTGGCTGTAGCAATGACGTTTTAAGCTACTATTTCAATGATATTGTTTTCAGGATCGAGAATCACGCTTTCGTAATATCCGTCACCTGTTGTTCTGGGCTCACCTGCGATTGTATAACCATCTTTTCTCAAAGTTTCTGTGAGCTCATTTACTTTTTCTTTACTGTCTACAGAAAAGGCAAGATGAATAATCCCGAAATGCTGGGCTTCGTAAGAATTTACGCTTTCTTTTATATCTGGTCTGGTCATAATTTCAATACGACTTCCCTGATCAAAACTCAGGAAGTAAGATTCGAAGTTTTTAATCGGGTTGTGGTATTTTTCGTTAGAAGCAGCTCCGAAGTATTTCTGATAAAACTCTTTTGTTCTTTCCAGGTCTTTTACCCAAATGGCGATATGCTCTATTTTCATTTTTTAAATTTTAATAGGGACAAAATTACCATGCTTGTTTTATGGATACCTGCTCTCTGTTATTGTATTGTTGTTCTGTATTTACCGCTTAATTTTTAGAGTGAAATAAGAATAAATTGATTAAAATATTAAGTTTATAACTCTTTAATGCTTTTAAAAAGGATTCTTTATCAATTGGAAACAAAGACTCTCAATCTGTTCGTTATGAGGAGATCAATATAAAAGTTATTATCTTTGTGCCAGTCAAAATAAAATTATGAGTATTCACATCAGTGCAAAAAAAGGAGAAATTGCTAAAGTAGTATTGCAGCCGGGGGATCCGCTTCGTGCACAGTATATTGCTGAGAATTATTTAGAAAATGCTAAACTGGTAAGTAAAACCAGAGGTATCTTTTATTATACGGGTCTTTACAAAGGTAAGGAGATCACTGTAGGTGCGAGTGGGATGGGTTTTCCTAGTATCGGAATCTATTCTTTTGAATTATTTACAGAGTATGAAGTAGACACGATCATCAGAATCGGGACTTGCGGTGCATACAATACAGATCTTAAACTTTTTGATATCTTGAATATTGAAAATGCAGCGAGTGAAAGTACTTACGCCAAATATGCATGGGGAATAGAAGAAGACATCCTTCCTCACCAGGGAAATATCTTCAACACGATTAATGAAACTTCTAAGGAGTTATCTACAAATGCAAAAGCAATCAATATTCACAGTAGTGATATTTTCTACAGAAAAGATCCAAACACTCCTGAAATTGCTACAAAATATAACTGCCCTGCAGTAGAAATGGAAGCTTTCGGATTATTTGCGAATGCTCAGCATTTAGGAAAGAATGCCGCTACAATCCTTACTGTAACAGATATCATTCCAACTCACGAAAAAATCTCTGCTGACGAAAGGGAAACCGCTTTGAAACCAATGATGGAATTGGCTTTAGAGTCTGCAATTAAGAGTTTATAAGAAAACATTTGCTTTTAGCATTTGAATCCATAAAAAAAGAGCTTTACTTTATCAGTAGAGCTCTTTTTTATATTCTGAAAAAATTCCTGGCGGTTTCTGTAGTTTCATCGGCAACTTCGGAAATGTCGGTTTTCTTAAGGTGGGCAATCGTTTGTGCCACATAAGGCAAAAAGGACGGTTCATTTCTTCTGTTCTGAATTCTTGGCATATTCTTCGGCAGCATGAATGGTGCGTCGGTTTCAATCATCATTCTGTCGAAAGGGACGTATTTGATAACCTCTTCCAAATGCCTGAATCTTTTCTCATCGCTAATGGCTCCGGTAAATCCTAAGTAATATCCTTTATCCAGATATATTTTTGCTTCTGCCAATGTTCCGGTAAAGCAATGTACGACGGCTTTAGGTAATTTAGAAAGATATTCATCTGTAATTTCGTTAAACCTTTTGAAGGCTGATCGTTCATGAAGAAAAAGTGGCTTATTCATTTCAATTGCCAACTCCAACTGAGCTTTATAGCATTTTTCCTGAAGGGGTCTTGGTGAAAAATCACGATCAAAATCCAAACCGCATTCTCCAACTGAGATGACATGATCTTTTTTCAGTAATATTCTCAATTGATTAATGCTTTCATTATTAAATGATTTTGCATCGTGAGGATGAATACCAGCTGTTGAGAATAAAATATCGGGATAATCTTCTGCAATTTCCGCTGATTCTTTACTTCCGCGCACGCTTGTTCCTGTAAGAATCATATGGTCTACTCCATGATCCAACGCGCGGTTGATGATTTCGTCTTGTTCGTTATAGAACTGTTTATTGGTCAGGTTAATGCCAATATCAATGTACATATTCATTTGTTTTTTGTTATTATTTTATCCGGGTTACTATTTCCCAGTTTTCATTTTGTTTTGGGTTATCTGTTGTGTTCATCACAAGTCTGAATTCAATTTTTCCTTTGTCTTTCGTGGTGAAAATTTTAAAATAAAGATTCCCTGTTTCAGCATATTCTTCTGATGGCTGATGAGTAAGGTAATAGCTCTGAACCTTAGAAAGATCTTTCTGAAGATTGGTATTTTTAACCAAAAAATCCAGGAATTGTTTTCTTTTGTCTGCGATTGATTTTGAACTTAGATCAGTTGTTTTATAAGTACCTTCAAAAACGGCGACCAGATTATCACAACCGGAAAGTTCAGCAGTAGCTTTGAAGTTATCAGAAGTATATTTTTCTTCTACCGTTTCTGTGTAATTGTGAATGTCAATACTTCTTTTATGTTCTGTAGCAGCTTTAAAAACTTTTTTATCTTTCCATTTGGCAAGGTTGCAACTTGTAAGATAAGATTCTTCGTACACATTTCCGTCTTTATAGACAAAGGAAAGCTCCGTTGATTCCAGGCTGTCAGCCGGTTTGCTATAAGAACGGTAGTTTTGTGTTGCCGTAGCTTTCAGTTTTCCGTTTTCATAAGATAATCCGTCTATAATATTATAGGAAAAAGGAGCATACTCCAGAATTTCATGTCTCTGGCTGATCTTATTGTCTTTTCCCATGATGATATAAAAGATCTCGGAATTGGTATTGGAATTTCCACCCAACATACCTTCGGAATTTCTTTCTATGATATAATCTGTAATACCGTCATTATTGAAATCTTCGGAAGCAATCTTCTGTAAGGTAACACTATAGGGGTCTTCATCATTTTTAAAAGAAACTGTGTAGTTTTTATAGTCTATTTCCTTCGGTTTTTCACTTTTTACCTCTTCATCCAATAAGACTTTAAGAATATCAAAATCTTTTTGAGCTTCAGCGTTTGGAACAGGCTTTACAACTGCTAATGAATCTTTTTTCACTTCAGGCTTACTTTCTTCTTTTCCTTTGCATGAAAACAGAACTAAAGCAGCTATTACAATATATTTCATGTGATGTGGTAATTTATGAATGGCAAGTTAAATCATTTTCAAATAATATTATGAATGAATAATTTCTTTAAGTATTGCACTCAGTTTTGGAAGTGCAGAAGAGCTGTTCTCCTGTATTGAATTTAAAGTTTTAAAACCTTTAAGAATATAATGGAAATAAGTATCATTTTCAGGATTAATAATAACGATGTGCTTAGCTCGTATTTTCACCGTTTCTACGATATTTACAGGTAAAGCCGTAGATCCTGAGGTTCCTACTACGAATAATATATCCGTATGATCTGCAATGTCATAGGCAGTATCAAAATAATAATACTTTTCATTATAACATTCATCAAACCATAAGGTATGCGGACGTAGCCAGCTGCCACATTTTGTACATTTCAATCCATCAATATCTTCCTGAGTAAGGTCTTCCGTATATTCTTTTTGTTTTACATTTTCAGGGAAAGCAATAGGTCCGCTGCATTCTTTTGAACAACGTACATTCTGTTTGTTTCCATGAATTTCATAGACCTTCTGTACTCCTGCTCGCTGATGAAGTCCATCGATATTCTGAGTTATCAATTTGAATCTGTCACCTAAAAGCTCTTCAATTTCAGTAAGGGCAAAATGACCATCATTCGGCTTTGCTTCTTCAATGAGCTTTTTCCAAAAGAGATTGTACTGCCATACTTCTTCAGGTTCCTGTCTGAAATACTTCAAGGTTCCAAATTCTTCAGGACGATGATATTTTGTTCCTTTAATCCAGATTCCGTCTATGGAACGGTAAGTGGGAATTCCACTTTCTGCTGAGATACCAGCTCCGGTAAGAAAAGTAACATAACCGGATTTATTTTTTATAACCTCATTGAGTATTGATTGTAATGCTTCCATGTTTTTTAGTTTTTAAAGCTGAATTAAACGAATATATCTGCCGGTCAATTCTATTGTGTGTAAAATTACTCTCCAGAGACGCAATCTTTTTGCGCAGCAAACTAATCGTTGATAAATTTTTCCAGAAAGCCAATCAGTTTCTTCCCTCCATGGCTCCAGCGGATCCCATGTCCTTCTTTTTCTCTAACTTCAAAGACAATTTCATGTTTATAGTGAAAGAAAACGTTCCACCACGTCTTATTTTCCAGGATATAATGAATTTTCTGCATTACTTTTTCCTGTTTTTGCTGATTATTGCCTTTTACTTCACCCCAAAAGTCTTCATCCATCCTTCCGGTATGTTTTTCCCAGGCACGTTGTGCAATGGTAATTTCAGAATTAAAAGGTTCTTTACATGCTTTAACCAATATTTCATGCAAAGGCGGAACAGCCCGTTCATCACGAATACTTGCAGAGGTAAGCCGTTGTCCTAAAACAATCAGCCAGTTTTCAAAGGGAATGGTTTCCATATGTCTTGCTTTTACCTCAGCAGTTTCAACACTGTTAAATATTTGAATAAACTGACTGAAAATTTTTTGTCTGCTAACATTTATTTCTTCATTAAAATAAGGAAGGTCCCAATCCAGCATATCATCCTGAAATTTTTGGATATTCTCTGACAGCTTTTCCAGATGTTCTTCTGCTAAAACAGCATTGTATTTTTCTTTCCAGGAATCTGAAAATAAGAGAATATAATTTTCAAATCTATTCATTATGTGTTTGTATTAAATTAACGAATAGTTTTTCTTCTTTGATCAGATAAGCAATAAGATTAAACCATTCTTTACAATGATCCAGAATCCATGCATCTGAGGAAATTATAATTCCTGATGTTTCTGCAAGAATTTTATCCGGGCTGAATTGTAATTCTACTTCCCAGTTGAGGTTATGATCCGCAGCAAAATCAAGAATAATTTGTTTAATTCTTCCGCTATTGGAAACCGGTTGATCAAATATCCAAACTAATTTATGGGCATGGCATTTCTTGAAAAAAATAGAGACAAGTTCTATCGCTTTTTGAGTTTGATTGACTCTTTTGTATGTTCCATGAACTCCTGAAAGGTCACGAAAACAGCTGTCAAGCCCTTCGAAAACATAGGCTTCCGACAATAAACTTTCCAGTAAGATCAACACATTAAAACCATCAAGATAAAGGGTTTAGGTCCGCCATATTTAACTGTTTCAGTTTTCTGTCCCGAATCTGCATATCGGACGCTGCTGCTCCTCTCAAAACCTGTATCTGTCTTGTTTTCAAACGATATCTATTACCCACAAGCTCAGATGCTGTCTTTTCTGCATATCCTCTTGTCAGTAAATACTGCATATCCTGAACAGCCAGCTTCAATTTACTGATCTGCTTTTCTGTCCCGAATAAGGTATCATCGCCTGTATTTTTACCACGGTTTCTGCTATTCATATTCAAAAATAGAGTTTTTGGATAAAGATTGAACTTATTTTCGGAAAGATCATAATTTTATTGTTTAAGCAAATGCTTTTTAAGCACTTATCATTTTATTCCCTTGTAATAAGTTATGTTATGTTTTTTACAACAAAAGAGATATTTTATACAACGTTTTGATGTTTTTTCGGAATAAGTTTGCAAAGACTTAAAAATACCTTTATGAATACACTGAAAAAACTATGTTATTTGTCTGCAGCGATTCTTTTATCAGCGCCTTTCGTATCATGTTCCAATGATGATGACACTGAAATTGTAATTGAACAGCAGACTCCTTCACAGGTTCTTGCTTCTACTCCATGGGAAACTACGGGAGCTAAGGATAAAAATGGGAATAGTGTCGCATTAACTGATGCCAGTGTAGCTGGTTATGTTGGTTTTGCTTACTTCAAAGCAGACGGAAAGTTTGCAATTTACAGCCTGACTGATATATTAAGATCAAGAGGAACATGGCTTGTAGATGCACAGGGAAAAACAAGAACTATTGCTTCTCTAAATCCTGATGGTTCTACAATTTTCACGCGTGATGTGGAAATCCTTGTTCTGAACAAGAATGAATTCACGTACAGAATTCGTCCTAATGCAGCGGATCAGTCTATTTATTATGATATTATCCACACGAAGTCTTCTCATACAGAACCTACGAACGGACAACTTACATTAGCTTCTACTCCTTGGGAAACTACAGGGGCTAAGGATAAGAACGGAAATACTGTAGCACTAGCTGATGCCAGTGTAGCGGGATATGTAGGATATTCTTATTTCAAGGCAAACGGAACTTTCAAAATCTTCGGATTGAATGATGTTCTGAGATCTCAGGGAACATGGTCTATTTCTCCTGATGGAAAGAAAAGAACTCTGGTTGGTTTAGATAGCAACGGGAATGTTACCTTCACTCGTGTTGTAGATATTCTTACGCTGAATGCAACTACTTTTACCTACAGAATTACTCCTGATGCAGTAAACAACCCTACTGTATATTACGATATCATCCATACTAATGTAACTCATAACGAGCCTCAGTAGTGATTATTTTTTTGATAATAAGGAAAACCTGCTCTGCGAGCAGGTTTTATTGTTTTTATGATATTGATATTAATTAAAGAGCGATTTTTTTTCTTTATTTATCCAGCCTGCTAAATTTTCATAGTTTACATAATAAATTTTCAGGTCTGCGTTGTAGGCACTGCTTGTAAAATAGATTCTCTTGCTTGCAGTAACTGCCTGATTGGTAAAGAACCACTTTCCCCGATTGACATCTGCCACCGTACTGTTTGTTACTTTGTATACTTTTAAATCAGCCTGGTATGAATTGTCTACAACAAATACTTTTATATCTGCCTGATTGATATTCTTGGTTTCAAAAACTTTCTGAGCTTTCATTAAGGTTCCTGAGAAAAACAATAAAACGAGTACTATCAGTTTCATAAGTATTTGTTTTTAAGCTTAATAAAAGATACGGATTATTCTACCAATATTCTTCCCACCATTTTTTCCAGATTGTATTTTCCAATTGATCAAGATTTACCTTTTCACCTATAACCGGCAAAGTAATAGGCTGGTTATTTTCTTCTGCATTCTTAGCTGCGAGCTCTATAGGTTCAAACCATGCATGCTGAGCGAGTTTGAATTTTGAATGATGTACCGGGATAAAGTTTTTTGCTTTTAGTTCTTTGACCTCATCTATCAGCTGATCAGGCAAAGTATGAATGTAGGGCCATTTTTCATTGTATTGTCCGCATTCCATGACGGCAAAATCAAAGGGACCATACTTCTCTCCTATTTCTGCAAAATGATTTCCGTAGCCGCTGTCTCCGCCTAAAAATAAATTCTTAGTAGGTGTTTTCAATACAAAAGAGGTCCAAAGTGAGATATTTCGGTTCAAAAGTCTTCCGGAAAAATGTCTTGCCGGCGTCAGGGTGATTCTGAATCCTTCAGCAATATCAATGCTTTCCCACCAGTTTTTTTCAATGATCTTTTCCAGATCCCAACCCCAATATTCAAAGTGCTGCCCTGTCCCCAAACCACAAATAACTTTTCCTACTCTGTCTTTTAAAGACTGAACTGTTTTATAATCCAGATGATCCCAGTGGTCATGAGAGATCAACAAAAAGTCGATATCCGGCATATGTTCCGGCTTGTAGTAATCTGCACCCTGAAATGCCTTGATGGAACCCGGCATCGGTGAGGCATTTCCACTGAACACAGGGTCTATCAGGAATTTCTTACCATCAACCTGTATAAAGTAAGAGCTATGCCCGAACCAGATTAAAACATTCTCTTTCGGATCAAGCTTCTTCAAATCCGTTACTACAAATGGAAGTGTTGTTTTAGGAGATGTATTTTCTACCTTACATAAGCTGTTCAAAAGTGCTTTGGTCATACTTTCTCCTTCCAATAACGGTGGCGTGATAAGTATATTCTGAAATCTTCCGTTGATATAATTGGGAAGTGTACTGAAGTATTCCTTTCTTTTTTCATCAGGAAACTGTCCGAGTTGTTTTACTAAATTCATTTCCTTATTTTTTACATTCTGAGTCTTTCTTCTTCAAAATCGAGTCTCGTTAAATAATGTCTTATATATTCTTCGTCAATATTGGGATTGCGTCTGTTTTCTTCTCTAAGCCAGATTCTTTGTACTTCTAATGTTGAAAAGTAAATTTCTTTAGCTTCATCAGAGAGTTTGTGAACGGAGTCTTCTTTATCTTCCTGCTCCCAGCGGTCCATCAGTTTATTGAAATATTCGTTTTCGCTTCTTCTTTCTTTATAGTTTTCATTAAGGTATTTCAAAGCGACACGGCGCATTCCTTTTCTTAAAAAATGCTCTGATTCTTCTTCCGACAGATATCCGCCACTAGCATCTGATAATTTTAGTTTCTTTATCAAAGTTGGTAATGTTAATCCCTGAACAATCAATGTAGCTAAAATCACAATAAAGGTAATGAAAAGAATAAGGTCTCGATGAGGGAAAGGCTGTCCGTTATCCATCACCACCGGAATAGATAACGCTGCAGCCAATGAAACTACCCCGCGCATTCCTGTCCAACTCATCAATATCGGGGCTTTCATTCCCGGGTCTCTGTCTGCTACTTTAATAAAGTTTCTCATGATCAAGGTAACAAAAACGGCTCCAAAGGAAGATAAAAAACGAACAATAATAAGTACAGCTGTAATTACTAAGCCATAGGTAACGGCTTGTGCAAGGCTTATTCCTTCTTTATCTAATCCTAACATAATTTCCGGAAGGTCTAATCCTATCAACAGAAATACAATTCCGTTGATCAGAAATACGAAACTTTCCCATACGTTGGACCCTTTCAATCTTGATTCTGAAGTTCTGAAAATTTCATGTCTTCTAATGGATAGGAAAAGTCCACCACTCACCACTGCCAGAACCCCTGATGAATGAACTTCTTCTGCTACAATATACATCACGTAAGGCGCTACAAGACTAAGAATAGCATCCATATTGACGTCAGTAGGAAATATTTTTTCAATTTTCAAGAAAATAAAAGCTAAAACCACACCTATTCCTAATCCTCCGAATACCATCCATCCAAAGCTTAAAGCCGCGTCCTGCCAGATAAATTGCCCTGTCGCCACTGCTACCATTGCAAACCTGAAAATGATAAGAGAAGAGGCATCATTGAATAGACTTTCTCCTTCCAAAACGGTAGATACATTTTTGGGAACTTTTACAAATTTTAAAATAGCTCCTGCACTCACGGCATCAGGCGGAGATACAATTCCGCCCAGTACAAAACCTAATGCTAATGAAAACCCGGGAATATATGAATTTGCTACAAAAGCTACTGTTATTGCTGTAAGAAATACGACTATGAATGCAAAACTGGTAATGATTCGCCTCAACTTCCATATTTCTTTCCATGAAACGGCAAATGAGGCTTCGTAGAGTAAAGGAGGTAAAAAAATGATAAAAATAAGTTCAGGATCAATCTTTATTTTGGGTAATCCGGGAATAAAACTGATCACCAGCCCGGCAATCACCAAAATTATGGGATATGCTACTTTTAAACGATTGGCAAGCATAACAGCACCAATAATTACGAGGACTAATCCTAGATAATAAACGAAATTTTCCACCATCTATTTTCAATTAATTTTAAACCAATTTAAATATTTTTTGAGAAATATGATGGCAACAGGTGAATATCAATAGTGATAATCAATAAAAAATTTTATTAGCTTTTGATTAAAGCCGCACATATTTGTTTTACTGATTTCTGAAAACTTTGGGCGATAATCCTGTTTTCTTACGGAAGAATCTTGCGAAATAATTTGGATAATCGAAACCAAGACTGTAGGAAATTTCACTCACGGAAAGTGTTGTATTTTTAAGCTTATCTTTTGCTTCTTTCACTACATAATCGTGAATATGATCTAATGGAGATTTCCCTGTAAAATGTTTAATGAGGTCTCCGAAATAATTAGGTGAAAGATGACTTTTCTGTGCAAAATAAGCTACCGAGGGCAATCCTGCAATATGATCGCTTTCTTTGAAGTAGTTGTCCAGATTTTTGTAAAACGCATCGATGACTTTGTGATAAATTTTACTTCGGGTATCAAACTGACGGTCATAAAAGTCTTTGACATAGGTAAGAATCAGATTAACATATGAAATAATGACTGTTCTTGAATAATATTCTTTCTGAAATTCATGATTTGTTTTTCTGAAGAGATCCCAGAGAATATTTTCTTCTTCTTTTGTCAGAAAAAGAGCTTCATGATTGTTATAATGCACAAAGCTGTAATCTTTAGCATATTTTTCCAGGTATTTTGCATTGATCATGATACAAAGACCGGAAAATGGAGGTGCAATTTCCCACTCTAAAGTATTTTGGGGACAGTCTGCATACAGATAGGATGAATCGGATTGATCTGCCAGCAGTTGATGAGCAGTAAAGTTAATTTCCATCGGAGGCTTGATTGCGAGAAGATAAAAATCAATGGTAACAGGTTCAGATTTTAGTCTGATATCATTTTGTGTTTCAAAATCTACAATGTGAAGATCATCACTTTTTAAGTTATCCACATTCAGATAATTACAAAATTCCGGTATGTTTAATATTTTTATACTCATTGTGCGGATTCCAATAATGGAGTAAAATTAAACATTATGAGCGGTTACCTTATGATACAAACCAAGGTAAAACGGATACATTTTACTGATCTATGTTATAATATTGTAATGATAAACATAATTAACAGACTAAACAGTAGCATAATAGCTATTGCTACAGCACCTTTAGCAACATGTTTCATGTATCTTTTTCCGTCAAATGTAAATTTTTCAGGATGAATACTGAACTCTTTAAATACAAACGGGTCTATTTTCAAATCTGGTCTAAAGCGAACGATTCCTTCTATAAATCTTGCCCGTAACGCTCTGCCGTTTTTAATATAATGAGTACAGCCAATATCTGTTCCGTCAAATATCACTTTAATCTCGTTATGATCAATTCTTACAGCCAAAACCCATGTTTTAACCTCGGTTGTCAGATAAACCTGATATTCATCTGAAAGGTAGGAAGCTCCCAACTGACTGTAAAGAATTTCTTTTATACTTCCGTCTTTTTTATAAAAATGAATGCCCTGATCATCAACCCTAATTTTTCTTATGGCTACCCTCATATTTTTTTTCACATGTCGGAAAAATTTATACATTGCTATTGCCCAAACCGGATAATACAGGAGAGCTACGATAATAAGTATCGTCACACTTCCTGAAACCAAGAAAGGTAATACAGCCAGCGCGACAAATACGATCAACAATATTGCTCCTCCAAAAATTCTGATTAACCAGGTCATTACCCAGCCAGGTTTGGAAGCCAACGGTAAAAAATCTTTTCTTATCTCCTCTTGCATCTGTTTAAAATACAAAAAAAATGATAATAAAAAAAGAGCCTCAGCAATATTCTGTGACTCTTTACTACAAAACTGAAATAAGATATGTTATAAAAACTATGAGATGGTATATATTTTTTCTGTGGTAACGTTATAAGTATCGGAAACTACATTATCTACAAACCTCCATTCTGCTACAGCATCTCCAGCCGTATATTTCACATGAAGATAACCTCTTTTGTATAGATTGGCATATTCCAAATCATCAATCAAAGATGAAAATGCATCAGCTAATGCTATTGCTTGAGTAGGATCTGAAGTAATCCCCAGATATCCTTCAAGCCCTGGTGAAGAAACGGAGCTGCATGCCAATTCTGTCCCGACAGCTTTTCCATTGGCATCGGTTAACTTTCCTAGCCATGCGTTGTGTGTGTCACCGGCAAGCACAATTACTTTTTTTCCGGCAAGGATGGAATACAATGCTTCTCTTTCCATAAAATATCCGTCCCAGGCATCAAGATTATATGGTAAAGTGGTTTTGATTCTTGCGATTTCCTGTGCTGTCAACGTTGGATCCTGTAACTGATATCTTTTTTTAATGGTAACCAGCTGAGTAATGGTATTCTGAAGAGCCAGCATCGTAGCCGGCTATGCACTTCCGTGTTTTTTTATCTCTGCTAAAATCTGATTGAGTAACATTAATAATTCTGCCGGAACCATCATTTTAGTCATTAAGATCTGCTGTCCTAATACTTTCCATTTTGCAGTATCAGCACTGATTTGTGATCCCAGCCATGTCATCTGCTCACTTCCGATCAGCTTGCGACCTGTACTTAAAAAATCTGCCTGAAACTGAGGTTGATTAAAGTTACCTGTAGTATCCAGATAATCTGAGTATTCCAATTGTTTATCTCTTGCAATCACTCTCGTATCCATCATATAAAGGGAAAGTATATTTCCGAAGTTGAAGCTTCTGTAGATCTTCAGATCTTTTCCTGTTTTAAGAGGAATATATTCACTGTAAGCCTGGAAAGCTGCCATTTTCCTTGCCTGGAAGTCACCTTCTTCAGGCTGATGGTTCTCTGCTCCGGATTTATAGGTATCATTTGCAAATTCGTGGTCATCCCAAACACAAATGAAAGGTTTTTTCTGATGTGCTAATTGAAGATTTTTATCGCCTCTGTATTGTCTGTATCTTTCTCTGTAATCGTTTAGGTTAAGGATTTCCTTTGCTGGTTTATGGGCTCTTCCTAGTTGATTGGTATAAGGGTTTGTTCCATATTGCCCGGGAGCATATTCATAGATATAATCTCCAAGGTGTACCACAACATCTGCTTCAGATTTAGCAATTGCACCATATACATTGAAAAGCCCTGCCGGAAAGTTAGAACATGAAACAACTGCCATTTTCACTTCGTTTACAGTATCTGCTTTGGAAGGTAACGTAATCGTCTCTCCTATTACACTAGATTCTTTGGTTTTAATATTATAAAATCTGTAGTAATATTTTGTATGGGAAGGAATATTCTGTACATCCACTGCAACTGTAAAGTCATTCACAGCCGTTGCATTTGCCTGACCTTTTCTAATTACTTCAGTAAAGCTGCTGTTCTTGCTGATTTCCCATGTTATTTCTGCATCTGTTCCACTGGAATATCTTGTCCAGATAATCACTCCTGTTGCGGTAGGATCAAAACTTGCAACTCCTGTTTCAAAACCGGCATTTTTCAGATCACCGGGAGCACTTCCACTGTCTGTGAAGTCATCGCTGCAACTTTCGATCAAAGGAGCTATGAATATCCCTCCTACTGCCAGTAGTGAGTTTTTAAGAAATCGTCTTCTGTTAAGTGGATTGTTATCTGCCATTATTACTTTTTTTGCAAAGCAACGGGATCTGACGAAGAAGGCTGTTAACTAAGTTTTAATTATTCTTTATGCTTTTTTTAAACATATGTTTAACATAACACTTTACAACATTTTTGATAAGTTTAAAATTATAATAATTCGCTTAAATTTTTATAATTCACAATGTATTTATTCCCCAGATAAAGAATATTATACTTTTATTCAATCCCTATAACAAAAACTTAACATAATAAAATTTATCTCAAAGCTTAGAAATATATTTATATATTTACAACTCTAGACAACTATTTTTTAACAAAATTATCATGAAAAAAGAAAAATCAATTCAGAAACTTGAGGCAAAAGGATTAGGAGGATTTACTAAAATCTTCGGAAAAAAAGTTTTAGGAGGTGAAGGTGCCCCAACAAAATCAATCCCTGAAATTGTTATTAAGCCCCACAAGCCTAAAGCATTAGAACCGGGAGATGGTCTAGAAATAGATGACACTAACGATGGTCCTTACTAGAATTCTAAGAAAAAACTTCTAATAACTGCCTCAGATTTATCTGAGGCAATTATATTTAAACCCCGTACATGTATTGTACTATTTGAATCCAAAATAATATGCAAAAATATATCGTCGGAATATTTATATTGTTGTTATACAGCTGTGGTGCCAATAAATATAGTCCGTTATCAAAATACAATACCTTTGAAAGAGAAGGAAATTACATTCGAGTAAAAAATGATTCAGCACAAATAACAATGTTAATATTAGGAGGGCATCTGAGGGCACAAAACGAACAAGGGTTTGATTCTATAAAACCAAGACTTCAGAAACCAATCAATAAATACAAAGGGGAAAAATTGTTCTATTTACAAAATTCTACCACCAAAACGTATGACTGTGCTTTATTCATTGATAAAAATAAAGAAACTCCTTCATTACAGGAAACAAAAAAATTCATAACCAAAAGCATACAATGTGGTAATTCTGTAGTATCATTTAAAATATCAAAGCAAACCCATAAGGACAACTTAAAATTCTATTTAGAGAATTTTAAATGTATGAACTAATAACATAATGATTTTAATTATATCCAAATCCGGAGATCTTCCAACTGAACAAGTAGCCAATTGGTTAACAGCATATAAAGTACCTTTTTATATATTAAATGATAATATTTATGATGTTCTTGATATTGATTTTAATAAAGGAACTATCTTTATTGGAGGTTATCCTATTGACGTCTTTAAGGTAGTCTGGTTCAGAAGATATCCGTATGCATTGCGTGAAAATCAAAAAATGGATATCAGGAACAAGTTATATTTCTCTTTGATAGAATATAATTTGATAGAATCTAAAGCTCTCAGAGAGTATTTGCTGTTTGAACTGAACAGAAGAAATGTTACCTGGCTCACCAATCCTTTTTACGTTACCGAGAATAAACTGATACAAATGCAGATGGCTAAAAATTGTGGTCTTTTAATTCCGGATACGTACATACCCAATAATAAAAAAACGATTGAAGATTTGATCACTTCCGGTCATAATCTTATTACTAAGCCAATCGTCAGCGGTATGAATTTCAAGTTCAATGATAGTATTTTTACAATGCAAACCACGAGTGTGAATCATAAGGTTGATAATATTCCTGATTATTTTAAGCCTGCTCTTGTACAACAGAAAGTAAAAAGAAATTATGAAGTCAGAGTATTTTATTTGCTGGGTAAATTTTTCTCAACAAAAATAATCACCTACGATCATTCAGTTGTAGATAATCGTCTTTTAGTAGCCAATGAAGAATGTCGATTTGAAATTTGTAAAATTCCAGATGAGATTGAAAATAAATTGAAGACCCTACTCGATTCAATGAATTTAAATTGTGCATCTATAGATTTAGTCGTCACCGATGAGAATGAATACTGCTTTTTAGAAGTAAATCCTGTAGGACAGTTTACCTTTCACTCAGTATTCAATAATACTTACTTAGAAATTGAAATTGCTCTTGCCTTAAAAAACATGTTAAAAGAATGCAACAAAGAAAATATCTTACCTTAATCCATTTCATTTTAGATGATGATTTTTCAAAAAAACTGAAAAGCTTCAATGAAGAAAAGGAACCTCAGAAAGTAATTTCCCACAAATACAACTCAATAGGCTATAAAGTGAAAGTTTATGACAAGGTTTGTACACCTTTTATAGACTTAAAACGATTTGAAAAATGAAAAAATACTTTGAATTATATCAAGACTGCTTTATTGTAAAAGGAGCGAAAAACATTATCCTTTCCGATTTCCACTTTAATAAAATAGTTAATATTACAGATTACTATGAGTTTTTCATTGATGAATATTACTTTCCTATTGAAGAAGATCTTTCAGAGTTAACAGCATTTTTTGTAGATGAAGGATTTGGAGCAATTACAGAATGCGTTTCACCCAAAGCATTTCGTAAAGAATTTAAATGGCGATCAGCAACGAAGATTAATGAAGTAATTATAGAACATAAGACGACAGATAATTTTAATATCAATGAAGTTTACGGCAAAATAGAAGAACTTTCTTCCAGTTTTATTCAGATCAGACTTTTAGAGTTTTCTTTTTCTAAACTTAAAGAAATTTTATCACTTCTTGAGTTTTCTTCGATAAGAACAGCTGAAGTGCTATTACCTTATAATGAGTTGGCTCATAGCGAAGAAGTAATAGAAATGTTAAAAGAAAATCCTCGAATAATGACGGTATACTTTTACAATGCTCCTGAAAATAAATCTATTGTAGACAATGATCAAATGTTTACAATTATCTATTATGAAAAAAACTTAACCAACCCTAAACACTGTGGTATCATCAGTGAAGATTATTTTTTAAATGACTTACAGAATATTTCGAAAAGTAAATCTGTAAACAATTGTTTGTATGGGAAATTATTTATTTCTGCTGATGGAAGTTTAAAAAGTTGTCCTTCTTCTCAAAAGGTCATTGACAATATCAAAATAACTTCAGTAACAGATTTGTTGCCAAAAATCGATAATCAAAAAGAAAGGTTTATCACAAAAGACCAGATAGATATATGCAAAGATTGTGAATACAGATATTTTTGTACAGATTGCAGAGTATACAGGGAAGATCCCGAAAATGTTTATTCCAAACCTTTAAAATGTGGCTACAATCCTTATGAAGGCACTTGGGAGGAATGGAGTAAAAACCCAATAAAAATTAAAGCTATACAATATTATGATCTTGAGAACCTTAATTAGTAGTTTGTTCATCTGTCTTTGCTCTAATATTTTAATAGCCCAGAACATTAGAGTTGAATATAATGTAAAGGCAAAATCTGACTCTACGAAAGCGCAGACAACAGAAAGTACTATGCTTTTAGATATTTTTGGGACAACTTCTTCGCGTTTTTATGCTCAAAACCTGTATAAGAGCGATTCTATTAAAAGCAGTGGTGTCACTCCTAAAACTTTTTCAATCAACTTCAATAATGCCATAATAAAAAATAATAATACTTTAAAAAAGTACTACAGAATATTAGTGGATGCTTATGAAGTTACCACTGAAGTACCCGCTTTAAAGTGGGAAATTACCTCAGAAAAGAAGAAAATAGGCGATTATGAATGTCAACAGGCAACCTTACAATATAAAAACAGACAATGGACAGCATGGTTTACCCAGGACATCCCTATTTCTGAAGGACCATTTGTCTTCAAAGGATTACCAGGCTTAATCATATGGATATATGATGATAAAGGCAACTATGATTTCATGTTAAATAAGCTGATAAAAAACTTTTACGATCCATATGAGGGAGTTGATTTCAGGAATCATAATCTTGTAAAAGTTACCCCGGAGCAATTGAATAAAATATATTTGAACCATTATTTAGATCCTTACAAAGAAGCTAAAATGGGGAAAGTAAAGATAAATTTCCAAGATGAAAAAGGAAATCCTATTACCAATGTCAATTGGAATGAACTGGCAAAATATAAACAAGAGGAAATTAAGCAAAATAATAATCCTATAGAGCTTTCGGATGCGGTAAAATATCCTAAATAAATTCTTTTTGTATATTTTTTGAAATAATAGAATACGAAAATAATTATCAATTGATAAATATAAAAGGCTCCAAATTATGGAGCCTTAATTATCTAAATATATTTTAATTAAAGTTTTTCAGCAGGAGAATTTAAAACTTTTACTTCAATGTAATTGACTACTTTTGTTGCTCCCGATTCATTTTTAATATTTGGTTTAAAACTTGGATAATTCATAATATCACTAGCCCAAAAATAATGTCCGTCAACCTTTTTCTTAAAATTTGTTCTTACTGTTCCCGACAATGAATAAGGAACAGTATATTCAGCAGAAGTATATTTCATATGTGTAAATACTTTCACTCTTACTTTTGAACGAGCCGGAACTTTTACTTTATAGGAAGATTCTATACTTTTTTCGTTGCTGGTATCTTCACCATGTGCCTTTTCTCCTCCAACGGTAACTTCAGTTGAAATTTCGGCTTTTGCTATAGCAAAATCAATACCTACCTTAGCTCCTACTTTCAAAGTACCTGACACTTTTCTTTGCCAAGATGTTTTATAACCTTGTTTATAGCCATATTTAACAGTAAGCTCAGTTTCTGAATTACTTTGATTTACAGCCTCGGTTTCAAAAACTTCATCAGGCATATCACCATCTTGTTTGTTAGATATTTGTGGCTTCCCAAGTTTAATTTTAGCATCAGGTTTAGTTCCTGCATAATTATCTTTATTAGCGTCTACTGAAAGATTAGAATTAAACCAGATTCCATCAGCTATTTCACCTTTGTATGAAAAGGCTTTTTTCAAATTATGTTTATCTCCATTAGATTTTATGTCATAACCCAAATCTTTCAAATGCGCATCTGTTAGTGAAATTTCCTTTGATTCGTTTGAATGTTTGGTAGTGTGCGACTTTTGATCAAGTTGAATAACTTTAACAACTTTCCAACCCTTTTTTATTAACTCATTTGCAGATTCATTGTTGCTTACTCTAGCATTTTTAGCCATTAAAGCATCAGCATTATCCTGCTGCTGTACTGATTCTAAGGTTTCATTTGTACAACTACTAAGGATTACAATTGGTAAAATAATCAAGCTTTTTGAAATAATTGACTTTTTTTTCATCTTTACAATTTATTTGATTTTTGTAATTCAAAGGTAATCTTCAAATGAAGAAATCTGTATGTTTTCAAATGAAATATTTATTAAGTATAACATTGATATTTAAATAATTACAATTGTTATTTTTATTAAAAAACATGGTATTATCATGAGTAATTTATTTTAAAAAGACCATACCAAATAATATTTTTATAGATCAATTTATTTTTAGTTTAAATCTATAAACATTAACTATTTTTAACTGGTATTTTTTGAATATTAAAAAAATGGCGTTATTTTATAATTAAACTCTATTTGAAAAAAATGATTAAGTCGGTTTTGGCTGATCAATTTATAATTGTTTCTAAATTCAGTTAAAGTCACACTTCTTAGCTTTCAAAAATAAAATATTTGAATCATCTTTCTTTGCGATTAGAAAATAACCTATTGGTTCAACAAAAAGTATAGATTTGGATAAGTCCCAACTTTTGAGCTTGATCCTAATATTATGAATAGAGAATAAACATAAAAAAAGCACCTACATTTCTGTAAGTGCTTGATTTAAAAAGTGGTCCCACCTGTAATGTCCCCCATGTGTTTATGTGGCAGTAGATGGAGTTATATTGACTTTATATCAGCTATTTATAAAAATATTGGAGTTGTGTGGAATGCTGTGTATGTAGATGGGTTTAAGCGTGATTGGGGTTTTAATTTCCTTTAACGGGAGCTTAGATATCAATAATGGGTAAATTATTTTATATTTCGGTTTTTAACTAACTTAAAAGCTTGAACTAACGGATTCAAAAAATTCGCAGTTGTAGATATTCCACCTTCACTCAAAACTGATGCCACATAAATTGCATCATCACATTTTTCTGTATCAAAGTAATAGCTAACTTCATCATCTTTATCAATTATAAAAAATGCTAAGATCTCATTAGGTTCATTTTTATTAGTAAATTCATCAAAGTTTAAAATTTCATAAACATTATCAAATCTTAACATTTGTGTGACATAAAAAAACTTATCTATATTCTCATTTTCAATTCTCTTAGCAATTTCACTAATTTTTCTAAAAATTGTAGTCTTAATCGAGCTGTCAAATGACAGCAAACTAAAGGTTTCATCGTTATAAACTATCATACATGTAGGCATGAGCACTTTTTGCATATTAAACGCTTGTAAGTGCATAGCGAAAAAATTCTCCGTAAAATTTGCATTTCCATACATTTTTTCAAAAGCAACTATAGGAACTTTAAGCTCAGGTAATTGCCCCATAACCTCTACTCTAGAACCTTTTTTGAATTTATTTTCTTCTGTGTGAAAAATATAGTCATCAATCAAAAGCATATTTCTGGGGATTCGGTGAAAATAAAAATCATCAATCTTACTTTGTAATTTCTCACAAAGCGCACAATCTTCATCAATTATACTCCGCATCTCATTCATAAATTCCTTCATATGAGTGATACCCGCAATAAAATTATCATACAAATCTTCTGTTGACCCTTTCTCATAAAAAGAAAACTCTGCAGAAAAGTAGATTTCTTTATGACCCAAATCTAAAAATCTTGTCCGCAAAGATTCAATAATGGTAGAATATTCAACATCATTTTCAATTGTATAAACATATTGGGGTAATGACAATTCTTCTTTGTCAGAATAAATTGTTATACTAATTCTTTTTTCTAAATCGAAAGGCTGTTGTTTTAAAACTGCATTTCTTTTCTCTATAAACCATTTGCAGACATCATTTACTAAATATTTATTTCTAAGTTCTTCATAAGTTTTATTATATTCTGTATGCGCAAGTGATTTTTGCAATACAAACGTGATATTTCGGTATTCAGATAAAAAATTATCTAAAGCAGCTATATTATCAAAAAAATCAGTCCCTTTTTCAAATTTGTCTAAACTACTTAATGCACTATAAAATTTATGCATTGCTGGATAAAGTAGCCCTTTTGTTTTATTTGTCATATATCCATATGTTAATCAAATCCATCTTATGCTAATAGTAAAAACGATCTAAAACCTCTTTATTTTATCTTTTTACAATATTTTATAATTCTTACTACTTAACTCTCTTCCTCATAAAAAATTTTGTAATATTTTCTACCGTTTTCATCAATACCATGCTCCATTAAATTTCGATTTCCATGTATATATATATGAAAATTTTTATCCAATTTGAGAACGCTTTTTAATATTCGTGATTGCTTTTTCACAGCTTGTGTAGAGATTGCAAAATCATTTATTTGTTCTAAATGATTTTCTTTTCGATATAACTCGTCAAAATTTCTAAAAGAATCAATTATATTTTCATTCTCAAACACATCTTTCTCAAATTCATCTTTTTTGAAACTTTCATTGTTTTTAAAATAATCTACGGTTCTGTTGAGTAAAGCAATTTTATCAGTTTTCGATACATCGAATTCATTTTGAATCTGTTTTGTTATAAAGTTTTTTGTAATATTTAAAAAGTCCTTAGTATTATGATATTCATCTGAATACGGACGAATTTTTAAAAAATTATCTTTCCAATATTGTGCTTCATTACCCTTGTTTGTATTATCTACAATTACTAATTTATAACCTTTATCTTTTTCAGTATTAAATATAATACACCCTTTATCCAATTTATTTATATTAATTCCCTCTCTACTTAAAACTTCAAAATTATTCGCCTTCTTCCCAATTTCTAAAAAAGTATCTTTATTTTCAGACTTAAATAAACCAACAGCATCAATAGTTTCTCCTTCAAGAATACAATCTTTAAAATATACTGTATAAAATTCTCCCAATTTGATTTTAGGGTGTATACTCTCATTGTATAAACTTTGAGCTATATTACAAGATTCCTTTAATAAATTTTCGGAATTATTAAAAATATTTGTTACATAAGTAAAAACTTCATTTAATGCTAAAGTTGCATCATGATAAAAATGATAGAATTCTTCATATTTAAACGCCGATAGAAAATAATTTAATAATAATTTTTCAAGGTTATCATCAATTTTCAAAAGTGATTCAGAAAATTCAATATCATCTTGGCTCAATTTATTTCCTACTTTATGAAGAGATAAACTTTCTATTTTAATATATTCTTTATATAACATATAATAAATTCTAATTTATGAATTAACGAAAAATATGTAGCCAGATTATTAGATATATATATAATACTTATTGCAATGCCCAACACTAAAATTGAGCTCCACCAAAGAATTGTATAAAATCTCTTTTGCTCATTTACAAAAGACTTTGTATTTAAGTCCTTTGGGTTACATTCGTCAAATATTTTATTTATTTCTTCTTCACTTAGTAATTCTTTATATCGTTCTTTAAGCTGACTATAATGCTTGTCAAATAATGCAACTCTTTTTGTTAGTTCCCATCTCGAATAAAATAATATCCCAATTGAAATTACTAAAAATGAATATGATAATATGACAACTTCAAGAGTAAATCCGCCGACAAAATCTCCTTTTGAAACAGCTCTAATAACAATTACAGAAATAAAGAATGATATAATAGTAATTATATTTTTTTTAAAATCACTTATAAAACCATCTACGATTTTATCTATTTTCTCTTGAAGTCCAATTAATATTTCAGATAATTTGTTTCTTACTTCTATATATTGTTTAACATTTTGTCTCTCATATATCTTATAGTTTGACAAAATAGAATCAAAAGAGGTTTTGGCTATTAATAAACTTTTAGGCTCGTAATTGAGAGAAATAATATTTCTTGCAATACTTATTTTGTCATTCGTATTTCCTCCTATATAAATCCATTCATATATTTTGAAATATAAATCTACAGAAGCTACATCAATATCTATATTTTCTACTGAGGACGTTTTTATTTCTTCACCAAAAGTTTTATATCCATTAAGCTTATATAGAAATTTATCTTCTTTAACACTTGAATAGTCAAAAATAAACATCAATGTATATAACACACAAGCTTTTTGAAATACCTTAATAAAATTTTCATTTATATTCTCAGTCACAATAGGATACAAATCATCTGGTAGTAAAGTTTTTTTCTCTATATCCCAATGACATAAATTCATTGCAGTAAAAACCTTATCTGTTCGGGTCTTAAGTTCAACTAATTCATCTCCATTATTTTCATCTCTTCCTTTGTTTAATACTTTTATCGTCTGGGTTTCAAAAAAAACTTCATTTGAATCGTCTTGAATTTCGAGGATTAACTTATTAGTTTTTATATTATCTTCAATTATTTTTAAAAATAGTAGGAAAGATAAATTTTCAAGATATTTTGTAAACTCACTTATAAAATACACTGAGAGGTAATTATTTTTTTTATTTTTAATAATAGTAATTATCAGCTCTATTGTATCTCCAACCTCTAACCCGCCATTTTTCAAACTTTCAATATACTCACTTAAAACACCTTCTCTACTAGCATAATTTTCTAATATTTCATCGTCTTTTAGCAATGAAATATGGAAATTGTCTCTATCATTTATTTTTTCAACAAAAATATCGGTGTCCTCAGGAATAAGAGTTTTATCTACTATAAAAACAAATGAAAGTATGACTTCTGAAAAATCCTCCTTTATAGAGCTCGGAGCAACAGAAGCACTTGTAAATAAATTTAAAATATTTAATGAAAAATCAATCATTTCCTTCTATCTTTCCTGCAAATTGATAACCTTCAGGACTTAATATTCCTAAATATAGATTTCCATCTTTTTCAAAAGGAACAAAAGTTTTTTTCGGATTAGCAACGTCATGTTTAATTACCAAATCTATTTCTTTTGATAAAGATATCGTGTTTTTAAATTTGTCTTTGACTATTTTAGGCTTCTTTACGAATGTTGCATCAAATTTATATTTAGTTGGAAGTTTATTTATTTTCTCCTTAACCTTTGCCATATCTAACTCACTATCGTTAGGCTGATAATTACCTATTATATTATCTCTAAAATGATTTAAATCAAAATCACCTTCACCTCTAAAATATGCTATTGTTGCATTCCACAAATGTAAATAATCAGATTTATGATTCTTCTTAATTGGTTCTAGAATATCTCTTTTTATTGAATTATATGCTGTTAAAGTATTCTTATCATCATCACGTATTTCAACTAACTCAAGAAATTCTTTCCACCAATATGCCGCCTTCGTTGTATTTGAATCATAAGTAAGTAATTTATACATTTCGGTCTCATCATCATCTATTTTTACATTAGCTATAAAAGATTTAAAAATCTTCTTTTTTGTAGGCAACCCATTTGTGATGACACCTGTAACTTCCTCTATAAATTCATTATAATCTGCTTTTGAAAGAATAATTTTATATTCGTTTTCAGTCATTTGAACAAAGGAAATAATTAACATCCCTTTTTGAATTTTTATATTTAAATGATCGATTTTTGTTTGAGCAGTATTTTCTTCTTGCAAAAGTCTTTTCGCAATTGATTCACTGATTAGATCTCTGTCATTCCCTGCAATAAAATTATTTATATATGTTTTCATGGTTAGAGAATTTTCCTCAAAAACATATTCTCTATCTCCCTCATTATTCGAAACATTTTCTAACAATTCAATTATATAATTATTTACATTATCGGTTTGAGTAAATTGTTGTAACGTTACCTCTTGCAAAGCAATATCAACTTTATAGAGGCTATGATAAATGATATTCATGTATTAGTTTTTTAATTATTAATTTAGAACCAATTTACAAATAAATAATTTCATGGTTTACTATTAAATACAGAATTACTTAATTTCAAACTCTTTTCTTATTTGCAAATTTCATATAGTAATGCGACAAATCATGACGTATTATATATTAATTTATAGTGTATTATTTTACTTAAAGTACAATTGGTGATTTCTATAGTTTAAACTTCCTTTAGTAAGAATTGTCGGATAACACATATCATCTTCACTAAAATTCAACTTCGACACCTTAATTACCTCTTTGGAAATGTCAGTTAATTCAAATGCATAGTTTGGATTATATATGCTCTCAATTACATCAATTTTAGTATTTCATATGCTGCCACATCTCTTTGAGGCATTAATATTTTTTCGGAAGTATTTTTGATTTGGTCTTCTTTACTGATATAGTATTGGGTAAATAAGTGTTTTACTGGATAACTAAAATATTCTACAGAAACAGTACACGATTTCAATTCATCTATTACATTATTTTCATTCGATTTCCAAGTTGTATTTAGTTTTGGAGTTTGCAATGGAACTCAAAACCGGATTAAAAGAATCAGATGTAATTCTGCAATTAAGTTATATGTTTTTATTGTTATTTTTAGAACGCCTTTTAATATATAAATCGTAGATATTTCTATACATCGAATAGCAATATATTAATACTACATCAGTTTTAGGAGATTCCTAATTTTCTTCTACACTTTTTTAATTCATTTTCACTAAATAAAGGTCGAAATTCTTCTAACAAAGCTAAGTATCTATCGATAAGTCATTCTATCAGCCAAAATTAAATCTCTTAAGCCATTCGTTTCCTGATCATTTATTAATCTTTTTGATCCTTCATAATAGCCATATTTATCTAATAAAAGTTGTAAGCTCTTGAACGAACGAATCTTTTTCATTTCTAAAAAATTATTCGCTAATTGAAATTCAAATTTCAATTTTAAATCAGTTGTATTCATATCTTTCTAGTAATCACCATTCAATATCAAATATAACAATCATCAGCATTAAGATGTAATAGTTTTTCAATAATTAAATTTACAACAACTCTTATTTTTATCTGTATAATAAAAAAGTCCTCTTTTAAAAGAAGACCTTAATAGTTCTTTGCATTACTCTTATTTAATTTCAAAACACTTCGTTTTCATTTTTAATATTTTCCTGTTCCCACTGCAATAGTTGTTTGGGAAAATCATCAGTCTCTCCAAATTTATTTATTTCTCCTTCTACCATATAACCCACATATAAAATATCCTTTTTTAAATCTACTACTATAATGAAATTAGTCATATCACAATTATGAACCTCACAACCTCCTGCTTCTAAAATGTCATTTTCGACCATAATCTCTCCTTCAACTGCCCATCTAGTTTTCATATACTCATATCTTTTCTTTCCAATTAAGCTTATTAATCTTCTTTTTAAAATAGGATTACTTAAAAGTTTTACATCATAAGAGTATTCTCCATTAAATTTTCTAAGAGAATTCAATGAAGTTTCTTCTGTTTTTGTATTTGAAATATTAATGCTCTTATCATTCTCTTTTTTAGTAGTGTTTTCATTGGTATCTTCTACAGGCTGTGTTTCATTTTCTTTTTTCCGAAATAAGCATCCCATTAATCCAATTGTATTTTCATCAATTATATCAATAATCAACTGTCCTCCATCTGGGTTATCAATGATAATTTTATCATTTTCAACTTTAAACGGAAATCTTTGCGATGATTTAGTTATTCCATTATAATAGTATCCATCTTTTAATTCAATATAACCGACAATAGAACATCCACTTTCATAAAGATTTCCGTTATTTCCTTTACTTGATACATATTCGTAAATTCCATCTAAGGAACTTTCAGATTTACACGATAATAACACCGCTAAAATAAAAAACAGGAGTATTTTTTTCATTGTTAATTATTTTTTGTTAGATCATTATCTCCTGAAATCCTTATATATCGAACTTTACCTAACATTGGAACATTTACAACTAAATCTCCATCAACATATGTAAATATCATTTTTCCGTTTTCAACATCCACCTTATCATCATATTGTTTACAATTCCAAATTTCACCAATGTATTTAATTTTGTTTCCATTAATAATCAAATCCTTTTTAGAATTAGCCATTCCAAACATCTGAATATTCATAGAATACGAACCATCATATTTATGATTTATGGATTGATTACAGGCAGTAGTTATTAATGTTAGAAAACACAATAAAGCAATGTTGATTTCTTTCATAGCTAGGGGTTTAGTGTTCAATTTTATAATTCTTTTTTTAATATTCTTTACTGAAACCCGTAATGATGTATGAAAACAAAAAACGGGCTTGAGACATTGTCAATACCCGTAATCGAGGGAGTCGAAGCCCTGTACAACAAAGTAAAGCAATGCCCAAGCCCTTAGCTTGAGCATTTTGCTAAACTCCTTCCTGTTGTACTTGAAATTTTCGACTTTTCGATTACAGAAATCAGTTTGCGAAATGCAATATGTTTTTATCTAATTTTAAATATTTCTATCTTATATTTTATTTTTCCGTTTACTACCGTAAAGCTATTAATTTTAATAGTGTTAAACAACATTTTTATGTTTCCTCCACCAATGATAATTTGAATTCGTTCATCTTAAATGGTATAAAACTTTATCTAAGTGGTATTCTCCATTCAAAAATAGTGTTAAAATTCATTGTAAGTGCCTAACATCAAAGTCAATTTTAAATTAATCTACTTCGTTAAAAACAATGTTTATATAAAGGAGCAGTATAAAGCACCAGTTTTGTATTTCAATTTTACTTTTTATCAAAACTGCAAGTAATAATTATTTTTCGCCTAATACAGTATCCACTTATAACTCTGTATTCCTCAAGTAAACCTTCTTCATAAAGAGCTTTTGTCCAATTTGAAATACTTTCCACACTTACATTCAATCGTTTTGCAGTATACTCCCTTTTTGCGAAATACTCTATAATACTTTTGCTCATTGAATTATACTCTCCCCACAGCAGTTTTTCTCCTGTTTTCAAATCTTTATTGGAGTAAATTTCAATAGGCAACTTAATATTTCTTCTGTCTGTATTTTCTATTTTGTCTGTATCATTAATTTCTGCTTCATGAATAGTTTTATAATGGTCAGTTAAGAAATATTGTCTTCCTTTTTTGATTAAATATTGCTTTTCTAAAAGATTCTTTCTACAATTTCCAACAATATTTGGATGTAGATTCAAGAATTCTCCAATTTTTTTATTTGTCATTTGATTAAATCCGAGTTTCTTTTTCAGGGAAAAATCCAAGCCCAACATCAGCTTTTCATTTAGCGACAATTCTTTATTTGATAAGATTTCAAAAGGAATTTCTATTATCAATTTCCTTGTAAACCCTAAATGCGGTGCGAACTCATCTTCAAAGTTCCCTTCGGTATATCTTTTCACTGTACTATTTTTTTATGTGATAAATTCTGTTTCCTTACTAATAGTAGTAGTAGTAGTAGTAGTAGTAGTAGTGAATTCAAGAGGTTTAATCTACCACGGGTTATAAAAATGCATGTCCTCTTTCATTTTAGTACCACTCGATCCCTTTGTTGTATTCAAGAGGTTTCATATGATTATTTCCATATAAACTACTCTACTACTCCTTTTTTTCAAGAAGTAACAGTACTACTTTATCTCCAATCATGCATTTCAATTCACCTAATATTACATTTTAATCTTAACGATCCTGCATTTCAATATCACAGTGTTTGCATTTCATTTTCACCAAATATGCATTACATTTTTACCAATCATGCATTTATAATTAATGACATAATTAAAAAGTTCAATTAAAAACCCTAATTAAAAAAAAGATGACTGTTAACCGGCTGGAGGCGGTAAAAACCGCCTCTCTTTCTTTTTTCTTCGTAATATCAATAAAAGCCTCTTTGTTGTTTAAATGATTGTAGCTATTGAAATTAGATAGTATTGAACTGTTTTAATAGTGTTCCTTTGAATAAATGAAATCAAATAAAACCCTGTCAGTGCTTTTAAACATTATTCTCCATTGGAAAATTTTTAATCGGGAATCTGTATCAGATTTTACAATTGATTTTGTAGAACATCACTGAAAACATTTCCTACAAACGAATTATTTAATTTTCAGTTTGAATACTTTATCAATATTTTAGAATTATAACTAACCTATGTTGTTTAATTCAAAATTACTTCTGGACTTCGTCGTGTTAAATAATTAAATGTTTGCAAACTTATATTTAACAAGAGGTTATGTCATATTTCTTTTTAAGTTTTTCTGTTCTTAAGATCTGGATCCGCAGATAAACCCACGTTTCTTTGAGTGCCTTCCTCTTTAATAAAAAGACACTGAAAGAAAACTATATCAAGAAATCAGTGAGAATCTATAATTCTAAACTGTTTCAATAAATCCTGTGTAAATTTTGAAAGCGGACGATTATGAATCTCTTTTTCATTTATAAAATTACCAAATAAATATCTTAAATAGGTCTTCTTATCAGGAAACAATCCTTCTATTTTTAAATGATTTTTAATAAGCTTCCGTGTGTAAATCACAGACTTCATAAGAATCTCATCAGCTATATCATGATGGCAATTGTAAATATCTTCTATAGAATAAAGCTCATTATGTTTAGAAACAACATCAAAAGTATCAGTTACCTTTGGAATAAAATTTACTTTTAAATCCTGTTTTTTTAATTCTTTAAGAGAGAAAATCTTTCTAGGATCTGGATTATACTCTAAATAAAACTTAGCTAGATCAGACAAATTATTGAAATAAGGATGAAAGTGCTCCTGCAAGTTTAAATCAGCATTATTTTTTGTATTATTACAATTAGCACATGAAGGAATTAAATTGTATAATGAAATTGATAAATATGGATATTTTGTTTTTGGAAAAAAATGATCAAATTGAAACAAGGCTTTTTTACCCTTTATTGTAATTCCATACTGTGCGTTACAGTAACAACATGATTTCAAATTGATTTTTTCTGCAAGCCAAACTCCTCTGTTTTTACCATCTCTAAATCTATCTTTATAACCAAAGCAATCCAATAATTCAGTACCAAACGCTGTAATTTCAGAATTTTCATAGATTATCTCTTCCCATCTTTGAGTTTTAAAATGATCTATTATTATTTTTAGTTTATTTGGTTTCTCAGTAATTATAGTATCAAAATTCCTAAGCAAATAATTAATAATTTTTCGTTGTGTTGAATCTTTTACTTTCTTTTTTAAATCACTTAATTTATCCTCGGGTTTTGTATATTTTTTAAATTTTGATAAATATTCTAACTCAAAATCAATTATAGATCTAAACTCCTTTTTATCTAACCTGTTCTTTAAATCAATTATTATCATTTCCAAATATTTTTTTATATTCTTCCTTTATAAAATTCTGGTAGGTAGATTCTTGATATTTATTTTCATACATATCCATCAATCTTTCCCTAATAACAAAATCACCTATAATGTCTATAATATCTTTTTCCATAGCTTGATTTGTAGTTTTCTCTTTCTTTAGTTCTTTTATTAAATTTTCAATTACTGTTGTTGCAAATTCTCCCATATAACCATTTTTCATAAAGAAGCTATCTGCAAGTAAATCATGAATATTAGAACCAAAAGTCCTATCTCTATTAAATATTTGTTTTGAAGAATTTATTTTTTCTCCATGTTCATTTGTCGATTCATCCATTTCCAAAAACATTATATTTTGAACTGGGATATCTGATAAGATAAATGGAGAATGAGTTACAAAACATATATTCAAATTTACTCCAGACAAATTAAGATTCTCTATTCCATTTAGTAGACGATTGATAAACACCCTTTGATATTCCGGATGAAAATATAGTTCTATCTCTTCAAGAATAATATTGAGATTAGTATATTTTATCTTATCTTTTTTTTTCTTAACGGAATTAAGATTATATAAGTGATAGAAAACAGTATTCAATATATATATTATTTGCCTTTCCCCAGAACTTAAAGATTTAAATGGTATATTTTTATTTTTACTCTTAGAACTTAATAATATTTCAATCCGAAATATTGGTGGAGGAACCAGCTCTGCAACACTCAAATTTGGATGGATAACCTGTAAAGCAGTAATTGATTTAGAATATGAAGCAGTAAATATATTTGTACTGCTCAAATTAATATTTAGCTCTTCTGAATATTTTAAAAAGTTAAATACTTGTCGTAATTTTAAAGTAATATGAGTAGAATCTTTATAAAGATTATCTACAAGTTTTTTAATTTTATCATCGTAAAATTTTCGCTTATTACGATCAAAATAATCTGTGTATTCTTTATATTTCGTAGCTATTTTAGCTATTTTGCAATTTAAATAAATCTTTACAATTTCCCATTTTTCATCTTCAAAACTCCCTAACTTCAGTCCATGTTTCTTAAATAATAATTCTAGAATCTGTAAGTTAATTTCCACATCATTAAACTTAACACCTTGCTTGGTATCATCCCTATATAGATACTGATTTTGAAAATCAGAAACCGACAATAATTTCAATTTTAACTTTTCTGCAATTAAATTATCTGTAATTCGCTTTGCATTATGATGTGGCTGCAGGATATTTGAAATTAACCTAGATTCCGCCAACTCTTTTTCCCTGCTTGGAGCTATTGTTCCTCCTTGCTGTCTATAAGGATTTAAAACAATCGGAATTTGATAAGCATCATTTTTATGAAATAAATTATTAATCCAGAAACCAGGTTTATCCTTTTTATATCCCATTTCATGATGATTATATGCCCACAGAGAATAATTTAAAATCTGAGTATGAAAAAAGTTACCATCTATAAATTTTTTAAATAATTGTGATTTTTTTTCTTCAGTTCCTATTAAAAGTTGTCTAAAATTTCTTCCAAACTTTCCCTTTGAAACAGTTATTGAATTGTCACGAACTATAATTTTTATACATCCATTTACATCAGTAAAATAAAATTCAAGATTTATCTCGGGAATATGCTCAAGCTTGATTTCATTATTTAAACCACTAAAATTAACTTGAAAACCATATGCAAACGATATATTATTTATTGCACATATTAATAAATCTATAAGAGTACTTTTACCACTTCCATTTTTACCTACGATAGCTGAAACATTTATTTTTATATCTCCCCTATTATATAGATTTTCATTAATAGAGGGATTGTAAGTAACTTTTTCCACTTCCTTTTTGTCATTATCTAGATCAAAAGTGTAATCATTATAAAATCTATAAATATTTCCGATTTGTAAATTTTTTAGAAAATTAGGATTACAATTCGCTAATGGTCTTATTGCAATAAGTCTAAAACTCATCTTAGTTTTTTATTAATGGTTATTATTGGCTTAAATGTAAAAATATTAATCATATATAAAAAATAAAACCTGCCAGAAGCAGGTTTATACTTGGTATTGATTTTAAATTTAGGCAGATTTACTAAAATACTCTTTCAATAGTTCTGCATTCTCATCCTGTGATATTTTAATATAGCTGTTAAATGCCTTTTCAGTTCTATGCCCTGTAATATTCATAATTACCCTTGTAGGAACACCCCTCTTGAACATATTAGTAGCAAAGGATCTTCTTGCAGTGTGAGTACAAATCATTTCATATTTCAAAAGATTTTCTTCAATCCTTTCTTTCCCTTTATTTCTAATTTTTAGAATTTTATCATTAATATTTGCCAAGTCGCCCAACACTTTCAAATTTCTATTCATTGTTTGATTAGATACAGATTTCGGAAGATTGTTCGGATTATCTTTGTACTTATCCATGATCTCCCTCACTGCTGGAAGAATCGGAATATTTACCCATTCATTCGTCTTTATGGTTTTAATCCTAAGAATATCACCAACAATATGCTCCTGCTTTACTTGGCTAAAATCACTAAACCTTAACCCTGTATAACAACCGAAGACAAATAAATCCCTCGTTCTTTCCATTGTTTTATCACTACTTAAATCCAATTTTAAAAGCTTGGAAATCTCTTCTTCGCTGAGATAAATATTATTGACATCTTCTCTTACGGTCTTAAAATTTTTATGCTGGTATCCTGTGAAAGTGTTATAACCGTCCTCAGTTGCCGAGTTTAAAATCGCTTTAAGATTTTTAATGATTTTACCAAAACCGTTATTAGTCAGCCCTTCAATTCCTGTATAGAAATCCATGAAGTCATAATAAAAATCAATATCAAAGCTCATCCAGTCTAATTTGTTTCTACTATAGTCTTGATAATCTTCAAGCTTGTGTAAAGCAGTACGATAGCTTTTAATCGTACTCGCTGTAAGACGGTTCTTACCATTTTCTAAGTACTTTTCAGCATATTCAAAGAAAGTATATTGTTTCTTTTTCTCCGTCCCATTCTTATCAGCATTGTAAACAGACTTTACATAATCAGTAGTAGGATCATTACCCTCGATCAGCATACCATTAACAATATCTTCCACTTTTTGACGAATTCCCTTAATGTAAATGTTGAACCTGTCAGAGCCAGGATAACTCCTCTTTACCATCTGTGTTCTCTCATCCCAGTATTTTTCGTCAATATTCTTATGAGTTGAAAAATGGGTTGTTTTCTTTTTATGAGTATACCTCAGCATCAAAAGGGATTCAGGACTTTTCTTTTTCTTCTGATAATCAAGCTTACTCAGGATAAATTTAAATGTTGCCATTATTTTAATTTTTTAAATTGCTAATTGTGAATTTTGCGGCATAGTTTTGTTGTAGTAACTTTAGCCCTAAATCCTAATGTGCTACAACGGTTAGGGCTAAAATTATTATTAGAATGGTAAAAAGTCATATTCCTCTTCCAACTTCTGAATTGCTTTTCTTCTCTTGCTTTTTTGGGAAGAAGACAAAGGGCTCTCATCAATTACATCCATTAGTTGCTTAAATATTGATATATTTTCAGGATGACGATTCTCAATATTTTTCAATGCTGTATAAATAATATTTATCAAATCATACTTTACAGGTTCTACTTTTTTCTCGTAAGGCAGAACCAATTGATTTTTTAATTTAGTAAGCATTCTCTTAAGTTGAACTAAAGCTGAATTTTGAGATGGTTCTACAAGTAGAGTTTCGAACAACAATTTACTTTTGAAAATTATCTCAGGTTTTTTCACTTTTATTTCATATTTGATAATATGTTCGTTAATAAAACGTTCGGCAGTGTAAGTTCTTTTTTGCTTCGCATTTTCAACAGCGTCATATATTTTGAAACAAATACCTTGTTTTTTATCTTCAAACATCTTCATATAAGATTTTGAATAAATAAGATCATGATTATGCATCCTCAAAATTTTCTTCAGAAATTGTTCAGCATTTATCTCTGAGTTACAGTACCCTCCGTATTCAAGTTCAATGACTTCTGATTTTTTAATATCTATCTCGAGAATCTTTTTAATGATAACATAAAAATCCTGCAATTCTTCATTTTCTACTGTATGGTAATTATGTCCGAATAAAAAATATGGAATGCTGAGGTTAATCATAACCTCTCCAGAATTCTTAACATAAAGAGAGAAGTTTTTGTAATTTGGATTAACTTTCTCAATTAATGTATACTGGTTACGTAAAGTAGGATGATCAATAAGATTATCCCAGTTCAAATTTAATACTTCTTGTTCATCTACCTTTATAGATATAAAGTCTACCTGCGTTTTGTATAAATTATTGTGGTTCATGATATTTTATTTAATTGTTAATATTATTAATGGGCAACTGCCCAATTAGCCCCTTTACCAAGCTCTATTGTAAGAGGTATAGAAAGTTTTACGACATTTTCCATCTCATATTTTATAAGTTTTTCTATGATTTCCACTTCATTTTCGGGAACTTCGAACAGCAACTCATCATGAATTTGAAGGATCATTTTAGACTTCAAACCTTTCTCTGCAATGGCTTTATCACAGTTCACCATTGCCATTTTAATAATATCGGCTGCACTTCCCTGTACAGGAGAGTTCATTGCAAGGCGTTTCCCTTTTTCACGAATTGCCATATCGTTAGAAGCGAGCTGAGGAATTGGTCTGGTTCTTCCGAATAGAGTTCTGGAATAACCATGATGATCTGCATAATCTACTAATCCTTCCAAGCAGGATTTTACCCCTTTAAACTGAGCAAAATAATCTGACATCATTTTTTCAGCATCTTCCTTAGAATGATGTTTCTTTGTAATTGCTGTAAGAGATTCCGCTAAACCTACCGCTGACATTCCGTAGATTAGTCCAAAGTTGATTGTTTTGGCAATTTTCCTTTGTTCCTCCGTTACTTCTGAAATTTTACTGCAATTGAACACTTTAGAAGCGGTCAATCTGTGAATATCTATATCATTATTATAGGCTTTCAATAAATATTCATCTTGACTCATTTCTGCCATCACCCTCAACTCGATCTGTGAATAATCCGCACCAATCAGCACACATCCTTTTTCAGCAATAAAAACCTCTCTGAACTTGGAAGCGATAATTTTAAGTTCATCAATTTCGTTGTCCTTGTCCCTTAATTTTACATTAGGAATATTCTGTAGATTCGGATTACTACAGCTAAATCGTCCTGTTGCCGTTCCTATCTGATTTAAGTTACAATGAAGCCTCTTTGTTTTTGGGTGAGCTTCTTTCAATTGATTACAGAAACTTAACAAAGTGTTGATTTTCCTGTAATCCAAGATGAGGGATATTATTTCGTGGTCGTCTTTAAGTTTTGCCAAGTGCAATTTATCAACAGAAATCAATCCTAATTTACCTTTGGAAGTAACTTTCGGTTGAAGTTCCAACGTTTCAAAAAGCAGAGTACTCAGCTGTTCATTGCTGTTAAGGTTGATTTCCGTTCCTGCAACCTCCATTATTTTTTCGGTGGTCGTATGTAGTCGGTTCAATAGCTGATGTTCTACACCGTTTAATTTTTTGATGTCTATTTTTATACCATTGAGTTCGATTTTAACGAGAACATTAATTAATTGATGTTCTAATGTATTGATTGCTATATCCATTTTAGTTGTGATTTAATTGTTGATTTAAGTAATGGTACAATTGTAGGGTTAGGTCTGCATCTTCACAGGCATATTTCGTAAGCTCTTCTTTCGGAACCTCAGTAATATCCCTGCCTTTCCTCATTTCTTCAAAGGAAATCTGATGATAGTGTAGATGGAGTTCAGAAATTTCTTTCAATCCATGTGTTTTGCGGTTGGGATCCAAGAGATAATCTAAAATCATCGTGTCGATAATTTCACCTTTGATCTCAATACCATACTGCTGAAAGAATTTCAAATCAAATTTGGAATTGTGAAATACTTTAGTTATTGTTTTATCTTCAAGTATCGGAAGCAATGGTTGTAAGAATTCTTTAGCCTTAGCTTTATTTTTATAAAAAGGGAGAACGATGTTAAATCCCTTTCCTTTCTCAATAGATATAGCAACACTCACTATATGGTCTGTAAATGGGTCTAATCCTGTTGTCTCCAAGTCTATGACAAGAATCTTTTGTTTTATTATTACTTTTGCCATTGTTTAAATTTTAATTGTTAATTTTTGGTGCTATTATCAGTACTGAAAAATTTCTGTAAATGATTGACTAATCGTGTCATTTTATTAGGAGTATCAACGGTTTTGTAGTCAGTCTTAACATCATTGATCGTTAAAAGCAACTGTTCATCAGGCTTTGCGGTAATGATTTCAACAAATACCTTAGTATTACTCGGAGTTTCTACATAGCCTATACCTTTATATTCCAGATATTTTTTAAGCCTTATGGTAAATCCTCTCAAACTCAGCTGATATCGTGATCCTATTGATTCTTTCCTGAATTCAGCAAATAATTCTTTTTTATGAAGCTTGGTTTTGGTCAGTAATATCTGATCTAAAAATTCCATCAGTTCCAGTCCAACCTCGCTAATAAGTTTTCTTAACTCTAAGTTGATAGGAGGCGCTTTTATCAAACCTTTTTCAAGGTACAGTTTAACGCAGTGTAGCATATAGTGGTCAAACCCTAACCATTGATTCTCGTTCCACTCATCAAAGAAGTGATGTCCGAAGTCATCGTAAACTGTTAAATCTTTTCCGTAGTGAGTTGACAGTTCAATTTCATGTTTTCTCCTTTCTGTACTGTTTCCTGACGGAGATTTTACATAGTAGTTGCTTGTGATAATCATTTTCGGACCATACGCAAATGCGATAAAAATATCATGCTTGTACTTCCTGCTTATGGTAAACCCGTCTGTTATTCTGCCAAAGAATCCCTCAAAATTTTGATTTTCTTTAATATCATTAATGGCTACAATACTGGTGAAAGGCGTTACCCTTTGGAATGCAAAACCGGAACTGCTGGAAAAATCTTTTCCTGAAATATTGCACAGAAACCTCATATAGCTTAAGCCTCTTACCAACAAGGATTTTCCTGTTCCTCCCTCTATCAGTCCGATCTCATTAACAATACTATCAAGCAGTATCACCGCCTTTGCCAATGCAGGATTTTGGAATGTATGAAGCATATAGCCAATCATTACCTCGAATGAAAGAATTCTCTCTTCTATATTTCCCGCAACGTTGTGTATAAACGCTCTAAATGGAATAAACTCTTCCAAACAAGGCTCATTATAACTAAAACCCCTCTGAATGATCTGATCGTAAAAAACATGATGTTCTAAATCCTCATAATCTACAGTTTCGAGAGTTTTTGCCTGTACTTTTACCACTGTATTTTGGTAGCAGAAATAGCTTATTTCCTGTGTATCCCTTAGTGGTTTAAGCTCTTCATATCGCAAAAACGATAATGTTGCATCTTCTGAAATCTGCCGTGCTTTATTGATCCAAGCATTTTTGATTTCATATTTGGTTACTCCGTACTCGAGTTCTGATTCCTGATCAAAATTCTCGTCAAGATATTCGAGTGCTGTCTGTATGATGTCCGATTTACTGACGATCCCTACAATATTATTCTGTATTCTGACAAGATGCTCAACTTCAAAGATTTTAGTTCTTCTGAATCCCAAATCTTCGGCATAACCTATATATCCGTAAGTATCAAACCTCACCTTACCTTTATCAGTAACCTCAAACGGAATTTCTATTTTTCCTTTGTTTCCCATTTTATTTCTTTACTTTTTGGGGTTAGACTTTAAAAATTCCTCCACCTCAGAAAGCTTATACCGAACATTCTTACCGATCGCATAAGAAGGGAAATTGGAATTAGCTTTCTTAAAGTTGTGGAAGTGTGAAATTGAGATCTGAAGATGTTCGCACAACTGTTTATCTGTTAAAAATTTCTCTGAACCTGTTGGCACTCCTGCAGCTATGCCTTGCTCCGTCAGCAGAGATAGTACTCTCCCTGCTATCCGAATCTCCAGTTCCGAAAAGACTTTTATCAAATGGTATGTTAGTGCGTTGTTATCCATGCTCTGTCTCAACTTGACAAAGCAAAATTATAAGGAACAATAAGGGAATTTAAGAACGCGTAAATTCTTATATGGATAGATTTAAATTTTACGCTTTTTTGAGATTTTTAATTCGTGTTGTAAGAAAATGGTCTAGTGATAAAGAAGGATTTGTGATAAGAGATTTGTCATAAGCGTTTCTAATATGAGGGAAAGCGTTGTATAATGCTTTCATAAAATGTATTCGAGTAACTTTAGTATACCGTAATTTTTTAGGAATAAATCTCTTTCGTACAACTGTTGCATTGGCTAATCTCTCTTCAATTTTGGAATTAATTTTATCAATATACTTTGCCTTCATACGTTCTAGAATATCCTCTTTATATTGATTAGTAATAATTTTGAAAGCTTGTTCTAATAAAGATTTCTGATCTACTCTTAGATACAGTAATTTTAATTCAGTAATATTTCCAGTAAATTCGAAAGTATTAAAGTACAGTTTTTCTATGGAGCCTGAATCTAAAGAATCTTTTAATGTTTTAAAGAAAAAATTTTTAAAATTCTCTCGATGTTCGTGACTTACATACAACGGTATTTTCTGATATGTTCTAAAGTCTCCGTTATCTTCTTCGAAAATCGGAATTGTTTTTTCAATAATATACTTATTCTCATCATCTATTGTTTGTTTTAAATTTAAAAATTCTTTTTCAATTGTCTTTAACTTCTGGTCGTTAGTAATCTTTCTGAGAGATTTGGCATTGTTATCTATCAGTGTTAAATAGTCAACGGTAACATCAATCCCATTGTTAGAAGCAATGTTATTCATCCATTGATTTAAGAAGCTATCATTATTATCCGAAAAATACTCAGATGCATACAAGTATAAAAAATATCTCTCTTGAAAAGTAAATTTCTCCATGTTATCTTTAAAGTATTGAGGATTTAGGCTTTCCTCCTCCAAAAAGTAATCTAAAAATGTAAAAATTTTGATAACTGATTTAATAGATATTTGAGATAACTGATGTTTAGACATATAAACAAGACTTTTATAAGGAACTAATATAAAAATATTCGAGGATATATAAAGATTTTGGAAGATTGACGAAAATGGAAATTTTCTCAATCTCTTTAGGTAAAGGCAACACAGATATAAAATAGGAAAATAACTTCTGTAGTTTTATAGTCACAAAATCATTTTAATTTTTATTTTAAAATAGAACTACATCCTTGCGAAGTCAATCCAGCAAGGCTTTTCCGAGGAAGTTTAAGCGTATATTTCAGCGTTGTAATTTTTGGAAATAAAAAAGCCCCATAAATAGGGGCTTGTCGAGTTTTTGTAGTGGTCCCACCTGGGCTCGAACCAGGGACCACCTGATTATGAGTCAGGTGCTCTAACCAACTGAGCTATAGGACCTCAAAACTTGGTTAAATTTTGTGTTTGCAAAAATAGTAAAAATTATTTCACTACAAAATTTTTTATTGCTTTTCTTGGCAAAGTTCTACCAACACTCCGTTTGTCGACTTAGGATGAAGGAACACAACTATTTTGTTATCAGCACCTTCTTTCGGTTCTTCAGAGATAAATTGAAACCCTTCTTTTTTCAGTCTTTTCACTTCCTCAACGATATTTTCAACCCCAAAAGCAAGATGATGGATACCTTCACCCTTTTTTTCAATGAATTTTGAGATCGGACTTTCAGGATTACTCGCCTCTAATAATTCTATTTTACTCTCTCCCGTTTCATAAAAAGAAGTTACCACCCCTTCCCTTTCCACCGTTTCTTTTTTATAGGATTCTTTTCCCAATAATTTTGTAAAAAGTTCGTCCGAGATCCCCAAAGACTTTACTGCAATACCGATATGTTCTAATTTCATAGTTATTAATGAGTATAATTAATCGTAAATTTGATACTCCTGCTTAATTTCAAAGTATCAATTCAAACAAAAGTACTAAATTTGCATAAATTATGGAAAGTAACAGACAAAGAAAAGTAGCTCAGATCATTCAGGAAGACTTCGCAGAGCTTTTCCGCAAACAAGCTGCTGACAGCAAACAAAGTATATTAGTATCCGTTTCAGACGTAAAAGTAACGGCTGATTTGGGTATTGCTAAAATTTATTTAAGCATTTTCCCACAAGAATTTCGTACTGCTGTAATGAAGGAGATAGAAGAAAATAAACCTCAGTACAGAAACTTTATTGGTCAGAAAATGGCAAAACAGGTACGTATCATCCCACAGCTTAACTTTTATCTGGATACCGCCCTTGATGATGTAGAAAGATTGGATAGAGAATTAAGAGGCGAAGGAGACAACCCTGTTTTATAGATTTTGAAGAATATTGCATTTTACATAGCATCCAGATACCTTTTAGCTAAAAAAGGGAGTACTGCAGTTACATTTATTACATGGTTATCCGTAGGTGCCATGATGGTTGCTGTGACTGCAATGTTCGTCATTATTTCCGTATTTTCAGGACTTGAAGACCTGAATAAAGACCTAATCTCTAATCTTCATGCTGATCTTACTTTAAAAAGCTCAACAGGTAAAACCATTAAAAATCTGGATCAGGTTAAAAAGGTTTTGAACAACAATAAGGAGATCGCCAGCTACTCCCGCATCATTGAAGAAAAAGTATATATTAGCTTTAATGGTAAAGGAGATATTGCCTACTTGAGAGGTGTAGATTCCGCTTATGTAAATGTAAATCCTATTAATAAGGAAGTTTTTTATGGAACTTACCCAAGTTTCAAATATTCTAATGAAGTTCTGATGGAAAACAGCCTGAACAACAGGTTGTCTGTTCCGGTAGATTCTTCCAATCATTATGCAACGGTATTTATGCCGAAGCCAGGAACCGGAATTATCAGTAAAGAAGAAGATATTTACAACAAACGAGATATTTCAGTGACGGGAGTTTTTCCGGGAAAAGATCAGCTGGATAGCTATGTCATTTCTCCCATTGAACTTACTGAAGAATTATTAAACCTTCCAAGAAATTCAGCATACCAGATTGTTATTAAGTTAAAAAATCCGGAAAATGCCGATTCAGTAAAACAAAATTTACTTACTTCTCTTGGAAAGAATGTCGAGATCAAAACCAAAGAAGAGGAAAATGCCGCCTTCTGGAAAATGATCAATACAGAGAAAATGTTTATTTACCTGATTTTTGCATTGGTAATCTTTATTACAACATTTAATCTTGCCGGAGCCATTATTATCCTTCAGCTGGATAAAAAAGAACAGGCAAAATCTCTTATCTCACTTGGATTCCCTCTAAGTCATTTAAGAATGACCTATTTCTACACAGGTATACTTATCGTTATTTCAGGAGTAATTTCGGGATTAATTGTTGGGACAGCATTATGCTATTTCCAATTATATACTGAATTCTTCAGAGCCAATGAAACACTCCCATTCCCTGTAAAAATAGTTGGAAAGAACTATTTCATCGTAGCGCTTACCGCTTCTGTATTCGGAATTGCAATCTCATGGTTCTTCTCAAAGATCAGCAAAGAGTATATTACTAAAAATTAATATATTAAGTTTATATATTTAACCTAAACAACTTTTTAGGGTTTCATTTTTTCGTACCTTTACGCCCCAATTTTAAAAAAATGAAACGAATTTTATCCTTTTTTCTACTAATTTTCACATTTGTCAGTGGTTTAGCACAAATCCCTGACGGATATTATACACCCGCCAATGGATTAACAGGTTCTGCACTTAAAACCTCCTTAAAGAACATTATTACAGAAGGACATCAGGATCATGGATATGGAGGTTTATGGACAGCTTATCTTACTACGGACCGTGACTATTTTTACGAAAATGACGGTACAATCCTGGATATATATTCTGAAAATCCTAATGGACAAGACCCTTATAATTACACCCCGATTACCAACCAGTGTGGAAACTATTCTGGTGAAGGAGTTTGCTACAACAGAGAGCACATCATTCCTCAAAGCTTATTTAATGAAGCTTCTCCAATGGTGGCAGATGTTCATTTTATCCGTGCAGTTGACGGTAAAGTAAATGGCATACGATCTGATTATCCTTTTGGAATAGTGGGAACCAATGTTTCATATCTGTCTCAAAATGGCTCCAAATTAGGGACTTCTGCTTCGCAGGGTTATTCAGGAACTGTATTTGAACCTATCGATGCATTTAAAGGAGATGTTGCCAGAATGATATTTTATTTTGTAACAAGATATCAAGACAAACTTCAAGGTTTCTCGTCAGGTGGAATGCTTACCAACACTGCATTTCCGGGTTTACAACCATGGGCATTACAACAATATCTGGAATGGCATCTTATGGATCCCGTATCTGCAGAAGAAACAGCCAGAAACAATGCATCATTTACTTATCAGGGGAATAGAAATCCGTTTATAGACCACCCTGAATATGTAATGCAAATATGGGGAGACCTGACACCGGATACAGAAAACCCTACAGCAGCTACAAATTTAGTAGCCAGCAACCCCACTTCAAACTCCATAGACCTTACCTGGACTGCCGCAACAGATAATGTAGGTGTAGTAGCTTATAATATCTATGTAAATGGAACACTAAAAACTTCTGTATCAGGAACTGCAACCTCCACAACAGTAACAGGATTATCTCCTTTAACTACCTATAATTTCTATTTAATTGCCAAAGATGCATTTGGAAACTCTTCCCCTCAAAGTACTGTAGCAACTGGAGTTACACTCGACGGACCTGTCGGAACAGGAAGTTGTGGAACAGAAAATTTTGATAGCATTACAGGTACTGACAATTCTTACAGTGAAAGAATATGGACAAATAATGATATCACATGGAAAGCAACCAACACAAAAATAGATGAACCACTGAATACATCAAGAGCTATAACCATCAGAAACGGAGAGCTTACAAGTTCCTCTATCGCTGGAGGTATTAAAAGTATAACATTAACAACTAAACGTATATTCTCAGGTTCAAATGGAAATTTAAATGTTTTCATTAACGGAACTAATGTAGGTACTATTCCTTATACTACTACAGCCACCACAACAACAATCGATAACATCAATATCAGTGGGGATATAACGATAAAAATTACCAGTACAACATCCAATAGACCCACCATTGACGATCTTAGCTGGACTTGCTACAACGGATCATTAGCAACTTCTGAAATTAAAAAAGACAAATCTCAATTCACAATCTTCCCTAACCCGGTTAAGAACAACGAATTATTTGTAAAAGGTGAGAACCTGAACAAAATTTCAAAAGCAGAAATCTATGATCTTTCCGGAAAAGTGATAGAAGTGATTGCAAATCCTTTCAAAAATTCAAACAAAATCAACCTGAAAGGACTGGTAAAAGGAACTTATATCCTAAAAACAGATCATTTCTCTACCAAATTCATTGTAGAATAATTATTACAAAATATTTCACACTAAAAGACCGGATTTTTCCGGTCTTTTTTTTAATTTTGATCATATGGATTCCAATAAAAAATTAGGATTGATAGGACGTAATATTTCCTACTCTTTTTCTAAAAAATTCTTCGAAAACAAATTCCAAAAGCTTATGCTTAAGGACTTTTCCTATGATATTTTTGACCTTAATGAAATCAGTGAAGTAGAAAAGCTATTCTCATCACCTGAACTTTTAGGATTCAATGTCACGATCCCTTACAAAGAACAGATCATTAATTACCTTGATGAGCTAAGTGATGAAGCTGAAAAAATAGGCGCGGTAAACTGTGTTTTAATTCAGGATGGTAAAAAAACAGGATACAACACTGATGCATTCGGATTTGAAAAAACGTTACTTCTTCATAAAAAAAACAACCAGGATAAAGCATTAATTCTAGGAAACGGTGGTGCTGCAAAAGCTGTAAAATATGTTTTGGATAAGCACAACATCGCTTCACAAACCATTTCAAGAAGTACAGAAATTAATTTTGAAAACCTAGATAAAGAAACAGTTCAGGAACACACGATCATCATCCAGTGTACTCCTGTAGGAACATTCCCGAATGTGGAAGAATGCTTAAAGTTCCCTTTTGATGGGCTTTCTGAGGAACATCTGGTTATCGACTTAATATACAACCCGAATTATACTCAATTTATCATCAATGCATCTGAAAAAGGAGCAAAAACTGTAAACGGCTATTATATGCTTGAACAACAAGCAGAAAAAGCTTGGGAAATTTGGAATTTTCAAAAAAAATAACATAAATTAGTACTTTAATTGACTTTAAAGCTATACATAAAGGATATTAACGCCACTCACATAAAAGATTTGCTATGATTACAGAAAACAATCTTTCTGAAAACGAAGAAAAGAAAAATCCTAACGAAGTATCTCAGGAAACATCAGAAAATACAAATTCTCATGATGCTGCCCCTCATGAAGATGATACTGAACACATGGAAGAACATGAAGATGTAGATATTTCTTTGGCTGATGCCTTAAAGGAAATGGAAAAAATAATCAACACTCCCAATGCTGGTGAAAACTTTAAAAGATTCAATCAGCTGAAGGATAAAGCAAGTCATTATATTCATGATGAAATAGAAGATAAAAAGCATGAATATGCAGAGGCTGGAAACTCTTCTGAAAATTTCAGTTACGAACATCCTCTACAAACAAAGTTTTCGGCTTTAGTAAATATCTTCAAAGAAAAACATGATGACTTTCAAAAAGGTCAGGAAGAGGAGCAGAAAAAAAATCTTGATCACCGTCAAAGTATCATTGAAAGATTAAAAAATCTATACACCAATTCTGAACCTGGTACCAACCTTTTCAAATCTATCCGCGAAATCAAAGAAGAATGGTCAAAAGCCGGACAGGTAGCCAAATCAGAATTTAAAATCCTTAATAATAATTATTTCCACCATCTGAACCAATTTTATCAGATGCTGGATTTGAATAAAGAATTTCTAGAGCAGGAATACAGTCACAATCTTGAAAAAAGACAGCACATTATTGCCAGAGCTCAAGAACTTGAAAACGAACCTGTAATTCAAAAAGCATTAAATGAGCTTCAGTATCTTCATAAATTATGGAAAGAAGAAGCTGAGCCAGTAGCTGAAGAATTCCGTGAAAAAACGTGGGAAGAGTTTAAAGAAATTTCCAACAAAATCCACGAAAGAAAATCTGAACTTTCTGCATCTATTGAAAAAGAACAGGCTGCCAACCTTGAAAAGAAAAGCCAAATCATTGCTGAAATCAAGAAGCTTTCTGAGCCATCGGAAACTCCTAACCACAATTATTGGCAAAATGCTATCAAAAGAGTGGAAGATCTACGTTCCGACTTCTTAAAGACCGGAAGTGTCCCTAGAAAACTCTCCAATCAAAACTGGAATGATTTCAAAACAACACTCCGAGGATTTAATACAACAAAAAACAATTATTATAAATCCTTAAAAGGTTCTCAGCAGGCAAATCTTGAAGAAAAATTAAAACTGATCCAGACTGCTCAGGACAATCAGAATAATGAAGAATGGGATATTGCCGTACCGTTATTCAAAAAGCTTCAGGAAGACTGGAAAAAAATAGGACATGTTCCAAAGAGCATGACCAATAAGATCTGGGATGAATTCCGTGACGCTTGTAACGCATTTTTCAATAATTACAGAGAGAAAAGCAATACTTCCACAGATAACTGGAAAGAAAACTTTAAAAATAAAAGAGCTCTTCTTGACGAATTAAAAACAGTAAGCAACGAAGAAGGAAGTATTGAAAAGATTGAGCAGATTAAAACAGCATGGAATAATATTGGAAAAGTTCCAAGAGATAAAATCTCTATCAATACTGAATTCAACAAGACTTTAAGAGAGAAACTGAAGATCAATAAAATCAACGAGCTTGAATTAAAAGAAGAAGGTTTATCTGAAAACCAGCTTACTGATAAGGCAAGAAAGATTAAAAATCAGATTTCTGATCTTGAAGCTGAAATTGTAAAGCTAGAAAACAACCTTTCTTTCTTTAATAAGCCATCAAGAGAAAACCCTCTTTTAAGAGATACTTACAATACAATTGATGAGAAAAAAGCTCATTTGGAAACATTAAAGCAGAATCTTCACAATATTATTGCCGGAGAATAAGTCTTAACAAATATACAAAGGCGGAGCAAAGCAATTTGTCTTCGCTTTTTCTTTTTATATATATGAACAACGACGAATTTTACATTAAAAGATGCATTGAACTGGCTCAAAAAGCCATAGGCAAAACCTACCCAAATCCCCTTGTTGGCAGTGTAATAGTACACAATGGGGAAATCATCGGTGAAGGCTATCATCATAAAGCAGGAGAAAACCATGCTGAAATCAATGCTATCAATTCCATCAAAAATAAAGAACTCATTCCGGAATCTACTATCTACGTTTCATTGGAACCATGTGCACATTATGGAAAAACACCACCTTGTGCTTTAAAAATAAAGGAACTCGGCTTTAAAAAAGTAGTAATCGGAGCTATGGATTCTCATGATAAAGTGAACGGAAAAGGAAAGAAAATTATCCAGGACGCTGGCATTGAAGCCGTGTCGGGAATTCTTGAAAACGAATGTATTGAACTGAATAAAAGATTTTTCACCTATCACGAAAAGAAAAGACCTTATATCATTTTAAAATGGGCAGAATCCGGTGATGGCTTTTTGGATAAGGATTTTAAACCTACAGCAATTTCAAATACATTGGTCAATCAGTTTGTACATCAATTAAGGGCTGATGAACATGCTATTTTAGTAGGCACTCAAACAGCTTTAAATGATAATCCCAGCTTAACCGTAAGAAATGTTGAAGGAACAAATCCTGTCAGAATTTTAATTGATTTTGATTTAAAAATTCCTGATACCTTTAAAATTTACAACAACGAAACTAAAACTCTTGTTTTAAATACCATTAAAGAAGGCTCTGAAAATAATATCCATTTCATTACAATAGAAAAGGAAAACTTTTTGAATCATCTGATGAACATTTTATATAAAGAGCAGATACAATCTGTTATTATCGAAGGCGGAAGCTTCACATTACAGCAATTTATTGATGCCAAACTCTGGGACGAAGCTATTATTATTAGAAATGAAAATCTAAAGTTAGAAAACGGCACCAAAGCTCCTGAATTCATCGAAACAGCTTATAAAACAGAAAATTACAGAGATAACACTATTTCTTTTTACAAGTCAATTTAACACATTTTATCACTCCAAATTGAAATAATTTCTTTACATTAGTAATATCAAAAAATATTATCATGAAAAATTTAAAGAAAGTTTCAAGACAAAACTTAAAAAAGGTCAGCGGAGGTATTGCTCCTAAATGTTGTTCATATTACCCACCACAATGGCAACATTGCTGCCCGACACCTTCAAGCATGAGCTGCCCACCACCTTGGGTAGATGGATCATTTCCATGTTAATACAATTACATCGTACAAATTAATTAACTAAAATTATCATGAGAAATCTAAAAAAATTATCCAGAACAGGATTGAAAACAATTCATGGAGGTTCTGTTTTTGTAACATGTACACTACCTAATGGACAGCCTACAAGATGTAGAGACAAATGTCCTCAGGATTTTTGTGGTCCGACAAGCTATATGTGCCTGATTCCAATGGACCTTTGTGGCGATGGAATTTAAAAAGAATGATACTCAATAAAAATATAAGCCGTCAAATTTTGACGGCTTAATTTATGATTATGATCTAGAATACATATTTTTGCATAAATAAAGCCGGAATACAGAATGACGTTTGAGTATAAAACCATAGAAAAACCCATAGAAAATACTTTATTAAAAGAAAAAGGAAGCAAGTTTATAGGATTTGCCTTTCCGGTTACCAATGAAAACGAGCTCAAGGCTGCATTGGAAAAAATCAGGGAAGAACATCCAAAAGCCACACACCATTGCTATGCTTTCAGAATGGGACTTTCCGGTGAAAATTACAGAGCAAACGATGATGGAGAACCATCCGGAAGTGCAGGATTGCCTATCTACAACCAATTGCTGGCTAATGAAATCACCAACGTTCTTGTCATTTCTGTACGTTATTATGGCGGAACAAAGCTAGGTGTTTCAGGTTTAGTAAAAGCCTATAAAGAATCTGCAAAGATCACGCTCGAAGAAGCCAATATCATTACCAGAGAACTGGAAACTGAAATTGAGATTCAGTTTAACTTCAATCAACAGAATATTATTTTTACTTTACTTTCAAAATTTGATGCCAAAGTTTTAAGCTTTGATGCGAATGAAAACTGTATTCTTACCGCTTCTCTTAAACTCGCGCAAAAAGAAGGTATTACCGAAAAGCTAACGGAAATGCAGCATGTAACATTTGAATTTAATGATTAATGATCTTTAAAATTTGATAAAAAAAACACCTCAAAAATATCTGAGATGTTCTATATTTCATATTAAATCTGTAAAATTAATCTCTTCTTCCACCGAGAAGCAATGATCCCCAGTAGAGAAGTTGCGCTAAAGATCCTAAAGCTGCAACCACATAAGTACGCGCTGCCCATCTTAAACTATCCTGCACTCCAACAAATTCCTCCGTTGTTACAGTTCCTGTATCCTTAAGCCATTTCATTGCTCTGTTACTCGCATCATATTCCACCGGAAGTGTCACGAATGCAAATAAAGTAGTCATTGCAAACATTGCTACACCGATGGCAAGAACCGTTGTATTTCCATTTGGATTTTCTATTGATCTTGAGGCTGCCATAATAGCGATACCAGCTATAAGGACAAACTGCATCAAACTGGAACTTATATTAACAATAGGAACCAATTTTGAACGTAAATTCAACATTGAATATCCTACCGCATGTTGTACTGCATGTCCGCATTCATGGGCTGCCACTGCTGCTGCTGCCGCATTTCTTTGCATATATACTCCTTCTGAAAGGTTTACTGTTTTATCTACCGGATTATAATGGTCCGTCAGCTGCCCGGGAACTGATATTACCTGAACATCATTAATCCCGTTATCTCTCAACATTTTTTCCGCTACTTCTTTCCCCGAAAGTCCGTTTCGAAGATGAACATTGGAATAATATTCAAATTTTGATTTCAACCTGGACGAAACCCACCAGCTCACCAGCATTGAAATACCAATAATGATATAATAACCCGCCATTTTATATAGATTTTGTGTTCATTTTTTAAGCATAATGATATAAAAACTGTGCCAAAGTATCCGATATTATTATTTATATTTGTCCTCAAATTACTCTCAAAAAACATGTCAACAGTTTCAATTATTGAAGTAAAAACCACTGGTCAACTCAAGCAATTCGTAAGATTTCCTATGGATCTGTACAGAAATAATCCGTACTATGTTCCATCCTTTATCAATGACGAAATCAACATTTGGAATGCTGATGAAAATCCTGCACTTCAATATTCTGAAGCGAAACAGTATTTAGCCTATAAAAATGACAAAATTGTAGGAAGAATTGCGGTTCTTATTAACCATAAGGAAGAAAAAGAATTAGGAATTCAGAAAGTACGTTTTGGATGGATTGATTTTATTGACGACAAAGAAGTTTCGCAAGCCTTAATTCAGAAAGCAATAGATTACGCAAGAGAGAAAAATATCAGTAAGATTGAAGGACCTATGGGATTCACCAATCTTGATAAAGCCGGAATGCTGATCAAAGGATTTGATCAACTGGCAACTATGATTGGTATTTACAATAATGATTATTATCCCAAACATCTTGAAAAACTAGGTTTAGTCAAAGAAAAGGAATGGGTGGAGTTTGAAATTAAGTTCCCGGAATCACTACCTGAGAAAATAATTAAATTTAACGAGCTTATTTCGCAAAAATATAATTTAAAGGTTTTAAAATTCAACACGAAAGATGAGATCATCCGATATGTAGATCCTATGTTTGACCTTCTGGATGAAACCTACAAACATCTTTCAACCTACACTCCTATTTCGGACGAACAACGTAAGACCTATAAAGAGAAATACTTTAAACTTATTGATAAAGATTTTATTGTATGTATTGCTGATGCAGATGACAATCTTGTTTCTTTCGCAATAACAATGCCTTCTTATTCAAAAGCCTTGCAAAAATCCGGAGGAAAACTGCTTCCGTTTGGATGGTGGCATTTCTTAAGAGCGGGAAAGAAAAATGACAGAGCAAATTTCTACCTGATCGGGATTCACCCTGATTACCAAAGAAGAGGAGTTACTTCTATTATCTTCAAAGAAATTTTTGATACCTTCAAGAAAAAAGGGGTAAAAATCCTGGAAACAAATCCTGAACTGGAAGAGAATAAAAGCATTCAGCTATTATGGCAAGACTACAATCCTGTGAATCACAAGAGAAGAAGAACCTATTCAATGACATTGGATAACGAATAAAAATGAAACTCTCTACAAATTATCCGGATACACTTCTTACTCTTTGTTTTTAATTACGAAATAAAAAACCTGTTACATGAAACCGCAACTCATCATTTTCGCAGTTCTGATAGCTGCTTATATTGTTTACAACTTTTTTTTCCAGGTATCGGACGACAAAACGAATACTGCGGTAAATATTGTTTTTGGAAGTATTCTATTTGGATACATTTCATATATGGCATATTCTCTTCTAAAAAAAATGAAGAAATAGTATTATTTTTTATTTATGATTCATTAAAATAGAATGTTGCTTTTAAGCAGTCAATAATCATATCTCCATCCTTTTCAAAATAAGTTTTAATTGTAAAAAAACTTAGTACTACAATTACAATCCAGAGGGATTAAATGCCTTTGAGATATCAAACCACATCTACCTATTGATGGTGAATACAAAAAAAGGTGAAAAGTATACAAAAAAAAATAATCATCGATAACTAATTTTTATTGATTCTAAATTACTGATTTCACTCATTTTCACCCGACTTTTAAGCTGATAAATTTCATGCTTTCTTGTTTATTCGTTAAATTTGCAAATTGAGATAATAATGCAAAAATGAATTTACCTGAAAGTTATATTCCAATACTTATCCAGGCAGGTGTAGCAGTAGGATTTGTTGCTGTTTCATTGCTTGGTGCACATTTCTTAGGTCCACAACAGAAAAAAGGAAATTCTGTAAAAAACCAGAGCTGGGAATGTGGGGTTCCTGTAGAAGGAAATGCTAGAACACCGTTTTCTATCAAATACTTCCTGACTGCGGTATTGTTCGTACTATTCGATATTGAAATCGTATTCTTTTATCCTTATGCGGTAAACTTCAGAGAATTCGGTATGGAAGGATTCCTTGCTGTGCTTACGTTCGTTGCGATCTTCTTCGTAGCGTTTTTCTATGTTTGGAAACGTGGGGCACTGGATTGGGATAAATAAAAGTAAATATGAGTTTGAATGATGGATTTTGAATCAATAATCCAGCATTTATAATTCAAAATCTAAAAACAAACAACATGTCAGATAAAAAACCAGTAATAAGAACAGATGCACCTGCTCCCGAAGGCTATGAAGGAGAAGGGTTTTTCGCAACAAAACTGAGCAGTGTAATCGGGATGGCAAGAAAGTTTTCGCTTTGGCCGTTACCTTTTGCTACCTCTTGTTGTGGTATCGAGTTTATGGCTACCCTGAACCCTACTTATGATGCTTCAAGATTTGGGATGGAAAGAAACTCTTTCTCTCCAAGACAAGCAGATATGCTGATGGTTTGCGGAACTATATCAAAAAAATTAGGACCAGTCCTTAAAGAAGTATACACTCAGATGGCTGAGCCGAAATGGGTAGTAGCTGTAGGAGCTTGTGCTTCCAGCGGTGGTATTTTTGATACGTATTCTGTACTTCAGGGAATTGATAAAATTATTCCGGTAGACGTTTATGTTCCAGGATGCCCTCCAAGACCAGAACAGATCATTGAAGGAGTAATGCAGGTACAGGCTCTTGCAGAAAGCGAAAGCATCAGAAGAAGAGATATGCCTGAATATCAGAAATTATTAGATTCTTACAACATAAGCAACTAACGGAAATGACAAACGAATTTGTACTAGAAGCAATCACAAGAGAATTTCCGGAATCTGTTATTTCAAGCTCAGAACCTTATGGAATGCTGACCATTGAGGTAAAGAAAGAAGATATCAAGAAGATTATTCACTATCTTAAAGATTCAACACTGGAAATCAACTTCCTTACAGATATCTGCGGGATTCACTACCCTGAATTTCCGGAAAAGGAAATTGGTGTTGTATACCATTTACATAATATGATGACCAACTTCAGATTACGTCTGAAGATCTTTATGTCCAGAGAAAATATTGAAGTAGACTCACTTGTTGAGCTATATGCCGGAGCTAACTGGATGGAAAGAGAAACGTATGATTTCTATGGGATTAAATTTAAAGGACACCCGGATCTTAGACCTATCTTGAATATGGAAGATCTTGGATACCACCCAATGTTGAAGGAATATCGCCTTGAAGACGGTACAAGAACCGATAAGGATGATAATATGTTCGGAAGATAAAATAATGCAATAAGCAATATGCAATAAGCAGTAAGCTTAAAGCCTATAGCCTATAGCCTAAAGCATTTAAATTATGAAAGATAACTCATTATCTAATATACTAAACCAGTACGAAAGTAAGGAACAGATTGACGGGCAACTCTATACCCTGAATTTAGGACCTACCCACCCTGCTACTCACGGGATTTTCCAGAATATCTTAACGATGGATGGAGAAAGAATCCTTCATGCTGAGCAAACAGTAGGATATATCCACAGAGCATTTGAGAAAATTTCTGAAAGAAGAAACTATTCTCAGATCACTACCCTTACAGACCGTATGAATTACTGTTCTGCACCTATCAACAATTTAGGCTGGCACATGACAGTAGAAAAGCTGATTGGTGTGAAAGTTCCAAAACGTGTAGATTATATGCGTGTTATCTTAATGGAACTTGCAAGAATCGGTGATCACCTGATCTGTAACGGGGTAACCGGAATGGACTCGGGAGCTATTACAGGTCTTACTTACATGTTCATCGAAAGAGAACGTATTTATGATATGTATGAGCAGATTTGTGGAGCAAGGATGACAACCAATATGGGAAGAATCGGAGGATTTGAAAGAGATTTCACTCCTAAATTCCATGAGTTACTGAAAGACTTCTTAAAAACTTTCCCACCAAGATTCAAAGAATTCTGTACATTACTAGAAAGAAACAGAATTTTCATGGACAGAACCATCGGTACGGGAGCTATTTCTGCCGAAAGAGCATTAAGCTACGGGTTCACAGGTCCAAACTTACGTGCAGCAGGAGTAGATTACGATGTGAGAGTTGCACAGCCTTATTCTTCATACGAGGATTTCGATTTCATTATTCCAGTAGGAACTTCAGGAGATACTTATGACCGTTTCATGGTTCGTCAACAAGAAATCTGGGAATCTATTAAAATTATCAAACAAGCATACGAAAATCTTCCAGAGGGACCATTCCACGCAGATGTTCCTGATTTCTATCTTCCTGAAAAGGCAGATGTTTATCAGAAAATGGAAGCGCTGATCTACCACTTCAAAATCGTAATGGGAGAAACTGATGTACCGAAAGGAGAAGTTTACCATGCAGTAGAAGGTGGAAACGGAGAGCTAGGTTTCTATCTTGTAAGTGACGGAGGAAGAAGCCCTTACAGACTTCACTTCAGAAGACCATGTTTCATCTACTATCAGGCTTACCCTGAAATGATTACAGGCTCTGTAATTTCAGATGCCATTGTAACGATGTGTAGTATGAACATTATTGCGGGAGAATTAGACGCATAAAAAAATTATAAATGTTGGATTATGAATTTTGAATTAATCCAAACTAATATAAAAATTGAAATTATTTAGATTCAAAATCTAAAATTCAAAATTTAAAATTTAAAAAAGTGAGCGAAACAATAGCTTTTAAACCGGAAAGTTTAGCACAGGTACACAAAATTATCGCAAGGTATCCTGAAGGAAGACAAAAATCAGCTCTTCTACCTGTACTTCACTTGGCACAGAAAGAATTCGGAGGATGGTTAGACGTTCCTGTGATGGATTATGTTGCCGGACTATTAAGTATCCAACCGATTGAAGTATATGAAGTGGCAACTTTCTATACCATGTTTAATATGAAGCCGGTAGGTAAATATGTTTTGGAAGTTTGCAGAACCGGACCATGTATGGTTTGTGGAAGTGAAAAAATTCTTGATCATATCAGAACCAAGTTAAACATAAAGGATGGAGAAACTACCGAAGATGGTATGTTCACCCTAAAGCCTGCAGAATGTCTTGGAGCATGTGGATATGCACCAATGATGCAACTTGGAAAGTTCTTTCATGAAAATTTAACGATAGAAAAAGTAGACGAAATCCTTGAGCTTTGCAGACAGGGACAACTTGCTTTAGACTAATAAAGATTTTGGATCCTTAATTTTGAATTTTGGATTTAAACTTAGTTAATTTTTTTAATAATTATAAAAAGCTAGAAGCCAAAAGCCTATAGCGAAAAGCATAACAAACAATGAGTAAAAAACTTTTACTTAAAGACGCACATATAGAAGGTATCCGCTACTTTGAAACGTACCGTAAACAGGGAGGTTATACAGCAGCTGAAAAAGCCTTGAAAATGACTCCTGACGAAATTCTTGAAGAAGTAAAAGCTTCAGGATTAAGAGGTCGTGGTGGAGCTGGTTTCCCTACAGGAATGAAATGGAGCTTTTTGGCAAAACCAGAAGGCGTTCCAAGACACCTTGTAGTAAATGCGGATGAATCTGAGCCTGGAACATTCAAGGACAGATATCTAATGGAATTCCTTCCTCACCTATTGATTGAAGGAATGCTAATTTCATCTTATTGTTTAGGTTCTAATACTTCTTATATCTATATCCGTGGTGAATACTCATGGATTCCGGATATCCTTGAAGAAGCTATTGAAGAAGCTAAGGCAGCAGGATTTTTAGGTAAAAATATTTTAGGAACTGGTTTCGATCTTGAAATCTATGTACAGAGAGGTGGTGGAGCATATATTTGCGGTGAAGAAACTGCATTGCTTGAATCCCTTGAAGGAAAAAGAGGTAACCCAAGATTAAAACCGCCATTCCCGGCTGTAAAAGGTCTTTGGGAGAGACCAACGGTAGTAAATAACGTTGAATCTATTGCGGCAATTGTTCCAATCATTGATATTACAGGTGCTGAGTATGCAAAAATCGGAGTGGGAAGATCTACAGGTACGAAATTGATTTCAGCTTGTGGAAACATCAACAAACCGGGTGTATACGAAATTGATATGACGATCACTGTAGAAGAGTTTATTTATTCTGATGAATATTGTGGTGGTATTAAAGACGGAAAAAGATTAAAGGCTTGTATCCCTGGAGGAAGTTCTGTTCCAATTGTTCCGGCTAATTTATTGCTAAGAACGGTGAACGGAGAGCCAAGATATATGAACTATGAATCATTGGCAGATGGTGGTTTTGCTACCGGTACAATGATGGGTTCAGGAGGTTTCATCGTTTTAGATGAAGATCAGTGTATTGTAGATCACACTATGACTTTAGCAAGATTCTATAATCACGAGAGCTGTGGACAATGTACTCCTTGCCGTGAAGGTACAGGATGGATGTACAAAATCCTGAAGAAAATTGAAAAAGGAGAAGGAAAAATGGAAGACATCGATCTGCTTTGGGATATCCAGAGAAAAATCGAAGGAAACACTATTTGTCCATTGGGTGATGCAGCAGCCTGGCCGGTTGCAGCAGCAATTCGTCACTTCAGAGATGAATTTGAGTGGCACGTGAAAAACCCTGAGTTATCTCAAACTCAAAACTATGGATTGGCACATTATGCAGATCCTATCCCTGCTGTTGAAAAAAATGCTTAGAATGAAAAAATTATTGGTAGCTGGCTTAATGATGTCAAATTTTGTATTTGCACAGAACACAAAAAGTGATAGTACACAATATGACAGATCAGTTGAAGAGGATTTAACATATGTAAAAAGCGAACAACAAAAGATTAAAACCGAAAAGAAGGAAAAACCCTTGCCATTAAGCAAAAAAGGTCAGGTTTTCGTTTTTTATGGTTGGAACAGAGCAGCGTATAGCAATTCTGACATCCATTTTACAGGAAACGGATATGATTTTCAATTGAATAATGTAACCGCACAGGACAGACCTACAAAATTTGGAATTGTTTATTTTGATCCAAGCTGGTTTACTGTAACACAGTATAATTTCAGAATAGGATACTTTATTAAAGATAATTTAGCGCTAGTTTTAGGAATTGATCACATGAAATATGTGATGGATCAAAATCAAACCGTTAACTTTAAAGGACATATTTCAGATCCTGAATATGCAGCAATGGTACAAAACGGGCAGGTAAATCTTGCAGACGAGAAGTTCCTTACTTTTGAACATACGGATGGGCTTAATTATGAAAACTTAGGTCTTGAGAAATACAAAAATCTTATTCATAAGAAAAATATAGATTTGGTATGGTCTTATGGAGCAGGTATCGGGTTTATGTTCCCGAAAAGTAATGTAAAACTTTTTGGTAATGAAAGAAGTGACCGTTTTCACGTTGCAGGTATGGGAACCGATATCAGATCCAGCATCAACTTAGTTTTCTGGAAAAACTGGATGCTAAGAGTAGAAGGAAAAGCCGGTTATATTAATATGTGGGATATTAAAACTACATTGAATAACAAACCTGATAAAGCACGCCAGGACTTTGTTTTCGGACAGGTTCTAGCAGGAATTGGATATACATTTAATACGAAAAAATATAAATAACAAAGCCTATTGCTTAACGCATAAAGCTTAAAGCATATCATATGAGCGAAGAAGTTAAAAAATTCAAAATAACTATAGACGGACAGACTACTGAAGTTTTGCCTGGTACTTCTATTCTGGAAGCTGCGAGACAAATCGGTGGTAAATCTGTACCTCCTGCTATGTGCTACTACAGCAAACTGGAGACCAGCGGAGGAAGATGTAGAACTTGTCTTGTGGAAGTTTCTAAAGGATCTGAAGCAGATCCGCGTCCTATGCCGAAGTTGGTAGCAAGCTGCAGAACGAATGTAATGGACGGTATGGAAGTAAAAAACCTTACTTCTGAGAAAGCTCAGGAAGGAAGAAAAGCGGTTACCGAATTCTTATTGGTAAATCACCCGCTAGACTGCCCTATCTGTGACCAGGCAGGAGAATGTCATCTTCAGGACTTAGGATATGAACATGGTGTAGAAAGTACAAGAACAGAATTCGAAAGAAATACTTACGAAGCTGATGATCTTGGACCTAACATCAAATTGAATATGAACCGTTGTATTCTTTGTGCAAGATGTGTATTAACGGCTAATCAGCTTACAGAAACAAGAGAACACGGTATTCTTTTCAGAGGAGATCACGCTGAAATTTCAACCTATTTAAATAAAGCTTTAGATAATGACTTTATCGGAAACATTATTGATGTTTGTCCGGTAGGAGCATTAACAGACAGAACAGCTCGTTTTGCAAGCAGAGTTTGGTTTACTAAGCCAATGAACGCTTCATGTAAATGTGATAAGTGTTCCGGAAAAGCAGTAGTTTGGATGAAAGGTGATGAAATTGTAAGAGTAACTGCAAGAAAAGACCAGTGGGGAGAAGTTGAAGAATTCATCTGTGATACATGTCGTTTCGAAAGAAAATCATTATCAGACTGGAACATCGAAGGTCCTAGACATATTGACAGACATTCTGTAATTTCATTGAATCATTACCAGAAGCCAAAAGACGAATTGATAATGATTGATAATCCTGATGCAAAGGAGATCAGTGAAAAAGACGAAAAATAATTTTAATAAAGACAATTAGATTTCAGACACAAGACATCAGACTTAACCTCATATCTAGTATCTGACATCTCACATCTAAAAATCTTTACAACAATAAAATGGATTTACTTACATTTAAACTTATACTTGTACTAGCGCTTTTCCTGCTATCCTTGACGATTGCAGCCTACTCTACCTGGGCAGAAAGAAAAGTAGCCTCTATCATGCAGGATAGAATTGGTCCTAACAGAGCTGGACCTTTCGGATTACTGCAACCTCTTGCTGACGGTGGAAAATTCTTCTTTAAGGAAGACTTTACGCCTGCCAATGCTGAAAAATTCCTTTTCGTATTGGGACCGGCTTTAGTAATGTTTATTTCATTGATCACAGGAGCAGTTATCCCTTGGGGTAAAAGTTTAAATATTGCAGGTACTTCTTTTGATCTACAGGTTGCTAACATTGACGTTGGTGTACTTTTCATCATCGGAATGGCTTCAATTGGTGTTTACGGAATCATGATCGGAGGTTGGGCTTCGAACAACAAATATTCATTATTAGGTGCTATCCGTGCTTCTTCTCAGATGATTTCTTATGAATTGGCAATGGGATTAGCGCTTCTTTCTATTATTATGATGGCAGGAAGTTTAGACTTAAAAGAAATTACTGAAAGCCAGACTACCGGAAAATTATGGGGAGTTATTCCTTGGGTTTCAGGGATGAACTGGAATATTTTCTATCAACCAATTGCTTTTCTTGTATTCTTTGTAGCCGCTTTAGCTGAAACAAACAGACACCCGTTCGATTTACCTGAATGTGAATCTGAATTGGTAACAGGATACTCTACAGAATACTCTTCAATGAAGCTAGGTTTATATATGTTCGGTGAATATGTGAACATGTTTATCTCTAATGCTTTCATGGTAGTTCTTTTCTTCGGAGGTTACAATTATCCTGGTATTGAATGGGTAACTCAGAACTGGGGAGAAAACGTTGCCGGAATCTTAAGTATTGCAGCATTCTTAACGAAAACTGTAATCGGTATTTTGATCTTTATGTGGATCAGATGGACGCTTCCAAGATTCAGATATGACCAGTTAATGCACTTAGGATGGAAAACTTTAATCCCGATGGCATTGGTAAACCTATTAATTACAGGAGCTGTAATTTTAGCGTTTGGAAATTAAATTATCGAAACCTAACAGGTTTTAAAAACCTGTTAGGTTTGTGTGAATATTGAATATTAAAAATTAAGATAACAGACAAGATTAGTCTAAATCTGGTGTCTAACATCTAATATCTATAATTAAATGAAACTTACAAACAGATCAAAAGTTGTTTCCAATAAAGAAATGACCCTTGCTGAAAAAATCTATCTTCCTGCGATCTTTACCGGGATGGGGATTACATTTAAGCATGCTGTAAGAACCGTGATAAAAGGTGCTCCCGCAGTATATTCGTATCCGGAAGTACAGAAGCCAAGAACTACCATCTGGAGAGGTCAGCACGTTTTGAAAAGAGACGAGGAAGGCAGAGAAAGATGTACAGCTTGCGGACTTTGTGCGGTAGCTTGTCCTGCAGAAGCCATTACGATGACTGCTGCTGAAAGAACTAAAGAGGAAAAAGGACTTTACAGAGAAGAAAAATATGCTTCAGTATATGAAATCAATATGCTAAGATGTATTTTCTGCGGAATGTGTGAGGAAGCTTGTCCTAAATCTGCTATCTATCTTACAGACAGATTGGTAGATGTAGAAACCAACAGAGGTTCTTTCATCTATGGAAAAGATAAATTAGTTGAAAAAATAAATGAAAGGATTGACATCACAACAAGACAATCCGAGAAACAAAAAAATGCGGTAAAATAATGGATCAGTTTTTATTTTTCTTGGTGGCGTTTTTAGCAGTGTCAAGTGCAGTTTACTTTGTATTTGCAAAAAATCCTCTATATGCTATTTTGTCATTAATCGTTACAATGTTTTCAATTGCCGGGATGTATATTCTTTTGAATGCTCAGTTCCTTGCAATTATCCAGATTATAGTTTACGCAGGTGCTATTATGGTACTTTTCCTTTACATCCTGATGATGCTTAACCTTAATAAAGAAGACGAAAGCAAGAAGGGAAATACTTTAAAATTTGTTGGAGTATTTACTGCAGGACTTCTTTTGATAGGAGTATTAGGGGTATTCAGAGGTGTGAAAGACAACCATATTGTAGTGGAAAATGTAGACAGAGGTGTGGGTCTTACTAAAAACCTTGGTAGACTTTTGTTTAATGAATATGTTTTACCGTTTGAGCTTGCTTCCATCCTAATTTTGGCAGGTATTGTGGGCGCGGTATTAATCGGTAAAAAAGATTTATAAAATTATGGGAGAAGTAAATACATTTATACAAAGCATCCCTTTGGATTACTTCATTATCCTTTGTTCAGTATTATTCTGCTTAGGTGTAATGGGAGTATTGCTTAGAAAAAATGCTATTGTGATTCTGGGCTGTGTAGAGCTTATGCTGAATTCTGTAAACCTTTTATTGGCAGCTTTTTCAGCATACAAAGGCAACGGCGACGGACAACTTTTAGTTTTCTTCATTATGGTGGTAGCTGCTGCTGAAGTAGCGGTAGGATTAGCAATTATTGCTATGCTATATAGAAACACCCGTTCTGTAGATGTTAGTATATTTAATAAATTAAGAGGATAAGAATGGAGAATTTAGTATATGCAATAGTACTTTTACCACTTTTAGGGTTTCTTATTAACGGTTTATTCGGGAAAAATCTACCAAAAATGTTGGTGGGTTCTTTGGCAACAGCAGTGGTTTTCGGATCTTTCTGTATCGCTGTGAGTCTTTTCATGAATTTTAATTCTGAAAGCCAGCCCGTAATCGTAAAAGCTTTTGAATGGTTTAGAGTCAATGGTATTCAAATTAATTTTGGATTCCAGATTGATCAGCTTTCTTTAATGATGGTAATGATCATCACGGGTATCGGTTCACTGATCCACTTATACTCTATCGGATATATGAGTCATGATAAAGGATTCTATAAGTTTTTTACTTACCTGAACCTTTTCATCTTCTCAATGTTATTGTTAGTAATGGGAAGCAACTACCTTATCTTATTCATCGGATGGGAAGGAGTAGGTCTTTGTTCTTACCTGTTGATCGGATTCTGGTATACCAACGAAGAATACGGTAAAGCGGCAAGAAAAGCTTTCATCATGAACAGAATTGGTGACCTTGCGTTATTGATTGGTATTTTCATGATCGCTTCTCAGACGAATGCTGTAGATTATCTTTCTGTAGCAGAAAACGCTTCAAAATTTGAATTAGACGGAACAGTGATCATCTTTATCACAGCGAGTTTATTCATCGGTGCTACCGGTAAATCTGCTCAGGTTCCATTATATACCTGGTTACCAGATGCGATGGCTGGTCCAACTCCTGTTTCTGCGTTAATTCACGCGGCAACGATGGTAACGGCGGGGATCTATTTAGTAGTAAGATCTAACTTCTTATTTACTTTAGCACCTACAGTACAAGGAGGAATTTTATTCATCGGATTCTTAACGGCGGCTTTAGCAGGATTCTATGCACTCCGTCAGAACGACATCAAAAAAGTATTAGCATACTCTACTGTTTCACAGCTTGGATTTATGTTCATTGCTTTAGGACTTGGAGCGTATACTACAGCAATGTTCCACGTAATGACGCACGCTTTCTTTAAAGCTTTATTATTCTTAGGAGCAGGTTCTGTAATCCACGCAATGAGCAACGAGCAGGATATGCGTTTCATGGGAGGTCTTAAAAAATATATTCCTCTTACGCACGCTACTTTCCTGATCGGAACATTAGCCATCTCAGGTTTCCCTCTATTATCGGGGATGATCTCTAAAGACGAAATTTTAGTAGCAGCTTTCGCTAAAAATCCAATCTACTGGGTTATCTTATTTGTTTTAGCGGCAATGACTGCAACGTATATGTTCAGATTATACTACCTGACTTTCCACGGAGAATTCAGAGGTACTGAAGAACAAAAACACCATTTACATGAAAGCCCGTCTAATATGACATTACCATTGATCGTATTGGCTATACTTTCTGTAGTTGGAGGTTTCATCAACCTGCCACACTTCATCGGTCATGGTCATTATGCTAAGCTGATGGAATGGTTAAAGCCAGTTCTTACAGAACAAAGCTACAGCCAGATGGAAGCTACTCTATCAGGAGTACCTTTCAATACTGAAATGATCTTATTAGCAGCTACAGTGATTATGTTCTTCTCTGTATGGTTCATCGTTAGAAATACTTATGTAAGTAAGAAAAAGATGGCTGTTGCAGAAGAAAACTATACCGGATGGGAAAAGCTTTCTGCTAAGAAATTATATGTTGACGAACTTTACAACGCATTGATTGTAAAAACTGTTGAAGGATTAGGACGCGGAGGAAAAATGTTTGATAAGGGTATCTTAGATCGTTTTGTAAACTTTGTAGGTGATGGTGCTGAAGATAGTGGTAAAGCTATGAAGCGCGTACAAAACGGAAATGTAGAGACGTATATTCTTATCATGTCTTTAGCTGTGGGAATTATATTAATTGTTAACTTTTTATTACAATAATAATGTCTTGTTTATTATTAACATTATTACTATTACCTCTAGTAGGTTCGGGATTAGTTTTTGCGTGGAAGAGTAATTCCAGCAAATATTTGGCACTGGGAATTGCATTGGTTCAAATGCTTATTACCTTCTACATTCTGGCGGATTTCGATTTTGCTCCGACTGTAGACAGCGTATTGCAGCATGAGATCAATTATCCGTGGTCACAATTTATGAAGAGCTCT
>NZ_JCAKRW010000009.1:0-189878 GCF_059515185.1 Chryseobacterium sp. CS2K3 | reverse complement strand
TAGATCTATTACCATTTCTCTTCTTGATGAAAATGGAGAGCCTGCGGTAACATGGAAAGTGAAAAATGCATTCCCTGTTAAATTATTGTCAACAGACCTGAAAGCTGAAGGAAATGAGGTAGCAGTGGAAACGCTGGAGATTGCTCACGAAGGATTAACTATTGAAAATAACTAATCATGGCAGTTTTATATCCTCCAACCAGTTTCTCTTTTATTGTTAACGGGATTTCAACAACAGAGGGTATTGACTCCAGATTTCAGTCTATATCTGGTTTATCAACAGAAATTGGAACTGAAGAATATGCCGAAGGAGGTGAAAACAGGTTTACCCATCAGCTTCCTTTGAGACCCAAATATCCTAATCTAGTTCTTAAACGTGGGTTAATCGTAAGTTCCGGATTGATCAGCTGGTGCAGAAATGCTATGGAAAACTTTGAGTTTGAACCCAGAGATCTGATCATTACTTTATCAGGCGGCATCCAGTCTACAGCCCCTTTAATGGTTTGGAATGTAGTAGGCGCTTACCCTGTAAAATGGGAAGTATCAGAATTCAATGCAGAAGAAAGCAAACTGGCTATTGAAACAATAGAACTGAAATATAGATATTTCACAATACCCTCATCTTTAGCAAGTTTAGGCTTGTAATTTCTAAATCAAATCTAAGCACCTGAACGTGTGTTAGTTTAAAGATAACATTTACCAACATCTTTTTTCGTAAAAAAACAACCGATTGGTCTATAAAAGAGACTGAACACACCCTTCATGTGCCTAGATTTTTTTAATATAAAATGTTAAATCATTGATTGTAAGTATTTTGTGTATTTATAATTGATTAAAAATAAACGAAATGCCAATAGAAATAAAAGAACTTCACATTAAAATAAATGTGGATGAAAAAGCAACAACAACGACAACTACTCAATCGGTAGATGAAGCTAAAATTATGCGAGCAGTGAGTGAAAGTGTAGAACAGGCAGTAAATATTCAACAACGTAAAAAAGAAAGATAATGATAGATAAAATCAAGAAGTTAAGAATAACAGCTTATAAAGACTCTACATATGCATCAGATAAAAAAATAGGAAAATTCCCAAACGGTGCTGATAATCCTTTCTATGTTTTGATAAATCCGACAAGTTTTTCTATAAATCATAAGATAGAGTATAATAATCAGATACCAGTAGGTGGAACCACAGGCGAATCACAACACAGCAAATCACTACCTCCAAGTTTACAATTGGAATTTTTATTTGACGGAACAGGTGTTACAGAATTAAATTCTGGAAATACCTTAATAAACAAAATAAAAAATAAAAAACCTTTTGCAAAAACAGCGGTGCTAGATCAAATAGCTAACTTTTATATAGCTACAGGAACTTATGATGGTAAAATTCATAAACCTTATAATGTTACTGTTAATTGGGGAGAATTTGAATATCAAGGTGTTCTTTCAGAGTTTACAATAGATTATAAGTTGTTTAATAATGATGGAACTCCTTTAAGAGCCATTGGAAAAGCAACTTTTGTAGGGGCTGTTAGTCAGGAGCTTGAAGCAGCAAGGTTAAAAAAGAGTTCTCCGGATCTGACGCATAAAAGAACAGTACAAGACGGTGATACATTACCCTTAATGACTGAAAGAATTTACGGAAATTCTAAATACTATTTGGAAGTAGCTAAAGTAAATGGTCTTATCAATTTTAGACAGTTAAAACCAGGACAGGAGCTTTTCTTTCCACCTATAGAAAAAATATCATAATATGAACAATAGCGGACACATACAAACATCAAAGAATCCAGACTTAATAACTTTTAAAGTGATGTCCGGAGGTACAGAATTACCAGGCAAATATGGTGTGAAAAGCATTGTTGTAGAAAAAGAGGTTAATAGAATTCCTTACGCCCGCATTGTAATTTTAGATGGAAGCGCACCCGAACAAGACTTCAAGTTAAGTAATGAAGACCTTTTAATTCCTGGAAAAGAAATCGAAATCACAGCAGGTTATCACTCTGAAGAAGAAACCATTTTTAAAGGAGTTGTTGTAAAGCATAATATAAAAGTCAGAAACAGTTCTTCATATCTCATTATCGAATGCAGAGATAAGGCTGTAAAAATGACCTTAGGGAGAAAAAGCAAATACTTCTATGAAAGCACAGATAGCGATGTAATCGAAGAATTGATCAGTAATAATGGACTTACTGCTGATGTAGAAGCTACTTCCAATTCACATAAAGAACTGGTTCAGTACAGTGCATCCGATTGGGATTTCATGCTAACCAGAGCACAGGCAAATGGTAAACTTTGCTTCGTTGAAGACGGAACCATCAAAATTGCGAAACCGGATTTCAGTGGTGAAGCAGTAGAAACAGTGGTTTATGGATCATCAGTGCATGAATTTGACGGAGAAATTGACGCCAGAGACCAGTTTAACAAAATTACAGCCAAAACCTGGAGCTATACCGATCAGGAACTGACAGAAGTAGAAGCTCAGGATCCTGCAATTAAGCTCAATGGCGATCTTTCATCAGGTGATTTAGCCGATGTTTTCGGGATTGAAGACCTACAGCTGAGACATGGCGGAAATCTTACCCAAAGTGAATTACAGGAATGGGGAGACGCTAAAGCAACTTTCCAACAGTTGGCAAAAACAAGAGGAAGAGTAAAATTCCAGGGAATTCCCTCTGTAAAACCAGGTGTTACATTGACGCTGCAGGGAGTAGGGAATAGATTCAACGGGAAAATATACATAACAGGCGCCCGCCACGAAATAGCTGACGGAAATTGGTTAGTTGATGCTCAGTTTGGGCTTTCTCCAACATGGTTCTCAGAAACCTATGATGTAAGTGAAATGCCAGGCTCAGGAATTATTCCGGCAATAAGCGGACTGCATGTAGGAATTGTCTCTCAACTAGAATCAGATCCGGACGGTGAAGATAGAATTCTGGTACAGATTCCAATCATTAATAATGAAGAAGAAGGAATCTGGGCACGTATAGCTACTCTTGATGCAGGAGAAAACAGAGGATCATTCTTCAGACCGGAAATCGGAGATGAGGTCATTATCGGATTTATCAATGATGATCCCAATGATGCCGTTGTACTCGGAATGTTAAACAGCAGCACCAAACCGGCTCCTCTTGTAGCTTCTGATGATAATAACGAAAAAGGTTTTGTCACCCGAAGTGAAATGAAAATGATCTTTAATGACGATAAAATTTCATATACCCTTGAAACACCAAAAGGCAAGAAAGTGATTTTGGACCAAGATGCCGATGTTATCAAAATTGAAGATGAGCACTCTAATATTCTTACTCTCAATAAAGACGGTATTAGCCTGGAAAGTGGTAAAGACATCAAGATCAAAGCAAAAGGAAACATTACTATGGAAGGCAAAAATATTAATATAAAAGCAAGTGCTCAATTAAAAGCAGAAGGAAGTTCCGGTTCTGAGCTTAAATCCGGAGCCGTAACAGTAGTAAAAGGATCTCAAGTTAAAATCAATTAATCATCATGAAACCAGCAGCAAGAATTACAGATATGCACACATGCCCTATGGTGACGGGAAATGTTCCCCATGTAGGCGGTCCTATCATTCCGGCAGGAGAACCCACGGTGCTTATTGGCGGTATGCCGGCAGCCAGAGTAGGAGATAAAGCCATGTGCACAGGTCCTATGGATACTATTGCATCAGGTTCCTCAAGTGTACTAATAGGCGGTAAACAAGCCGCAAGAATGGGAGATTCTACCGCTCATGGAGGAGTAATAACCGCTGGGGAAGCTACTGTTTTAATTGGCGGATAATACTGAAAACTATCCGGCTACAATACAATGTAAAACATCAATAACAATACGGTTAGAATAACCAAAACTCTATGCAGCAGATGCAAGATGTTAACATTAAATATAACAAATAACGTATGAAAATAAATACAGATTTTTTAGGAACAGGCTGGAGTTTTCCACCTGAGTTTAACGAGACTGAAGGAAAGCTGGCAATGACCACCGATGTGGAAGACATCAATAACAGCCTTATGATTTTACTGTCAACACGCCCGGGTGAACGGGTAATGTTCCCCGACTACGGATGTGATCTGCATGAAATGCTCTTTAAACCTCTGGACTTAACGCTGATTACCCAAATGAAAGGAATCATAGAGCGTGCTATTTTATATCATGAACCCAGAATCAATATTCTAAGTATTGAAATCAATACCCAGGAAGAACTTCAGGGAGAAGTGTTGATAGAAGTTGACTACGAAGTAAGAAATACTAATACAAGAAGCAATATGGTTTTCCCTTTTTACAAAGGAGAAGCTACCGAAATATAATGAATTACGGGATGTCTGTAGCCATTTTGAATACCACCAAACACTACACTAAGTATTGCATCTGACCATAGAAAGATAAATATAAACAAATGAAAAAAACAGATACATTTTCACATTATCGTGAAGGAAAATCACAAATGCAGCGCTTTTTAGCAGAACTAGATCCTGGCAATCTTGAATTACACGATTTCGATTTGTTTGATTGGCTATTATTCGCAAACAATTTTGCTAGGAGTGTAAACTATTTTGACAAAGGTGATAATACAAAACCAAAAGGAAAGTGGGGAAACTTCTTCCTGGGTGATGATACCAAAGCGATCCCGCGTAGAGAAAGCGTTGAGTATAAAAGTATGAAAAAACAGGTTACAGATCTTATGTCCCAGTTTGAACAGGATAGCACTCTGACACCACACCTGACATTATTTGTTTGCTTTTTGAAATTATTGGATTTCTCAAAAAAAGCCTTCAATAACCTTACCAAAAGGCATCTTGATTTCTACTACAACGAAATACTTCAAATTGAAAAAAATGAAGCCAAGGCAGACAAAGCTTATGTGATTTTTGAACTCGCAAAAAAAGCAATTCAGGAAAAAATTCCAGCCGGTACATTGCTGGATGGCAGTAAAGACGCCAGCGGAAAAAAACGAATTTATAAGACAGGTGATGAGCTTATTGCCAATCAGGCAAAAGTAGTTGAGATCAAAAGCTTCTTAAATGACGCCGTAAAAAGAGAGCTTAAAATGGCACCCGTAGCAAATTCTGCGGACGGATTAGGAGATAAATTACCGGAAAACGGCAATTACTGGTGGCCTTTTGGATATAATTCCGATGAAGCAAATTCCAAATCTATTTATAAAGATCTTCCAAAAGCTAAACTGGGATTCTCAGTAGCATCATCATTATTTGATTTGAAAGAAGGCGAAAGAACAGTAACCCTTAAGATTGATTTTAATAAAAATTCAGATCAGAAACTATATAACCTTTCCAAAACAGATATTGAAAATAATATCAAAGTGCTTTGCAGCGGGGAAAAAGAATGGTTATCCGGTATTGTTTTAAAATGTATTAAAAACGAAAAAGACAGGCTGGAGCTTTCTTTTACATTATCTAAAGATTTCCCTTCTGTAGTAAAATACGATAAAGAAGTACTTTCAGAAACATTTCAAACCAATTTTCCGGTCATAAGGTTTATGATCGAAGGAGAGAAATACTATGATGTTTACGAAGGTCTTTCCGAAAAATTAATAAAAAATATTGAAATAGCAGTTGATGTAAAAGGGATGAAATCTATCCAGATTGAAAATGATAATGGTGAATTAAACTCAGAAAAACCTTATTATCCTTTCACTGCACAACCTATTAAAGGCGCCAACCTTTTTATCAAATGTCCCGAAATGTTTTCCAAAAAATGGCAAAATGCAGACATTACGATAAACTGGAAAAATACTCCGGACTCCATCAAAGATTTATACAGCGGATATGTGATTCAGCCCAATCAAAATATCAGTTTAAATGATTTTGAAATATCTGAAAACCCATCAATTGTAGGCTCTGATTCTTATTTTAAAGCAGATGTTGCCTTATTAGATAAAGAAGTTTGGTATTCCAAAGCAAATGGAATAGACCTATTTAAAAAAGTAGACAATGCCTACAAAACCCAGTTTTCAGTAAAAAACATGAGAGATGAGGCAGGAACAAGTGAAATCATCAGATTAACCCTGAACCAGTCATCATTACAGGATGTATATCCTAAACTATACACATTGACGCTATCAAGCGATCCAAAATATAAAAAACTGATTCCAAACGAACCTTATATTCCTTTTGCTGAGGATATAGAATTGAGTTACAGTGCAAAGGAAACAGCATATTCTTACCTGGATGTAAACTCTGCCGGAGTAGCTTCCAAAGCGAAAGAAATACAAGTGTATCATGAAGATACATTCGGGCAATATGAAAAAGCAGCTGACAAAGAGCCAATTGTACCGATACACCAAAGCGGAGGTGAATTATACATCGGTCTGGAAGCAATGCCACAAACAACTGTTTCATTATTGATCCAAATGTTAGAAGGAAGTGAAAATCCTTTAGTGGATACATTCCTTGAAAAAGAATTTATAGAGTGGCATTATCTTTCAGGAGATACCTGGGTGAGTTTATCAGATTATATGCTGCAAAATGAAACCAGAAAATTCCTTGAGTCTGGAATTGTGAAGTTTAAAGTTCCGAAAGATATCAATACCAACCACACAAGATTTACCAACGGATTGGTTTGGATCAGAGCAAAATCACAAAGAAGCTATGATGCGGTATGTAAAGTGCAGGGAATTTATACCCAGGCAGTTTTAGCCACATTCCAGGATAAGGACAATGATTTGTCTCACCTTAATAACGGACTGGCTGCAAAAACCATTTCTAAGCTGATCACAAGAGTTGCTCAGGTAAAATCCGTAGACCAGCCTTATAACTCGTTTGACGGTAAATATAAAGAAACAGATACTGAGTTTTACAGACGTGTAAGTGAACGATTAAGACACAAACACAGAGCTATCACGCAATGGGACTACGAACAACTTGTATTACAGGAGTTCCCGGAAGTTTTTAAAGTAAAATGCTTAAATCATACTTCCGAAATTTCATATATGGCTCCCGGGCATGTAACCCTAATGGTAGTACCGAATATCAAGAATAAAAATGCCTTTGATGTCTATCAGCCGAGAGTAAGCAGGGCTACTTTGAATAAGATTCAAAATTACGTCAATGAGTTGAATACCATGCATGTAAAAGCTCAGGTGGTGAATCCGAATTACAAAGAAGCAAAAGTACAGACAAAGGTCAAGTTCTTCGAGCAGTATGATGAAACATTTTACCTCAAACAGCTGGACGAAGATATTAAAAAATACATATCGCCCTGGGCATTCACAGATACTAAAGATATTGACTTTAATGTGGAACTGAATGTTAATCAGTTGATTAACTATCTGGAGCAGCTGTATTATGTAGATTACATTGATGAAGTGAAAATCATGGTAAATAATATTATACAGAGACAATCTTTAATCGAAGTAGATCCAAAATCAATTTTGGTATCAGCCAAGCAGCACAATGTTACTATTACAGATCAGGTATGTATTTAATAATCAATAAGAAGAAACATAATCATGTCAGAAAATAAACATATTAGTATACCAAAAAATATAGAAACCGGGGATCAGACAGATTTTCATTTTCTACGCAAAACAGGGATTGAATACATAGAAAAGTTGGGCGGAAAACTCTGGACCGATTATAATTCTCACGATCCCGGCATCACCACTCTGGAAGTTTTAAGCTACGCTATAACAGACCTTGGGATGAGAATGAACCTGAACATGGAAGATATCTTAGCATCTGATGATGTAAATAAAGACATTCATACACAGTTTCTAAAGGCTACCGAAATTTTACCTTCAACACCTTTAACTGAGCTGGATTACAGAAAGTTGTTTATAGATATCAGCATGGCTGGAGGGATCACAAGACCCATTCGTAACTGTTGGCTGGTTCCCAAAACTGAAAAGCTGTACGTTGACTGTAAAACCGGGAATTTAGACTTTAAGCCTATCGGAGAAAAGAATAAAAGCTTTGATATAAAAGGTTTGTATGACCTTTACGTAGACTATGCCGAAGAAATAGATGCAGATGGAGTAGGATGTGAAAAATCAAATGTAAATACCCAGATTCTGGATCGTTACCATTCTAATAGAGGGCTTTGTGAAGATTTAGCCGAAATTAAAAAAGTTGAAACTCAAAAAGTTGCTGTATGTGCCCGTATCGGACTTGTCAGTAAAGCTGATGAAGAATTGGTGCATGCAAAAGTAATCAGAACCATCAATAATTACCTGTCTCCTGAAGTTCATTTCTATTCATTGAAACAGATGTTGGAAAAAGGTCTGAGTACGGATCAGATTTTTGAAGGACCACTTTTGAACAACGGATTTATTGATACTGAAGAGCTTAAAAACAGCCAGTTGAGAAGAGAAGTTCGTCTTTCCGATCTCATCGGTGAGATCATGAAAATTGATGGTGTGAAAGAAATTCATGACATTTCTATTGCGGGTTGTGACAATGTGATTAGAAAAAATAATGATTGGATGATCTGCATCGAAAAAGGCAGAAAACCGGAAATGTGTGAGCTGAGTTCATTCAGCTACAGCAAAGGTTCACTTCCTTTAAATATCAATGACAAAAAAGTTCAGGATTACTTAGAAACTCTTAAAAGAGAAGAAAAAGTACTCAGAGATGATGCAAAACAAAATAAAGAATTAGCCCTGCCAAAAGGAACTTCATATGACCTGGCAGATTATGCTACCATTCTCAATGAATTTCCGGATACCTATGGAGTAGGAGAATCAGGAATTATAGGAAATCAAACTCCGGAGAGAGAAGCTTTGGCTAAACAAATGAAGGGTTACCTGTTGTTTTTTGATCAGATCCTTGCCGGTTATTTCAAACACCTGGAAAAGATCAAAGAAGTATTAAGTGTGAGTGGTAATTTAAAAAGAACGTATTTCACACAGGCTCTTAAAAATATCAAAGGTTTTGATGAGCTGGTTTCCGATTATGTTACAGAAACTGATGAGGAACTGACAGATTCACTATACAAAGAGCTGGATAACAATGTGCAGCGCAGGAATGAGATTTTAGACCATTTGATTTCTCGTTTTGCTGAAACATTCAGTGACTATACTTTCTTAATGAAATCACTGTATGGAAAATCTACCGATGAAATTATCTTGATGAACAAAGAAAACTTCTTAAAAGAGTATCCGTCATTAAGTAAAGACAGAGGTTTAGGATATAATTATACATTGATTGGGGATCTGGATATCTGGAATGGTAAAAATGTTTCCGGTGTTCAGAAAAGAGTTGCCCGTTTGCTGGGTATCAAAGACTATAGACAAAGAAATCTTTCGCAATCTCCGGTATCAATCATTGTAACAGAAGATAACGAAGGGAAGAAAAGCTATACCTGGAAAATAAAAGACAGCAAAGGGAATATTATCCTATCATCCGTAAACACTTATAAGCTTGAGCATATCGCAATCCAGAACCTGAATGATGCAATCTATCAGACCATTCAGATAGATCAGGAAGATCTTGAAAACGCGTTGGAACAATTGAAAAACGGCGAATATGAAGGTGATATCATTGGAAATATAAAAATTAATCTTTCAGGAGGAGGAAACTACTATTTTGAGATTGTAGACGATCCTGTAAAGAAAAACGTAATTGCTACCCATAAGAAAACAAATCCTTATACATCTGTAAATGATCTGGCGGCGGGCATCGAAGAAACAATAAAGTATTTTAAATATGAGTTCACAGAAGAAGGTATTTTCCTTGTTGAGCATTTACTGCTGAAACCTACCGCTAAAGATTATAAGCTGATGGGAGGCATTGGTTGTATGGCAATCGGAGAAACGTTTAAAGTGGCGTATGACCTTGTAGAAAAAGATTCTACAACAGGTTCGAAAGATTATTCGGAAGCGCTGATGTCCTCTTGTGAAGGTTGTGAAAAAGATGTTTTTGACCCTTATTCTTATCGTGTAAGTGTTGTTCTTCCGGGCTTTGCTTATCGTTTCCAGGATCCTGATTTCAGGCGTTATGCAGAAACAGTGATCAGACAGGAAATTCCGGCTCATATTTTGGCAAAAATCTGCTGGGTAGGAGACCGATTGAGTGAAAAACAAGCCGCACAAAATGACCTGGCAGAATTTGAAGCTGCCTATAAAAAATACCTCTTAGATAAATCGAGAAACAATACTTTGAATCTGGGAAATAGTATTTCAGACTTACTGGACGCCCTTAGCAACTTAAATAATATTTATAAGCCGGGAAGACTTCTGGACTGTGCTGCGGAAGATAGTGACATATTAGACGGAAAGATCGTAATAGGACAATCAAACTTATATAAAATTGATAAAAAATGAATACCAAATTAGATAATGTAACAACCCAATATAGAAAGTTCAACGATAATCAAGCGTTAACAGAAGGGCAATTAAACGAATTTTTAGATTATTTCGAAGATCAGGACAGATTGTCAAGAACACGTCTGAATGGAGTAGGGATCGTGTGTGGGTTCAAATCAAACTTCTTAGGTTCTGTTTTAGTGCCTGAAGAAACAGGAAAATCAAGACCCGGACCTATAGAAGATAACAGTGATACCCTTGCCATTACGCAAGGTGCCGGAGTTACTACAGACGGAGATCTGATCATGTTAAGAAGATCATATAGCCCGTCAGTAGCTGCGATAAACTTTGAAACCAACTATTATAAGTATTACAGAGAATATGATGATGTAGCGGAATATGAAAACTTTTGTATTGCAGGGAACCAGATTCCTCTTTTAGAATTGATTACAGAAAGTGAATATAAAGAATTACCTAAAGACATTGCCGCAGGCTTTAAGCTTGTAAAAGATATCGACAGGTTATTTGATAAAATTATAATCCTTTATTTAGAAAGTTATTCCAATGACGAAAACCCTTGTCAGGATGCAGATTGTGATCATACAGGTTCCGAGCAGATCTCTAACCTAAAAGTACTTTTAGCAGATCCTTCGTCTCTGTCTGATCTTATGACTCAAGGTGATGCCAAAGATAATATTTACAGAGCACACAATGCCTTTGAAACACTATTCGACAACTTACCGAAAATAGAAAGCAAAAGAATTATTCTGAATGCTGATGTCGTAAAGGCAGATCAGTTAAGAATTAAATTCCAGGAAGCCAATTCCGCTGTGGGAGACTTAAGCAGAGGTTTTGAGATGATTGCAGCTACGCTGGGCGTAACTATGAATCTGGGCGGGCAGACACTTTATAATAAATTAATTTCCCTATTGGATAGTACAAGATCAAGATTGGATGACTACCAATATAGATATGATCTATTAAAGGATTTGATTGATACTTACAACGAAATCAAAGGATTGCTACTTCATCTCAATGCTGAATGCTGTCCAAACATAACTGCATTCCCCAAACACCTTATGCTGGGACCTGTAGGAGACAAATTACAATTAGGAGAACGTGTGGATTTCCGCCATGATTTCTATAATTCACCTGTCACAACCAATGATGATGAGAATTATGAAAGAGTGATGATGCTTGCCAATCGTTTTGTACAGAAAGTAAACGGGTTCCAAACCTATATCGGAGCAATTAAAATTACCCCTTCCAATATTAATGTAAGGTTGGGAGAAAAAGCAATCCCTTATTACTATAATGTCAATCAACCATTATTGACTCAATGGAACTATGAAAAAACAAAAACAGACAGACAAACCTACAATTTAAGTTATCACACAGCCAATCTGGCAGAAGATGACTTCGTGCAGAATCCATTGAATTATAACATTGATAACAATGATTTCTATAGAATTGAAGGACATTTAGGATTGCCTTATAAAACAGCATTGCAAAATATCAATGATCTTAAAGTAAAATATGGATTAGCTTTCGATGTCATTGCATTGGTTTTGGAAAAAGGTGGTAAGCCTAATGAAGAGTCAAAAGAGAAAACAGTATCAATTGATGATTTAAGAAAACAATTGGTGGCAATTTCCAGTGATATCAGTACTAAAGAAAGAGGTACTCAAGAGGCGTTACTGAGTATTTCTAAGTTGGATGAAAAATTAAAATTACTAAATCAGGCTGATTTCTCAAAAGAAGGATCGTCCGAAGGTATTACTGTTGTAAAAGAAGATCCTAGAAAAGGGGATGTAATCAGTGAATTATTAAGTGAATTCTTAGAGAGAAAATCAGGTTTAGAACATGTAGCAGGGGTAGAGCCCGGAGGAACTTTTGTTTTAATTTATGAAAATGAAACCAATAATCAGGTTCTTGCAGATTTCTCATTACCCTACCTGTGTTGTTCTAAAAAAGAACCGGTATTCCTTGTGTTACCAGATAGCAAACTTTGTCAGAAGGATGCTCCAATGGCTATGACAATTGTTCCGGAAAATGGGGAGGTAAAAGCATTTGTAAATGGAGTTCAGATACCAGTAATTACGCAAACCGGTGGTCAGAGCTTATTCAATCCAGGTTTGGTTAGCTCAGATTACTTAGGTAAGACCATTAAGTTTACTGTTAATGATGATCCTGTAGAGGCGCAAATGACTGTCTATAAAAATCCGGAAATAGCATCTGTAGCTGCTGGTAAGGTAACTTATGAGAAGCCTACAACAAATCCAAATACAACAAATCCAGATGCGAAAGTTGAGTTTGATGTGGTTGGAAACTTCACAGATCTTACGTTTACATGGAATTTTGATGATGGTAGCCCGATCATTCATAACGAAGCACCAACTAATACTAAAACTCATGTATACAAACTGATTGCTGGTAAAGAAGATACTTTCAACCCAACCCTTACAGTGACAAACAGTAACGGATGTAGCACGGTCTATACATTAAAACCATTAGTATTAACCGGACAATCTACCATTGCCTGTTTAACGGGGATGAGAATCCTAATTCAATATATACACGAGAAAGAAGGCGGAAACCATACTTGTAATTCAGCTACGTTTAATTTAAAAGGTAACGGATTAATTATAGGAGGTAGTGCAAATGGAAATGTTTTCTTAAATAATATGGGCGGACCTGATGATAAAAAGAATTTCCCTAAAGATTACCCGTCTAATTATACTGGATATGACAGAGCAAGTGAAATTGTAATCAGTCAGGATGAAGCTCAACAGATAGCGGCGTTGTCTCCAGATGGATTTATCTCTTTCTCTCTTGAATGTGCAACAAGTAATTGTCATACCGGAGTGGCATGGACTCAGATCTTCCTTGCAGATAGTAAGGTTCCGATTTATGATGATTACCCGGACAATAACTTCCTGTCAATTAACCCTTGTACAGGTGATGTGAAAAAATAATTCCAGAAAGGAGAAAACATTTAATAAAAACTCCATAGGCGGGCATACTGTCTATGGAGTGTGTTAAATGATCTTCATGAATCATTAAAAATTAATAATAATGAATAATCAATTAAGTACTATAGCTGTCCAGTACCGAAAGTTCAGTAAAGGACAATATATAGAAAAAAGTCACTTCAATGAATTTTTGGATTATTTTGAAGACCAGGACCGTTTGTCAAGAGTGCTGCTGCAGGGAGTAGGTGTCGTATGTGGCTTTAAACCTGATCTTATTTATGTAAAAAATCAATTAAAAAGTATACAGCTTTCTCAGGGTGTAGGAATAACAACTGACGGAGATCTGCTTACCTTGAATAATACAAGTGAAGTAAGCAAGGAGCTCTATATGAGTGATTTGAAAACTGTTAATATAGAAAATAAAAATTTTACACACTTTAAGGCATATGATAATTTTAAAGTAGCATATCCTTCATTTTATGACGATAAAGGAATAGAACAGATCGAGCTTTGGGAATTGGCAACAGCTGAAGAAGCAAATTCTGATTTTCAACCTATCAATGCTCTTTCAGGTTTGCAGGATAAATATATCTTGCTTTATCTGGAAGATTATGAAAAAGATATTAAACCATGTGCAGGAACTGACTGTGATAACCACGGGATCCAACAGATCCGAAATCTTAAAGTATTAGTTACTACAAAAAAAGGGATTATTAATATTTTAGGTGAAGACCGTATAATAATTGATCCTACCGAAGGAACAGACTCACTTAGTAGAAAAGATCGTGTCCAGCCTCATCCTTTGTTTCTTGATGATATTATGAAGCCTGTAAAGCTGGAACGGGTTGTTATAGAGAGACTTATTGCGGGGAAAACCATTGAAAAGAATTTTTCTTCATATGATTTAAGTAAACTGTATTCCATTGCTTTACAGAGAAATAATTATGGTGAATCTGTTTTTGAAAAAATCAATGCGATTTCTAACCTAATAGGAACGGAATCTGTATCTCATTCGGAATTCAGGGCTAAACTTGAGACACTACTGACTAAAGAAACAAATTTTCAGTATGCTTATGATGTAGTGCAGGATTTGATAGATACCTATTCTGAGATCATCAAGCTGCTTCCTAAGTCATTTACCAAATGTCTTCCTGATTTTATCGCTTTTCCAAAACATATAATGCTTGGAAAATTAATACAAGATAAGCACTTGGATTTTTCAAGGCATCAGTTTTACAACTCACCGGCTTTAGATGATAAAAAAACGATGCAGAAAGTTAAGTTTTTACTGAACCGTTTCATTCAGCAGGTACAAAGTTTTGGAGCAACCAAGGTCGCTAAAGGGATTAAAATCACACCTTCACAAAAATTAAATCCTTTGAGTAATAAGGCAATTCCTTTTTATTACCGAACTACAGAAGCATTCTTGAACGCATGGAATTTTGATAAAACAAGTAACAGGTCGTCTATGGATAACATTAGATACGGCTCTGAGTTTGTGGCTTCACAACCACAAGGTCCCGTCAACTATAGTATAGATAAAAGCTCGTTTTATAATATAGAAGGTCATCAGGGAATGGATTGCCAGATAGCTTTTGATCAGATAAAAGATATCAGAGATAAACAACAACTTGGATTTGATATTATGGCTCTGTCTTTACAAGAACTGATCAATAATAAAGACATGTCAAAAGCTTATTTCAATGAGTATTTAGAAAAGCACCCTGGGCTAGAGCATAAACGTGGAGTTGAACCTGGAGGAACCTTTGTTATGGTATATGAAAACATCGGTAGAAGCACGAGTGTTGTTGCTGATTTTTCACTTCCGTATACATGCTGTACTCCAAAAACTGAAGTTAAATTGAGCTTACCGAGTCATACAATTTGCGTTGAAGAAAACCGTATACCGTTCACTGTAATCCCTGTAAATGGAGAAGTTACAGCAAATGTGGCAGCTGGTTTAAGCGGAGGTGTAGAACTGAATAATGGGCAATACTTCTTTAATCCGAAATTGTTGGATGTAAGTTTATGGGGTCAGGAAATTACCTTTAGTGTAAATGGAAAATCAACCAATTGTAGTATTAAAGTTATTCCACAGCCAGAGGTAAATATAGTTGCTGATTATGTCTTCTATCCTGAAGGCGATATAGATTCAATAGCAACTACGGTAAAAATGCTCGTTTCTGGTGAAAATTATAAAGACTATACCTACAGTTGGGATTTCTGGGATAATGGAAGCTTTATTACACTTAAACCAGATGCAAAAGGATATGTTAGTTATACCTACTATAATTTGGTGCCGACAAGAATTCCAACGATAAAAGTGAAGGTGAATGGTAGTGGATGTACCCAGGATATTGCAATTAGAGATTGGTATGATGCACCAGTTCAGCTTTGGCTACCTAGCAGTGTTATTTGTTCTACATCACCAGCAATACCTTTTAGAGTATCTCCTGTGGGGGGAATTGTAAAAGCAGTTGACAATGGAGGTGTGGAATTGATCAAAGGAGTGTATTATTTTAACCCCAAATTGGTAGCTCTAAACTCAAATGGTCAGGTAATTAACTTCACGGTAAACGATCAGCCAACCAATTGTAGTATTAAAGTAATGATGCAGCCGGATGTTAAGGCTAAGGTAATAGCAGTTAATCATCCAGCCGCAGGTTCAAATAAAACAACAATTGTTGTTAATTTCTCAGGAGATAATGCTAAAAGCTATGCTTACAGAGGAAATTTTGTAGGAGATTGGGAGATGTTAGAATTGGATGGAGATGGAAATGTGATATATACTTTTACTGATCTTAATCCCAAGAATATTCCTATAATAAAAGTGGAAGTGACTAATAATGGTTGTGTTCAGGAAATTTCTATAAAGAATGATTGGTACACTCCACCAACTTCAACGGTTGTGATTACTGATATCATTCCTAATGCAAGTTGTTGTACTGTGGAGTTACCTACTATTACTGCCAAAATCACAGGACCTGACATAGTTTATTTAAAAGAGGCAGGATTTGGCTTACAAGCATCATCCAATGCTTCAGATCCATTGTATTTCTGGAGCAAATTAGATGGTCCGGATTCGAGGCTTATTATTAATAACGATGCTAAGCTTCTTGCTGTTACAGATTTAAGAGTTGACACATATAAGTTTCGACTATTGGTTAAAGAACGTAACAGTAGTGCATTTGGTATTGCTGAAATAAAGGTAGAAGTGAAAGAATAATTTAATCCGGTATCAGATTGTAAAGAAAACTGTTTACAATGCAGGTCCTTTATGTGATACCTAACATGCGGGGGTGCTTTTAATTTTGAGATCAATTACAACATCCCCTTAAATGTTATTGGAAAAATATAATAATAACAATAAAAATATAATACAATGATAGCACAAAAATGTAATGCTTCATTTAATATAAAATACCAATCTTCTGAGCCGATATCAGACATAATTGTGTATTACGAAGATCCACCAGGAAATAAAGTTACTTATTTTGTAGAAAAACCATTGCCTCAGAGTGGTGGTACGGTTAAGCTTGAAAAAATTCAAACTCCTGGCACTTACAATTTGGAGGTAGAGTTGGTTGCAGGGAGCGCTAAAACTAAACGTAATCTGACTTTGGAAGTAGGGAGGTGTTCTCCGGTTTCTTCTTGTACAGTTCCGGTGATCAATTCGGTGGAAGTACAGAGAGATGGTCAGTTAGTAATGGATTATTGGGTAGAACGCCTTACTCCTGATGAACTTATAATGGTGGAGTACCAAATCGCAACAGATAAAGAGTTTACAAATATTGTTTATGTAAAAGGCGGTGGGGATTATACTCAATTTGAATATATTGATATGAAAAACTCGATACTCCCTAATAATACCCAATTATACATAAGAGTAAGAAAATATTGTGATCCAAATGCAGTTTCGGCTTGGTCGAATGTGGTTGGCTTTGAATCTGGAATCTGGAATGGTCTATTGGAATGCTATTGGTTAGCAAATGGAGAGGATCTGTGGTATGATATATGTGATGCGAAAGATGGCTACGGCTTGAAGACGAAAGCTACTTTTTATACATCTGTACCTGAGATAGGTGGTTTTATTTATTTGGCTAATGGTATGCCTGCGTCAATAGATAATATAAAAAATCTTGATAACAATGTACCTCTAAAATTCAAGGATAATGGATTAGGATATATTAGGTTCTCAAGTGTTACCCCTGATATAGTCTATATTATAGACCCGAAAACGGGTGGGATAGACGGTAAAACAGATAGAATAAAATGTCCAAGGCCTTCTTAGTAATATTTAAAATCTCAATAAAATCCTCAGCTTTTGAGGATTTTATTGAATAAATCCGTTCTTTGATCATCTTCTGTTATTCTTACGTCTTGTACTTATAATATTGAAGAGTTTGGCAACATCTTTAAGGTGGATTTCCATGTCTTCATAATATTCATTCAGAGAATGAAGGGTAATGATACCATTCTCAACATCATGATTGATGATTCGTTTCACTAAAATACCTTTCTCTTTGTGAACGATAACAAAATCCCACTTATCATAATGCAATTTACTCATCCAGTAATCCTGTCTTATATTTCTGCATAGAATAATATCCCCTTCCAGATAGCTTTCATACGATCCGTTGTCCATGCTGTCTCCTTTTACTTCGAAACACATGTATTCACCACGATGTTCTATATCGTCGGTAAAAGGAATGGTAGGAAGACTTTCAATATACTCTTCATCAGCAAATCTGCTTAGGTAGCCAGCTTGTGCATATTGATTCGCAAGCGGAACATTCATAATCTTTAAGTTTGAAAAAACAACGGGAGATGCACCATCGTCATTAAGCTTCTTTTGTTGTTCCTGCAATAAATTGGTTACAAAATATGCTGTAGTTTCCGGTATTTTCCGTTCGCCTTTTTCCCAATATTGTACGGCTCTGGTGCCCACTCCTATAGATTTTGCTATATCAGCTTGCTTCATGTTGAGCTTTTTCCTGATTTCTTTAAATTCTAAATAGTTCATTTTGATATGTTTAATAGTTTACATGAAAAAAATATGCAAAATATTCGTTTTAATGTTTTTAAAAACGAACAATGTTCGTATATTTGTTTCGCCGTTAGAACGACACATGGCAAATATACAAAATTATATTTATAATTTAATGTCGATTTGATGTTTTGAAGCTTTGATAATGTGTTGTAAAATATTGTAATTAAAAGGATTGTGTGGTTGCTTTTCTTCTTAATTCTTATTGCAGGCTGATTTTGGTTTTTTTTCTTTTTCCAGCGCTGATTAAGACAAAAATAACCTTTGTAGCAGAATTTAAATGCAATAATTACATGTTTTTAATCTTTTTTAAATGCTTTTTGTGCGTTTGTTGTTCGTTGTTGCGCGCTTAAAATGCGTTTGTTTTGATTCCTTATCTAAATAAAGCAGCCCTTTTGTTCTTTGTTTTCCTGAAAAATAAAAAAACATCCCAAAATGTATAATAACGCTGCCATTGAGCATATAAAATATCGATTAATTATAATCAGCGGTAGAGAGATATACATTCTGAAGGGTAAATGAATTGGTAAAATAACTCAGCTTTTTTAAGAATAATTTAATAAAAATATAACAGGCTGTTGTGCAATTTTACAGTAAATATTAGATATAAATAGAACTATTGAATTGTTTATAAAGCATAGGCTCCACAAATGTCAATAGAATATTTATATGAAAGTAAAATTTAAAAGAAAGAAGTCAGGGTAATATTTCGACTGGAAAAAGACCTGTGATCGGCTTCCCAAAAAACAAAACTTAAAATGGATTCAGGCATCTGCTTAAAGGTTAAAAATAATTAGCCTTTAGGAATTCTTATGGATTTAATTAACATTCAAGAAATAGGAAATGTGAAGTCTGATTCAAAAAACTATAACCAAAAAACTTTTTAAACCAGAGAAAATGAAACGTAGTAAAGAATTAGTAGAGAAAAGAAAAGATTTTGTGATCGATTATGTAAGACGTAATCAAAATAAACAAATGAAGGTGATTGTAACCGAGCTTACAGAAATGCTGTTTTTATCGGAAAGAACAATATATAATATCATCCTCCAGGCTTAAGTTAAAAATCAGCTTTAACATTACGTTGAATGCTATTGTTAAAATAATCTTTTAGAACTAATAAATACCATGAATCAGATCTTGAAATTATTCATTCTCAAAAACAAAAGAAAGGGATAAATGGTATGATATAATTATCAATAACAACCCTGCCGGACTCTTCTGGAAACAGTATCGGAATCTTTTTCAAATTTAAATTTATAGGTAAAATACTCAGGTGAAAAACGGTTTTTGCTTTTTAGTTCTGTTGCTTTAAATGAAGATGAGCTTTAAAAAAGAAACCGTTTAACCTTGAGCTGTTAACTGAGCCAATGTTCAAAAGATTAAAAACTATTACCCATTTAAAATTCTATAACCATGAAAAAAAAAGAAAAGAAGAAACAGAAAAAAAATAAGGAAAAGCTTGAGGATCAAAGAAGAGACATCAATGATCTGATTGACGAATTAGCTTACGCCGATGATAGCGAAAATATCAAAAAAATCAGAAAATTTTTAGATGATATGTACATTCTAAGTCAGGAATAATGAACTCCTGAAACTTACTGAAAAATAAAAAAACTTAATCAATAACATTTAAATGAATTTGGATAGTATAAAAGCCCTTTTGATCGGAACTGCAATAGCTTTTTCAGGAGGATTATTAAGGGTATTGGTCTCCATACAAAATAAAGAGAAAAAACAGCCGTGGGAACATTTCATTACATTAATGATCGTAATCATTGTAGGCTTTACAATGAGTTATTTAATGAACAGAGCTGAGCTGCATGACAAATGGTATTCCACAGGAATATTGTTTGTTCTGGGTTACGGCTATGATAAATTCCTAAAGATGATTACCACAAACCTGCCTAACTGGATAGACAAATCAGTGAATCTTTTTATTGAAAACAGATATGGAGTGAGATCAGACAGACAGCCTGATGAAGAAGAAAAGAAAGATGATGTGATTCAATAGAACATAAAGTGAAAAAGTGGGAGCTGAACCTAATTATTAATTAAACCTAATAATCAGATATTATAATTGATAAATAACTCTCAAATACTTAGTTCCTTGCGGTGAAATATTTCTTGAAAAATACTTTGCTGCAACTACAGAATCCATCACTTGAAAAAAGGGTAATTCTCCCCAAAAAGAGTGAATTTTGAAACTAATAACCTGAAAACTCAAAAGAGAGAAAGCCAGAAGTGGTTCAGCATTCCCTGTTTCTCATTGCAGCGCTGAACACACTTCCGGTTATTTACCTTCTTAAAGAAATCCACCATACACGGACTGATTTTTCAGATCAGCAGGTATATAAAACGCAGTAGTATCATTGCGTTTTGTTCGCCTTTTAACTCAATATGAAATTAAAAAACTAAGTCAATGAAAACAGCAAATCCTGTAGAAAAAGACAACAAATCCCATCAGAGTAAGGGCAAAAAGCAAAGCCCCAAAGACTCGGTGGTCATCCCTCTATCCGAGGTAGATGTAGCCAGAACGCAAATAAAACAATCCCAACGTAACGGAAATATCGGAGGAGCTTCTGGCTTACAAAACATTCATGATCAGGGATCAGAAATAATGAACGGAAAGTTCCAGAATAGCCTGTCAAAAACCGGCGATATCCACCATCCCCAAACCAAAGAAGCTGAAAAGGATTATATGGCAACCACGAGTATTGATCAGGCACGTGATTACAATGATCGTAAATCGGGAACTTATCTTCCTAAAACGGCGCAGGAACAGGCGGTTGCTTATCAGGGAAGTAAAACAAGTACAGGAGTAACCGGAACAGTCAAACAGGCAACGACAAAAAGTACATCGGGGAAATCAAATATTGCTGCTACAGAACAATCCCCGTTAATCTCAGCGGATGAGGCAGTAGAAATTAATACTGAAGTTAAAGTGCCTGCTAGTGCTAAAGATAATCCGGGCTTTATGGAGCTGAGTGGTAGCATCAATACGACAGCCAAACTACAGAAACACCACGAGTCTGCTCCCAAAGCAAGTAACGATGCACAAGCCGCTGCACCATCACCATCCAATGAGCGTGAAAGTATGGCACAGGCAGGGCAGGTGAATGTAATGGATGAACAGAAGCCTGGGATATTCAGTAAAGACGAGTTTAAAGCTTTATTGACTGCGAAAATCAAAGGAATAAAGCTTCCGGCAAATGAAGCCCAGGCAGATGAATTTGAGAAAAATAACAACATCCAGGAAGTAAATAAAAGCGCAATGGGTGATGTGAAGAACGAGAAAAATGCAGCTTCACATGATATCGCTGATGCAACAGCTAAAAAACCTGATATTACAGGACAGCCTGTACGATCTGTTGCCAAAATGCCTACCCCTAATGTGGGCAAAGCTCCAGGTATACCAAGTGTAGCTAAAGCAATGCCTGTTAAACGAGATGCAGCAAGCGTGGAGAAACCTATTCAGGAGCAAACCGCAAGTATTGATAACGAGATGAAAGCTAATGGTGTGACTGATAGTATGCTTGCTAATTCCAATGAACCTTCGTTTACAAAAGCTTTGGCAGAAAAGAACAACGCAAAAACCCAAAGTGCCGCCGCTACACAGCAGTTTAGAAAAACAGAAGGAGGTGAATTGGCGAAAACCAAAGAGGAAGCTCAATCACAGGCTGCCCGTCATATCACTGGGATGCATAGCGCCCATAAAGGTGGTTTAGATCATGCTCATGGTGAACAAAAGCAAACGGCAACCAAAGACAGCCAGAAACGTAAAGAAATTGCAGATCATATTAACAGCATTTATAATAGCTCCAAAACAGATGTAGATGGTATTTTAAATAATCTCGATAAATCTGTAGCAGAAAAATTTGACAGAGGAAGTAAGGCAGCCAAAAAAGCATTTGAAGATCATATAGATAAAGAAATGGATGCTTACAAGCTAAGGCGTTATGGAAGAGCTGGTATGACTTATGGTGCTATGGCAGCACTCGCTTTAGTAGTATGGGATAAACTTACCAGCTTGCCTGATGAGGTTAATAAATACTTTGACAGTGGTAAAAAATTATACATTAAAGTTATGGACAGTTATATCGACGATATCGCGACCCATGTTACCACTCAGCTTAATGCAGCTAAAACCAGAATTGCCAAAGGTAAAAAAGATGTACAAACATACGTCAGCAGTTTATCACCAAGTTTACGTAAAATAGGTAAGGAAGCTATTACAGAAATTCAGAAAAAGTTCAATGCCCTGGAGGAAAGTGTAAACAGCAAAAAAGATGCATTAATTGATACGTTAGCTAAAAAATACGCAGACAATGTAGCAGGTATTGATGCCAGAATTACTGAACTGAAATCACAGAACAGCGGATTGATTAATAAAGCTCTTGATATGCTTAAAACAAGTGTTTTTGCAATCATAATTGAAATTAAAAACACACTTACCAATCTATTGTCTGGTGTGATAGAAGCAATTCAGGCGATTATAACAGATCCGATAGGCTTCTTCAGAAACCTTATTGCAGGAGTTTCACAAGGGTTTACCAATTTTGGAGCCAATATCTGGACTCACCTTAAAACCGGATTCTTCGGATGGTTGACCGGAGCGATGAAAGGTATTTCTTTAACCATGCCGGAAGATGTATTCTCTCTAAAAGGCGTATTCTCTATTACCACACAGGTGCTTGGTTTGACATGGAATGGCATTAGAGCTATCGGAGCCAGAGTAATAGGAGAACCTGTAATGAAAGTTCTTGAAACAGGTTTTGAAATGGTTCAGGTGGTTCGTAAGGAAGGTGTTGCCGGACTTTGGGAGCACTTGAAAGACCAGTTTGCAGACCTGAAGGAAACAGTAATGGATGCTATTATGGACATCATCCAAAATCAGGTGATCCAGGCAGGTATTAAATGGGTGATGGGATTATTAACTCCGGTTGGAGCCTTTATAAAAGCCGCTATGGCAATTATAGATGTAGTGAAATTCTTCATCCAGCGAGCAGCCCAAATTATGGAACTGGTGAAAGCCTTTACAGATAGTATCAAAGCAATTGCCAGCGGAAATGTAGGTGCAGTAGCCAAAGCCATAGAAAATGCATTAGGTAAAGCTGTTCCGGTACTGATTGGTTTCCTGGCTTCATTACTGGGAATTGGAGGATTAGCAGATAAAGTTGTAGGAGTGATACGCAAAATACGTCAGCGTATTGAAAATGCGATTGTGAAGTTCTGGACTTTTGTGAAAGGTAAAGCAGCTAAACTGCTAAGCAAAGTAGGAATTGGGAAATTTGGTAAGAAGAAAGAGAAGGTTGATGATAAGCATATCAAAAACATGGATTCTGAAATCGCTCCGGAACCATTTACGATGAATGGAGAAAGTCATACTCTGACTTTTGAAAATGGGGAGATCTATATGGCGAGTGAGAAAGCTCCATTAACATATAAACTTACCAAATTTAAAAAGTATGTAAGCAGAAAACCTGATGCTGATGAGTTTGGAGGAAATGGACATGCAATTTTGGCCGATATAGAAGGATTACAAACAAGAAATGAAAGAGTAAAAAAGGATTTAACAAATGCTAAAAATCGTGTAGAAAGTCCAGAAAAAGACCAAAAAATGGAAGAGGCAGAAGCTAAATTTGACAGATTGAGTAAAGATATTGAAAAATTTGGAAATAAATTTAAATTAGAAGATTTAATTGAGTCTTCTAAAAAGACAAAGTACAAACCAGAAAAAATAGATTTTTATGTATCAGGTGACAAGCAAATTACAATAGGATATCATTATGATATTGAAGTTAATGGTAGAAATGCAAGAAGATTTTTTAAAAGTAGTTTTAAATTAAACGAAGACAATTTGATACAACAACAAACAATAGGACGTGGTGTTGTTACAAAAGAACCAGGAAGTAGAAGTCATACAGATTCGGCTAATCAGGCTGCTTCTAACAAAGCTATTGAGGATTTAAAGAAAAACCCTGAAGAGCAGATAAAATTCAATGCGGCTCATATATTAGCAGATTTATTTTTAGGTTCCGGTTATAAATCGACATTAAATCTCGTAACAGTTTCGGCACATTATAACGGAGAAACTATGCTTAAGACTGAAAGAAGATTGAAAGAAGAATTGATAAGATTTGAAAGAGATTTTATAAAAAAAAATGGTGGAAATTATATTACCTTTGACATAAAAGTTACCGCTACATGGAAAGAATTAGTCGATAATATGATAACTTCCGAATTAGCAAAGCTAAATCCTGAGACAGACAAAGAACTATTGGAGAGTATGCATAAAATTTTGGCTAAAAATGTAGATCCTAAGTTGGTGCAAAGTGTGACGTATGAAGTTATAAAAGCAAAACTCAATGGAACCAAAAAGGTTACACATAATATTGAGATAATGGAAATTGGAGCTGATAAAACATTACAAAAAATATTAAAATAATATAATATGGAGAAAATAAAAGAATTCATTATTAATTTTATAAAACAAGAAGCGGAAACGATTTATTTAAGGAGACAACCTGATCTTGCGGCTTACAACAAAGCTCTCCAAATAATGAACGATTATTGTGTTGAACCTTTACATGATAGTTTCAGTATGATTCCTTTAACTAGGCTTTATGGCCAAGAGTATTATGATGAGTGGAGCAAGAAAGAATATCCAAGTACAAGAGATATATATAAAATAAGCTGTTATGAAAATGAAAAATACGGGGAAGTTTATATAGCTTATCTTTCGTTGCGTACTCCAAATAGAATTTTAACTTATGGTGACTGTTTATTCGTAACAAAAATAGATGGGAATTTAATGATTGTGAAATCATATCTTTTTACTAGTGATATAGGTAAAAAGAAAAAATTTGAATTTCCAACAGGTCTTGAAGATATTTCTTTCAAAACTCTAAAAAAACCAGTAAAGATAGAACGATACCTTGAACCAGTAGATGATGAAGATGGTATGGAACATTATTTAAAAGATATTTAATTCTGTAGTTGTTATATAAAGCGAAACTTTGCAAAAAGTTTCGCTTTTTCTTTCCCCAATCACCAATCTCATTTCAATCATCCAACATAAAAGAATAATCAATACTTTTGAATACATCAAATAAACCAAAATTAATAACCCATTAAAATTTTAAATATGAAAAAAATACTATTCCTTTGCTCTTTGCTCTTCGGGCTTGCTGTTGTAAGTGCACAGACTATAGAATCCGGAAGCCGCAGTACTACAGGTTATATCAAAAGTGACGGAACCATAGAAAACAGTAGCCATTCTACAGTAGGATATATTAAAAGCGACGGAACAATTGAAAATAAAAGCCGTAGCACAATTGGTTATATCAAAAGTGACGGAACAATCGAAAATAAGAGCCGTTCTACAGTAGGGTATGTGAAAAGTGATGGGACAGTAGAAAACAGCAGCCGTTCAACCATTGGTTATATCAAAGATGATGGAACGGTAGAAAGCAGTAGCAGAAGCACTATAGGTTATGCAAAAGGGATCAAAAAAGAATGGGCAGCAGTAGTATATTTCTTCTTTAAGCTGGATTAATAATTGATCTCTTCATAAAGAAACTATACTTAAAATATACAGTTAAAAGCAAGGCTCGGATTTTATAATCCGAGCCTTTTTATTGAAACATCTATGAAAGAATTTTAAAAAAATATCACGCAAATCAATCAGCCGCTTTATCAGAATCGATTATCGATTCCCTCCTTAGCTTACTTAAAATAAAGCGTAACTAAGAAGAAACCTTTGCGTTTATAAAATCTACATTACTCAATTCTCCTCATCCGGAAAAACAGAACCCACTGCAACTACAGAATAGGAAGGTCAAAAAACTTTCCCAGGAACAAAAAAAGTATGAATTTTGAGCATTGAAACTTAAGCAACCAGCCATCCGATTTTTTTAAAAAAAGGACTGAAACTACTGAGGATCCGGGCTACAAAATTTTTCCCAACACAAAAAACAAGTTTCGAATCTTAAAAACATACTATAAATCATCTAAAAACCTAAGGCTTTTATACCCAATAAGCCATAAAAAATATTATCATGGAAGAAAATAAACCCATCACGAGAGAAGAGCTAAAAACCTATTTTGAAACAGGTAAATATCCTACACAAAGTCAGTTTTCGGACCTGATTGATTCTTTAAAGCATAAAAAAGACCGCTTTACGAATAAGGAAGCCATCATTATGGCTAACAGCATTGTCTCTATAAATAATGTATACCTTGGTTTTTATGCGTTTGGTGTTGAAAATCAAAAATTTCCAATATTGATCAGTTCTGATGATGAAGAGGTTCAGGAGATCATTATAGAGAATACGCCCAGAGGTGAAATAAAGCAATATTTATTTGGTAATGGTCCTTATACCTTTAGAACAAAAAAATTCCCTGCAGAAGGATTAGGAGAGAATGAGTATTATTATTTAGAGATTGTTTCGAGTGATACTACCAGAATGGTAAGGATATTTGGAAATAACCTTCCAACAATTCCTGAGGGATTAGAGTTTGTGATGTCTGAGGATAGGTGGTTAAGCGCAAGGATAAATAAGATGAATGCAGGGCAACAATTAAAAATTGCACACACAAATATTGAATTTGTTAATAAAACAGAGGTATCTGTTCAATATAAGATAGAGGCAGGACAATGGGCAAATCCTTATACGGGTAAAAGCATCGTTACTGATCATTATGATATGCATGATATCCTTTATTTAGTGTTTAGAGCAGATCTTAGGGGAGTAAATCAATCTGTAGCTTGCAGTGTTTATGATCTGGATAGCAACAAGCTTTTAAAAACTATTAGTCTGGAAGCCGGACAAAATATCCAAGCTGGTGATGTAGTAGAAATAAAAGAAATAAGAAATGTAAGAATCGAGTGTGATTATTACAGAAACGAAAAATAATAGACTGTAAATATAGATCCCAAAATAATCTCAGGCTTAAAAATATAAATAATCATTGAAAACCAAAACAGTAATGCTAATACGCATAAGCTGTAAAAAATAGTATTATGGAAGAAAAAAAACTAATTTCCAAAGATCAGTTGAAAACCTATTTTGAAAATGGAAAACGCCCTACAGAAAATCAATTTTCAGATTTAATTGATGCTTTAAAACATAAAGGAGATGCTCTTACTAACAGAGAAGCTGTAATGATAGCTAATAGCTTGGAAAGTATAGATACGGAGTATATTACATACTCTGGAAATAATATTGATGATCAAAAATTCCTGATGGCGATACATTCAGACGAAAAAGAAGATCAGATTATTACTCTAATTAATACTCCTGAAGGTCAAAAAAAATTATATTTCTTAGGTAATGCACCTTATACCATTAGAGCAAAAGAATTTCCTACAGGCGGATTAGAGCAAAATGAATACTATTATGCGAGTTGCCAATTAGGTGAATACTCTAATACGACCAGACTATTCGGTGGTAATCTGCCAAAAATATATGATGGATTTGAATTTGGGACATTGGAGGCTAAAAACTTGTCAGTTCAGATTGGAAAAATGAATCTTGGTCAGAGAATAGACGTTATAAACGCAAACATTAGGTTCGTTAATACAACAGGAGCCCCTGTTCAATATAGTACTCAGGCACTCTATTGGTCTCATGTATATACGGATAAAGATATTGTTACCGATCATTACAGCATATGGAACTATTTTGCGTTGTACTTCAGAGCAGATCTCAGGAAAATTGATCAGTCTATAGAATGTAACATATATAATGAAGATAACGGAACTCTTTTAATGACAATTATCCTGAATGCAGGACAAAATAATAAAAATATTCCGGCTAGTGAAGCAATCAGGGAAATCAAAAATATAAGAATCGAATGCAGGTATGCTGTAAAATAATCAATAATCCTTCTGAAAATACTTAAACGAAATAACAGCTGTTTTAAAATTCTAAAAATATATCAGAAGAATATTAAAGTACTATGGAAAAAAATAAATTAACCTCAAGGGAAGAGTTAAAAACTTATTTTGCAAAAGGAGAATCACTGAACCAAAATGATTTTTCGGAATTGATTGACTCCTTTAGATATAAGGAAGATAGTCTTACTCATAGAGAGGCTATAGTTCTTTCCAATACTCTCCGTCTTTTAGACAATGGTCACATTCATTATTCTGGAAGCAATATTGGAGATAAAAAATTTATGATCACTGTAAGTTCGAAAGATGAAGAAGATCAGGCGATCATATTAAGGGAATATCTTAGAGATGAAAAAAGATATTTATTCGGCAGTCCGCCTTATACCATTAAAGCAAAACAATTTTCGACAGAAGAATTGCTTGAAACTGAATATTATATTTGGAGTTTGCTGGCAGACAATAGTATGGTGAATAGCAGGTTGTTAGGAAATAATCTGCCAATGATCCCTGACGGTTTTGAATTTGGAACAGTAGAAGGAAAACGACTGCAATTTCGAATCACCAAACAAAATTTTGGAAAAAAAATAAACATCATCAATACGAACGTTAAGTTTGTAAATAATACTTCTGTACCTATTCAATACAACGTATTAGGAATGTATTGGAATCAGGCATCTACCACAGATATGATTACCGATCATTATGATCTTTCGGATGATTTGAATATTTGGTATAGGGCAGACCTTCGGGGAAACAAAGAACGCATAACGTGTAAAATCTATGATACAGATAAGAATGTCCTGTTGATGACAGCTTATTTAAATGCAGGAGAAAATAATACAGATGTTTGGGCTGGCGGTAGGATAATAAAAAGCAGAAATATAAAGATCGAATGTGATTATTAAAGAAACGGAAATATGAGTAATAGAGATCTATTTTCTATAAAGATCATTACAATACCTTCTTTTGAAAGATAAAAAATAACACTTACTGCAACTACAGAATAGAGAAGCCCAAAAACTTCCTCAGGAATTAAAAAATGATGAATTTTGAACTTTAAAACAGAATAAAAATAGAAACTAAACCAAAGAATGATAGAGTATTATGGAGGATAACAAACTAATAACCAGAGACCAGTTAAAAACCTATTTCGAAACAGGAAAATACCCCACAGAGAGTCAGTTCTCAGACCTGATAGACTCTTTAAAGCATAAAGAAGATATTCTTAATAGAAGAGAATTATTAATCCTTGCTAATAGTTTAGCAATTATAGATGATGCAACATTTTACTATACTACAAATAATGTTGGTGATTTTAAAATGCAGGTTGCCATAAGTTCGTCGAATGAAGAAGATCAAATGATGACCATAAAAGACTCTACCAGTTTAGGTGCAGTAAAACAATACTTATTAGGTAGCGCACCTTATACTGCTGAAATTAAAAAAACAGTATTTGATGATTTAAATGGAACTATATATTATAGTCTGAATTATGCTTTGAATAAGAGCTATCGTGTTAGTCGATTATTTGGAAATAATTTGCCGGGTATTCCTGATGGATTCTATCTTGGAGAAGTGAATAATTTTAATGTAGCACTAGAAATTAATAAAGCAGATTTTGGACAAAAAATAGAGACTATCAACACGAAAATTAAATTTATTAATAAAACTGAAGTTCCGATTCAATATATGGTATCCTCTCAGTATTGGGGTGACAGAGCCAGAAGTGAAGATTCTGTTACGGATCATTATAGCGCATGGGATTTTCTGATTTTTAATTATAATGCAGATCTTCGTGCATTCAGTCAATCTGTACGATGTGATATTTATAATGACAATGATAATAAACTTTTAACGACAGGCTATCTACAGGCTGGATTTAATCAGGATTTATGGAGTGGTGGTGGAATTAATGGAATTAGAAATGTAAGAATTGAATGTACCTATTTTGAGGTTCAGTAATAATCACAATATAAACGCTTACATTCTGTAAATATTAAATATAATTCCAGAATCATAAATAAAAAAGAGGTAATATACTTTATTGCCATTCCTGAAAATACAATCCTCATCCAGTAAAAAACTCTTTTAATACTGGAGTTTCCGATGTATCATCATCCATTTCGAAGGATATTCATCATCAACAATTATCGTATTTATTTTTCAAAATCAGTAAACAAATTCCGTGAAAACGGAGCGTGTCGGCTGAGGTTATCCTTAATGGAAAATAAAAAGATCATTTCAAAAATAAAAAAGAATAAAACCCCATGGAGTCAGAACAATTACAAGAATTATTTACTCACTTAGAAAAGGTTATTATATGGCGTATCAACAATCCTTCAGAGGATTTTAATGTAGGAGCCCCTGAATTTAATCCCAATAACCATGAAAACTTTCAATTAGGACATTATATTTCAGGGAAAGGGCTTACCCATAAAGAAATTATCATTCTTTTAATGGCATTATTGCCAAGGTTGGAACCTTCATTGTTGAAGCGCATCTTTCTGGAGTTTCCGGGAAATGCACTGTTTGATTTTTGTTCAACCAATGATAATGGTAGGCTCTTTTATCCTACAATTCAGACCATTCAGTATATTTTGGGAGGTGAAAATATCTCCGAACGATTAAAAACACTGGATTATTTCGGATCAGATTCCGTTTTGATCAGAGAAGAAATTCTTGTTTTTTCGAGTCATGATCCTATAGCAATGAATAGCCAGATCAGTATTCATCCTGAAGCCTTCGGAGCAATGATTTTTGGATTGGAATCACTTCCTACAATGAGCAATGATTTTCCGGCAGAGCAAGTGAAAACCCTTAGATCATGGTCAGATTTAATACTTCCTGAAGCTACCCTCAACGAACTTCAGAATATCGAAGAATGGTATAACAGCAGACATATCCTTATGGAAGAATGGGGCATGCAGAAAAAGCTTAAGCCAGGCTTCAGAGTATTGTTTTATGGAGATCCGGGAACTGGAAAAACCCTTGCAGCAAGTCTCTTAGGAAAATATACCAACCGTCCGGTGTTCAGAATAGATGTTTCTATGCTCGTCTCCAAATATATCGGAGAAACAGAAAAGCAATTGGCTAAGCTATTTGACAAAGCAGAAAATAAAAACTGGATCTTATTCTTTGATGAAGCAGACGCTATTTTCGGAAAACGTACCACCGTAAGAGATGCTCATGATAAATATGCCAACCAGGAAGTTTCTTACTTATTACAACGTATAGAAACCTTTTCAGGACTTATTATTCTGGCGTCCAACTTTAAAAATAATATGGATAAAGCCTTTACGCGACGCTTTCATAGCTGCATACAATTCAATAATCCAAAGCATGAAGAGCGTCTGCGTATCTGGCAACAAAATCTGCCGGTGCAATTACAACTGGAAGAGATAGACTTAGATCAAATTGCCCAACGATATGAGCTTACCGGTTCCAATATTATGAACGTAATACAGGATGTCAGCTTAAAAGCAATTGCATTAAAAGATAAAAGCTATAAAGTAAATCTGGATATGCTGTTGGAAAGCATCAGGAAAGAATATGTGAAGGAAGATAAAATATTCATGTAAGGAATTGAAATTCAATTAGAATTCCTCGCATTGAAAACAAAAAAACAAAAGACTTAAAAATAAAACCATGAAAGCGAAAATTCTAATATTGCTCCTGTTGAGCGGTCTCATGCTGGGCTGCCGGAGTAAACATAAAATTACAACTACTTACAGCGAAAACAGAACGGAAACGGAAAAAGTAAAAGCCGATTCTTCAAGCTTACAAAGCTTACAGTCCGTTCAAAGTACATCAGAAGAGATATCACAGAAAGAAACGAAAAATGAAATATCAGGAGATCTGGTGATCAAAGGAAAATCTGACGTTTCCAATCCTTTTATTTTTCATAATATGATGGGAAAAGATACCATTCAAAGTATTTCCATCATGGGAAATGCAGAATATGTCATCAGCAACCATTATACGAAAGCAGATCATAACAAATCAGAAGTTAAAAAAGAAGAATCTGTATATATTGTTCAGGATGTCGCTCAGCAAGCTATTTCAAAAGAAACCATCAAAGAAGTAAAAGCAAAAGTTTCAGAAGAAACAAAAAATGTAAACTCAACAGGTTTTGAGATCGCAGCCTGGGTTTTCATCACTCTGATAGGAATCGCAGTAATCATCGCCTTTTTCATCTATAAATATTTTAAAAAATGACAGCATTAGAATTATCAAAAAAATATAAAACACTTTTAAATAAAAATGGAATTAACACCCCAATTAGACTTAGTCATTTCTTTGCTCAGTTAGACCATGAATCTAATTTGATTCCTAAAAGGGAAAGCCTTTATTATACTACTGTCGAAAACGCAAAAGCAGTATTTAAAACACCTTTTAAAGGAAAAACAGATGCATTTGTACATTTATATTTAAAGAATTCAGTTAAAATGGCAAATTATGTATATGCAAATCGTATGGGAAATGGTAATGAAGCAAGTGGTGATGGATATAAAAATAGAGGTGGTGGTTATATGCAACATACTGGAGCTAATGAAATGAAAATTTTAAAGGCTAGAACTGGTTTAGATTTCGTTTCAAATCCTGATTTACTAAAAGACGAATCTTATGCAATGATAGCGGCTATTGATTTTTGGAACCGTAGAAACTTAAGCAGTTTTGCTGATCAAGACAATCTTGATGGAATAAGTGATCTTATAAACATTGGAAAACTTACTGTTACTTTTGGAGATGCTAATGGTTTTAAGAAAAGAAAGGAAAAACTAAATTATTATAAGACGATATTTATTTCGTAATAATGAAGTCTATTGAATAAAAATTTGAATTTTATTATAATTCCTAATGTTGCTAAAACTAATTCAAATTTAAAAAAACATTGTATTTTTGATGACTTACTATAAGCTATGGGAAAAACATCATTCAATACAGCAATACGAACAGGAATTTGGGCTGCATATAAAAATAAATGTTTTTATTGTAACAATAATATTGAATTCGAAGATTTACAAATAGATCATATTATTCCAGAAAGCTTATCAGAGCTTTCATTGAAGGAGCTGATTTTAGAATATGGTTTAAAAGAATCTTTTACAATAAATAGTTTTGAAAATCTTGTTCCAACCCACAGGATTTGTAATCAAAAGAAAACGAATAATGTTTTTAACAAAGCAACTATACATTATTATTTAGGCTTAACTACAAAGAAAGTAGATTCTATAATAGAAGAAATTAATAAATTAAAAAGGAAAAGTTTTTTTAGTCAATTAAAATCAAAAATAATTTCTGCACTTGAACAGGATTATATAAATATAGATGAACTAGTAAAAATTATCGATGAAAAAAGAAATCTTGATTGGTCTACACAACAAATAAAAATACCAATTCCTATTAACTTTGAAGATGGTTTACTAAGTATATTTTCTTTTAATGAAAGTTTTGATTATCTACAAAATAGACAAATAATTTTTGGCGGAAGTTATAAATCTATTAATTTAAAAAATGATTCAAATACTGATCTTACTATTTCAAATTTGAAGGAATGGATTGAAGCAACAAGTAATGGCTTTTATCCTTATACTACTATAGATATAAAATTATCAGAAAGTGTTGATTTTTTGACAACCTTTCTTGATGCATTAAAAAAAGCTAAGCTTCCAAAATTTTCATTTCTTGATGAACCTTGGATTAATATTAATAATATAGATTATTTGTCACCAAAAATAATTTATGACCCTGAAGAAAAGTTAATAGTAAATATTCAAAATGGGGACGCTATAGGTGATATTTATAGAAAAAAAATAGTGAAATTAATCCAGACAGATATTTTTGATATTTCAATAGAATTTAATGGATTTATTACACTAATTAGTGAACAATTTAGAGCAGATTTGAATGATGATGGAATTGAAGATATTTTTGTTAGGATGTGGTACAAAGCTATTAATGGGAGTCTGGGTTTTGGAGAAACTTTAGTTTTAACAAAACAATCAGCTAAGTCACTTATAGAACCATATAGATATTAAAGTTTATGTGTGTTCTTATTATTTATTTTATCTATATAGTGATTTAATTCTAATTTTTAATTGAAAAGTATTGAAGTAGTAATATATGAAGATTTCAAAAATTACTTTAAAAATTATTTAGATGTTATATTCATTATTCTTATTTAAATAGCATCATAATCAAGTGATTATTTTTATTTTTCACATTTTTTTTATTACTAAATAAAATATTAATACAATTCCTTCACATGAGAATTGCAAAAACGATTATTATGTTCTAACTTTGCACCTGATTCTCATATTTAATTTGAGTTCATGGTTATTAGTTTTTATCCTCGGAGTCATCCGGGGATTTTTTATTTATGCGAATGAACTATTAATAATGATATTGGGGAAATAGTAAGAAAAATTTTTATGATTATACTCATAATGTAGTGAATTAAAACATGTTAATTTTAACATTAAGTTTTTCATCATCCGTTTATTTGAATAGTTCCCTGGAGAAGTCCGGGGATTTTTATTAAATATCTTAATGTAAAACGTTAGTTTTTTAACTCCATAGAAAAATAATTTTCCTTTAGCCATAAGCTTTATGCAGCTATTTTGTGAACACTTGTATATTATTTTTCCTTACTTAAAATAAAAATCTCCAAAGTTTGTGGACCTCGGAGATTGAAATTAATTTTCTTGATGATAGCTGGGCTGTATTATTTTGTTGATTTTTTGTTTTTAATCCATTCTATAGCATATTCTACAGGTTCCTTGGAGTCTGAAAATGCAGTATTGTGTCCCAAAGCAGGGTACAGCTTATATTCATATTTTGTATTATTGGATTGTAATAGATGTAAATGCTCAATAGACAGATTTACAGGAACCTGAATATCTTTTCCTCCAAAAATCCAAAGCCCCGGAATAGATAGCTTAGAAAGAGTATCATGGGGATCTGTGTCTGCAAACTCATATCGATCCGGATCAGTCATGATATGCTTTCTTGCATCTTCTTCTGTATGGGTATCCCAGAAATTTGAATCTCCATTGGTATAAAACTGAAAACGAAGCTGTTCCTTTACTGTAATAAGTGCCCCGCTGAAGATCGTCATAAATTTGACTTTCCTGTTTTTTTGAGCCGTTAAAGGAATAATCCAGCCAGCTTGGCTGCCACCAATCAAACCGATGGATACTTTACTATTTTGTAAATCTTTAGAAAGTACATCTACAGCAGCACTGGCATCTGAAGATAACAAATTAAGGTTGAAAGCATCTACGTTATTGGTCCCCACTTCGGGTCCTGCATACACTCCACCGGATTCTCCAACTCCTCGTTTGTCATAAGTAAGAACAGCAATACCATTATGAGCCAAAAGCGTTGCAAATTCTGTCATTCTTTTCTCCTGTCCGGAACCATGAACAATCACTACAGCAGCAGTTGCATGATCAGGCTTGAAAATTGTTCCTGAAAGTGATACTCCCGAACTTTTAAATATTATATTTTTTGTCGTAAAGCTTGTCGGATTGGTTGCTGACAAATTATTGGTAAAAACACTTAATAACAGAATGAGAATAGTTAATAAGTTGAAGTTTAGTTTTCGCGAAGTTTTAGGAATACAACTCGTTCCTTTAGATGAATTACGGACATTCATTTCCGCAGTGTTCAAATGTTTAAAATTTTGCACTTGGTTTTAGTTTATTGTTTGATTGTAAAAATAATCGAGATTCTATTCAATCCATACAAGCAGATTCCTTATAAAAATTAGCGGACAAGATACCAGATTAAAGCACCGATTCCGGCATAAGCAGTAACCGTAATAATATCAGCGATAGGCTGTGAAAAACGTTTTTCAGCAATCTTATCAGCATTGATCTGATTCTTATGGAACTTCAAAATTTTCTTAGGGCTGCCAACGGGATGGGCAACCAGACTGTCGCTTTCCCATCTGTCAACGATTATTTTATAGCTTCTGCCATCAACATCAATTTTAACATTCTTATTAGGCGCAAGCTTGTCTTGAATATTGATTGGAGCAGGCGTTTGCTGTATACTTAGAACTTTGGGTTGATCCGTCAAAGTTTTCATTGGGACAGCAGTATTATTAAATGGAGTAGCGCTCCTTTGGGATGCCTGCTTATTGTTGGTCTCAGGATTCGGTTGCTTTTTTAACTGGTAAGTATAGCAACTGGTAAGAGATAATGATAAAATAATGAAATAAAGATTCTTTCGCATTAGCCAAATTTAAGAATTAAACGGAATATTTAGCGTTTTCTTTTGAAAGATGCTGTTTTTTGAAAAATTTTTAATGGAAAATTTTTTTTGAATTAGATTCGTCCATAAAAAACTTTTATCTTTTTGTTGTTAAATATTTTCAGTAAAAGTGTATTTTTACAATAAATAATACATTTTATTTTAATGTGTTGTATTATTTGTATCAAAAAACTAAAAAATAACCGGAAAAGTCATCAAATCATGAACAAAACTACCTGCGCTTATTCTCGAGAATATGTCAAAAACTCATTGTTTCCAGCAATGTAAAACAACCTTAATGTATCAAAAATTTTTCAACGCTATAAATCAATAAGCTAAATGATTTATTGATCATTTCTACAGATCAAAAGTGAAATTGTCTGATATGAAATCAGCTTCTGATATTGAGCTATCGATCTGTGGGTGGATAATACTGAGATGTTTTTATATGGTTTAAATTATGATGCTTGGTGAGTTAAAGAAACTCTTAAACTCAAAGTTTATTCAAGGATAAAAGGTCCTGTTATATATGAAATTATTTGATTTCAAAATTTTTTTATGTTCAGATTACTTATGATATGGAGTTCAGAAACCATTAAAACGAAGCGTAACCGAAAAGCTATACGAGTAGGAAAATATCACAACATTAAAAAATGAAAAAAACATTTTTATTATTTGTATTCATTAGTTTACACTCTTTTGCCCAGTGTTGGCAAAGTATTAGTGTAGGAGAAGAACATTCCGTAGGTGTAAAGACAGATGGGTCGCTATGGGGCTGGGGGATTAATTTCTCAGGAGAATTAGCCGATCTGGGCGTAAATGGCAAAAATACCCCAACCCGAATAGGGAAATTGACCAATTGGAAAATAGTAAGTGCCGGTGCAAGTCAGACCTTCGCCATCAAAACAGATGGAACATTGTGGGCATGGGGAAGAAATGAATATGGACAGCTGGGAGATGGAACTACCCTTTCAAAAAGAGTTACAACACAAATTGGAACTGCAACTAATTGGAAAAGTGTTAGCGCGGGACAATTTTTTACGGTAGGAATCAAAACAGATGGAACATTATGGGCATGGGGGCGTAATGAATATGGACAATTGGGAGATGGAACTACCATTTCCAAAAAAACTCCAATACAAATAGGAACAGATACCAATTGGCAAAGTGTTAATGCCGGATACAATAGTGTGTTGGCAATTAGAACAGATGGAACACTATGGGGATGGGGATCGAATTCTGGTGGACAATTGGGAGATGGGACCATTATCGCAAAATCAATCCCCACGCAAATTGGTACCGATATGAATTGGAAAAGTATTGATACGGTAAATGGATATTCTGTAGGAGTAAGAACAGATGGAACATTATGGACATGGGGTTCGAATGTTTACGGACAATTAGGGGATGGAACTACTGTTTCAAGAAAAACGCCAATGCAGGTAGGAACCGCAACAGACTGGCTGAATATAGCTGCGGAAAATGGTTATACATTTGCAACAAAAACAGACGGAACACTTTGGTCTTGGGGATATAATTATTATGGACAGTTGGGAAATGGGACAGATGAAGTAATAAATGTAGGACCTCCTGTACAAGTAGGAACCTCTTCAGATAATCTGGAAATATATGCAGGAAAGAATCATGTTCTTGTAAAGGGCACTGATGCTTCCTTAAAAGCTTGTGGTGACAATAATTACGGTCAGCTGGGTGACGGAACTTCAAGTACGAATACGATTGATAATGATAAAAATACTTTTATTTCTATTGCTTGTCCTGAAGTATGTATTCTTCCAACACAATTGGCAGTAACAAATATTACTTCTTCAACAGCTACTATTAGCTGGACAGCAGCAACCCAGGTACCTAGTAAAGGGTATGTATATATTTACAGCACAAATCCTGACCCTGAAGGAAATAAAACTACTACAGTTTCTACAACGGCAAACCTAACCAATTTATTACCCAATAACACTTACTACTGGTGGGTGTCATCTGATTGTGGTTTCAGCCAGGTGGTCTGGGTGCCGGGAGGTTCCTTTACTACACTTCCTGTAGGTGATAATGGTTGTTGGCAAAGTGCGAGCACTGGGGTATACCATTCTATTGGATTAAAAAAAGACGGAACATTATGGGGATGGGGAGACAATTCTGATGGAGCATTGGGAAATGGAACGAATATCGACAAAAATATACCGACACAAGTAGGAATAGGAACAGACTGGGTGAAAATCAAGGCAGGACTTTCTTTTTCAGCTGGGCTCAAAGCAGATGGAACACTATGGACATGGGGATGGAATTATAATGGACAATTAGGTGATGGAACAATAATCAGCAAAAATATACCGACACAAGTAGGAGCAGGAACAGATTGGGTAAATATTACAGCTGGTGAGCTTCATATGATAGCTCTAAAATCTAATGGAACACTTTGGGTTTGGGGTAGTAATAGGTATGGGCAATTAGGGGATGGTACCACCGTCAATAAAACCTTACCTGTACAAATAGGAACAGCCACAGACTGGGTACATGTTGCGTCCAGAGGAAATCATACGCTCGCAATCAAAACAGATGGAACGCTTTGGGCTTGGGGAGATAATTCCAAAGGACAACTGGGGAATGGAACTTTTACAGCCAGTACTTCTCCTATCCAAATAGGAACAGCCACAGATTGGAAAGATATTGATGGAGGAAAATTTTATTCCATGGGGATCAAAACAGACGGCACACGTTGGAGCTGGGGAGATAATACAAAAGGGCAGTTGGGTGATGGAACCACCATTTCAAAAAATACTCCAACACAAGTGGGAACAGCAACAGATTGGCGAAATATTCGTACTGGTTTAAATGGTTCAGTTATCGCAATCAAAACAGATGGAACGCTTTGGACATGGGGAGATAATACAACGGGACAGTTAGCTGATGGAACAGAGACGAACAGATCTACACCAATGCGTATTGGGACTGCTACAGATTGGCAAAGTGTAGAAGCAGGAGCTCAGAATACCCTTGCAATAAGTATTGATGGAGCTTTGGGGATTTCAGGTTATAATAGTAGAGGAGAGCTAGGGGATGGAACGAATATTTGGAGTAAAATTTTTAAAGCTATTGCTTGTCCTTCTAACACTGTAACTCCTCCGGTAAATAACTTTGCTTTTGGGAAAGTTTCAACACAAGAGAATCAACTGAAAGTTTATCCAAATCCTGTACAGGATATCCTGACCATTTCGTTTGATCAAAAGATTATTTCAGTAACAGTATATAATACAGCAGGGAAACCAGTCCTTACGAAAGAAATAAATGATACAAAAGGAAATATAGATCTTTCCGGAGTATTATCAGGAGTGTATCAGATTAAAGTGAAGTTAGATAATAACCTCATAAAAACAACGAAAATAATTAAAAGGTAGACGATAAAGTACAATAATAGTTAGACTTTTAAGTTTATCATCTTTACAAAATAACGCCACTTAAAAATAAGTGGCGTTATTGTTTATATACTTTTAATATCACTAAACTTAATGTTTAAATATAGCTATACAAAAAACATTATTCTATCCATAGATGTCCGCTGGAATAAGTTCTGGCTTTACCGGCTACAATTACTCTTTCATTCTTGTTTTCACAATAAAGTTCACCACCTCTTTCTGATATCTGGCGGGCAAAAAGTTTATCTTTTCCTAATCTTTCCGCCCAGAAAGGTATAAGGGAGCAATGCGCAGAACCCGTCACAGGATCTTCAAGAATAGAGGATTGCGGTGTAAAATATCTTGAAACAAAATCACTGTCAGTTCCAGGAGCAGTTACAACTACACCTCCCGGATCCAGATTGATGAGGTCAAGAACAGATCTTTCAACTTTTATATTCTTTACATCTTCTTCAGATTCATATACAAGGACATAATCTCTTGATTTGAAGATTTCTTTAGGCTGTATATTGAGTGATTTGGAAATTGTATCTGGAAGTGTAGAAGCTTCAGGCATTCTTGATGGAAAATCCATATAATAAAATCCATCTTTTACATCCACCGTCAATTCTCCGCTTTTGGTTTCAAAAACGATTCTGGTGTTCTCATAATTTAAAATGGAAGCAAGACAATGAGCAGTGGCAAGGGTAGCATGTCCGCATAAATCCATTTCTATCTCCGGGGTAAACCATCTCAGGTGAATGCGGTCACCATGGTCTATAAAAAAAGCAGTTTCTGCTACGGCATTTTCACGTGCTATTTTTAAAAGAACCTCATCAGGTAACCAACTTTTAAGGGGAACAACACAGGCAGGATTGCCACGAAAAATCTCTTCTGTAAACGCATCTATTTGATATAATTCTAACTTCATGATTGAGAAAATTTAGGTCTTTAACAAAGGTAAATAAAATATTGAGTCCTCCAATAAGCTGAAAAGATTACAGCAGCAGGAATTGAACGCAATATTTGCTTATTCATTTAATATAAATTTTTACGATTGATTCTGTTTGTGAAACGCTGCAAAACCCACGCTGGATTGCATTTTTTCCTTTGTTTTTGAAGAGAATAGAGGATTTTCATTTAATAATTTCATGGTAGGAGATTCACCGCTCCAGTTCATCCTTTTATCCAGAAAATAAAAAAAAGTACCATCATTGGTTTTAATTTCATAAAAATAGTCCGGAAATTTGTTCAGCGTATTTCTTACAGACATAAAGTTAATTTCTTCAATTTGTTCGGAAGAATAAGAAACATCATTAATGATAATACTGTCGTCAGTTAAAAAAACATTTGCAGGAGGAAGATTTTTTCTCAGCATCCGATATTCTGATGAACAGATAAATAACAGAAACAGAATACATAAAACACTTAAAATTGCCAAATAAACAGGATCTTCTTCTTTGAGATAAACATATAGGGACAGGTTTACTATCTGAACAAAAATAACAATGATTCCATATCTGAAAAAGAAGAATTCAAAATAGCTTGGATTTAATTTTTTCATGAAATAATAAAGTTGAGGTATTGTCTCACTTCTATTGAGCAAGCAGAAATTGTATTTTTTCTTAAAAATACAAAAGTTTACGGTAATATTTTACTCCATGGCATCGTGATCGCGAAATTGAACTGGGAAATCAACCAGTTATTGCCTCATTTAAACTTAGGACAGGCACATCATTTCGATTTTCGTAAGTTTTCCGAACACTCAATAAACATTCTCTTCTCCTAACGAATGAATTCCTGCGGAATATCGGACCGCAAAATCAACAAAACCTATGAAATCCAGAATTAATCTTACGTTTCATCAGATTTTGATTGTCATTCAATTTTAATTTATTTTAGTAATTACCGAATGATAATAATCCAAATAATAGCTAAGATTATTAAGCAAGACTTCAACTACAATTTTACCAGATCGAACCAAGGTCCATCAATACTGCTTTTACACTTGATATGAGTTTCTGAGATTTTTCTGAACTCAAAGCTTTCTATTGTATTGGGATTATTGTATTTAATAAGGAAATTATATTGTGCACTGTTATTGAGAATCTCCTCTATTGAACCACCATAAGGAATTGTTTTAATCGTTTCCGTGATACTTTTTTTACTTCCATCCGAAGTTGTTATGATGAAATCATTTGCCGTAATCTTATAGAGCTCATTAGAACTTGTTTCATTACTGATACCCCAATTATGTTGTATCCATACTGGTGGATGAAAATATTGATCAGGTTTGATAATCTCGTTTTTTTCTTCACTGTCATAGTCATCATTAGCTGAACAGTTCATCGTAACAAAAGTCAAAGATATTAACGATAGTAGGAGTATATGTTTTTTCACGGTATATTATATTTATAATTTATTAAATATCAATTTAGAAATGAAAATCTTTATTTAAGGAGTTATCTTAACAAAAGAAACATGGGTATATCCCGTATTATCATTAAATATCGCTCCATTGATACCAGTTGCTTTTACGCCGAGATTTAATACCTTAGGTGCAGTAATACTTATCAGCATGCTTCCGGTACCAGTTGCTCCGATGATCTGTCGGTTGCTGTCAGCTGATGAGACTATTAAGACTTCAGACCCCGGAAGTATATTTCCCACAGAAGGAGCAGAGCAAAGAAATGCTGTTAAAGAACCCGAGCCTCCTGTTACTCTTATTTCTCCTCTTACAACATAAGTAATTAGATATGTACCTGCAATCGGTAAAATAAACGTTGTCAGATCGTAGATTGTTTGTTCAGCATTAATATTAACCACATTGGATATACTAGGGTAAGCAACACCATAAGAAGGCGTAAAAGAAGGAGTGTTAACAGTAACAACATTTCCCGAACCATCTACTCCCAGTGCTGTTCCTGCAGAAATAGGAGTAGAAGAAATAAGATGGGTTAATCTTAAGCCTGAAACATTAGGAATCCCTGAATTTATTTCCAATTTGGCTGAAGGCATATTTGTGCCTATGCCAACATTTCCAGTATCTGTTATAACAAAATCATTTGCTTGCTCAGCAACTGTTGGAATTCCGATTGGAGGATTGTCTTTTGCTCCGTCAATATGTAATATACCCTGCGGATTGGAAGTATTAATACCGATTTGAGAAAATAAGGAAGTGAACATTGCCGTAAAGCATATGGTCAGAATATTTTTTTTCATTTGAAATTTTTTTATAAAAACTTATATGTACTACCCATTGATATGTGGCATGATTTAAATTTGGTAATATATTAAGATGCTGAACTTATCCTGATCAAATATTTTTATGAATATAACGGAAGGTAAAAAGTACAGTACTATAATAATATAAAAAATGATAATTGGTATTCTTTTGTATCCTATCAATTAATTCTTGTGCAAAATTGAAGTTTTTGAAGATTTAATATTATAACAGATGTTACTTTTTCTATAATAAATGTTACTAGAGATTTTCTTTAATATGTTATTTCGTTGTTATTCAGTGTGAACAGCACAATCAGTGAGTATTTAAATGCTGTTTTTTTTGGTTGCCGAAAAGAGCTTTTTTGGATATCAATAATCTGGCATCCTATAACAAGTTGAATTTATACTTTTTGTTTTTATTAATGAAAAATTATATCAAACCAAAAACTGTTAAAAGTATTTTTTTTGAAACATTTGTTATAAGATTGGTACCATATGTTATAGTTATCAATAGTGTTATAAACTGAACTTTGCAACAGAAATAAGAGCTTGAAGGTTGATGAATTTTAAAAACAAAAAAACATAATCAGAGAACTTATAAATCAGCAATCATTTTCTAAAAACAAAACTAATTTAAAAACATAAAATATGAGAAGATACTTTTTAATGGTAGGTCTTATAGGTTGTATAAGCATAGCGCACGCTCAGATAGGGATAAATACGGAATCTCCAAAAGTGACAATGGATGTTGAACCTCAGAAAAATCCGGTAACGGGCGAACCTGACAACTCAAAATATATAGGATTGAAAGCTCCAAGCATATCACGAGGTCAGTTGACACTCAGTACTGTAGCATACGGAACCGCACAGACAGGTGCTATGATTTACATCAATGATATAAGCGGTGGAGATATGGCAGGACAGAGGATAAACATGAACAGCAAAGGATATTATTATTTTGATGGTGCTGTTTGGAAAAAAATGCTTGATACCAACAGAAATATTTCTCTTTTAAAAGCTTTTAAAACAGGTACCTGGAGTTTAATCAGTTTAACAGGCGGCTGGAATAAAGTATCAATTGATCCTGTCGATAAATTGATGGGAGCCGCATCTTTATTAAATGCAAATGGTGAATACGTTGTGCCATCAGATGGAATTTATCAGATTAAATACGAATTTCGTATTCAGGGAGTAAATGCAAATCTTCTTGGAAAAAGCTATCTAGGATTGATAAAGAACGGAGGTGCAGTTCCTATTGAGGAAAAACAGATGGATTCTGTTACCCTGTCAATTAACCTTGGAATTCTTAATTTAGACCTTGCAGATGTACCCGTGAGTGGAACAATCATGGATACGGTACTGGAACTTAATAGTGGTGACCGAATTTCTACAGTATTCAAAACAGGTGCTATTTCGCTGGGATTATTAACCAATAAACAGGTAGCACTCTATATTTATAAGCTTTCTGATCTTTAATTCTGTTCCCAATATACAGATTCAAGAAAATTATAATATGTGATGATGAAATGAAGACGGAAACAGATTGTGAAATTATACATATCTTAATTGATATTAAGAAATATAATTCATTTTAATGATCATAGTCTTATTGCTTTATTACTTATTATGGTTTTGTAAACCTAAAATGATTCTAAAAACACTTTTTAAAAGATAAATAGAGCATACCTCTATTCATCTTTCTGACTCAAAACGGGAAAAATAATATCCCGTTTTGAGATTTATACTATTTGTGAATTTTATCTGTTTTAGCCGTACGTTTGAATTTTAGTGTTAATGATATATACTTTTTTTTAAATTAGTATATATAAACTGTGGTATCAGCAAAATCCTTCTTAAGAAATGGCTGTGCAAAAAATATATAAAGTAAATTAATTAAACATAGATTGATAAAAACACTACTTCATCGCTGGAATTGGATATGTTTATTGTATTTGTTATTAATAATATTTCCAATTGATTTTTGCTGCCAGCAATATCAGCTGATTTCAACTTCGGATGGGCTTCCGCAATCCTTTGTCTCTGGAATTGTTCAGGATAAAGCTGGCTTTTTATGGATTGCAACTAAAAATGGGCTGGCAAGGTATGATGGTGTTCATTATAAGATTTTTCAGCATAATACAGATGATGTCAATAGCCTAAAAGGTGACCTGATCATCTCCCTAAAGTATTTTAACAATGCTGTATGGATCGAATACAAGTCCGGAGATATAGATAAATTCAATACCGAAACTGAACGTGTAACTCATTACTCCCTGAAATCAACACTTGAAAAATCAGATCTAAAAATGCTGAAAAGAGGCTGGGTTATTGATGATAACTATCTGCTTTGGGCAATTTGTGAAAATAATTCCCTTATTTCTTACGATTTAAAAAAAAGAAAATTAAAAAAGTTTTTTTTTAAAAATAACCTGGATGATCTTAGTTTATGGGGTATTGAAAAAGATAATGAAGGAATTATCTGGATGGTTACGGGTAATGGGATACTGAAATATAATACAAAAGACAGAGTTTATACCAGTTTTAAACTGCCGATAGCATCTTTATATAAAAATAATCTTGTTGCTGGTAATACAGCACTTGATCTTCATTATAAAAGGAATGGAGAATTCATATGGGGAGATACAGAATATCTGTATATATATTCCCAAATGTTACACAAAATAAAAAAGGTAAAATTACCCGGAAAAAATAAAGATAATGTCTTGTGGATAGCCGCGGGAACCGACGGAAATGTATATTTTGAGCGTAATGGAATAATATGGCGGTATAATCATAAAGAAGGGCTTTCAAAGATCAATGAGGTCCTGAATAAGCGTTCCATCGCTGCCAAATCGTTTTACATGGATAAAACTGGTGTGATATGGGTAGGAACCGATGCAAGAGGAATACTAAAAATTGATATAAACAATCCAGTGTTTTATTCATTTGCTCCGGCAGAGACTTTTCCTGGGAATTTATTAGAACAGGAGTTTAATATGTCTTTATCAGGTACATTTGGATGGACTTCTGCTGATTCTGAATTCTCTTTACCAGGTTATCATATTCGTTCAGGTTACAGTAAAGATCATAAGCTATTTATAGGGCTGAAAACCACTGTTGCTTATTATGATTTGCAAACGAAAGGCGTCTTTCAATTGCCTGATGTGAAGGAACTTGAAGATGAAAATAGCAGAGGTATTGGATTGAAAGGGCTTACGTTTAATAGAGAAGGCACGCCTATGGTTGCAGGATATAATGGAAATATTCTCATATATGACAAATCAAGATCAGTATGGAAATATTTTTTACCTTCAGGGTCCTTGAAAGCATTATTGGGAGACAATCTTGTTTTAAGTGATATGTATGCTGATAAGGACAAAGTATGGATAACAACAGAAACCCATGGGCTTTTCTATATAGGATTATATGACAGGAAACTGAGGAAAGTAAATCTCGGGAAAAAAGAGCCATTATTAGCCATAAGAAAAGATCCTAAAAGAGATGATATATTATGGATAGGAAGTTATTATGGACTTGTGTGTTTGAATAAAAAATCACTGAAATCTAGTGTGTTCACTGTTGCTGATGGACTGCCCGATAATATGATTTATGCCTTATCCGATGATAATAAAGGTAATTTGTGGTTTTCTACCAATAAAGGACTTTGCCGATTCAATCCGATAAATCATAATATCAGAATATTTCAGTCTCAATATGGATTACCAGGAAATGAATTTAACAGGTTTCATACCTTAAAATTACCAGATGGAAGACTTTCGTTTGGGGGACCGGAAGGATGGATCATTTTTGACCCTTCAAAAATACGTGATAATGACTATCAGCCAGATGTGGCATTCACCAGTCTCAAGATCAATAATGCTGAAGCTACACATTTGGAAAAATCCGATATCCTTAATAAACCTATTAATGAAGTTAAAGAATTACTTCTTGATTATGATCAGAATTCCTTTACGCTGTCTTTTGCCGGAATGGAATTTAACCAACCACAGGATCTTAAATTCCGTTATCAGCTTGTAGGCTATGATAGAGAGTGGGTAGAAAGCGGCAGTATTCCTTTTGCCAATTATACGCGACTTCCGTCCGGAAATTATCAGTTCAGAGTAAATTGTACCAATACAGAAGGGAAATGGAGCCGAAAGATAAAAACAATCAATATTTCTGTAGCTGCACCACTGTGGCAGAGATGGTGGGCTTATCTGCTTTATATTCTTTTATTTTTAACAGGAATTATCTATTGGCTTTATTTACAGCGTATCCGTATCAAGCTCCAGCAGTCAATTGCTTTTAAAATGAAGGAAACAGAACAGCTTAAAAAACTTACTGAAATGAAATCAAGATTCTTTACAAATGTAACCCATGATTTCCGAACACCGCTTACTTTGATTCTTTCTCCACTTTCAGAATTAAAAGAATATTTGGCAGGAACACCTGAAGAGAAAAAAATAGATTCAATCCAAAAGAATTCTCAGGAATTGCTTGATTCCATCAATAGATTACTTGATCTTTCCAAACTGGAAGAGAATATACCAATATCAAGAGAATCAATTGGTAGTATTTCCGATTTTGTACAGGGAATTGTTGAGCAGTTTCAACATGAGGCTATACTTAAGAATATTCAACTCTCGTTTACTTCGGATCTTAAAAATCTGTATGCTTTTAATGCAGAAAGCCTTAAAGGAATATTGTTTAATTTGATAGGGAATTCACTGAAATTTACGATGCCGGGAGGTATGATAAGTGTAGTGGTCAGGAATAATCAGGCAGGAATAATATTTACTGTAACAGATAATGGTATCGGTATTCCAGCTAATGATCAACCATTTATCTTTAATAGATATTTCCAGTCTGAAAAAAACAGTAATATATTAAATATTCAGGGTACTGGTATTGGTCTTTATTTGGTTCAGGAATTTGTTTCCTCACAGCAGGGAACTATTAAAATGGAAAGCACTGAAGGTCTTGGAACTACTTTTACAATCACTATTCCTTACTGTGAAGTAGGTTTGCAAACTTCATGTTCCATTCATGATGGTGTGGTAGAAATCTTAATGAAAGACGAAAATGAACGGAATGCTGAACAACCTGTTATATTATTAGTAGAGGATAACCTTGAAATGTCAGAATTTATTCTGGATTCTCTATTACCCGATTTTATTACTGTCAGGGCGTTTAACGGAGAGCAGGGACTCACAATAGCAAACGAAATTATTCCGGATCTTATTGTTACTGATCTTGTGATGCCGGTAATGGATGGCTTAACCTTATGCAAGGAAATTAGAAAAAATGAAAAGACCAGCCATATTCCTATTATTATTCTAACAGCGAAAGAAGGAATGGAAAATCAGCTGGAAGGACTGAGCTCTGGAGCAGATGATTATATGGTTAAACCTTTTAACATACGGGATCTGATTTTAAGAATCCAGAACAACCTAGAAGCACAAATGCGTCATCGTAAGCTTTTAAAAGCTCAGGTTAATGCTATTTCTGATCAAGAAGAAAAGAAGATCATAGATCCGTTTCTTAAAAAATTATATGATGTTCTGGAAGCTGATCTTAACAATTCTTCCGTTGGAATAGAGGAAGTTGCTTCTCTTATGCATGTAAGTCGTGTTCAATTGCACAGAAAAATCAAAGCAATTACAGGAAAAACATCAGTTGAGGTCGTAAGGAACTATAGATTGGAACGTGCAGCTGAATTTCTAAAGTCCGGTTATAACAGTTCAGAAGCAGCGTTTATGGCAGGATTTGAAAGCCCTGCATATTTTTCTAAATGTTTCAAGGCATATTATAACCTGACGCCATCAGCTTTTGTTAAAGAGCATTTAAAATGATTGATTGTTAGCCTTCAATTTTATTGTAATGGATTATAACGTTAAATCTTTTCTATCGTAAGATTTCATCAGTTTTAATCAATTAGTTGGTTTTAGATCAGGATGTTAGGCGATTTAATCATACTCAAAACATAAATAAATATACTAAAAACGTAAAAATGCTAAGAGATTTTAAAAATATACATATAGGAACTGTTATTTCAGAGAGAGTAAAAGAAATAGATATTGATATTGTAAGAATTTGTAATTTTTTACATTGTACTGAAGAAATGGTGGAAAAGATGTATCAATCAGAAAGCATGGATTCAGTTGTATTATTACGATGGAGTAAGCTGCTGGAGTATGATTTTTTCAGATTGTTTACACAGCACTTAATACTTTATGCCCCTCCGTCTAATATTCCTGTAGCCAAAAAGACAAGTTATGTACTTCCACAGTTCAGAAAAAATATTTATACACAGGAAGTTATTTATTTTATAATAGAATTGATTAAAAATAAAAAGAAAACCAAACTACAGGTAATAGAAGAGTATGGTATCCCTAAAACAACATTATATAAATGGATCGAAAAGTACGGAAAATAATTGCACAACCCAATTATCACAAAATTTACAGTGATATTTTAGAGCAGAAATTTCCGGATAAAATAGATGATTGTAAAGTATTTCTGGAAAAGAAAACATTCTCTGCATTAGAAATTATCACCCTAAACCAAATTATTTTTGGTAAAGAAATGAATACTGAAAATATAAATGCTAAGCACCGTTCTTACGATGAAAAAAGTATTAAAAAGATTTTAGCTTTTCAACAGAAAAATAACATGAATAATTCAGAACTTTCAAAGTTTTACAAAATCAGCAGAAATAGTGTGACTAAATGGAAAAAATTATACGGATAAACCAAAAGTTTACTTACTCTGATGAAGCGTAATTTTTATCCATCAGCTTTGTTGATTCTAATCTTTGCTCGCTTAAAAATGTTCAGTTTCAAAATAAAACCCCTTAAATCTAGGTAGTTCCTATTCGCTTTTTATTTGTAAGTTAGTGCCACAAAAAATAGTAAAGGATAAAAATATAGAGAACAATTCTGAAGATAAAGAATTAGATTGATCTTATTACTCACTATTTGAAAAAATAATATACCAAAAACCTAAAAAATATTACAATGAAGAAGACCCTGATTATTCTATCAATAGGCACTTTGCTTGCTGCCTGTAGCAAAAAGTCTGAACAGAAAACAGATACAGCAAAGGATACCACCACCATAGGAAATACAGCTTTAGAAAAACCTACTGAAGGAACCGCTCATTTTAATGTCAACTCCATACCGGTCTCTACCGCTGAGGTGGGTGATTTTCCCTTTTTCAGTTTTCCGAAAGGATTGGAATTCCAGAACAAACCGGTACAAAGAAGCTATGATATACTGTTATTTCCAATTAACGGAGTAATGACGCCCATCGAAGGAAAAATTTGGAAAACCTATGTAGTTAATGGGAAAAGCAATACAGAAGAATGGTCGTTGCCGTATTTTCTGAAAAGTTATGATGATGCAATTACAAAAGTTGGCGGTGTAAAAATATTTGATGGTAAAGTTTCTCAGGAAGAGCTTGAGAGAATAAAAGATATCAAATACTTTGGTGAGGAAGGATCTATAGATTACTGGAACGAACCCGTAAAAGTGTATGTCATAAAAAGAACCAATGGCGATGATATTTATATTCAGCTTTATGGAAATAGCTCTTCCGGGGCAATACAAATTCTACAGAAAGCACCGTTTGAGCAAACAATTTCGATCATAAAATCTGATGCAATTAAAAAAGAATTAGACGCAAAAGGCAAAGTGGTATTACACATTAATTTTGATACCGATAAAGCAAGCTTAAAACCTGATGGTAAAACAGCCGTGGATGAAATATCAAAAGTACTTAAAAACGACAGCAACCTAAAAATTGCTATTAACGGCTATACAGATAACAGCGGAAATGATGCTCATAATCTTCAACTGTCAAAAGACCGAGCAACAGCCGTGCTGAATGCTATAGCTACTTCAGGGATAGATAAATCAAGACTTTCAGCAGAGGGCTTCGGCAGCAAAAACCCAATTGCAGATAATAATTCTGAAGAAGGGAAGACGCAAAACCGCAGAGTGGAGCTGGTAAAAAAATAATCTAAACCCGTAAACTATTTAATCATGAAAATCAGATATTTTACCCTGTTATTGGGAATGTTTTGTGCTAACTTTTTGGCTCAGACTCCCGAGAAAATAACTTTTAAAGATACAGAAAACCATTATTTGAAATTGGTTCCGGAGGGTAAGCCTGAAGGAATACTTGTTATTTTACCCGGAGGTGGTGAGAATGGAGAAAAAGTAATGAATCAGATTAGTCTGGATAATCTGGCATTGGAAAAGAATCTTATTGTATTATTGCCAACCTGGGAAGATGGGGATTTTGGATTTCATATAGAGCAGAAGTTTTTAGACAGAATAGTAAAAGATACAGTAGAAAAGCATAAAGTTTCTAAAGATAAAATATCAATTGGAGGACTTTCAGGCGGCGGTATGCTGGCTGTTACCTATGCTGAAAGAGCAGTCAGGGACAAAAATACTTATTTTACTCCCAATTCAGTATTCGCTCTTGATGCACCGTTAGATTACGAGAATATGTATTACAGGTTGCAGAGAGAGATAGAAAGAGATTATTCTGATATTGGAACTAATGAAGCTAAATATTTAACGGCTGAAATGGTTGCTGCCATGGGTACACCAGATAAAAACAGAGCCAATTATGTAAGAGAATCCATGTTTTCTTATCGTGAAAAAGATGGCGGCAATGCAAAATATCTTCTGAATATTCCTATTCTGATCTATACAGAACCCGGGATTATATGGCAGATGGAAAACAGGGGAAGGGATCTTTACGACCTTAATGTGGCAGATATTACTGCTATGATTAATCTGTTGCGACTAAAAGGTCACAAAAACGCTGATCTTGTCATCACCAATGATCGTGGAATTCGCCCGGACGGGACAAGACATCCTCATTCCTGGAGCATCATGGATTCTAAAGAATGTTTAAACTGGATATTAAAACATATGAAGGCATAAAATTGCCCTATCAGATGTAATCAAAAAAGAGATGAATCAAACCGGTTCATCTCTTTTTTATATTACTTTTTTATTAAGCTTCAATAAATTCCAAAAGATCTTTATTGATAGTTTCGTGCTCCGTAGTCGGCATTCCGTGAGGGAAACCTGGATACGTGATCAGTTTTCCGTTTTTCAATAGTTTTGCAGATTTTATAGCAGAATTTTCGATAGGGACAATCTGGTCATCTTCACCGTGAAGAACCAAAACCGGAATATCCACCGCTTTCAGATCTTCAGTGAAATCAGTTTCAGAAAATGCTTTGATTCCGTCATAGTGAGCTACAATACCTCCCATCATTCCCTGTCTCCACCAGTTTCTCTGTACTCCGTCTTTTACATTGGCACCTTCTCTGTTATATCCGTAGAAAGGGAAAGTTAAATCAAAGTAAAACTGGTTTCTGTTATTCAAGGTTTGTTCTCTGATTCCGTCAAAAACTTCCATTGGAACCCCGTCAGGATTGTTTTCACTTTTTACCATTATCGGTGGAACGGCACTGATTAATACTGCTTTTTTGGCTCTTCCGTTAGCATATTTATGAACGTAGCGGATCACTTCACCACCTCCTGTAGAGTGACCAATGTGTACAACATCTTTCAAATCAAGGAATTCTACAAGTTCCGCAGCATCAGAAGCATATTGCTCGATGGTGTGATTATAGATGTTCTGGCTTGAGCGTCCGTGACCTCTTCTGTCATGGGAAATTACTCTGTAACCTCTCTGTAAGAAAAAGATAACCTGTGCATCCCAATCGTCAGATGATAATGGCCATCCGTGGTGAAACATCAATACGGGTCCTGCTCCCTGGTCTTTATAAAAAATCTCTGTTCCGTCTTTTAATGTAAGTGTGCTCATAGTTTTAAATTTTTAATGTTAATGGGTGTTTTATTTTATAATTTTTTGTTGTCTTAATTCTTTAGCAAATGTAGGACAGTTCGCATTCATAGAAATTAATCTAGTTTAATTTCGTACCTATTGCTACGATTTTTTTTGTTCGAGCCGTTTATCTTACTTTTTGATCCCAGTCTTTTCAGATCACCATTAAATATGAGCTCTCAGGTAATATCAAATTCCGCAGCGTGTAGCACAGTATTGTATTGCATCGTATCTTGGCGTTTCTAAGGAGTTCGTGAGCACCATCAGGAAACGATTAGCGAATAAATCAAAATAGATCAAAAGTTTAAAATCATAAAATATCGAATACAAAAATATTCAACATTTTTTTTTGCAGGAGATGAGGTATTGGCTTTTTGATCAGAGAGAAGGGAGGTTTCAATTAGGCTGAATATTCTCTGTTCATAGGATTTTTATCAGCCATTTTTGCAAATCCCATGCGGTAAAGGATATCAGCTCTTGTTCCTTCCTTATGACTGAAATTTTCCATGGTATTTAAAATGTCTTCTTTGAAACCCTGTCTGGAATAATGCCTGTTTACATCTTCAATATATTTTTTGCTGAACTGGAATCTATTGGCTCCAATTACATCCATAGCTGCTCCTTTGGAAAGACTGTAAGCTTCATTTCCATATTTAACTTTATCTACCATAGGATTCAGATGCAGATCAATAGCCTGCTTAACGGCTGATGCCTTTTTCTGATCAAGGTTATTTTCTAAACAGAACTGCTGACTGAACGCTCCACCATAGTTCGCAAAACATTGTTTTGAACAGACATGATTGTGTTTATCCGTTAGTCCTATATCATGCAGTAAGGAGGAAATAAATAACAATTCAGCATCCACTTTCAGGTTTTCGGATAGAGCAAATCCGCTGCTCCAGAAATAAGTCCTGTAAGAATGGGAGAACAGGATTGGGTTACAGTATTCCCGAGCCTCTTCTACAGCCTTTTTAGCAATGGCGGAATCTGGTACAACAATGCTTTTGAAATCAGTCTTGGCGTAATGTTTCAGGTTAATGGATGACATTATTTTATTAATGTTTTCCTGAAGTTTAGATTGTATAAGCATCAGTTTGAACTTTTGGATTTCGCTTTTGCTTAAAATGCCGGAAGCGGGTAAGATAATTTCCATATAAAAATAGTTTTGTATTATATATTTTATTTTAAGTATTTGATAATGTGAAATCTGTATTATAAAACATACTAATTAGTATGTTTTTGATGAAAAAAAATTACTTTAGATTTTCAAGGAAAATTTTGAGTTCATTCAGGTAGTATAGATAGACGGATTTATCGTTTTGGAGCTTGCCAAAATTTCGTATTCCCCAGTAACCGGAAAGAATGAAAAACGCAGCCTGAACGGAGTTAACATCCTGTCGTATAAAAGAATTTTTTTTCCCGTTTTCTAGTATAGTGACCAGGCGGTTCTCCCATTCAGCAGCTTCTTTTTTTAAAGCTTGCCTGAACTTATCATGCCAAGGTGTCATTTCCTGTACCAGATTGGAGATAGGGCAGCCATATTCCACTTTCATGAATTTATTTTCAATGAGCAGCTCATACATCATCTGGTAGATGGTTTCCACAGGATCCCAGTCTATGATTGCTGATAATTGAAAGTGGTACCCTGAGGTTCCCCTCAGTACTTCATTAACAACAGCAATTCCCATTTCATCCTTATTCTTGAAATGATAATAAAAAGCTCCTTTGGTCACTTTTGTGGTCGCAATAATTTCATCTATACTTGTAGCCTGATATCCTTTTGTATAAATAAGCTCATACGCTTTCTGAAGAATATTTAACCTTGTAAGTTCAGCTTTTTTCATAAAACATACTAATTAGTATCTTTTGCAAATTAAATACATTTTCCCGGAACTTACAACTTAAAAGAAGAATTATAAAAGATTCGGTGCTGAAACCGATAGTAGTTGGTAAGGGTATTTTAAATGTAAGGAACTGAAAGAATAGGAATGAAAATAATAGCATTGTTACTGATGCTATTCCCAACGATCACTTACAAGAGCAAAAGGACAAATACACACCTCCAATACATTATAGGACAAATGTCCTCATGCAGCACGGATCAGCAATGTAGATTTGCACAAAAAAAATATGTTACATCACATTGCTCCCGAAGTGTACCACGTTTCACTGATGCCACGAAACAGCATCAACTGCTATATTATAGAAGGTGTACTTGTAGATTCCGGAATACGGAACTCTTATTCCTCTGTCAAGAAAGCTATCCAAAAAATCCCTGTTTATCAACATGTACTGACGCATGCCCATCCAGATCATCAAGGCTGTAGTGATCAGATATGTGCTGAATTTGGAATACCTTTGCTCTGTCATCCCAATGAAGTCTTTAGAACTGAAACAGGTATGGTAACCAATGATTATCCAACTCCGCAACATTGGATAGCGAAACTTCAACAAAAATTTTGGGCAGGTCAGGGACATAAAGTAGAACGGACTCTCGTTGAAAACGATAGCATTGGAAACTTTCGGGTAATAGAAACTCCCGGTCATTCTGCTGGTCATATCTCCTTATTCCGTGAGCGAGATGGCGTACTGATAATCGGAGATGTGGCTACGAATATGAACCTGCTTACAACAATACCTGGTCTTTGGCTTCCGCCAAACATATTCACCTCAGATCAGCACCGTAATATCAAATCACTCCAGAAGTTAGCAGAACTGAATCCTTCCATCATCTGCTTCGGTCATGGACCTGTCATGCGAAATAAAGATCGGAAGTTTGAACAATTTGTAGCCAAATGTAGTGTTGCTATTTAAGATGGACCCAGTTTCTCTTTGAGATGTAAAATGATCAGTTATATTGTTCCCATTACATACATATTGCTCATGGTAGGAACTGTACTTCCGCCTTCTTTTTCAAGGGTTATCGCAAATGCTTGTGCCTGTGGAATATTTGCCAATACAATTCTGCTGTCTTTATCTTCAGAGTACATCCCCGCATTCAGAGGTTTTCCATCTTGTATTGCCCAAAGCTGATACTGCATTCCTGTTGGAGCTTTGGGTAGATTTTCTGCATTCAGATAGACTTCTTTTGTTTTCTTATTCCAAAATACAATAGCTTTTGCATCTTGATGTTTTTCTATTCCTTTTAACATCACCATTTGCATATCAGGATTCGAAAACATGTTCAGTTTTTGATTCATCTTTTCCATGGCAGCATCCTGAGATTGCCTTTCGGTCACCATTTTTTTAATTTCCTGGTTAGTAGCAGACTCGTTATTTATCCAGAATAAATTTCCGGCAACACTTATCAGGAATAAGGCAGAAGCCGCTATTGCATATGTTTTCCAACCAGTATTTCTATTTATATTTATATTCTCTCTGGTTATGTTATGTTCTCTCTGGTCCTTAGCTTCAGGAATTTCCGGGGAAAGAGTAGGAGCTATTTCTTCAACAGTTTGTTCTTGCTGAATTTTATTCCATATTTTAGATTTCAAATCACTTGGAGGTATTACAGCCTGCGCTGTAGCAAGATGTTCCAATGTTTTCTGTGCTTCTTCAAAAGCTGCTTTTACTTCAGCATTATTCTTCATCACACACTCCAAAATCCCAGCTTCCTCGGGAGAAGCATGACCTAGAATATAAGATTCTATAATTCCGGATGATATGTATTCTTTAGTGTTCAATTTATTGATAATCTTTTAGCAAATCTTTTAGTTTCATCAATGCATTCCGCATTTTCGTCTTTACCGTTCCCAGCGGTATTTTCAGTTTTTCTGATATTTCATGTTGGGTAAAACCTTGATAATAGGCAAGATCAATGAGTTCCTGCTTGTCTACTTCCAACCCTTCAAGAACATTATTGAATCCAATATAATCAGATGAATGGTTTACGGTAGAAAGTTCTGTTGAATTATATACGAAATCAGGAAGCGGATGGTTTTTAAGTTCGTTTTGAAAACCTTTCGATTTCAGGTAGTCAATTGCTGTATTTCTGGCAATATTGATCATCCAGGTATAAAACCTCCCTTTAGATGCATCATACTGATGAATAGAGTTCCATATTTTAACAAAAACATCCTGTATAACCTCTTCAGTATATTCTTTAGACTGAACAATTCGGAGGACAACTCCGTATAGCGCACCAGAATAGTGGTCATACAGATAATGAAAACCAGTTTCGTTTTTTTCTTTTAGCAAAACGATAAGTTCGTCTTCCGAATAGGTTGTTTTAATAGCTTTTATTTTTCAAACCAAATGTAATAAAATAAATCATATGCACATCAAAATTCAAAATATCTTTTATTTAGTATATGATTTTAGAAATATTATTTAAAAATATACAATGAAAAAATTACTTCCAAAATAATATTCATCTTCTATTCAATAGCTATTGTGTTGAATCTATTCTATATGTTCAATTTATTTTAAATTAAAAATAAAGTGTTGTAATTCAGTTAATTGAAAATTATTTCATCTTTTTTTAATCCAAAATAAAACCAACCTCGTAAATGAAATTAAAAGCACAATTAATCATAATTAAAAAAATCATCACAATGAACACACAATCGAAAATTACAGTTTTAGCAATGGTAGCTTTATCATTTGCTTTCAGCGGGAAGGTAACTGCACAAACGATGAAAGAAAAAACAGTAATGGTAGGAGGGGCTCCTATGTATCCATCCAAAAATATTATTGAAAATGCAGTGAACTCCAAAGATCACAAAACCCTTGTAGCGGCGGTAAAAGCAGCCGGTTTAGTAGAAACATTAAAAGGAACAGGTCCTTTCACTGTATTGGCACCCACTGACGCTGCCTTTGCAAAACTCCCTAAAGGAACAGTAGAAAATCTTGTAAAACCTGAAAATAAAGCAATGATTACCAGTATATTAACCTATCATGTTCTTCCTGGAAGATACAGTGCAAAAGAAATCTGGGCTGCCGTAAAGATGGGTAATGGAAAAAGTATGATGAAAACAGTACAGGGAGAAGATTTGACATTCTGGACTAAAGGAAAGGATCTTTACATAAAAGATGCTAAAGGAAATAGTGCTAAAGTAACCATTGCAGATGTGAACCAGTCGAACGGAGTGATTCATGTTATCGATACGGTTTTAATGCCTTAAAAATTGTAAAAACAGCATACCAAAATATGCTGTTTTCTCTCTCTTTATTATTCAAACACTAAAAAATTAATAATATGAAAAAAACAATTCAGGTCTCTAATCAGGGAGCAACGCTTGATACAAGCAGAAGAAACTTTTTAAAACTGAGTGGTGTAGGACTTGCCATTGCCGGTCTTACCATAATAGGATGCAATGATACCGATGATTTTCAGATCATGGAAGAATCCAAATATGATTTGGGAACAGGAGATGTAGGAGTGTTGAATTATGCTTATGCTTTGGAACAGCTGGAAGCCGATTTCTATACAAAAGTGGTCAATAATTTTTACATGGGAATTTCCAGTATTGAAAAAGAGCTTTTTACAGATCTCTATCATCATGAAGTTATTCATCGGGATTTCTTCAAGGTAGCCATTAGCGGTGCTACAGATCATGTGCTTCCCAAACTTGAGTTTCAGTATCCTAACGTGAATTTTAATGATAGAAACTCAGTGTTGGCTACTGCGAAAGCGTTGGAAGATACTGGCGTTGCTGCCTACAATGGAGCGGGAAAATACATTTCTAATCCTGCATATCTTGTTATCGCGGGAAAAATAGTATCAGTGGAAGCAAGACACGCTTCTGCCATCAGAAATCTTATCAATCCCGGATCTGCAGATTTTTCAGGAGATGATGTGATAGATGCCAATGGTCTTGATCTTGCGAAAGAACCAAAAGACATCGTTATGGCTGCAGGAGCTTTCATCAAAACACCTTTTACCTGGAAAGAAAGAGGTATTAATTAATCTTCACCTTAAAAACTCACATTATGAATATTCTTCGATTATTAGATAAGCTTTCTCATGATAAATTTTTCACAACGGAAGCAACAAGACTGGAAACTATTACAGATATTTCCCTTTTCGGAAAAAAAGCAGCTACAGCAGCTGTACCCCTTGGTTTAGGATCACTTATGGCTACATCTGCCAAAGCAGAGACGATAGAAACAAAATTAACGGGTGCTGCTTTAAAAAGTACCCTTACAGATGCTTTACAATTAGCATTGGTATTGGAATATCTGGAAAATGAATATTATAGCATCGGATTGTCTACACCTGGGTTAATTCCTAATACAGATAGAGCTGTTTTTATGCAGATATCAAAACACGAATCTGCCCATGTCGGGTTTTTAAAAAGTACTCTAACCTCTTTAGGAGCAACTCCCGGCAATAAGCCTACTTTTGATTTTACAGCAGGCGGAAATTTTATGCCTTTTACAGACTACAATCAATTCCTTATTTTATCTCAAGCTTTTGAAGATACTGGTGTACGGGCTTATAAAGGACAGGCAGGAAATGTAATGTCCAATAAAGTGGTGCTTCAGGCAGCTCTTCAGATTCACTCTGTAGAAGCTAGGCATGCTTCACAGGTAAGACGAATGAGGGCTAATAAAGGCTGGATAGAGCTTGATAACGGTGGAAATATGCCTTCCGCAACCAATCCTGTGTATGCCGGAGAAAATAATGTCAATCAGGCAGGCTACAATTCAGGATCTTTATTTGGAAATGCGGCGGGTTCTGCAGCTTATGATGAGGTTTTAAGTGGTAGTGATGCACAAGCTATTGCCTCTCTGTTCATAGTATAGTGGTGATTTTATAATGGTGAAGTGGTTAGACCCTTTTAGAATTTATTCTGAAAGGGTCTTTACAATTAACGCATTTACTGCAATGTATTTATGTATTAGGATTCGTATAGTAATTTGGTCTATTAATACATCATTTTTCATTTATTAAAATTATAATATAAGCTATATTATTTTTTACCCTGCTCATATTAGGATAGGTTTTCGTCTGTTTAATTTGTTGTTAAACAATGTTTTGATGATTATTGTGCAGAGTTCTTTTTTAATACAATACAAAAAATATTAAATAAAAAAAGAAAATAAAAGTATATTTATAAACTTTAATAAGTATATTTGTGTACTAATTTGTTTGATATGAATTTTGATCTAATAAAATCAGTTGTGGAACTCGTTCAGCAATTTATGGAGCAGAATGAAAAGAAAGCGATGTACAGTAACGACCTTCAGGGTTTGACAGAATGGATCAACGCTTCATATAAAGATAACTCTCAGGAAGAACCCGACTGGGCAGGAAAAGAATTGGGAAGAAGCTCAGACAGTGTCATCAATACATTACTGATAAGAATGGGAAGATATGCGAAAACGTACTCGCGGTCAATAGGTAATTCCGTTTTTTCAAGTCAGGATGACTTTATTTATCTCATTAGTCTGAAGACTAGGGGAGCGATGTCCAAAATGGAGCTCATAAGACATAATGTAGGTGAAAAATCCTCAGGGATACTTATTATTAACCGTTTAATTCGCAATGGCTGGGCTGAACAGACCGTCTCGAAGGAAGATAAAAGAACAAAACTTATCAAGATAACACAGAAAGGGCTTGATCTGCTGGAGGAACATATGAGCGAGATCCGTAAAGCTTCAAAGGCGGTAGTAGGAAACCTGAGTCACTCCGAACAGATGTTGCTCATCGCCATACTCTCTAAACTGGATGAATTTCATGATTCTTTTTACCGTATGCAAATGGAAACAAAAGATATGTTAGATATGATGCATAAAAGATTGAACTAGTACAAGTAAAAAATACTTGTTAAAACAATTAAATAAATAACAATGAATACTGAAAGCCTAAGAAAGAGAATTGCAGTGATAGGTTCAGGGTTTTCCGGAATCTCTGCCGCTGCCTATGCTGCAAAATCCGGAAATGAAGTACATGTATTTGAAAAACATCATCAGCCCGGCGGACGCGCAAGACAATTTACCACAGATGAAGGCTATGTTTTTGATATGGGACCCAGCTGGTACTGGATGCCTGACATTATTGACGGTTTTTTTGCTGATTTTAATTGTAAAACATCTGATTTTTTTGATCTTGTTTCTTTAGACCCTCAGTTTGAGATGGTTTTTTCAAAAGAAAAAGTTTCAGTTCCCAAAAAAAACGAAGACATCCGTGATTTATTTGAAAAAATAGAACCTGGAGCAGCCAGGCAGTATGATCAGTTTATGGAGTCTGCCAAGTTTAAATATGAAGTGGGAATGAAAGATTTCGTGACCAAACCCTGTTATAGTTGGCTTGAATTCGCTTCTTTAAAAATTGCAGGAAGTGCTTTGAAGCTTGATCTTTTAAGTAATTTCAGGAAATATGTTTCAGGTTATTTTACAGACCCTAAGCTCAGATCTTTGATGGAATTTCCTGTTATATTTCTTGGAGCTTCACCTCAGCAGATTCCTGCCATGTACAGTCTTATGAATTACGGAGGCTATGTGTTAGGTACAAAATATCCAATTGGAGGTTTTTATCAGCTTGTTCTCGCCATGAAAGAAGTGGCAGAAAAACAAGGCGTTACTTTTCATTTTAATCAAGAAGTACAAAAAATCAATACAGAAAACGGAAAGGTGACTTCAATAACGGTAGACGGTAAAACGCATGAATTTGATGCCATTATTGCTTCTTCAGATTATCAGCATACAGAAACTTTAATTTCCAAATCACTCAGAAATTATACTGAATCCTATTGGAAAACCAGAACTTTTGCACCGTCATGTCTTATTTATTATTTGGGAATCAAAGGGAAAATTTCTCATTTAAAACATCATACTCTCTTCTTTGAAAATGAATTAGACAATCATATAGATTGTATTTACATCAATAAAAAATGGCCCGCTAAACCACTTTTTTATGCCTGCTGTCCTTCCAAAACGGATTCCGGTGTAGCTCCTGAAGGGAATGAAAATCTTTTTTTACTATTACCTCTCGCACCAGGAATACATGATGAGGAACATATAAGAGAAAAATATCTGGACGAGATGCTTCAAAGAATTGAAAAACATACCGGCGAATCCGATCTTGCTTCCAGAATCGAATATAAAAGAAGCTACTGTGTAAGTGATTTTATTTCCGACTATAATGCTTATGAGGGGAATGCTTATGGATTATCCAACACTTTATCACAAACAGCAGTCTTAAAACCTAAAATAAGAAACAAAAAGATCAAAAATCTTTTTTATACGGGACAATTAACCGTTCCCGGACCCGGAGTTCCACCATCAGTGATTTCAGGTAAAATTGTAGCGGCTGAAGTGAGTAAATTAAAATGAAATAATATGAAAAATTTGTTTGATGAACTGTCTTACGAAGTCAGTAAACATACTACTCAAAAATACAGTACCAGTTTTTCATTGGGGATACTGGCATTGAAGCCATCCATAAGACCTGCTGTGTATGCAGTATATGGGTATGTGCGCCTTGCAGATGAAATTGTAGACAGCTTTCATGGCTATGATAAAGAGAAGCTTTTGAGGAGATTAAAAGCTGAAACCTATGATGCGCTGGAGGATGGGATATCACTCAATCCTATTTTGCATTCATTTCAGGAAACCGTTCGTCAGTATGATATTGACAGGCAGCTGATCGACCAATTTCTACACAGCATGGAAATGGATCTTCATAAAATTGATTATAATTCCGAACTGTATAAAGAATATATCTATGGATCAGCAGAAGTAGTAGGGTTGATGTGTCTGCAGATATTTACAGAAGGCAATAAGCAGCAATTTGAGAAACTCAAGCCGTTTGCTATGAAGCTGGGGTCTGCTTTTCAGAAAGTTAATTTCTTACGGGATTTAAAAGATGATTTTGAGGTTTTAGGAAGAACTTATTTTCCGTCACTCAATATGTCAGTCTTTAATAATACAGTAAAAACCCAGATTGAAAAGGAAATTGAAGAAGAATTTATAGAAGCATTACAGGGCATTAAAAAACTTCCGGGCTCATCCATTTTTGGAGTATACCTTGCTTACAGATATTACCTTTCCCTGTTTGAAAAAATAAAGAAAACAAGTTCCCAGAATATGCTGCAGCAAAGAATCAGAATTGCCAATTCACAAAAGCTGCTGGTTGCGTTCAAAAGCTACATCCGTTACAAATCTGCTTATTTCTGATCGCTGGATTCAGCTTGGTAATGATTTTTAAAAGGTTTAACGATTAAAAAAATAAATGATGTACAGATTATACAGAGAACAACAGCTGAAGTGTACGATGGAAACAGCATGGAAGTTCTTTTCATCCCCTCATAATTTAGCAGAAATAACCCCTAAGAGCATGAATTTTGTGGTTCTTTCAGATGTTCGCGACCAACCTATTTTTAAAGGAATGGAAATAGATTATACAGTATCTCCCGTGCTGGGAATTCCCATGAAGTGGAAGACCATTATCAGCCAGGTTGAAGACAATAAAAGTTTTACAGACTTTCAGAAAAAAGGTCCATATAAGCACTGGAATCACTTTCATGAATTTATTCCCAATGAGAACGGAGTACTTATGAAAGATACAGTAGATTATGAACTTCCATTGGGGTTTTTAGGTACAATTGCCCATCAGCTGTTCGTAAAAGAGAAACTCAATAGTATTTTTGATTTCAGATACAGAATTCTGAATGAACTTTTTAACAATAAGAAAGATTAAAAATGAATATTCTGATCGTTTTAGGAGTATTTATTTCCATGGAAGGCGCTACATGGATGATCCACCGATATATTATGCATGGCTTTCTGTGGATGCTGCATCGGGATCATCACGATCATAGCCATAATGGGAAACTTGAAAGGAATGATCTGTTCTTTTTCATTTTTGCAAGCCCAGCCATTGCTTTATTATATCTGGGAGTAAGGCAGGATTTCAGTTATTGGTTTTTTATCGGTCTGGGAATAAGCCTTTATGGCATGTCTTATTTCTTTATACATGATATTTTTATTCATCAGAGAGCAAAGGTCTTTACCAAAACAAAGAACCCGTATTTCCTTGCCATCAGACGTGCTCATAAGCAGCACCACAAACACCTTGGTAAAGAACATGGAGAATGCTTCGGCTTTCTGTGGGTTCCTATTAAATATTTTAAAATGTATTTCAATAAAAAATGATGCCTTATACTTACATACTGATCAATTTTTTCACAGTCATTATCTGCTTTTTGGCTTCTTTTGACGGAAGAATACAATTCAACAGGTTTTTCGGAAAATTTCTCCTGTCATCCACCATTGTAGCCATTCCTTTTATTGCCTGGGATATATGGTTCACCGCAAAAGGAGTGTGGTGGTTTGATCTCAATTATACCTTAGGATTTAAAATAGCGGGACTTCCCATTGAAGAATGGCTGTTTTTTTACTGTATTCCTTTCGCCTGTGTATTCACTTATTACTGTCTGGAAAAATTTTGTAATATAGGCTGGGCAGACGTTTTCAATAATCTTATTGTATTTACATCTGTCATTGTTCTGGCAGTGGCAGGACTTCTTTATCATGAAAGGATATATACTTTGCTTACCGTGATCGTGACGATACTCACTCTTTGCTATCTGCATTTTATCGCTCAAAAAGAATGGATAGGCAGAGCAAGTCTTGTATATCTGGTCTTAATACCGGGGTTTTTCGCAGTGAATGGAATCCTGACAGGATCTTTAATTCCTTCACCAGTTGTTAACTATAATCCAGTTGATTTTTTAGGGATTCGAATGGGAACCATCCCCGTTGAAGATGCGGTGTATGGTTACAGTCAGTTTTTACTCAATATTTATTTCTTTAAAAAAATAACTAAAAATGAAAAATAGAATAATTTTTATTGTATTACTAAGTTTAGGACTGTTGAACAGCCTGTCTTCCTGTTCGTCTATGCCTGAAAAAGCGCAGCCTGTCAATCAGTTTGAGATCAATCGGTATTTAGGCACATGGTATGAGATAGCAAGATTCGATTATCGTTTTGAAAAAGATCTTGATAACGCGATGGCGCAATACAGTCTTAATTCGGACGGAACTGTAAACGTGGTTAACAGTGGTTATAATTTTAAAAAGAAGAAATGGGTATCAGTCAATGGTACTGCTAAATTCAGAGGAGAAAAGAATACCGCAGCGCTAAAAGTAAGTTTTTTCGGACCTTTTTATGCAGGATATAACGTAGTAGCACTGGAAGATTACAAATATGCATTAGTTGCAGGAAAAAACTTAGATTATCTCTGGATTTTATCACGTGAAAAGTCCATTCCCGAGAATATAAAACGGCATTTTATTACCAAAGCTCAGGAGATTGGTTATGATACCTCAAAACTTATTTGGGTACAGCAGGATAAAAAAAATCCGTTTAACTAATGATTGTAATTAACTTAAAATCAGCAAGAATTTTCAAAATACAATGTTGCACTTCTTTAGCAATTTAATTCTTTAAGAAAATTTAACAGTATAAAATATATTTTGGGCATGGATATTGTTTATTTATATACCAATTACTAAAATATATATTATGAATAATTCAGATTACAACAAAGCGGAAAATGCAGTTAACGAAACAGAAAACTCTTTAAAAAATGCAGCTGATAATGCAAAATGGAAGATCAGTGAATTAGCAGATAAAGCGAAAGACTATATCAATGAAAAAAGAGATAATGACCAGGAAGCTACTCAGGAAGACTGGTTGGAAAGGGTGAAGTCAAATGTTTCAGATACATGGGAAGATATCAAAGATAAGGCAGATGAAGCATGGGAAAAAACCAAAGATGCCGCTGAAGATGTAAAAGCAGAATGGCGTAAGAAAACAAATTAATTTTATTTAACAAATGACTGTAGCTGAAAAGTTACAGTCATTTTTTTGTTTTATTTAGTTTATTTATATGTTATTTTTATTCATTTGAAGTGATTTATTGGATCAGTTTCAAAAACTGGGGATTACCTTGTTAGGATTTATGGGAATTTAATTTGACGTAAAGTTTTTATAGCCTTATTTCATATTCTTAAGAAAGCAAAGGATTGAATCAATTTCATTGATTCTTTCTAAACGAATGCCTAATCGATAACACTTTTTCAGCAACAAAGTCAAACTTCTTATTTTCCTGAAACATTTGAATTATCTTTCTTTGCGATTAAAGTGTAGATGTTTTTCCATAGTCCACAACTTTTGTGCTTGATCCGATTTATTTTTTACATAAATATTTAATCATTCACCAAATGCTTCATAATTTATGTAGGATTTATTTTTTTAAATAATTAGTGTATTAATATACTTTTAAATTTATTTAATGGTATATTTGTATTTCGTTTGTGGAAAACAAATACCTATGCCTTAAAAAAGATAAATGATGGATAAAGTAAATATTTTTTGGTTCAGAAGGGATCTAAGACTCGAAGACAATACTGGACTTCACCACGCCCTTGCCACAGGAATAAAAGTTGTTCCGATTTTTATTTTCGATACCGAAATACTGAACCAGCTTCAGGATAAAAAAGATAAAAGGGTAGATTATATTCATCAGAGCTTACAGCAGATTCATCAAGAACTGAAAAAACATAACAGTGGACTTTATGTCTATTATGGTACTCCAATAGACATCTTTAAAAAAATAATCAAAGAGTTTAATGTAAATGAAGTTTTTTGTAACAGTGATTATGAACCGCAGGCGATACAACGGGATCATCAGATCGCTGATTTACTGCTGAAACATCATATTCAGTTTAAAGATTTTAAAGATCAGGTTATATTTGAAAAGAATAATATTCTGAAAAATGACCTTACTCCCTATACCGTTTTTACGCCTTACTCGAAGAAATGGAAGGAACAATTGAAAAATATAGAAACTTTTACTGTGAATTTGGACCAGTTTGCCAGCTATAGTGGGGCTTCAGAGATCATTTCACTGAAAGAGACCGGATTTGAAAAAACAGACTTTGAGTTCATAAACCCTGAATTAAACGGAAATATTATAGATTCTTACGGAAAATACAGGGATTTTCCCGCAATGGATCATACCACTCATCTGGGCATAGCACTTCGTTTTGGAACCATATCGGTCCGAAAATGTGTTCGTTACGCTGCCAAACATAATGAAGTCTGGCTTAATGAACTCATCTGGAGGGAGTTTTTTATGCAGATCCTCTATCATTTCCCAAATGTTGTCCACCAGTGTTTTAAAACGAAATATGAAAATATTGCATGGAGAAACAATGAAGAAGAATTTAAAGCATGGTGCGACGGGAGAACTGGATATCCAATCGTAGATGCAGGAATGAGACAACTCAATGAAACCGGATTTATGCACAATAGGGTAAGAATGATTACGGCAAGTTTTCTTACCAAACATCTGCTTATTGACTGGCGGTGGGGAGAGGCTTATTTTGCTGAAAAATTGTTAGATTATGATCTGGCTGCCAATAACGGAAATTGGCAGTGGGTAGCAGGCTGTGGCTGTGATTCGGCACCTTATTTCAGGATTTTCAATCCTTATGAACAGACAAAAAAATTTGATCAACAGAATCAATACATCAAAAAGTGGCTCCCTGAAGATTATAGGGAAGAGCCTATTGTGGAACACACAAAAGCCAGAGAAAGAGTATTAAAGGCATATAAAGAAGCATTGGCAGAGTAAAGAACATATAATATTCACTAATAAAATAGATAACATTGGCTAAAAAAGGAATTTTACTAATCAATCTTGGTTCTCCAAGATCAACCGCAGTAGAAGATGTAAAGGAATATCTGGATGAATTCCTGATGGATGAAAAAGTGATTGATTATCGCTGGATCTTCCGGGCACTTCTTGTTAAGGGAATTATCCTTAATACAAGACCGGCAAAATCTGCCCAAGCTTATAAAACAGTATGGACAGAAGAAGGGTCTCCACTTATTGTAATAACGAAAAAGATACAAAAAAAGCTGCAAAATCTGGTGGATATACCCGTAGAAATAGGGATGAGATACGCAGAACCAAGTATTGAAACAGGTATCAGGAATCTTGTTGAGAAAGGAGTTACAGAAATTGTACTCTTTCCTCTGTACCCGCAGTATGCAATGAGTACTACTGAAACGGTAATTGAAAAAGCAGAAGAAATCAGGAAGAAAAAATTTCAGGATGTAAGAATAAACTATGTACAGCCTTTTTATAATCGGGAAATATATACCGATTGCCTTGCTGAAAGTATCAGAGAAAAGCTTCCCGAAGATGTTGACGCCTTGTTATTTTCCTATCACGGGGTTCCTGAGCGGCATATTTATAAGACAGATCGAACAAAGACCTGTAATATGAATGATTGCTGCCATAAAGATAAACATCCCAGCCATTCATTTTGTTATCGCCATCAGTGTTTTAATACTACCGAGCGGGTTATCAGAAAACTTGAATTGCCGAAAGATAAGGTGATCGTTTCTTTTCAGTCCAGATTGGGGAAAGATAAATGGATAGAACCTTATACAGATCATACATTGGAAACCATTCCAGGTAAAGGAATTAAAAAGCTTGCAGTGGTTTGTCCTGCATTTGTTTCAGACTGTCTGGAAACTCTGGAAGAAATTTCTGTTGAAGGAAAAGAGCAGTTTCTGGAAGCTGGTGGCGAAAATTTTACCTATATCTCCTGCCTGAATGATGAAGACCGCTGGATTGAAGTGATCAGAATCTTATGTGAAGAACAGCTTAATCAATTCTATTTACTATAGTTTTGATTATATTATGATGGAGTTCTTTCGGGAATTAGGTATTTTTGTAAATTATTTTAACGGATATGAATTATACACTTATTAAAGATTTTATAGACCTGTTGCAGGAGTTTGAAAACGAAGTCCATGCTTGTCCTGATTTGTATCCGGGAACCATTCAGGGGTTTAAGACCTGGATTTCCGACAAGGAAAATGCAGAAGCAGATCATTTTGAAGAACCTTATTGGGAAGGTAAGGAGAATGGGAGAACACCGGAAAGTGCTATTAGTACCTTGCTAGTTCATCTCAACCGATATGCCAAGACTTACTCAAAGTCTGCTATTTTAGACTCTGAATTTTCTACTCAGGAAGACTTTATTTACCTTATCAATCTGAAAGCTTTTGGTGAGATGAGCAAAATGGCTCTTATCAAAAAAAATATCCATGATAAGCCTGTAGGAATGTTAATTATTGCCAGACTTCTACGTCAGGGGCTTATTGAACAGACAGATTCTGATCTGGATAAAAGAAGTAAACTGATCCGTATTACTGAAAGAGGATTAATGATTCTGGAACAGCAGATGGAAAAAATTCGTCAGGCTACAAATATTGTTGCCGGAAATCTTACTCACAAAGAAAAAATGGAGCTTATCCGTATTCTTAATAAATTAGATCGTTTCCATTATCCTATTTTTTCACGAAATATCCATTCCGATCAACTTATCAATACGGTATATGATGAATACTCGTTTAAAAATTAATTGATTTAAAATCAGTTCCATATAAATATCAATTCAGTTTCTGATATTTGAAGCGTATTTAAAATCAATAAACGAAAAAGTTATAATTTACTTTACTTGGAAAGGCAGGTGCTTTATTTTCAGTAATTTGTGGTACCTGTCACCCCTTTGTTGGTCTGGATTTTGTATTCAAAAAAGCACCAATTTTACTAAGAATTTTCATTGCAAAACCATATCAAAAAAATAAAAATATGATCATCGATGAGAATCTTTTGCTCGAAAATGGAGCTGTTTATGAAGATTATCCCGCAAAGGAAGTAATTTACCAAATGGGTGATACTCCGCATTTTTATTTCCAGATTGTACGTGGTACAGTGGAACTGAACAATTATCATGAAGATGGTAAGGAATTTACCCTGAACATTCTTTCTGATGGGCAAAGCATAGGAGAATCTCTATTGTTTGGAGAGAATAAATATCCTATGAATGCCATAGCTAAAACAGATTGCAAAATATTGAAGATGTCCAAAACAAATTTCCTTTCGATGCTCTCTGAAAATCGGGAAGTTATGTTCCGTCTCTTTAATTATCTTTCTGACAGGCTTTTTTACAAGTATGTGATGCTGTTCAATAATTCAGCTACTGAACCTTTATCCAAAATCAGATCATTGATGGATTATTATAAGGAAAGTTCAATAAGTAAGGCGCCTTATTCCTATCAGATTCCGCTGACCCGGCAACAGATTGCCAATCTTACCGGTCTTAGAGTGGAAACGGTAATCCGAACCGTAAAGAAAATGGAAAAGGAAAAAATATTGAAGCTCGAAAAAAGACATATTTTTTATTAGGCAAGCTGTATTTCTAAAGATATTGCTAGAAAAAACAAAGGAAAAGAATGGCTGTTATTATTGGCAGCCATTTAAAATTAGCTAATACATTAATATAAAAGAATATTTTTCGTTGATCGGCTTAATTTTTGTAATTTTTAAAATGATTAATTTAAAATACTAAATAGTTTGCAATACGTCTATGGCAATTGTAAACTTCGGAATCTCCCACATGTTGATGACAGAAAATAGACTTTGAGAAAGATATTCCAGGAATCAAAGAATAAGAAAAAGTTTTTTCAATAATTATTTAACCCTATAATATTTTTGTTATGAACGTAAAACGAATATTTGGTACGATTTTAACCATTTTGGGAATTGGAGGCTTAATATATGTTGGTAATGGTCTGATTAATAAAGGGGTCGCCAATATGACTCTCATTGTAGTAGGTATTATTGGTTTATTATTCTTTTTTTCAGGCATAAGCTTAGTCAAAAATACCAGAGACGAAGGCTGAAACGGGATCAGGGTGCAAAATTTGTGGACTAAGTAAAAAGTTTCGTTAATCTGAGAAAAAACAAATTATCTTTTTACTCCTCTAAGCTTTATACTTAAATTTTATTTAAACGCAAAGACATGATGGAATTGATTATTGATAAGGGAGCTAAGAAAGCGATAAAAGTCGCTGATGAAGCGATGTAGATATGGGTACGCTTAGAAAGAATCAATACAATTGATTCAAGCTTTGCTTCCTAAAATACAACACCAGATAATAGAAATCCTTTGCGTTAAATTTTAAAATTAAACTGATCTAAATATTCTAAGCCCCACAACTTTTGCGCTTGATCCCTGAAACGTACGCGCCATTTTCATGTGACAATTCATAAGATAAGCCTTCTCTGAACTGAGAAAGCTTATCTAAATGCAAAGTATGATGTTTTCAATTAACTAGACACGAATTTATGATTTATATACGGATATGAATTATGATCTCAGTCATAATTGATAGCAATCATAACCCATAAAACCTAATGATGGATCAACTCAGTTTATTTCCAGATGAAGGCTATGATTTTCCTGAAGACTTAGTGGACTTTCATAAAGAATACTTATCCCATGAGGAGGCAGACTACCTTTTGGGTATGCTGATGGAAAAAACACCATGGCAGCAAACTAGCCAGATGATGTATAACAAAACGATGCTCACACCGAGGCTAACGGCTTGGTATGGAGATCATAAAACATATAAGCTTGGAGATAAATCTATAAATGCTAATCCGTGGTTGCCGGAACTTTCAGAACTAAAAGACCGTATAGAAAAACAGTTCGGGTATCGGTTTAATTCTGTTCTTTTAAATCTATATAGAGATAATAATGATTCTGTAGCGTGGCATCGGGACCGGGAAAGCGAATTGGGTAACAGACCTGTAATTGCTTCTTTAAGCCTTGGTCAGCTAAGAAATTTTGATTTCCGGAATATACTTGATCATTCAAAAAAATATTCTATCCCTCTCAGTCATGGATCGCTGCTTTTTATGAAGGGTAAATTGCAGGAAGAATGGGAGCATAGAATCGCTAAATCTACACGCTCTATGAAACCAAGAATAAACCTGACCTTCAGATTAATTATTTAATGTGAAGTATATTTTATTTTAATAATCTAGAAGAAATCAATTTATCATCGATTGTGATAACTTTCCTTTACTGACTTGATTTCAGTCATAAAATTAGCAGCATATTATAGGTAAATTGGTAATGAAGAGTAGATAAGTGACTATATTATGAACAAGAATTTTTTTGAACGTTTTTCAGATCGTGTGGTCTGTTTTACAGGAAGCCCGTCGGCTTTTCTTATTGCCTGTGGATTCGTAATCATTTGGGCGGTTACGGGACCTATTTTTAATTTTTCCGAAACATGGCAGCTTGTCATCAATACGGGAACGACCATTGTGACCTTTCTTATGGTGTTTTTGATCCAAAAAGCTCAGAACAAGGATTCCAAGGCAATTCAGATTAAACTCAATGAGCTTATTGCTTCCCATGAAAAAGCCAATGATCGTTTGGTTGATATCGAAGATCTCACTGAGGCGGAACTGGATGAATTGCACAAGTCATACGAAAAATCACAGCATTTTATTAAGAGACAGCAAAATGGTCAGCATCAGAATGAAATCAAAGAAAATGACACTAGTATAATACATTGATAATTAACTTATAATAATCAATGAGCAAAGGGAACTGATGAGTTCCCTTTTGTAAATGTTATAATTATTCAGCCTTACTGTTAAGCGCTGTATCTGCAATCTTAGAGAGTAGCTGGTCGCATTTTTTTTCTTCAGCTAATGTATCTGTAAAATTTTTGAGACATCTTTTTTCCTTTAATACCTTTGCAAAGGCGGCTAATGTTCCGTACGTCGCTATTTCGTAATGTTCCACTTTTTGAGCAGCTGCAATAATGCCTACATCCCTTACGGCTCCGGGCTTTGTTTCTTTTATAATACTTTTTCCTTCATCAAGAATGCCTTGCATGGCATCACATTTTTTGGCTTGCGCTTTTTTCCCTAATGATTTAAAACAATCTTCAAGCCTTTCGACATGAACTTTTGTTTCAGCAAGATGCTTTTCTATAGCATTGATCAGCTTTTTATCCGTAGCATTTTTCATCATTAAAGGAAGTGCTTTTACAAGTGCTTTTTCTGCCCAGTAAATATCTTTTAGTGAATCTTCGAAAAGATCCTGAAGGTCTTTGGCTGCATCTTTTTTTGCTGCTGTCTTGGCAGTGTTTTTAACAGGTGATTTCCTTCCTGACTTTGCTTTGGTTGTAGCTGTTCTTTTTCTGGATGTGTTCTTTGTTTCCATAATAAATAATATTTTGTGGTTGTTTAAATTGAATATTTATGAATAAGAGATTCTCTTATCGTTTTTGTCTTGAGGGCTGTAAACTGTCTGATACAGCTGCGTTCACATTACCGCTGCCATTGCCCGTGTTGTTATTGCTTGTTTTTCTTCCTCCTATGTGAGTCTTTGTGTTGATGCTATCCTGTTTTGATGTGCTATCTTTCGAGTTATTGGATCTTGAAGAGAGTGTATCAGACTGATTGTTTTGTATATTGACAGGTTCTGTGGTATTTCTTTCAGTTTCATTTTTCTTACATGCCAAAGCAATAAAGCTAATAGCTAAGAGGGATAAAAATAGATTTTTCATAAGTGGATTGAATTGTGAGTTAGTGTTGTATGTGCTGCAGCCTTTCAAAATTAACAGTTACTTTCCAGAAATTATATGAGTACAGTCATAATGTCTGTGAAGATTTAAACATATCTCGGAATATAAATTCTAAAGTGGACATAATAATTCCGGACATTAATTTCAATATCCGGAATTATTGTAGTAGTGAGATTTTAATTCATTTCTTCCAGGTTTTCAAACTTGTGATAAGAAGATTTGAGATGATGCAGCTGATCTGAAATTGTTTGTTGGGTTCCTGGAAGCAGATCATTATTCTCCAATGCTTTTTCATAGGCATTGATAGCTGCTTTTTCTCCAAATACTACATTTTCTAAAGTAGATTCTGTTGTATCCCCTGAAAAAGAATTTTTAACATCAATCCATGCTCTGTGAATGGCGCCTGCGGTACTTGTAGTGTCATCAGGATTACCTCCCAGCTCTCGGATCAGATTTATCAATTCTGTTTTCATGACTTGGGATTGGGAAACCATATAGTCATAATCAGCTTTTAAGGAAGAATGGGTATTCCATACTTTTTCCTCTACTTTTGAAAATCCTGCAATTCTGTCATTGGTAATGTTCAGTAAATCATTAAGTACTGAAACAGTGTTTTCATTGTTCATATTATTTATTTTAAATGGTGTAAAATGTAACAAGTTTGATTCTTGATAGCTTATTCTAATTTTATAGCGAGAAATTAAATATTGAGTGAAAAAAAGAAGACCTCTCCAGACATAGGAGAGATCATTCTAAAATAAATTATTAACAGGTCTGTAATCGCTCTCAAACTTTTTCAAAAATAAACACAATTAGATGGTTTTATTATGATCGGGCTCATAATAGGAAATTTTAAGGTATATCAAAAAAACCTTCCATGATAGGGGAAGGTTTATAAGATCTCGAACAAAAAGTGAAGATGAGAATTTAATATTTCAAATGTATAAACTTATTGATCCTGCCTCTATGACTGGAATCATAATGAAAATCTTTTTCTTAAAAGAATTGTTTGTGAATTAACTTTTTCTTTCAAGCTCTGTATAAAGTTGTTTAATGATATTTAGCTGAACTTTCGGGTTGTCTTCCAAAAGCTTAAAAAAATTATCTTTAGAAAGCTGAAGAATTTTGCAGGACTCGCAGGCTGTCGCATTGAATGGATATCTTTTGTCAGTAAATAATAAAAATTCACCGATAGCTGATCCTTCTTCACATAGATCTATTATTGTTTCAGTATCATTATCATAGTGGTTGAGCTGAACTTTACCTGACATGACCTGATAATAATACTCAGGAATATCATTTTGTACAAAAAGTGGCTCTGAACTTTCTAATTCTGTAATAACAGCTCCATATATTAATAGAAGATCCTCTGATATAAGCATTGAGTCTGATTTAATAAACAATACAATATAAATAAAAAACATGTGGTATCATTATGACTGTTGTCATAATAGGATATTTTTGCATGCATTATTGTACAAATTCTAAAATAAATTGTAATAAAGCTTTATTATGATACTAATCATAAAAATGAGAAAGCATTAGTCTATACATTTGAATACACCTATCAAATATATTATTATGAAATTACTTATCAGGCTCATGCTATTTATAGGCTTTCTTATTATTAGCGGTATAAAAGAAAGACAAACGCAGCAAACCAATAGTAAAAGTTTGAACACTGGAGATCATAATGTTTCACAATATTTACAAATTACACCAGATTCTGACGATAATACTCTCAATATGAAGAGTACGACTTATGAGATTGACCTTTTTAAGAAAAACAAATGTTCTTAAAATGTTTCATATTGATGAATATAATTGAGATTATTCAAAAAAAATGAAAAAAACTCGTTTATGAGTCAAATCATAGTAAAGAGAATTAATCTGTTATACATTTGACATACATTAAATCATATTTCTCAGCCGATCTTTTTTAACGGATATTTTAGATCCGATACTTTAAAATAATTACAAAAAATACAACTGTTTATTGCTGTCTAATACTAGTCACGGCCAGCAATAGTCATCACTAAATATTAATATAAAAAATTCAATTATGAACACTAGAAATTCAAGAAACCGCAGTTCAAGAGGAAATTCACATTCAGAAGAAAATCTGGAAGAAGTATATCAATTAGGATATGATCATGGTTATAATGATGCATCCCAGGATGAAGATTATGACGATGATTTCTCAGAATATGAAGATTATTTTGACGACGAGTACGATAATGACTATGATGATGAAGACTATGACGACGATGAAGATTATGATGATGACGAAGACTACGATGATGATGAAGACGATGATTACGATGATGAAGACGACGACGATGATAATGATAATAGAGGAAGAAGAAGCGGCGGAAACCGTGGAAACAGAAATCAACAGAGAGACAGCCAGGGAAGATTCACTTCCGGAGGAGGTAGAGGGAACTCTGGTGGCAGCTCACGTGGACGTTCAGGTTCAGGCTCTGGCTCGCGTTCAGGTTCAGGTTCATCAGGGTCAAGATCCGGTTCAAGATCTGGCTCTGGGTCTCAATCAGGAGGCAGAGGTAGATCTTCATCATCTGGAAATGGTAGTTCAAGAAGAGGTTTTGCATCTATGAGTAAGGCAGAACGTACAAGAATCGCCCGTATGGGAGGAGAAGCTTCCCATGGAGGAGGTAGATCTTCAGGTTCAGGTTCAAGATCAAACTCTGGTAACTCAGGAAGATCAGGATCATCCGGCAGAGGATCAAGATCAGGTTCTGGAAGTAATAGCAGTTCAGGTCGTGGCTCAAACTCCGGTTCTTCAGGAAATGGTACTTCAAGAAGAGGTTTTGCATCTATGAGTAAATCAGAACGTACCAGAATTGCCCGTATGGGAGGACAAGCTTCACACGGTGGAGGAAGGTCATCAGGTTCCGGAAGATCTGGCTTTGGCGGCAGACGTAACAATTCATAATTCACTTTAAGATTACCTCTTTATATTAGATAGAGGGGTAATCTTTTATCATTAAAACCTACTGAATATAATGGCAACGAAAACATTAGATACAAACAGTACTAAAAGTGCTTCTGAAAATATTTCAGATCCATCCCAAAAAACGACAACACCAAGCACTACAAATAATGAACATGAAAATGAAAACTCCAACCTCCGGAAGTTTTTTATTTCAGCATTAAAAGATATTTATTTTGCAGAAAATGCAATCATAGATGCTTTGGATAAAATGCAGGAAGCAGCTACCACAGAGGAATTAAAAGATGCATTTGAGGATCATCAGCTTCAAACCAAAAAGCACGTCAGCAGGCTGGAAAAGGTCTTCAGGCTGCTTGATGAAAAACCTGAGAAAAAAGAATGTGAAGCTATAAAAGGAATCATCAAAGAAGGTGAGGAGATTATAAAATCTACTGAAGATGGTTCTATGACACGAGATGCAGCCTTAATTATTGCAGCGCAGAAAGTTGAACATTACGAAATAGCAACCTATGGCGGATTGGTTCAATTAGCTCTTACAATGGGGCATGATAAAGCAGCAGATTTACTGGAAGAAACCTTGCAGGAAGAAGAAGATACAGATTATCAGCTGACTGAAATTGCCGAAACTTCTATAAATTTTGAAGCAGAACAGGAGGATTAATATTCATAACTGTAAACCATATGTCTGATACGGACATGTGGTTTACTATTTAAAGAAATACCACCATGAAACTTAAGAATAAACCATTACTACGTAAACGATACTTTCAGAAAAAGTATTGGTAACACCATTAATAATTATCAATATGAAAGCAGCTGTTATCCATGGACCAGGTTCCATTACTTGTGATACCGTGGAGGATCCGCATATAAAAGATCCCCATGATATTATTCTAAAAGTTACTTCTACAGCGATTTGTGGAAGCGATTTGCATATGTATTCAGGAGGCATACCTCAGCCACGTCCTATGGTTATGGGACATGAATTCATGGGGATTGTTGAAGAAGTCGGACAGAATATTACAAATTTAAAAGCAGGTGACAGGGTAGTAGTTCCATTTCCGATTTCTTGTGGAAGCTGTTTTTTCTGCCAGCATGATTTACCAACAGCCTGTGAACATAGCAATCCGGAACATTATGGACCTGAAGGAGGTTTAATTACAGAAAAAGGTGGTGCTTTGTTTGGGTACACAGATCTTTATGGAGGTTATGATGGAGGACAGGCTCAATATGTAAGAGTTCCATATGCTCATATAGGACCAAGAAAAGTACCGGATAATCTTTCAGATGAACAGGTTTTGTTTCTCACTGATATTTTTCCTACGGGCTATACCGGGGTAATGTGGGGAAATTTAAAAGGCGGAGAAACGGTTGCTGTATTTGGTGCCGGTCCTGTAGGTTCAATGTCTGTGAAAAGTGCCATTCTACACAATGCAAAGAAGATAATCGTTATAGATACCCAGCAATATCGGTTAGATCAGATTAAAGGCTTGACTGGTTGTGATACCATTTTATGGAAAGATGGTAAAGAAGTGATTCAGCAAATCAGAGAACTTACAAATGGAAGAGGTGCCGATTTGTGTATTGATGCCGTTGGCTTTGAGCCGGATAGAAATATTCTGGACCGTGCAAAAGCAGTTTTAAACTTGGAGAAAGGATCTATCAAAGTACTTGAAGCCTGTATGAGTGCCGTAAGGAGAGGAGGTATTGTTTCTGTTTTAGGTGTTTATCCTGTCAATTATGATAATTTCAGACTGGGACAAATATTTGATAAAGGGATTACAATAAGAGCGGGACAATGCAATGTACATCCTATAATAGATCAACTTTTAGACTTTGTTCAAAGCGGAAAGGTTGTACTGGATGATATCATTACCCATAGGCTCTCTCTGGAAGAAGTAGCTAAAGGATATGAAATCTTTGACAAAAAAGAAGACGGTTGTGTAAAGGTGGTTCTTGATCCTTGGAAGTCTAAATAATATATAAATACCAACTTCAGATTCGACTAAAATATTTAAACTTTAAAAAATGATAAATCATCTTCTAAAGGAAATTTCCTTATTTACTTTTGAACAACAGTCGAAAACAATTTAGCAAAAAATATATGGCTTTTTATGAATTTTTCGTGTTTATAATCCTGTTAGGTCATCGAATGCTAAATTTTCAAATCTATATGATTTTTGATTTTAATTAATTGACTTACAATTATGTTCCTTTCAGACAAGATCGATGAAGATGATTTTAGGGACATTAAGAATAGATATAAAGGAGAACAGGATGACTTTGATTATAAACTTGGTGTCCTAACAGTTCGCAAAAAAAAGGGGGTTTAGAACAGAAGGTGTTTAAAGCTCTGAATGCTGTTACAAATATTTCGGAACGTTATAAAAATGCCAGTACAGCAGATAAAAGAGCTATTGTGAGTTTGATTTACCCTGAAAAGATAATATTTGATGGAAAGCATTTTCAAACACCCAAAATTAATTCTTTGTGGATAGTATCTTATTGATTAGAAGTGGATTAGCGAGAAAAAAAGGGGATCAAAATTCTAAAAATTTTAATCCCCGTTATGTGACCTCGACAGGATTCAAACCTGTAACCTTCTGAGCCGTAATCAGATGCGCTATTCAGTTGCGCCACGAGGCCGTTTGTTATCTTGTTGTTTAACGGTTGCAAATATACCACTTTTTTCCGTTCTTTGAAAAATGAAACAGAAAATTTTACTTTTATTTACGGTATTTTCGCTAATTGCCTGTAAGAGAGAAACAAAAATTTCGTCCTCAGATTGGACAAATATATCAAATCGTACCCAATACAAGGAGCAAGAAGGAAACCTTGAGTTGAAATCGGGGAATTTTGCCTATACTTTCAAGCAAAACCAGACTCCATTCAAGAAAATTATCCTGCTTAATGCAAGTATGGCTGGGTATATTGCAGAACTTGGCGCAGAAAATTTAATTATCGGAGTTTCAAGTCCGGAGTATATTTATTCAGAGAAAATCCAGAATCTGATTAAAGAAGGAAAAATTCAGAATGTAGGAAGTGATCAGAAGTATGATGTAGAGAAAATTATTTCTATGAAACCGGATGCTATTTTTACCAATTATATTGCAAGTTTTGACAATGCATATCAGTTATTGAAGAACAACGGAATTCAGGTAATATTTCTTGATGAATATATGGAGCAGCAGCCTTTACAAAAAACAGCTTATGTTAAACTGTTTGGAGAATTGCTTGGAAAAGAAAAGGAAGCTGAAACCAAATATCAGGAAATTGAGAAAAGTTACAATGATCTGAAGCAGCTGGCTTTAAAAGCGAAAGATAAACCATTGGTTTTGGCAAACGAAATGTATGGCGATGTCTGGTATCTTCCCGGAGGAAACACTTCTGTGGCACATTATATTGCTGATGCCAATGCTACTTACATCATGAAAGATAATAAAGATGAAAAAGCTTTAACAATGAGTTTTGAAGAGGTGTATGCGAAGACAAGCGGTGTTCAGTATTGGGTAAATGCAGGAAACCACACATCGAAAAACGAAATGCTGAAGATGAATAATTTCTACGGAAAGCTGGATGTGTTCAACAAAGGAAAGCTGTATACAATGGCTGGAAAAGAGAGAGAAAAAGCCAATGATTTCTTTGAAAGCGGTGTCGTAAGAGCAGATTTGATCCTTAAAGATTACATCAAAATCTTTCATCCTGAGCTTTTACCGGATTATCAGCTTACTTACATGAAAGAATTGCAGTAACTCAGACTTATTTGCTTATTTTTGCCTTTCCTTTTTATAACGTTATGTGGAAAAAAATTAAACAGTTTATTTTCATCGTTCTTGTATTGAACGTGGTTTTCATCATTTGGGGGAGATTTTTCAATCCACCCATTACCCTTACTCAGATAGGAGGACTTTTTGAATACGGAAAATTACACAGAGACTATATTTCTTATGACGAAATGGGAAATAATGTTAAAAAGGCAGTCATTGCCTCAGAAGATCAGAAATTCTTTGATCATGACGGTTTTGATTATACAGCCATTGAAAAAGCAATGAAGTATAATGAAAAAGGGAAAAAAATAAGAGGTGGAAGTACAATTTCTCAACAGACGGCAAAAAATGTTTTCCTTTGGCAGGGGAGAAGTTGGGTAAGAAAAGGGTTGGAAGCCATCTATACTTTCATCATTGAAAAAGTATGGAGCAAAGATATTATCCTTGAAAGATACCTGAATTCCATTGAAATGGGGCAGGGAGTATTTGGTGTAGAAGCAGCCGCACAATATTATTTTGGAAAACCTTCCAAAGACTTAAGCGCTTCTGACGCAGCATGGATTGCCGCTGTATTACCCAATCCAAAGAAGTATGATCCAAAGAATCCTTCTCCTTATTTGAGAAAGAAACACAATTGGATCATGAGACAGATGAGGAATGTGAGTTTGAAATAGTATCTTTGTATTAATGAAATTCTTTAATTCCAGCACAAATTTTGAGTCAGTTCTTAAAAAATATTTTTCTTTTAAGAACGAAACACTTTCTTTGGAACCCTTTGCAGAGTTTTTGGAGAGTGTGAAAACGGCTGACTTTACAGATGTACTTAATTTTCTTAGAAGCCATCCGAATTTTGCGGAAAACTTTAAATATTACATTCATAATATCTTTAAAGGAAGACCTTTCAACCTATCGTTGACAGAAGCAAATATCCTTTCTGAGAACGCCTTTTTCCCTGAACTTAAAAAAAGAATCCTGAATAAGGTTTTACCTCCCGTAGAAAATGAAAAGACGGTGTGGTACATGATTGATAATGTCAGTCTGAGACCTAAAAAGGATTTAAAATATCTTCATAACCTTCCTGAGAATGAAATTAATGAGTTTTTAACCCTTATTGGTGCTTCAGATTTTATTATTAAGCCCAATGTGAAAAAAGAACTCATCTTTTCTATGAATATCCTTTCATGGAGGGTAACCGGGATGGCGATGGAAGTAGAAGTCGTAAGAATGGCTCCGCAATACAGAAATCTGGATAATCCGTTTCTTGCGCTTCAAAACGAATTGGAAGCCTTAGCGGAAGACCTTGCAAAAGATACTGAAATGCAGCTGCATTCTAAGGACAGCAGATTTAAACAAATCAAAATTTATTCAGAACAATGTCTGGAATTTGTAAATATAGCTTTTAAAAATTCCGATAAATATGGTATTTCAGGGAAGATCAATCAATCTTTGCTGAAAATCCGTCAGCAAACCAAAAGAATTTATGAGATCGTTCAGCTATTGGTGATTGATAATGAGCAAGACGTTCTTATCAAATCAAAACAGTTGGTTTTTAATATATTAAATTATAAATCTCATAAAAATAATATTGCAGATCTTATCAACGATAGCACGAGATTGATCTCACACCTTATTACCAACCACACCGCAGAAGCCGGAACCCATTATATTACTTCCACACGAAAAGAATATATGACGATGTTCTATAAAGCGAGTGGTGGAGGGATTATCGTAGGAGCACTCTGCGTACTGAAAATGTTATACGGATACATTCCCGGAAGTGATTTTTCACACGCCTTTTTGTATTCCATGAACTATGCCATGGGGTTTGTGATGATCTATCTTATGGGATTCACCCTTGCTACCAAGCAACCGGCAATGACAGCTGCAACGATGACCAAAGTATTATCCGAAGAAGGAAACAGTCAAAGAAATAATACTGAGTTTGCGCATCTTGTATCCAAGCTCTTCCGAAGTCAGTTTATTGCCTTTGTAGGAAACGTATTACTGGCTTTTCCGGTAGCTCTGGCGATAATTTACGGATTAGACGTATTTTTCTCTCAGAATCTTGCCGTTGAGAGATCAGATAAATTATTAAAAGACCTTGATCCTTTTAAATCTAAAGCCATTCTTCATGCCAGTATCGCTGGGTTTTATCTTTTTATTTCAGGGATTATTTCAGGAAATATCGGAAACAACTCCGTTTTTTACCAGATTCCGGAGAGAATTGCCAAGAATCTTTCTATCAGAAACTTTTTCGGCAAAAAATTCGCTAAAGGATTATCTAAATATTATGCTAAAAACTGGCCCGGAATTGTCTCGAACTTCTGGTTTGGAGTTTTCCTGGGGGCTACAGCGCCCGTAGGAATGTTCTTCGGACTTGATTTAGATATCAGACACATTACCTTTGCAGCGGGAAATTTTGCTTTAGGACTTTATGGAAAAGACTTTTCTGTAGATTCTTATACGTTCTGGATTTCTTTTGTAACCGTTTTCTTGATCGGATTCTTTAATTTCCTGGTAAGTTTCAGCTTGTCTATGTTTCTGGCATTCAGATCGAGAAAAATGAATTTCGGACAGGTAAGTGAAATCTATAAAGAAATCTTCAGATATTTTGTAAAGCATCCTTTAAAATTCTTCCTGCCACTAAGTTCAGGATTGGATAAAAAAGCAGATGACCTGATGAGCAGTACGATTTCCAATAAATCAGAAGAACATTAAAAATATAAAAGCTACCAAAATGGTAGCTTTTTTCTATAAATAAGTATTGATTATACGCAAAAAGGAAGTTCCGGACATTCTGCTGGCAATTCCTCCCAAAAACCACATCCTGTCATATCTATACAGCTTACTGCACAGCACACCATTTGTCCTGAACCTTGAACTTTTTTTAATGATTCTCGTGATAATTTCTTTGACTTTAGTACTTTTTTCATGGTAAATATTATTTTTTTTATGAATCATAAATATATCACTAAATATAGATATAATACAATGTTTTTATAAATATTTTCCCTGAAAATGCCGATTAATATTAAAATATCTATAAATCAGTAAGATAGAAAACAACCAATAAATGACACTATAAAATCTGAAGATCATCAAATTTTTCATCACCAAACTTATCCTGGAATTTTTTAAGATAGAATGTTTTACGCATTTTAAAATCGTTTTTAAGCAATGGTGAGTCAATTTTAATAATGATACGTTTGTCTTCAATATTCACACTTCTGATCTCTTTGAAAAGACTTTCATCAAGATAATCCTCAAGAAAATCTTTAATATCAAAGGCTACAAGTTTATCTTCAAAACCATAGATTCTTGCAAAAGACTTCACAAGTTCAGAGGATTGATATTCGCGCTTTTTCTTTTTCATAATCGGGGTGCTTAGTTCGAAATGCGTGGTATGTGATACGTCTTACGTGGTTCGTGTTTATAGGTTGGAATATACTATTTTACAATAGTTTTAGAAAAATCAGGAGATAGGATGATAAGCTTTTCGAGGTGATCAATTGTTTCGTCATTACTTGCGTGGCAGTATATGAGAAAGCGAATGTAGTCATTTTTATAGCTCATATCTCACATCCCATTAATTAAACATCAAAAATTACACTTTCTTCATTGATTTTTTTCACAACGCTTTCTGTACGCTCTCGGTGAGTATCCGTAATAAAAATCTGTCCAAAGCTTTCTTTATTGACAAGTTCAATCAATTGGGAAACCCTCGTATCATCCAGCTTATCAAAAATATCATCTAATAAAAGGATAGGGGTCTTTTGGGTTAATTCTTTAACCAGACTCATCTGGGCAAGCTTTAATGAGATAAGGAATGATTTCTGCTGTCCCTGAGATCCAATTTTCTTGATCAGGACATCATCCATTTCAAAAAGAAGATCATCTTTATGAATTCCTTTAGAAGTATATGTCAGCATACGGTCTTTCTCAAGGCTTTCCTTTAAAAGTTCTGCAAAATTACTTTCCAAAAGGTGGGATTCATAAATGACAGAAACAGTTTCCTTCCCACCCGAAATAATCTGATAAAAGTTTTGAACAATAGGATTCAGCTGTTCTACAAATACTTTTCTCTTATTGAAAATCTTAGTCCCGAATCTGGTGATTGGTTCATCATAAATTTCCAAAGAATCTTTATCCCACGTTCTGTTTTTAGCAAAATATTTCAGTAACGCATTCCTTTGCTGAATTGTTTTCTGGTATTGTATAAGATCAAAAAGATACTCAGAATCCGTTTGTGAAATCATTGAATCCAAGAACTTTCTTCTGCTTTCCCCAGAATCTGAAATGAGGTTTGAGTCATAAGGCGAAATCATTACACTCGGCAGGTATCCAATATGATCCGCAAGCCTGTCATAGCTTTTATCATTCTTTTTGATCACTTTTTTTGCCTCTTTTGGCTGGGTAATTCTGATAATGTCTTCACTGTCATCATTTTGAATTGCAGCGTCAATAGTGAAAAAATCTTCCTCATTTTTAATATTGTTGAGGTCTGTATTTCCTAAAAAGCTTTTTCCTACCGATAAATAATGCAGCGCATCCAGAATATTGGTTTTTCCCACTCCGTTATTTCCTACAAAACAGTTGATTTGTGGCGAAAATTCAAACTTTTTCTCAGAGTGGTTTTTGAAATTGTATAGGGAAAGCTTCTTGATAATCATTCGTCAAAAATACTCCATTATTAGTAAAAATAAAAAAGGTAATGCAGAACATGTTTCTACCCCGAAGGAAAAATAGGAGTCATCTCTTTTATTTTCAGAGAAATAAATTAGAAGATAGGTGATAATACTTGATACAAAAAAAGCAGCTGCATATAAAGGTTTCAGGTAAAAAATCCCGATAAGGCTGCTGACAAAAACAAGAAAATAAGCTATGTACTTTGTATTTTGTACACCAATGAGCATAGGAAACGTCTTTACCGTATCACTTTTCATATCCCGGATATCAAATGGCAGAACGAGAGCAGTAATATAAAAGAAGCTAATGAGAAAAATAGGAAAACTGAACTCCGGAAGCGTAAGCCAGCAGTTTACCAATGCCCAGACCAATCCTACATAAAACACTTTTAATAAAGGTATTTTCCGAATATATACATCCAGAAAAAAGCTATTATACAACAATCCGAGGACAACAATAATAAACCATTTCAATAATCTTATTTCATTATGATTATGAATGATCAGAAAGGCACAGATAATTCCGGCAACGGCATTCAAAACCAATATTTTAAAAAAATGCTTAGTGTATTGATATTTGGTATAAAGGTAACCGCTGAAATACGTAATAAAAATCAATAAAACAGTAGGGAAACGGAATGTGTTTTGCTCTTTCATGAAAAATACTGCAAAAAGGGTTCCCATTAAGGATACGTAAACCTGGCTGTCTATGACGGATTTTTTCAGTATTTTTAGAATGTTCATTTATCAAAATTAATATATATGAAAAGATTTTCCAAGATATTTATGCTTTCGCTTTTATCACTGGGCTTTTCACCGGTTATCGCACAGAAATATTACGATGACCAATGGAAAAAAATAGCAGAAAATAGTCAGAAAGGAGCTTACAAATCTAATCTTCCCATTATTTTAGACTTAGAAAACAAAGCCATGAAAGAAAATAATACCATTCAGCTGATCCGTTCCCTGAAAGCAGAGTTCAGTATTGTAAAACAAACTGTAGATGATGATAAAAATGACTCTGCTTCAAAGTTCTTTAAGAAACTTCAGGAAACAGAGACAAAACTGAAAGGAGATGAAAAAGTGGTCTATAAAGTTCTGCTAAACGGATTCTTTATGGATTACTTCAATGAGAATTATTGGAAAATAAATAGCAGAACAAATAGTAATACCCAGGATGTTTCGCAGATTGAAACCTGGACCAAACTGGATTTTAAAAATTATTTAACCAAAAATTATCAGGAACTGGATCTTCAGAAACAGGAAATGAGAAAGATTGATTTGGCGAAATATAAGTCCTTGTTTTTAGAGACTAAGGATATTGCTTATTTTCCAAGTCTATATGATTGGTATGCGGTAAAAAAAATAGGGTTTTTATCAGAAAATAATCTATTTACCAAAAATGAGCTTACTGAAAACAGAACTGCAATCAATGCCATATTTGACGAATTAATTGCTCAGAACAACGGAAATGTAAAGTTGTATTTCATGAAAGATAAGCTGGTGGAGAACTGTAATTATAGTAATTGTAAGGATAGACTTCAGCAGCTTCAGAAGCTTGCTAAATCCAATATTGAAGGAGATTACAAAGTGGTGATTACGGAAGATATTATGGATGAGCTGATCAGTAAAGATAAGTTTAAAGAAGCACTTGCCTTAGCGGAACAGGCAAAAAGTGAATATCCGAAATCTCCTTTCATCGGAAATATAAAAAGCAAGGAAAATCAGATTAAAAATCCTTCGTTAACCATTCAATATGAGAAGCAGACCCAGAGTAATCTGCCGATTCATTTCGTTGCTTCTTCACAGAATATTAAAGAATTTAGTCTAAATATCTATGAAGTAAAAGAAGACTTTGAGCCCTTTATGAAATATGCTCAAACCCCTTATTACGGGGAATATTTTAAAAAGGTAAAGAAAAGTCTGGTAAGAAAAGAAAATTATCAGCTTTCAAACCCTGATGATTATAAGGAACACAAAACATCCCTTGAGATAAAGCCGCTTCCATCAGGAATTTATATGGTTGAGTATTCAGTTGCAGGAGTAAACACAAAAGATACAAATGACGATCAACATTTCTTCTTTTTGGTTTCTGAGAATAAAATCATTTATTATAACAAATCTTCTAAAAATGCAAATTTAGATGAACTGAAATTAGTAAATAGTGAAAACGGAAAACCTGTAGTAAATGAAAATCTGACTTTCTACGAATATGCAGGAAATAAGCCTGCCAGAAAAATAGAAGGAAAAACCAATGAAAAAGGCGTTTTCCAATTCCCGAGTACTGACAATAAGACTTATTACAGAACTTTCCTGATTCAGCAGCCAAAAACTAATGATTTCTATATCATGCCGGTTTACGGAAACAATATTGCTGATGAGAACAATCCCAATCAGGTAACCCAAACAAAAGTTCAGATCTTTACAGACAGAGCAATCTACAGACCGGGACAAACTGCATATTTCAAAGTGATCAATACACAGCTGAACAAGGAGACGGAATCTGTAATTTCAGGGGTAAAACAAAAGATCACTTTATTTGATATCAATAATCAGGAAATCTCTTCCCAAGACTTTACAACGAATGAATTCGGTTCTTACCACGGAAGTTTTATGCTGCCAAAAGGAAAATCGAATGGAGTGTTCTATTTGAAAACAGATGGTACGAGCCAAGGATATAAAGACATCAGAGTAGAAGAATACAAAAGACCAAAATTTGAAGTAACCTTCGAACCTGTAAAAGATGAATATAAATATGGACAGTCTATAGAACTTAAAGGTAAGGCAATGATGTTCTCCGGAGTGGCTTTGAGCAATACAACCGTCAATTATGAGATCAAGAAACATAATATCAGATGGAGGTATTTTGGATGGTATCCAAGAGAGAATGATAATGAAAACTCTATATTGGGAGAAGCAAAAACCAATGAAAAAGGAGAATTTGTTATCCGTCTTGATCTTAAGAAAGATGAAAAGCTGGACGGAATACAGATTGATAATTACGAGATCAATGCCTCAGCTACAGATATTAATGGTGAGACTCAATCTGCCAATACTCAGCTGAAAGTAGCTTCAGTATCACATTATATTAAAACTGATGAGGTTAAAAATGCTTTTAGTGATGAAAATGTAAAACTAAAGGTAGAAACAAAAAATTACAGCGAGCAGGATCTTAAAAAGTCTTATCAGGTAAAGCTGTCTAAGCTGGCGGCTCCGGACAGAATTTTCAGAGATAACTTTAAAATTGCAGTTCAGGATGCCCCAAAATATTCCAGAGAAGAGTTTATCAGCAAGTTTCCGCATGATCTGTTTGATAAAAATGAGGAGATTAAAAACTGGAAAACAGAAAGAGTTGTTATAGAAAAACAACAGCAGCCATCAGCCGAAAAAGCATATTCTGATTTAGACTTAGGAAAATTAGAAGCGGGAGACTATCAATTGGAGCTTTTTAATATTGAAGGAAAAGACACCATTAAAGCCTCACAATACTTTAGTGTTTGGGAGAAAAGCGCTTTGAAGCCATCTCAAAAAACTTTCCTTACCGTAATTGCTCCTAAAGATGAGCTGGCAAGAGGAGAGCAGGCAAAAGTGCATGTGTATTCTGCTGTTCCGGATGCCTTGGTAAATGTTTTTGTTCAGGATGGATCAGGAAAAACCGTTTCAGAAATTCATCCGTTGAAAAAGGGAATTCTGGAGTATACGGTAAATATTCCAAAAGATAAAAAGGTAAATGAGCTGAACCTTCAGTTTCAATTGGTTGCATTCAACGATGTGGACACAGAAAATGTTTCTCTTAAAATAAAAGATACAGAGAAACCTTTACAAATCGAAACAGTGACGTTCAGAGATAAGCTGGAGCCTAATTCAAAAGAAAAATGGACAGTAAAGGTTACAGGAAACGATAAAGAAAAAGTGAATGCAGAAGTACTGGCGAATATGTACGATATGTCATTGGATCAGTTTGCAGCCAATAAATACAGTTGGGATAAATTACTTACACCTTTCTCAAGAATATCTTCTTATGAAGTAAGGAATTATCTGATGCAGAAAAGATTTAGTAAAGAACTGGAATATGTAGAAGGAAATACTATTGAAATTCCTGATTTCAATTGGTTTGATGGAGATTTCTATTATAACACAGAAGGTAATGCAGTAAGAATTCCTAAAAGAATGGCATATGGAGTACTTCCTGCACCTACTGTAGCCGCTAAAATGGAATCCGGACCTGCAGAAATGGCAGCAACGGAAATGAGACGTAATAAAAAAGTATCTGCATCACCAATAGCAGACGCAGCCGTTGCAGGTGTTTCTAATCAGGGAAGTGGTGCCGAAGAGTATTTAGAAAAAGTACCGGTACGTCAAAATCTAAACGAAACAGCATTCTTCTATCCAGACCTGAAAACAGATGCGGAAGGAAATGTAAGTTTTGAATTCACATCACCGGAAGCCCTTACAAAATGGAAACTAATGTTCCTCGCACATACCAAAGATGCCAGATCTGCAACATTGGAAAAAGAAGTGGTAACTCAAAAGGAATTCTCTGTAACGCCAAACTATCCAAGATTTTTAAGAGAAGGAGATGAACTGAACTTACAGTCAAAACTTTCTAATCTTACTAATAAAAAACTGAGTGGTTCTGCAGAATTACAGATTCTGGATGCCTTTACCAATGAAAATATCTCTTCAAAATTCGGAATGACTTCAGGAACTCAGAATTTTGATCTGAATGAAAACGGAAACGGTGCTTTAACATGGAAATTAAAAGTACCGAATAATGTTTCTTCTATTATTTTAAAAGTTGTAGCGAAAGCAGGAAATTATTCTGACGGAGAGCAACAAGCGATAGCCGTATTGCCAAACAGAATGCTGGTAACTGATGCTGTACCTGTATTTGTGAAAGAAGGAGAAACAAAGACTTTCGTATTGGATAACCTTACAAATAATACCTCTACAACAGCTTCTAATGTTTCCAATACACTGGAATTGACGACCAACCCGATATGGGAAATTATGTTTGCGCTTCCAAGTCTGAAGAATGATCAGAATAGCTCAGCAGATGTTATTTTCAATAAGTGGTTTGCTGATGTCCTGGCTTCTGAAATTTTTAAGGCAAATCCAAAAATGAAAACGATTTTTGAGGAATATCAGGACAAAGGATTATTACATTCAAATCTTGAGAAAAATCAGGAGTTGAAACAATTGCTATTGGATGAGACACCTTGGGTATTGCAAAGCAAAAATGAAGAAGAGCAGATGCAGAAACTGGCACTTCTTTTTGATGCCAATACAATGAAAAACTCAATTGGTCAGGATTGGGATGATCTTAAAAAACTACAAAACCCTGATGGAGGATTCTCATGGTACGCAGGATATCCAAGCTCTTACGGAGTTTCATTATATATTCTTAAAAACCTTGGGAAAATCAATATTGGGTTAAAAGATAATGCAAAAGATTATCAAAGTGCAGATCAAAAAGAACTCATAACAAAACTGATTCAGTATGTAGATAGTGAGATCAATAAATATTCTGGGAATAAAAAGGAAAGTGTCCTGAACAATTGGGTGATGGATTATCTTGATACCAGAAATTATTGGGAAAAGCAGTATCCTTTAAAAGGAAAAGGAGCCTTATTGAAAACGCAGGTGAAAGAGAAAGCAAAAACAGCAAAACTTACTGATTTTACATTCTTCGGATTACACCGTGTAGCATTATTAATGAATGATTATGGTATGAAGGATGTTTCCGTGAAATTGATGAATTACCTTAAAGAAACCTCTACAGAGACAAAAACACAAGGAGTTTACTGGAAACAAAATCTGAATGATTGGGGCTGGTTCAGTTCAAAAGTAGTCAATCACGCAGGCGCTTTGGAAGCATTCAATAAGTTGCAGCCGAATGATCAGAACTTTATTGAAGAAATGAAAATCTGGCTGGTAACACAGAAAGAAGTGAACTCGTGGGGAAGCTCAAGAGGTACTGCTGAAGTGATCTTTACGATCCTAAATTCTGGGAAATCATGGACAAGTGCTGAAAGTGATAAAGCAACGATTGTTTGGGGCGGGAAAAATATTGCTCCTAAAACCGAAGCAACGGGTTATGTGAAATCAACAGTGAAAACTGATGTTGTTGATAAAAATCTTGGAACTGTTACCATTACAAAACCAGGTCCTGGCATTATTCAGGGAGGATTATTCTGGCAATATTATGAAGATCTGGATAAAATAAAGTCTTCCGAGAACTATATTTCTGTAACCAAAGAGCTTTACAAAAAAGTAAAAACGGTAAATGGCGAAGAACTTCAGAAAATTTCTTCAGATACACCATTAAAAGTGGGAGATAAAGTAACAGTAAGAATGATCTTGAATACAGACAGAGCCATGGAGTTTATTCATATTAAAGATATGAGAGCGGCAGGATTTGAGCCATTGGATGTACTTTCAGGATACCAGTGGAAAAATAATTTAGGATATTATCAATCTACTAAAGATGCGTCCACAAATTTCTATATTCAATACATGCCAAAAGGGAAATATGTGTTTGAATATGATGTAGTTGCTAATGCGTCCGGAAAGTTCTCAAACGGCATTACTACAATGCAAAACTACTATGCCCCACAGATGAATTCGCACACAAAAGGAACAGGAATTCAGATTTTGGAATGATTTTTGGCTATTAGCAAATACGTAAAATTTAAAACCAAATAAAATGAAATTTTCAAAAACTTTATTTACAGGATTGGCATTAATGGTAGGGGTAAGTGCTTTCGCTCAAAAGAAAGCTGAGAAGTTTGAAAAACTGCAGATCGAAATGTTCCCAAAAGCTAAAGAAGGTTATAAGCAAGTATATATTCAGCTTCCGGTGGCAAAAAATGAAGAAGACTTAAAAGTTGAGATTTTTGTAGGCGTTGAGAAAATGTTAGACTGTAATAATTATTTTCTTTCAGGACAAATGAAAAGCCAGGATCTTCAGGGATGGGGATACAACTATTACGAAGTAGAATCCAATGGAGATACAGCAGGAACACTGAAAGGTTGTCTTGATAATAAACTGACTAAAAAGTTTGTTACAATGAGCCCGGAAATTGTAAGATATAACAGTAAACTTCCTTTAGTATTCTATGTACCGAAAGATATTGAAGTACGTTACAGAGTCCTAAGAGCTGATAAAGCAATGAAAAAAGCAGTTCAGAAATAACCCCTGAATCAGCAGACTATTATTATATAAAAAACTCCTCACAGCAATGTGGGGAGTTTTTCGTTTGTATAAAGTCAGTTTATGCGATCCAATGATCAACGATTTTCACATTCCATCCGTCGGAAGTCCTTTTAATAAGATAGGTATATCCTGTAGTATTTGAATTTACTAATAAAACGTAGGTATCCTTAAGCTCATCACAACGAAACATTTTACTGTAAAAAATATCAGTGTCGTAGGAGTGGGTAAATGCTTTATAGGCAGCATATTCCTTTGAGCTCATAAAGATGATTTTTTCATCCAAAGGTACAATCCTTCGCAGGTTTTCATCATCCGTTACAATAACTTTATGTCGTAAGGAATTCATAAAATCGAGCCTTTTGGTCGGTAGATCTTCTCTTTGTTTTTTCATATCCTCTTCAAAGGTTGCCAAATTAATAGTAAATTCCTCATATATCGGATCTGATTTCTGAGCAAACTCATAGTAGCCATATAAAATTCCCTCCCAAAGTTTTGTAAAATCATTATCCGGAGTTTTAAATCTGGGATTTTTATCCTCAAAATCACTGATGCCGTCTTCATCCGTATCTTTTGAGTAAGGATTGGTAAAAAGCATTTTAATTTCTTCAATATCATTAATGCCGTCTCCATCGGAATCTTTGGTTATTTCATTGAGATCAAGAGTGAGCAGGGCATTGTCTTTTACTGTTTCGTATACAGGATAACTGTCAGGTAACATCGTTGGCTTTGTCATGCGCCTTACATCCGTTTCTATTTGTAGGCGTTCACCATCTTTCCATAAAGGATATTGAGAATCGGGCTTAAAAAAATAATTGTGATTCACGATTAATCCTGTAAAATAATTTCTCCATGTTTTCCCGTTGTCTCTCGAAATCTTTACATAATAACTTCTGAAATCATACCTCTCATCAGCATATAAAATAGCTTTTGAACCCTTTAACTCTCCTTGCCTGATAATAAGATTCTGGGGAACATCCGCTATGGTTTTTGAATGATCTGTTTTTTTAACCGAATTTTCCTTTTTTGATTTTGTTTTAAGATTTATAAATTCTAGAGAAACATAATCTGCAGGTAGAGCCAGTACTTCTTCTTCAGACAAAAGACGAAAACTATTCCCTGAATGTGAATGTATACTATCCCTAAGTTTTTCCAGTTGAAAACACTTGCATGCCTTTGTTTCCTGAGAAAGAACAGTACAAAAAGGAAGCCCTAAAAGTAGAGTTATAAATTTTTTCAAAGTTTTTTAGTTTTTAATTAAGATTTAAACGGATTTGATAATGCTTTATTTTAAAGGGAATTATACTTAAACGGATTTTAAACTTATTTTAAATTCGCCCTTTTATTTATGATTAGTTAATTATTTTAACAAATTTTGCATTATATTTGTTATAAACATAAACCATGAAAAACAATTTATTGATTTTTACGTTTAGTTTTTTTGCTTTTCCTGCTTGGGGCTGGGCACAATCTGCGCCGGACTTTAAAGAACTTCTGGATAGTGCAATGGTTCGGGACTCGAACCTTAAAATGCAGATTACCCAAAATAAACTTACCGATCTTGACGAACACAAGTTAAAAGATATCTTTCTTCCTACTCTGGAACTAAGTGGCAAAGCCGGTTATCTCAACGGAACAGCAAGACTTACGTCCCCCGAAATTAATCTCGCTCCTTTTATCAATATTGCTGAAGGAGCATTCAACAATAACTTCAATGTTTCCGGATTCTCAGGCGTTGCCAAAGCCGAAGCGAAAATGCTTTTATATTCAGGTGGCAAAGTGAAGTACATGAAAAAAGCGGTTGAGGAAAAGAAAAAATCTGAAGATATCCTGTTGGAAAAATCCAGAGATGAGGTGATGGCAACCATTTCCAGAGCCTATGACCAGCTGGCATTGATCCATCAGTCTAAAAAAGTCTTGGACGAAAGTGAAAAAAGACTGGATATCAACAAAAAAACAGCAGATAAAGCATTAGGCTACGGCTTGATTACACCTTATGACCATAAGAAAATTGAACTTGCACAAGCGACTTTAAATGCAAAAGTAGTAGAATACGAAGGAAAAAAAGAACTGCTTCTTACACAACTTTATATTTTAACAGGAATTGATAAAGAACGTCTAAGACTGATCGATCCTACATTATCTCCTGTAGAATTATTGGCTGCTGAAAAAGGAATTGAACAGAGAGCTGAAATTCGTGCCCTTGAACATGGGATCAGCGCTGCCAATTATAAAATAAAAGCAGAAAGAACCTGGATGATTCCAAAAGTTCAGCTGATGGCTTCCGCCTATTATATCGGATTATATGGAAATCATATCAAAAGTTCTGAAAATATAGTACCTGCCGTTCCGATTCTTGGATATGAAGGTAAAAAACTGGACTGGAGCCCAAACAACGTTAATATTTTTCCTTTAATCACTGCCGGAGTAGGATTTAAATGGGAAATCTTTGATGGGAAAGAAGGGAAACATGCCGAAGAAATCGCTAAAGTAGGGAAAGAAGTATTGCAGAATCAGAAAGAAGATGCCCTGAAAAAACTTACCCTGAATTTAGCCAATAACCAAACTAATTATGATATTGCTACAGCGCAGATCACGTTAAAAGCGAAAGAAAAAGAGCTGGCTAAAAACGCATTGGTTCAGGCTGAAAAAGAATTCAGATACGGGATGAGCAAATCTTCACAGCTTATTGATGCCGAAAATGATCTTGAAGCAGCAGAACTGGAATATCAGAACGCAATTTTCAACCAGAGAAGGGCTGGAATAGAGCTGATGAGATCTACTCAGGAACTTGATATTACCAAATTTTACTTAATCCCTTAAAAATTAAAATGATGCATAAAAATATATCTATACTCATTGCTTCTCTGTTTTTATTGGGAAGTTGCGATAAGAAAAACGAAAAGATAAAAGATCCGGAAGGAAAAACAAAGAAGGATGTCATTTCTTTTGCTCCGAAAGTTACCGGGAGAATCTTAAAAATATACGTATCCGAAGGACAAACTGTGAAAAAAGGAGATACGCTGGCTCAGCTTGATGTACCGGAAGTTTCCGCAAAAATCGCTCAGGCTCAAGGCGCAGTAAATGCAGCAGCAGCTCAGGAGCAAATGGCTAAAAACGGTGCTACACCCGATCAGCTGAAACAGCTTCAGGCAAAATATAAAGGGCTGAAAGAACAGTACGAATTTGCACAGAAATCTTACAGGAGAGCAAATAATATGTTCAGAGACAGCTTAATGTCTCCGCAGGCACATGATGAAGTATATGCAAAGCTTCAGGGGGCAAAAGCTCAATATGATGCGGTAGTTGCAGAGCTGGATGATGTAAACAGAGGAACCCGTTTCGAAAAAATAGAAATGGCTGCGGGGCAGGCTTCCCAGGCTAAAGGAGCATTGCAGGAAGCTAATGTAGCATATTCAGAAAGATATATTATCGCTACCAATGATATGGAAATAGAAACCATCAGCCTGAATACAGGAGAATTGGCAACAGCCGGTTTTGCATTATTCAATGGCTATATTCCTGAAAGTACCTATTTCAGGTTTACCGTTCCTGAAAGTGCTATTTCGAAATATAAGAAAGGGCAGAACGTGAATATGCAGGTGGTCTATAATAAAGAAAATCTGGAAGGAAGTGTCGTTTATATCAAACAGCTGACAAGATACGCGGATATTACAACAGCTTATCCTGATTATCAGTTGCAGGATGCTGTATATGAGATCAAGGTAAAGCCTAAAGACATGAATAAAGCTAAAAGTCTTTTAGTAAATGCCAATGTGATCCTGAAATAATAAAACGAGACCTAATAAGACTTTTTATAGGATATTCTGTGAAAGTTCTATTAATTGATTTAAAACATTAAAATTTACAGATGAAGGAATTTTTCCGTCTTTTAAAACGAGAGTTCAAACTTTTTATCGGCAATTCTACCTTAAGGACTGTGTTCTTTTTGGCACCAGTCTTTTATGCAACCTTGCTGGGATTTGTCTACAAAAGCGGAAAAGTCGAAAATACACCTGTATTGGTTGTTGACAGGGATAATACATCTTTATCTAATCAACTGACAGAAATGCTGGATGACAATAAAAGCATTAAAATCATCAAGTATCTCCAGGAACCTTTAAGCATAAAAGATGAAGTAATCCGACATGAAGCTGCGGCGGTTGTTATTATTCCGTCACGTTTTGAAGGAGATATGCTTCAGAAAAAATATCCGGAACTGAATGTTTATATCAATACCGGAAACGTCCTGACGGCAAACTTTGCGTCGAAAGCACTTCAGCTTACTATCGGAACATTTTCTGCCGGAGCATCAATCAAAGCCCTGCAGAAAGCGGGAATGCCTGCTGCAAAGGCTGCTACACAATATGAGCCTTTCAAAGCCAATTATATTACCCTCTTCAATACCACAGGAAACTATCTTATTTTCATGTGGCCTGCAATGTTGGCTGTAGTGCTGCAACAGGTTATTTTGCTGGCAATGGCAGTAAGCTTTGCTGCAGAATTTGAAAGAGGATCCTTCGTAAAGGAATACAGGAAAATGAAAAAATGGGCATTCCCAACCATGTTGATTAAAGTAATTCCGATCTGGATCTTCTCTATCCTGATTGTAAGTATCTATTACTTTATGCATATGATCTTCAGGGTTCCGATGCCGGAAGGAATATTCAATTTTATTCTTCTGACCTCAGTATTTGTAGGTTCAGCATCTTTCCTGGGAGTATTCATTAGTATATTGATTCCGGATGCATTGAAAGCAACACAAATTCTTATGGTAATCGCTTCTCCGGCATTTATCATCAGTGGATTTACATGGCCCTTAAGTGCAATGCCTGCATTCGTTCAGTTTATTGCCAATATTATTCCGTTAACTCCTTTTTTACAGGCATTTAAGATCCTTTTGATTCAAAAAGGTTCTGTAGAACTTACCTATCCATACCTGGAACATCTAAGTATTCTTCTGGTAATTTATGCTTTTATAGGATGGGTTGCTTTAAAAATCAAACTTTGGTTTATTTTCAAAAAAGCAGCACCACAGGAAATTGCTGTGGAAGGCGTTTCTGAAGAGGAAAATGAATAATTTGTTTTCGCCGTATTCGTAAACTTCTAAAACCACCCCGTTAAAAATTCTCTGAATTTTCGCCACCTCTACGGAGGAAGGGGATGGTAATCCATTGAATGGTGGTTAGAGCAGAGTACGGATCAGTATAAAATAATCTTTATAAATATTGCTTACTATTCTTAACTCTCAATCCTCATCATCTATATCCAGTATTTCACTCTAAAACCCTAAAACTTTAAAACCTCTCAGACACTCAAACTCATCAGCCTTACCTCTCAACAAAAAATTCTTTTCCCATAAAAATCAAACGAAAAAACTAATATATTTGTCTATCGTTAATTTAGAAAGTATATGGAAAATGTATTTGACGCAAAAGATGCTCAGAACTACATAGATAGAATAAACAAACTTGTTGAGGATACCCATGGATTATGGGGGAAAATGACAGTAGATCAGATGTTGGCACACTGCTGTGTAACCTACGAAATGGTATATGAACCGGAAAAACATAAAAAGCCGGGAGCTATTGCCAAATTTATTCTGAAAACTTTTGTGAAGCCTAAAGTGGTGGGCGAAAAAGCTTATCCTAGAGATTCCCCTACTGCACCTCAGTTTTTGGTAACGGGAAGAAAAAACTTTGATGAAGAAAAAATAAGGCTTATCGGCTTTATTCAGAAGACCCAGCAGTTGGGAGCAGATGCTTTCGACGGTAAAGAATCTTTCTCATTTGGAAAGCTAAATTCTCAGGAATGGAATAATATGTTTGCAAAACATCTGAATCACCATTTAGCACAATTCGGAGTATAACCATTACGATCACTGTATGAAAAAACTTTTATTGCTCTTCATTCTGGCTGCCAATTTTGTGACGGCACAAATGCCGGATATTTCAAATGCATGGCTGAACAACAGTAAACCTTATGTAGGAACTATCGGGAATAAAGGTCAGGAACTGAAACTTAAAATCAATATTTCCGAACAGAATAAGAAGAATGATCAGGAGTATTTTGTTTCCGGCTATTCTCTTGTGGATACCAATTATGCAAAATTTGAAGGAAAAATTACAGTCTCAAAATATAAAGATTCCAAAAAACAGGGAACTGTATTTGGTGAATATGATTTGGCAGAAGAGAATAAAGGAAAACATTCAGGACTATTTAAAGGACGTTTTATCTATAATTTCAAATGGAATAAGAAAAACGAAAAAATTGAAGGCGAATATATTGAACTGATAGGAAACTGGAAAAGTTATGACGGTACCCTTGAGTTTAAAACAGACTTGAAAAATCAATAATCGTTCAGGAATATATTTAAGATAGACCTAAAGATTCTTAACCTCAATACAATATATGAAACTAGGAGCATTCTCAATCAGCTTAAGTGTAAAAGATCTGCAGAAATCTAAGGATTTTTACGAAAAACTGGGCTTTACAACTATGGCGGGAGCCACAGAACAAAATTACCTGATCATGAAAAATGGATCTACTCTGATCGGTTTATTTCAGGCAATGTTTGATGGCAATATGCTTACCTTTAATCCGGGATGGGATGAAAATGCCCAGAATCTTGAATCATTTGATGATGTTCGTGAAATCCAGAAACGTTTAAAAGAAGGAGGAGTAGAAATTGAAAGAGAAGCTGATGAAACCACTTCAGGACCGGAACATATTTATCTGAAAGATCCTGATGGTAATATGATTCTTATAGATCAACACAGATAATTAAAACTTAACTAATAAAAAACAATCATGGCATCAGTAAACGTTTATTTAACATTCAATGGAAACTGCAGAGAAGCATTTGATTTCTATAAATCAGTTTTCGGAGGAGAATATCCTTATATCGGAACTTTCGGGGAAATGCCTCCAATGGAAGGGAAAGAAACTCCTGAAGAAGATAAAGATAAAATCATGCATGTTACCCTTCCGATTTCTAAGGAAACAGTATTAATGGGAAGTGATACAGGAGGTGAGTGGTCGTCCAATTTTAAAGCAGGAAACAATTTCTCCATTTCCATAAATGCAGAATCTAAAGAAGAAGCAGGGAAATTATTCGATGGACTTTCTGCTGGCGGGCAAGTTACAATGCCAATGGCTGATACATTTTGGGGCGCTTATTTCGGAATGTTTACCGATAAATTCGGAATCAACTGGATGGTAAACTATGATGATCCGGCTAAAATGCAGCAACATCCGTAAGGTAAAAGACAAAGCTATAAACATAAACCGACAGTACAACCTGTCGGTTTTATTTTTAATTTTGAATAGCTCAATACTTAGTTGTTTCAGCGTAAAGTATTTATATGAAAATTATGCTTGCTATTATTGATTTAAATTATTAATTTTGTTAAAAACGATAGATAATAGTAATTGATAAACATGAGAAAGGTATTTACGAAGTTGGCATTTACAGTGTTGGGATTGGGGTCCGTTTTTACATTTGCACAAAAAAGTGATCTGGGTGCATGGTATATGTATTTTGGAAATAATAAGATCAGTAAAAAGCTGAACTGGCATAATGAAATCCAGTATAGAAACTTCGATGCAATAGGAGATCTGGAGCAGCTTTTGATTCGTACCGGGGTAGGATATGACTTAACAGAAAACAATAATAATGTATTGTTGGGGTACGGATTTATTCTCAGCCAGCCTTATGTAAACGGAGAGAAAAAAGAAAATATAGAGCACAGGATTTTCCAGCAGTATATTACCAAACAGAAGTTTGGACGTTTTCATCTTCAGCATCGCTATCGTTTGGAAGAACGTTTTTTAGAGGACGATTTCAGGATGAGGTTCCGCTATATGTTAGGATTTAATATTCCGATTACCCAAAAGGAAATGCTGCCTAAAACGCTGTATGCATCGGTATATAATGAGATTTTCCTGCATTTTAACAGCCCTGTATTCGATAGAAACAGAGTGTACGGAGCTTTAGGATATGTCATTAATAAAAACATGAGAATTGAAGCCGGATATATGAACCAGATTCAGGAAAATAAAAACAGAGGACAAATTCAGATTGGTTTTTATAACAATATTCCGTTTACCAAAAACTGATATTGATAACCTTTACTGAATGCCATGATGAAAAATAATATTAAACACAAAAAACAACACATATGCATTCAGGAAAAAGATTTGGTGCGCGTGAATTTATCAATTGGACACGGCGCAGCATATATGCCTTAATTGTACTGGCAGCCATTCCTACGATCTTATATTTTCTGGGCTGGAAATTTCTTTCTGTGCCTTGGCAGCCCATCGCAATTATGGGAACTGCAGTTGCTTTTATTGTAGGGTTTAAAAACAATGCAAGTTATAGCAGACTTTGGGAAGCAAGACAGATCTATGGTGCTATTATCAATGATAGCCGCAGTTTTGGATATATTCTGAGGGATTCGCTTATTTCTAAAGATCAGAATAAAGTAAAAGAAATGTTTCTCCGTCATTATGCATGGCTTACGGCTTTGCGTTTTCAACTTAGAGAACCCAGAGTTTGGGAAAATACAGGAACCGCGCAGTTTGACGAATATGCCAAAAAATATGAAATCCCGGAAAGGCTTACAAAACTTGATGATGAACTGAAAAAATATCTTTCCGAAACAGAACTTCAGTATATTTTAAGCAAAAAGAACAGAGCAACGCAGCTGATGGCAAGTCAGAGTAAAGAATTGTCTGAAGCTTACGAAAAAGGAGAAATCAATGATTTTCAATGGTCGCAGATCAATCAGCAGTTGGTAAAATTTACCGATAGTCAGGGAAAAGCAGAAAGAATCAAGAACTTTCCTTACCCAAGAAATTTTTCTTCCATTACAACTTATCTTTTATTACTTTTCATTGTATTTGTTCCTTTCGGGATGTTGAAAGAATTTGATAAGCTGGGAGAAGGTTCTGTGGTGGAAGGATGGACGATTTGGTTCAATATTCCGTTTTCCTTATTGGTTACATGGTGTTTTCATACCCTGGACAGTGTAGGTGAGGCTTCCGTAAACCCTTTTGAAGGAAGTGCCAATGATGTTCCTATCACTCAGATCAGCCGTACCATAGAAATTGATATGAGAGACATGCTGGATGAAACAGATTTGCCGCCCGCAATTACTCCAAAGAACAATATTGTACTTTAAATAACATTTACTTTAGATAAAAACAGACTTTAAAATCATAGTCTTAAATTTTAAACTTTAATAAAAAAATAATACTTAAAAAAACTACATTAAAATGATTCACAGCTATGTTATAATATCCATTGTAGTCTTACTGTCTGTAATGATATTAGTAATGATTGGGCAGAAACTGAAAGTGGCTTATCCTATTTTTCTTGTGATTGCAGGATTGCTGATAAGCTTCGTTCCGGGAATGCCGCGTGTAGAAATAGAACCTGATCTTGTCTTTCTTATTTTTCTTCCTCCTATTCTCTTTGAAGCCGCATGGTTTACTTCATGGCAGGATTTTCACAAATGGAGAAAACAGATCTTTTCCATGGCGTTTGGACTGGTGTTTTTAACGTCAATTGTGGTTGCTTATCTTTCATCATCTATTATTCCGGGGCTTACAGTAGCGATGGGATTCCTATTGGGAGGAGTGAATTCTCCACCGGATGCTGTAGCGGCAACGTCAGTTTTGAAGCATATGAAAATTCCCAAAAAGATCACCAATATCCTGGAAGGAGAAAGTTTAATTAATGACGCATCCAGTTTAATTGTATTTAAATTTGCCTTAGCAGCCGTTATTTCAGGACAGTTTATCTGGAGAGATGCAGTTCAGGACTTCTTTACCATGGCAATTGGTGGAATTGCCATAGGAGTTGCGGTAGGCTTTGCTTTCGGGGCATTACTGAGAATTATTCCTACCAACTCAAATATTGATACTGTTATCACACTGATCGTTCCTTATATCATGTACGTAGGAGCAGAACATTTCCATTTTTCCGGAGTGCTGGCAGTAGTGGCAGGAGGACTATTGATGTCTTATAACTCTCATTGTTATCTGAGTCATACCTCGAGAATACAATCCGGGAACGTTTGGAGTGTTTTAATATTTCTGATGAATACCATTATTTTTATCCTTATCGGTCTGGAATTGCCAATTGTGGTAGAAGGATTAACGGATTATACTGTTTCAGAAGGAATTTTCTATAGCATAGTGATCGGTGGAGCTATTATTGGAACGAGAATCGTGTATAGCTATGCACTAATGTATTTTCCTAGAATTTGCTCTAAAGAATTAAGGCTCAAAGTTCCAAAACCGGATTGGCGAGAACCTTTTATTATCAGTTTTGCAGCAATGAGAGGAGTGGTTTCGTTAGCTGCAGCACTATCTATTCCTGCTTTTCTACCCAATGGAGAAGCATTTCCACATCGAAACATTATTTTATTCGTAACATTTGTTATTATATTGATTACCTTGGTAGGACAGGGATTATTGCTGAGCCCGATTCTGAAATTATTGAATATTCAGGATGCCGGAAGCGAATTGCCGGAAGAAAAACAGGAAGTCATCTTAATGCGAAAACTGAAAGAAACTGCATTGCGTAAATTGGATGATGATTTTGCGGATTTAACAGTAACAAACAGCCTTGTTCGTCACCAGAAACATAAACTGGAAAATGAAATGATGCTGATGGCAGATAAAGCCCAGTGTATGGCATCCACAGGAGACTATGTTACAGCCATCAATCAGAATAAAGATGTGCTCCGTCAGGTCATTCAGGCACAGAGAAATGAACTGCACAGAATGAAAAGAGAAAAAATATTTGATGATCATGTGATGAGAACCATTGAAATGCAGCTGGACTTTGATGAAGCAAAAATTACCGGCTTTTCTCACTGATAATATTTGAAACTTTATAAACCGCAAAGTCACAAAAGGATTTAAGCTAAGTCTAAAATTAAGGTTAACTTGCATAAGATTTAAACACTTAAGTGTTCATTTCAACTTTAAGAATTTAACTTTAAAATAACTTAAGTGTTCAAATTCTTTTGTGACTTTTGTAGTTAAAAATAATATAACAACTCATTCAAATTTTAGTAATATGAATACACCAATCACCGTTCAATATAAGATCAATGCTTCAATTGAAAAGGTTTGGAAAGCACTGACAGACAAAAATGAAATGAAATCATGGTATTTTGATATTGAGGATTTTGAATTAGAAACAGGGAAGGTATTTAATTTCTATGAGCCCGGTGGTGAAAACAAATACCACCATCAGGGTGAAATTCTGGAAATAATTTCCAATCAAAAATTAAAGCATTCCTGGGCATATCCTGATTTCTCAGATCAGAAAACAACTGTAACATGGGAGCTGCAATCCGATCATAATGAAACGCTGGTAAAGCTTACCCATGAAGGGATTGAAAATTTCAACGACCTTGGGGATGGCTTTTCAAGAAAAAACTTTACAGGAGGGTGGAATGCTATTGTGGGGCAAAGCTTAAAAGAATATTTAGAAAATAAATCATGATAGAACTACAGCCGTTTACTATTGATGATGCTCCTGCATTGATATCAAATATAAAAAATGAAAGAGCATTGCTACAGTTTGCTGGTCCTGTGTATCAGTTTCCTTTGACGGAAGATCAGCTTGAAGAAGATTTGAATGACGAAAACAGGACATTATTTAAAATAATTGATAGAAACACACAAAACGTCATCGGTCATGCCCAGATATTTTTAAAAGAAGAAACTTTTCTGCTGGGAAGAATATTGATCTGGGACGAAAATAACCGTGGTAAAGGCTATGGTAAAAAAGTGATGCAGGAACTTCTGAAATATGGATTCAGTCATTACAACAGATCACTTGCCGAACTGAATGTCTATGATTGGAATACCGGAGCAATTGAATGCTATAAAAAAGTAGGTTTTACTATTGATCCGGATATTAAGAAAGAAGCAAAAATTGATAATGAAACATGGGTTTCAATCAATATGAAGATTGATAAAAGCACCTTTGAATTACAGGAATCATGAGTAAATTTACCGGGCTTCGTCCCATGCTCTGGACAAGAAATCTTGATGAAACGATAGGTTTTTATATTCAAATGCTGGGTTTTGAACTTTTGGATAGAAACGATCATTGGCATTGGGCATCACTTCGCAAGGATGAGGTATATATTATGCTCGCTCTTCCCAATAAAGATGAAAATACAGCTTCCATAGGTTTTACCGGATCATTTTATTTTAATGTAAATAAAGTGGATGATCTTTGGAATGACCTTAAAACAAAGACAAAAATCTGTTATGAAATCGAAACTTTTGAATGGGGAATGAGAGAGTTCGCCATCTATGATAACAACGGTTATATCCTACAATTTGGTGAACCTGTGGATAATATTGGTATTACGGAATAAAATTTGCTATTTTTGGGGAAATATTTAGAATATCAATGAAAAAAAGTATAATAGCGGGTTTCGCAGCGATTTTATTATTGGCATCTTGTAATAAGGATAAAGAAATTCTTGATACATTGAATAACTATAATAATTCAATGGAAGCAAAAGGATATCATTTTGGTGATAAGCTGGAACTTCCGAAAGAGGTGACGGAAAATGCAGAAAGCGTAACCATTAGCTTTGGAGATAAAGAAACAACAAATTTAACGATTGATCCTAAGTTTTTTACGTTAGGAGACAATGCGGTTACTTTTAATATTAAGACCAAAGGAGGTGAAGTATTGAATCAGGATGCTACAATCAATGTATTCGCGAAAAATCCTGAAAAGAATCTGGCGTATGAAATTATCGCAGAATATCCTCACGATCCAAAAAACTTTGTACAGGGATTCCAGATAGAAGGAAACACCATTTATGAAAGTGACGGACAGAACGGATCTTCTCAGATTTTAAAATATACATTAGGAACTACAACACCGCTTGCTTCTACAAAACAGGCTCAGGAAGATTTTTCTGAAGGAAGTACCATTGTAGGAGATAAAGTATACCAGCTTACATGGCAAAGCAAGAAAGGATATATTTATGATAAAAACTCATTAAAGCTTCTTTCAGAATTTGCATATCCGAATGTATTTGGTGAAGGTTGGGGACTTACTTATGATGGTAAAAACCTGATCGCATCAGACGGAAGTAAATTGTTATATTTCCTTGATGCAAATGACCCGTCAAAACTGATCAAATACATCGCTGTAGCAGGAAGTTCTCAAGCATATGATCAATTAAATGAATTGGAATATCACAAAGGTTTTGTCTATGCAAATGTTTGGCAGAAGCCAATTATCTTAAAAATTGATCCGGCAACCGGTGAAGTGGTGGGAACATTCGACTTTACAGAAATCGCAAAACAAAATACCAAAGGAAGCGATGATGTATTGAACGGAATTGCTTTTAAAGGCGATAATATGCTGGTAACAGGTAAAAACTGGTCGAAGATTTATGAAATTCAGTTGAAATAATATTCTAATATTAGTTTATCTATAAAAAATAGCGTTCCTTAGGTAGCGCTATTTTTGTATATCTTTATGCCTTAAAAATGATGAGAAATCCTATGAAACTAAAAGTAATAACTGGCTTTATTGCCGTTTTTCTGTTACTATCTTGCAACAAAAAAGAAAAAGTGCTGGATTCTCTTGCGGACTATAATAATGAAAGAGAGACAACAGGTTATCATTTTGGTGATAAATTAGAGCTTCCGAAAGAAGTTACAGACTACGCAGAAAGTATTACAATTAGTTTTAATGATAAAGAAACTGCCAATTTAACGATTGATCCTAAATTCTTTACTTTAGGAGATAATAAGATTGTGTTTGTAATTAAAACAAAAAGCGGTGAAACTCTCAGTCAGGATGCTACTATTAATGTATTCACAAAGAATAAAGAAGTGGAAATTCCTTATCAGATTATAGCAGATTACCCTCATAATCCCGATAATTTCATCGAAGGCTTTTTAGTAGAAGGAAACACGGTATATGAAAGTGATGGTTTGAACAACGCATCTCAACTTATAAAATATACTTTGGGTGCAACCGTTCCTACCATCATAAAAAAACAGCCCGCAAATGTTTTTTCTGAAGGATGTACTATTGTTGGAGATAAGGTTTATCAGCTTACTTACCGTAATAAAATTGGTTTTATTTATGATAAAAATACATTGGAAAAACTATCAGAATTTCCTTTACCTAATATCATTGGCGAAGGTTGGGGGCTTACTTATGATGGTAAAAATCTTGTAGCGACTGATGGCTCAAAAAACCTTTACTTTTTAGATGTAAATGACCCTTCAAAAGTGGTGAAAACAGTCTCTGTTGCCGGAAATGCTGAAACTTATGAAAATCTGAATGAGTTGGAATATCATAAAGGTTTTATTTACTCAAATGTATGGCATAAACCTATCATTTTAAAAATTAATCCTGCTACAGGAGAGGTTGTTGGAAAATTTGATTTTACAAAGTTGACTAACGAAAACAACGAAGGCAATAGTGAATATGTATTGAATGGAATTGCCTTTAAAGGTGATAATATGCTGATAACAGGAAAAAATTGGAAAAAAATCTATGAAATTGTTATTAAATAAAAGTGTAAATTGCTGGCATTCTATTCATAAATGATCTTTAATATTATAAAACTGAGATTACTTTACCTCATATGCATTTTTATTTTCTGTTCTTACGCAGCACAGAAAGTACTTCCTTTGGATACCTTAAAACTAAAGGAAGCTAAAGATATGCTTGCCGATGACTACGGAAACCTTTATATCTATAAAAATAAAGATTTCAGCTTTACCAAATATGATTCTCTAGGAAAACAGATTGGTAAAATGATGCTTACCGTGCCTTATAAGGTTCAATCCGTGCAAAATCCATTGAATGTACCCTTATTTTCCGAAAATGCTCAGGAAATGAAATTTGTAGATCAAAATATGAATGAAATTCAACGCATTGATTTCAAGCAGAAGTTTGGGTTCATCAGAATGGCATATGCCGAAGATTTACAACAATTGTGGCTTTTGGATGACAGTACAAAGCGTCTGATACAGTATAATTTCCGGAATGATACTACCATTAATTCATTTCCCTTCGATATTAGTTTTGAAGACTTTATGGATCTTTTGGTATATGAAAGTAAAGTCTATATTCTTACTAAAAACCATGTTCGAATTTATAGTTTAAAATTCGAAAAGCTCTTTGAAGCCCCGGTGAATAATGGAAAACGCTTCAGAAGAGAGAATGAGAATATATTAATAATTACCAATAATTCAATTTTAAAATATGTTCCTGAAAAAGGAATGACGGTTCTTTTTGAAGATCAGGATGCGCAAATTGTGGATAAAAACATCCTTTCTTATTTTGAAATCAACGGGAACAAACTCTATCTTTACAGTCTTGAAAAAGTAAAGAAAGCCAGCCAGCAAAAACAGCAGGAACCTCAGCTTGAAACAACACAGCTACCGACAGATAAACCTGCGGAAAATGCTGAAGAAAAAACCAATGAAAAAGGTGAAGAAATAAAACCTCAAGACGATACATTGGAAAAGTTAATTCAGGATGTTTCTGAAGTTCAGACGGAAGGCGTAGAAAAGCTTATCAATTAATCAGTAAATACAAGGAAAAAGAATATGCATATTGCAGTTACAGGAAACATTGGAGCAGGAAAAACAACTTTAACTACGATGCTTTCTAAGCATTACGGATGGGATGCACAGTTTGAAGACGTAGATCACAATCCTTATCTGGAGGATTTTTATTCAGATATGAGCAAATGGAGCTTTGCACTGCAGGTATATTTCTTGGGAAGCAGATTCCGTCAGGTAAAAGAGATCAGAGAAAGTGGTAAAAACATCATTCAGGACCGTACCATTTATGAAGATGCACACATTTTTGCAGAAAACTTAAATGATATGAATCTTCTTTCTGACAGAGATTTCAATAACTATTCATCGGTTTTTGATTTGATGAAGTCATTTGTTTCTGCACCGGATCTTTTAATTTATCTAAAATCAGACGTTCCGAATCTTGTAAAGAAAATTTACAAAAGAGGACGTGAATATGAAGCGTCAATCAGTATTGAATACCTTTCAAAACTGAATCAGAAATACGAAAAATGGATCTCTAATTATACCGAAGGAAAGCTTTTGGTTATTGAAGTAGATGATCTTGATTTCGTTGAAAAACCTGAAGATTTCGGATTTATCCTTGAAAAGATTGAAGCAGAATTGCACGGATTGTTTTAACAAACTTTTATTATAACATTAAGAGAACATCCATTGGATTCTTTCTAAATTTGTTAGTGAACGAGTTTAACTTATTAAATAATTAGAAATGGTAATCAAGGTTTTACATAACGGAAGCTGTTCAAAATCAAATGCTGTATTGGAGTATCTTGATGAAAATGGAGTACCGTTTGAAATTATCAATATCATTGAGGATCCATTAAGCGTTTTGGAGATCAAAACGGTATTGAAAAAGCTGAATCAGAGTGTTTTCCATATCATTCGCAAAACGGATAAATTATATATGGAGAATTACGCGGATAAAAATTATTCTGAAGAAGAATGGATTAAGATTCTGTCTGAAAATCCCTCGCTGATCCAAAGACCCATACTGGTAAAAGGTTCAGTGGCAATGCTGGGAAGACCTATTGAGAATGTAAAGTTCTTTATTGAGAAATAAAAATAATAAATTGATATAAAAAGCGGCTGTTTCTAAAAGAATCAGCCGTTTTGTTTTGTATAACGGATTGTATTTAGTTTTGGCTAAAGCCATTGAACGATGGTTTGTTTTATTGAATGGGATAAAGCCCATTTCTATTGAATTTCTTAATTACTTAAATTAAATGATTCTTTAATGATGAGGTTGCAGGTAATATTTGAAATCCATAGATTTTACTCTCCAATAGAATTGTGAAATTTGTGAAAAAAAATAGTGCTATTTGTATTTAAAGATAAAAAGACTGTCAAAATCTGACAGTCCTTAATGTTTTACAATAGAATAACGCCTTCTATTTTTGCTACTTCTTTATAAATATTCACTACCTGATCAGCATCCAATACAAATGCGTTGACGTTGCAGGCTGTGTATTTTCCATTTTTGCTTTCGCGGTTTCCTAATGTAAACTTAATACCATCAAAAACTCTGTAAATTTCAGTAAGCTTTGTCTGGTCTGTAGGAATGATAAATTTAAATAAATAATCCTCAGGAAAATCATGATGACCTTCCAGTTTCTCCTTTAAAGACTTATAGAAATCTTCAGGACTTGCGTGTTGATTTCCTTGTAATATATCCATCTGCAATTATTAATATAATATAAATATAACGAAATTTTTCTTATTTTCCAAATGGTCCTAACAGGGACTTGGAGTTCTGGTGTTCATAATCCTCAATAATATTAAAGAGCCCGCTTACCAGTTGTTCAGAAGCTAGTTTACTCAGCCCGCCTGAATTCACAGTGTTGGTATTTCCACCTAAAAGACTTCCCAAGAAATTGCTTCCTGATAAAGCGGTATTGATGGTTTTTACGATTCCGTATTCATTAAGTTTTTCATCTACTTTGGGAGCAATAGCGGCAATAAGCTGCTGAGATGTTTTTTCCTTCAGGATCTGGGTAGCTGTAGTTCCCTGGATGATTCTTGTAACATCTTGTGCATTCAGGCTGTTTACGGCACCCTGTAAAATAGGTCTGGAAGTATTTACGGTATAAGCCGCAGCCTGGGCAATATAATCTCTTTCTTTGGCTACTAATGATGGAGCAATTTTTTCAAGAAGAGAGTTGATGTCTCTCAATTCTTTGGGAAGCGCTTTATCTACCATATTATTTTGTAAAAAGGCTTCTTTGTTGGTATAGATACCCATTCCTTTGTCAATACCATTGAGTAGAATTCTTTTAATAATAGAAAGTCCCATATCGGTAGTGGCAAGTGTAGTACAGGATTGTACGGTAGTTGTAATAACGGCACCCGTCCCGATAACAAGAGCGGCTGCAATGATATATTTTTTCATTGATCTTTTTATTGCTTTTTTCAAAAACTGCACCAAAGGTAAATACTATTATCTATTTAACAAAATATTAAATTTAGTGTTATGATTTGGTGAATTTTTTTCTAAAAACCGGTATTTTGTTATTAGGAATATGATGGTGTTTTGATAGTTGAATTGATTTTTACTTTATAAAATTTAATTTTTTATCTAATTATATGTAAAAGAATAGAATTGTTTTTAAATTTTTAACATGTTTTAACACGGTTCGGATTTTTTTATATTTTTGGCTAATGTCTTTTTTTGAGAAATTAATTTAGCCCAAATAAAGATGTTACCGAAATTTGATTGTACGAATAAAATTGAAACTATATGAAACAAAGTAATTTAAAGTATCCATGTCTCATCGCCGTTTTATACTTCGGAATGAACGTGAATGCGCAGGTTACAAATGACTCCACCAAGGTTCAAAAAATTGACGAAGTTGTCATGATTGGATACGGGAGTCGTAAGAAAGCAGATAATACAAGTTCTATTAGCTCTATCAGTGCAGAAGAGGTAACGAGAACAAAAGTTTTAAATGCTTCGCAGGCAATCCAAGGTAAGGCTGCAGGGGTACAGGTAATGGCTTCAGATATGCCAGGATCTACTCCTACAGTAATGATCAGAGGTCTTGGAACCGTATTGGGAGGAAGAACTCCTTTGTATGTTGTAGACGGCATGTTCTTAGATAATATCAATAATATCAATTCTAATGATATTCTTACGTATGATATTCTTAAAGATGCAGCAGCATTGGCTATTTATGGTAACAGAGCTGCAAACGGTGTAATTATTATTACGACCAAGTCTGGAAAAGGTAAATTAAGTGTTTCCTACGACGGTTTGATTGGGGTAAGAAGTCCTTTAAAGACTGTAAAAATGGCTAATTCATCAGAATTTGCTAATTATGCCAATACTGCACTTAAGCTAGACAGATTCTCTACCAACCAACCCGTTAATACAGACTGGTTTAAAGAAATTACAAGAACGGGAATTTATAACCAGCATAATCTTTCTATCTCAGGTTCTTCTGAAGCTGTAAAATATTTCTTCAGCTTAAGCAACTATGATGAGCAATCCATATTAAGAGGAACTGATTATAATCGTGCTACTGTTAGAACCAATAATGAGTTTAAAATTGCAAAAGGAATTACCTTATCTCAAAACTTGAGTGTTTCTTTTACAAAATCTACTCCAAAACCATTTAACGCATTTACAACGGCTTATAAGCAATCTCCTATGGTTCCTGTTTATTATCCATCAGGACAGTTTGGGATGCCGTACGTAAATACTACAACAGGAGTTGTAGACTATTCAGGAAATAAATTTAATGATGTTACCAACCCGGTAAGTCAATTATTACTAAATAATGAGCAAAATAAGAATACATTATTACAAGGAGGGTTAAAATTAGATATAGATATCCTAAAAGGATTGAGATTTACTTCTCAATTTAACGGTGAATATTCTAATTATAAAGCTTATAATTTCAGAGATGAAGTTGCTATATGGCTATCTGAAGAGCCAACGAGGGTTCCGGGTGGATTCTCAAGCTCGAACCCTACCAATACATTAGAAAATACAAGAGAAGATTACTATAACTGGTCACTAACTAATTATTTAACATATAATAAGAAGTTTGGAGTTCATGACATTGAAGCAACAATAGGTACGGAGACAACGGTTAGAAATGGAATTGATCAACTTATTGTAAAAAGAAAAAACTTATTATTAAATGATCCTAATTACTGGAACTTAAACGGAACAGATTATGTGAATAATGTTCAAAGCTTAAAGTCAGTAAAATACGATAGAAATACAACAGTTTCATATTTTGCAAGAGCTCAATATAAGCTGATGAATCGCTATTTATTAAGCGCGACGATCAGACGTGATGGGTCTTCGCAGTTTGCAGATGGTCAAAAATGGGGAACTTTCCCATCATTTGGTGCAGGCTGGGTGATTTCTGAAGAAGATTTCATGAAAGACAGTTTCTTTGATTTGTTAAAACTTAGAGGAGGATGGGGTAAATTAGGTAATCAAAGGGTTCCGCTAAATTATCTTCCACTGAATTCAGGAACTGTATACAACTATGGGTTCGGAAATGCAAATCCTGTAAGTAATGGTATTACTGTTAATAAAGGTTTTGACCCGATACTAGGTTGGGAAATTACTGAAGAAAGTTCTGCAGGACTAGATTTTGGTTTCTTTAATAAAAGATTAACAGGTAGCGTTGATGCCTATAACAGAGAAACTAAAAATCTTATTTTGGGAATTACCAATTATTTGACTTCAGGGCAGTCTGAAACCTATTATTCTCACGTAGGATCGGTAAGAAACAGAGGAATGGAATTCTCTCTGAATTGGGCTGATAAAGTAGGTGAAAACTGGAGTTACTCTCTAGGGGCTAACTATTCTTATAATCAAAACAAACTTACAAGCGTAGATACTCAGAAGAATATCGCAAGATTAGTAGGGGGAGATTTAGGTAACGGGCAATGGACAAAATTATTTAATGGAACAACAGTTGGTCAGGCGTTAGGAAGTTTCTATTTATGGGAATATGATGGTTTAGATGCTAACGGAAATATGAAATTTAAAGATCTGAACGGAAATGGTGTTACTGGACGTGCAGATGAAGGTGATAGAAAATATTTCGATTCATATATTCCAAAATCAACATTAGGGATCAACGTTTCTTTAAGTTATAAAAACTGGGATTTTGCAGCGAATGGATATGGAGCTTTTGGATTTAAAGTTTATAATGGTAAAAAAGCTCAAAGAGGAAATAATACAAATGTGGAAGCTGCTGTAGCGCGCGACTTTTGGTCTCCATCTAATCCAAATGCAGCTAACCCGGCTCCGTCTACTGAAATTCCAATTGCATCCACCTATTTCTTAGAAGATGGAGATTATTTCAGAATTAATAATATCTCAATTGGATATACCGTGAAAGATATTGCAAGTTATGTGAGGTCTGTTAGATTTTACGTAAGTGCTATTAATCCTGTGGTTTGGCAAAAGTATACAGGATTCTCGACAGAATTGTCTGGTTATAACCCAACAGATCCAAAACAGGAAGGAGATCCTTACAAAATGACAGGGGTAGAATTAAATGCTTATCCTACTTTGAAATCCTTTGTATTTGGTTTAAATGTAAACTTTTAGAAAAAATGAGAAGAAATAAAATAATATTGGTCTCTTTAATGTTGTTAGGTTCCGTAGCAGCTGTACAGAGTTGTAGTGACGATTTTGTTGATGTAAAGCCTTCAGAATCAATGACTATTGATGATCTTGATAAATTTAATAATGAAAAAGGAGCAAATTATTTCGTTAATGCTATTTATGCCAAGTTCCTGGATTGGAATATGAGCACATTTGCATGGATCGGAGTAACCTCCATCATTTCTGATGATGCAGATAAAGGTTCTACAGTAGGAGATAACGGATCAGATAAAGATATTCTTGATGCATTAAATATCACTGCTACCACACCTTCTTTTAAAGAACTTTTTGCTTCCAATTACCAAGGAATTAACAGATGTAATGAAGCGTTGAAATATATTCCTCAGCTGAACAAAGTAGATGCTCAGGTTCGAGATAAATTAATGGGTGAAGCTAAGTTTCTAAGAGCTTTTATGTATTTTACTTTGGTAAGATCATTTGGTGGAGTTCCATTAGTAGATCGCGTTCCTGTTCTTGGAAATCTGGAAGATAAAAAGATGCAGCTTACTAGAGTTTCAAAAGAAGAAATATATGCTTTTATTGAAAAAGATCTGAAAGATGCTATAGCTACATTACCCAATAAATCAGAATATACAGGAAATAATATTGGTAGAGCTTCAGTAGGAGCAGCACATGCGCTTCTTGCCAAAGTTTATCTATATCAGAAAAAATGGCAACTGGCTGCTGAGCAGGCTGACCTGGTGACAGGATATTCACTTACGCCTAAATTTATTGATATTTATAAAGTTTCAGGAGAAAACAATGCTGAATCTATATTTGAGATCCAAGGTTCGGGGGCAGATGCAGGGAGAGCTATTCAACAATACAGCAAGGTACAGGGAGTTCGTGGTACCGGAGGCTGGGGTTGGGGATTTGCAACACCTACTCAAGGATTATATGATGCCTACACAGCGGAAGGAGATACTGAAAGAAGAGATGCTACCATCATTCACAGAGATATGACTTTGTATGATGGAAGATATATTCCTAATACAGTAGAAAATAAGTTTTATAATTATAAAGCATACTCTTCAGCATTCTATGATAAAGATGCTACCGATACCAATATCCGTTACCTGAGGTATGCTGAGGTTCTTTTAATAAAAGCAGAAGCAGCTAATGAATTAGGACAGACAAGTACTGCCATTACATTATTGAACCAAGTAAGAGAAAGAGCTAAAATTAATCCAACCACAGCAACTTCCCAAGCAGACGTAAGAACTGCAATCTGGAAAGAAAGAAGATTAGAATTAGCTTTCGAGCATGACAGATGGTTTGATCTTGTGAGAACAGGTCAGGCAAAGGCTGCAATGGCTGCAGATGGCGGTAAGACATTTATTGTTGGAAAACATGAGCTATTCCCGCTTCCTTACGATTTTATTATGGAATCAGAAGGAATGTCCCAGCAGAATCCAAACTATTAAAATAATTTACCATAAACTAGAGGAGAGTGAAAATTCTCCTCTAATTTTATAACCAGTAAACAACGATACCAATGAAAAGGACCCTACTGACAATTGCCGTAACTTCTTTATTTTTCACTTACTCTTGCAAAAACGCTCAGACTTCTCAACTGCAAACTGCAAAACATACCACTGTCAAAAGTAATATTACCGATGAACAACTGATGGATAAAGTACAGCAGGATGCACTGAAATACTTCTGGGATTATGCAGAACCCAATTCTATGCTGGGAAGAGAGCGTTATCATGAAGATGATATCTATCCGGATAATGATAAACACGTGATCACTACAGGTGGTTCCGGTTTCGGACTGGCAACTATTCTGGTAGGTGTTGAAAGAGGTTTTGTCCCAAGAAAAGAAGCCGTAAAAAGATTGACGCATATCATGGATTTTCTGGCAAAAGCAGACCGTCATAAAGGTGCCTGGTCACATTGGATCAATGGAGAAACCGGAAAAACCGTTCCTTTCGGTAAAAAAGACAATGGCGGAGATCTTGTGGAGACCGCGTTTCTTACTTCAGGGATATTAATGGTGCGTGAATATTTTAAAAACGGAAATACAGAAGAAAAAGGTCTGGCAGCCAAATGTGATGAGCTTTGGAAAGGAATTCAATGGAACTGGTATACAAAAGGAGGTGAAAAAGTACTGTATTGGCACTGGTCTCCGGAATATCAATGGGAAATGAACTTCCCTCTCGAAGGCTATAACGAATGCCTGATTACCTATATTCTGGCTGCATCTTCACCCACCTATTCTATAGATGCAGAAACTTATTATAAAGGCTGGACACGAAACGGAACTTACCTTACAGACAAAACAAAATACGGATTACCGCTGTATGTAAAGCACAACTATGCCGAAGAATATGGTGGACCTTTATTCTGGGCTCAATATTCTTATATCGGACTTGATCCAACAGGATTATCTGATAAATTGGTGAAAAACTATTTTGATGTCAATAAAAATCAGACACTTATCGATTACAAATACTGTGTTGAAAATCCAAAACAATGGAAAGGCTTTGGTCCAAATTATTGGGGGCTGACTGCCGGATACACCAGAAATCAGGACGGAAGCACAGGATATACAGCTCATATGCCAACCAATGACAATGGAGTAGTGACTCCTACCGCAGCATTGAGCAGCTTTCCATATACACCAAAAGAATCAATGGATTTTTTAAGGTTTATCTACACCCAAAAACCGGAATTCATAGGATCAGCAGGTCCTTATGATGCCACTTCTATCAATTACAACAATTGGTTTACCCCAAGATATCTGGCAATAGATCAGGGAACCATCGCACCAATGATTGAAAACTACAGAACCGGATTTCTTTGGAAATTGTTTATGAATGCTCCGGAAATTCAGCAGGGATTAAAAAAATTAAGCTTCCAATCCTCAAAATATGGGATAAAGTAAAGGCTAAACCCACTTTTGAACGATAATAAAGATCCGCATATTTTAAACACAACAATCTGCCCGATCTGAAAATCTGCGAGAGAAAAAAGATATAACCGTTACATAATATTCAATAGAAATGGGCTTTAGCCCATTCAATAAAACAAAACACCATTCAACGGCTTTAGCCAAAACCTAATAGCATTATGAAATTAAAACACCTTTCCCTGTTGCTCCTGCCATTATCACTACAGATAAATGCCCAGGAAATAAAAGCAGAGTTAAATAAAGAGATCAAACGAACAGAAAAAATATCTTATATCCTGGATTATCCCCAAAAGGTTAAAGGAAACGTTCCTTTGATTGTATTTCTTCATGGTTCAGGAGAAAGAGGGAACAATCTGGAAATGGTAAAAGCGCACAGCCCGTTTACCTATAAAGACCAGATTAAAGAGCCGGTAGCTATTCTCGCGCCCCAATGCCCTGCAGATAGCTGGTGGGATACCGTAACTTTATATAATTTAATTAAAGAAATTCAGAAAAAATATAAAATAGATGCCTCCAGAATTTACCTTACAGGACTCTCAATGGGAGGCTGGGGAACTTTGAAGCTGGCAATGGAACATCCTGAAATGTTTGCAGCCGTAGTATCAGTATGTGCCCCTACAGATCAGGTAATGACAGCCAATATTCAGCAGTATAAAAATTTGAATATGAAAATATTTCATGGTGGAATGGATGACATCGTATTACCGGAAAATGCCTTTAAATTCTATCAGAAGCTTCATCCGGTAAATCCATCAGCAGAATTGATCATCTTCCCGAATGATAATCACAACTCCTGGGATTCCGCCTATTCAAATCCACAATTGTATGAATGGATGCTGTCAAAGAAAAAGAATAATTAATCTGTATTTAGAAAGAAAACTTTTAAAACCTTAAGATTAATACTTAATAATATTGAATAAATTTCATATTTTTGAATATTGTCTTTTTTAGAGACAATAATAATCTGTTCATTCAGAAAACAATACAATAATCCTTACTGACTTTCAATGAATTCAGTAAAGATGAAAATAAAAAAGTAGCGTTCTTACGTTATATAAAAACAGAACAATAAGAAGTTAGATTTATGAAAAAACTAATCGTACTTGCTGCCTTAGCACTTTCACCCGTATTCTCGGCACAGGAAATGGTAGACAAGCCCGTACAGTCGTATCAGACGGCTCAGTATCAGGCAAAAAAGAAAGCCTTTGTAGACAATCTTTTATCTAAAATGACCCTGGATGAGAAAATAGGTCAGCTGAACCTTCCCACTTCAGGAGATTTTACAACCGGGATGGCACAGAGTTCAGATATCGGAAAGAAAGTAGAGCAGGGATTAGTAGGTGGACTGTTTAATATCAAAGGAGCAGATAAAATCAAAGCTGTTCAGAAAGTAGCCGTTGAAAAAAGCCGTCTTAAAATTCCAATGATCTTCGGAATGGACGTTATTCACGGATACGAAACCACTTTCCCGATTCCATTAGGACTCGCAGCATCATGGGATATGAATCTCGTACAGCAATCCGCAAAAGTAGCAGCAAGAGAAGCCGCTTCTGACGGAATCAACTGGACATTCTCTCCAATGGTAGATATTTCCCGTGAACCAAGATGGGGAAGAGTATCGGAAGGTTCCGGTGAAGATCCTTACTTAGGAAGTGAAATTTCAAAAAATATGGTATATGGATACCAAGGGAAAGACCTGGCTAACGGAACAAATATTTTGGCCTGCGTAAAGCACTTTGCATTGTATGGAGCAGGAGAATCCGGAAGAGACTATAATACGGTTGATATGAGCCACGTGAGAATGTTCAACGAATATTTCCCACCTTATAAAGCCGCTGTAGATGCCGGAGTAGCTTCTGTAATGGCTTCTTTTAACGAAGTAGATGGTGTTCCTGCAACAGGAAACAGATGGCTTCAGACCGAAGTATTAAGAAACCAATGGAAATTTAAAGGATTTGTGGTAACAGATTATACCGGTATCAACGAAATGATAGACCACGGTATGGGAGATCTTCAACAAGTTTCTGCATTAGCTCTGAAAGCTGGAGTTGATATGGATATGGTAGGAGAGGGTTTCCTAACCACATTAAAAAAATCGTTGTCGGAAGGAAAAGTTACCCAGGCAGAAATTGATATGGCGGCAAAAAGAATCCTTGAGGCAAAATATGATCTTGGATTATTTGATAACCCGTATAAACACGGTGATGCAAAACTGGCAGCAAAAGAAGTTTACAACCTGGAAAACCGAAATATTGCAAGAAACGTTGCCGCTCAGTCAATGGTACTATTGAAAAACGAAAATCAGGTGTTACCTTTGAAAAAATCAGGAACTGTAGCAGTGATCGGTCCATTGGTTAATAATTCCATGAATATGGCTGGAACATGGAGTGTGGCAACAAAGCATGCCATTTCCGTCAACTTAATGCAAGGACTTCAGGCAAACTATGGTAAAGAAGTAAAATTCCTTTCTGCTAAAGGTGCCAACATCGATTATGATGCAAAACTGGAGGAAATCTACGCAGCTCACGGTAAAAAAACAGACAGAGATAACCGTTCAAAAGAAGAATTACTAAAAGAAGCCGTTGACGTTGCCAACAAAGCAGATGTCATCGTTCTTGCTATCGGAGAATCTGCGGAAATGAGCGGAGAATCTTCATCAAGATCAGAAATTACTATTCCTCAGTCTCAGGTAGATCTTTTAAACGAGCTTAAAAAGACAGGGAAACCAATCGCAATGATCCTTTTCACAGGACGCCCATTGGCTTTAACGAATGTGAAAGATACGCCTGATGCTATTCTTAATGCTTGGTTCCCTGGGTCAGAAGCTGGAAATGCTATGGCAGACGTTCTTTTCGGAAAAGTAAACCCTTCAGGAAAGCTTCCGATGACCTTCCCAAGAAGTTTAGGACAGATTCCTATTTATTATAACGCTAAAAATACGGGTCGTCCTTTAGATCAGAAGCTAACAGATAAATGCGAGTACCAAAGATTCCGTTCCAACTATATGGATGAATGTAACACGCCATTATATGCCTTCGGATACGGATTGAGCTATACCAAGTTCGATTACTCTGAGATGAATGTTTCCAATACCAATCCAAAAGGAGAACAGACCATTCAGGCTTCAGTAACAGTAACCAACACAGGAAATTATGATGGAGCAGAAGTTGTGCAGTTGTATATCCGTGATATGGTAGGAAGCATTACGAGACCCGTAAAAGAATTAAAAGGATTCCAGAAAATATTTTTGAAAAAAGGAGAATCTAAAAAAGTAACCTTTACAATCACTCCGGAAAATCTGAAATTCTATAACGGAGATCTTAAATACGACTGGGAATCAGGAGAATTTGATATCATGATCGGAACCAGCTCAGACAACGTGAAGCATTCAAAAATTACATGGACAAAGTAAGAACGTAAGAAAGTTTTTCACAGAAATGTGTGTTTTGCTTTTTTGGCATGATTTTTAATAATACCAGCGTACGTTATAATTTATACAAAAAGCATGAAAAAAACAATTTTACTTAGCGCAATGTTCCTTGGTACTTTAGTATTCGCACAGCAGAAACCGGTATTAGGAGGTGATAAAGATGCTCATGGATGTATCGGTTCAGCAGGATATACTTACTCACAGATCAAAAAAAACTGTGTAAGAACTTTTGAAGAGAAAATAAAGTTAAAGGAAGTAGCCACAAACGGAGATTACATTGCAGCTGTTATTTTCAGTAAAGACAACAAAAAAGCTGAGGTTTTCATTAAAGATGCAGAAGGTGGAAGCGTAATTCTTACCAGACCTGGAAAAGCCAAAGCTTGGAAAAAAGACGGATACGTATTGACTCCTTACAAGAAAAGCGGTTATCAGCTTAAAAAGGACAATGTTGTAATCTATCAATAAATCCTATTATTAAAAAAATTAAAGTCACTCGAAAGGGTGACTTTTTTTGTAAATATATAGTGGCAATATTGAAAATAAATATTAATTTGTAATAATTCTCTTTATTGAGACTTTTTATAGAAACAGATAGTAAGAATAATTAATTTAACCTGATTGATAAAAAATTTTTGATAAAGATTATTCTTACAACATATTGTATAAGTTGCTGTGAAATAATGTTTTTGTAATTAAGAATGAAAATTAATATCTTTATTTCCAAAATACTTTTACCATCAGAAAACCATAATAATATAAATATGAAAAAACCAATTTTATTTAGCGTGATGTTCCTGAGCTCCTTAGTCTTTGCTCAACAAAAAACTCCGGTCCTGGGCGGTGATAGAGATGTTCATGGTTGCATAGGCTCTGCAGGATATACCTATTCGCAAATCAAAAATAATTGTGTAAAGGTTTTCGAACAGAAAATCAAATTAAAGGAAGTAGGCTCAGATAAAAGCTATACTACAATGACAGCAGTTATTTTTAGTAAGGATATGAAACAGGCAGAAATTTTTATTCCGGAAGGAGCTGCAAAAAGTATCCTCCTTGATAAAGAAGGTAAAGAAAAGATCTGGAAAAGCGGAAGCCATCTTAAAAATACCTATGTTTTAGTTCCTTACAAGAAAGCAGGCTATCAGATAAAAAAAGATGATGTTGTAATCTATCAATAAAACCCTGTTTACAAAAAATTAAAGTTACTCGAAAGGGTGACTTTTTTATTTTTGGAGCTTAATCCCGCTATCCACTCATACTCCTCGCTCCAAATTTTCCACTCTCAAACCTTGGCTTTCCTATTCTTGCTGTGGGGTAAACGTTCCTATCGGGGCTAGATTATTATACCCCTTATTGATTTCCCGGTCAATTTTAAAAATATTTTTAATGCTTTAAGACACGTCGAGTTCTGTCGCTGTGCTGTATTAGCTTTGTAAAAGTAATAAGGATAATAATTATAGAATAACCTTTTCTCCCTTCAAAAAAATGAGGGAATTATATTTAAACCAAAGCAATATGAAAAATCAATTTTTAATTAAGGACACAATGGATGCTATGTATAACATGTGTTCATGCGACTTACATGATTTACAGACTGGAGTTTACGCAGGAGTTAAGCTGCTGGGATATTACCGCAAAGGAGATACACCAGCCCCGATTATTTATTATATATCTCCAACGGAAACCAGACCGGATGATGGAGGAAGTATCATTCATGTTGGCACAATAAAACTGGTACACACTTTTGTGAACTCTATAGACGTGAAATATTATGGAGCTTTCCCAGATTTAGATGCGAAAGACACAACAGTTAGAATTAATAAAGCGATTAAAACCTCTTGTCCTCAGATTTTTATCGGTGATGGTAATTATAGAATTAGCGGTGATGATCCTACAACCTCATCAACCGATTTTTTACGTGATGCCGGAGGAATTGAGATGCAGGATAATAAAACATTGATTATGTCTGATAACTGTAATTTAATTCAAAGACCTACAGCTAAGCAACAGTATAATGTCATTCGTGTATACAATAAAAGGAATGTTTCTATAACTGGAGGTAATATCACAGGTGACAGAGATACCCATACAGGAACCGGAGGCGAATGGGGATATGGAATTGCTGTTTCCGGAGGAAGCAACATTTCTTTGAAGAATATTAAAATTAAAGACTGCTGGGGGGATGGAGTAAATATTCAGCATTATTATGATAAAGATAACGCACTGCACTTATTAAATGGACTGACCGCCGATAAAATTATTTCATCCAATAACAGAAGACAGGGAATGTCTATTGAAGCAGGAGAAAACCTTTATTTCACAAATTGTGCATTTAATAATAGCAATGGGACCTCTCCTGAATGTGGAGTGGATATAGAACCTTTAGATTCAGGATCCATTGTGAGAAATGTTATATTCGATAATTGTGAATTTCTAAATAATAATCACGCTGGTCTATTGGCTGGAGGCAGCGCAAAAGTGTCACATATAACCATTCAGAATTCAAGAGCATACGGAAATAAAATCCCATCTGAAAGTGGAGGACAAATCAGCTCATATCTAGATAATAGTGATATCATTATTAAAAACTCATTCCTGGAAGGGAGTGCAGACAGCTTATATGGAGTATCACTTTTTAACTCTCCAAATTCACAAATAATCGGTAATACGTTCAAAAACTGTATGTTCAATAACCAAGGTGTGAAAGGATCTGAAAATCTTGTTATTCGTGGCAATAATGTCCGTTTCTTTAAAGATTTTGAAGGAGCTGGTGATATTTACTATTATAATTCAGACAGATTGCCTGATGCTAACATCAACCAAGAAATATCCTATAATACGATCCTTAATGAAAATAAAGAAATCAAACTTCTTTTATTCTTTAATGTAACAAAAAGTATGATCCAAAACAATCTGATCTCCAATTATACGCTTATTGACTTAAAAGGAAAACATAATGTTTTTGAATCCAATAAACTGTATGATGCAAAATATCATTCTCTTAATATTAAAGAAGATTCTGATCATTCAGTAATTAGCGGAAATATTTTAAGCGGTAGTCTTGCAGGCGATCAGGGAAGTTCTTTTATTGCTGTTGGAAAATCAGATAGCTTAGTGATTACAGATAATATTATTTCTAAAAAATCTTATTATACAGGAGATGTAAGTCCGTACACGAATGCTTTTTATATTAATCCGGCTATTGAAAATATGATCTTTAAAGGGAATGTTTCATTAGATTTGTCAGACTTCCATGCTAGCGGAACGCCATCAGACAGTCAGAATACCATTGTGCTGAATAAAGCAACTAACGAATACAGCGGAGCACTCAAAAGTTCAGAACCATCAGCTGATACTGCAGGGAACGTTGGAGATAGCTATTCTAAAACCGAAGTTCAGGCAATTTTAGCCGAACTCAGAGATTTAAAATCCAAACTTAGAACTGCAAAAATAGTAACGACATAAAATGTTGATCTTAAATAATAAACCTTGCTATTGCAGGGTTTATGTTTGTATATACGATATCCAATAATTTCATGAAAGCTTTTTTAGTTTAGCCCCATAAAAAAGAGTCAGAATTTACCTAAACAAACAACACAAAAATCATAAAACCAAGATTTTTATCTCTCACTGAAAAAACGTATTTTTGTACATCTAAAAAGTAAAAGAACGAATGAATTCCTACAAAAATCCATTGGAAGAGCGCTATTCCAGTGAAGAAATGTTGTTTAATTTCTCACATAATAACAAATTCCGTACCTGGAGAAAGCTTTGGATCGCTTTAGCAGAGATCGAAAAAGACTTAGGGCTGGAAATTACAGACGAACAAATCGCTGAATTAAAGGCTAATGCTGAAAATATCGATTTCGATAAAGCAGCAGAATACGAAAAGAAATTCCGTCATGATGTAATGGCTCACGTTCACACCTATGGAGATGTGGCGCCTTCAGCAAAAGGAATTATTCACTTGGGAGCTACTTCAGCTTTTGTAGGAGATAATACAGACTTAATTCAGATCCGTGATGGTCTTTTAATCCTGAAGAAAAAGTTGGTGAACGTAATGAAGAACTTAGCAGACTTTGCGATTCAGTACAAAGACCTTCCAACTTTAGGGTTTACACACTTCCAACCTGCACAGTTAACAACAGTAGGAAAGAGAGCTACCCTTTGGTTACAGAGTTTGGTTCTTGATATCGAAGAATTAGACTTCTTCCTTGAAACACTACGTTTCAGAGGCGTAAAAGGAACTACAGGAACAGCGGCGAGTTTCCTTGAGCTGTTTAATGGAGATTATTCAAAAGTAAAACACTTAGATAAAGAACTTTCAAAAAGATTCGGATTCGAAAAAGTTTTCGGAGTTTCCGGACAGACTTACGATAGAAAAATTGATGCTAAAGTTGTAGCCTTATTAGGTAATATTGCTCAGTCAGCTCATAAATTCACCAACGATTTACGTTTACTTCAGAACCTTAAGGAAATTGAAGAACCATTCGAGAAAAACCAGATCGGTTCATCGGCAATGGCGTACAAGCGTAACCCAATGAGAAGTGAAAGAATCGGAGCATTGGCAAAATATGTAATGTCTCTAACAACAAGTTCTGCAATGGTAGCTTCTACCCAGTGGTTCGAAAGAACATTAGACGACTCTGCTAATAAGAGATTAACAATTCCTCAGGCATTCCTTGCTGTTGATGCAATCCTATTGATCTGGAACAACATTATGAACGGTATTGTTGTATATCCGAACAGAATCAATAAGCACATCGAAGAAGAACTTCCTTTCATGGCAACAGAATATATTATCATGGAAGAAGTAAAAGCAGGTGGTGACCGTCAGGAAATTCACGAAGTAATCAGAGTTCACTCAATGGAAGCTTCCAAGAAAGTGAAAGAAGAAGGAAAAGAAAACGACCTGATTGAAAGAATCCTGAACGATGATTCATTAAAATTAGATAAATCAAAATTAAAAGAAGTTTTAGATCCGAAGAACTTTATCGGGTTTGCACCAATTCAGACAGAAGAATTTGTCAAGAACGAAGTGCAGCCGATTATAGACCAGAATAAAGATTTGATAGGATTGGAAGCTGATCTTAAAGTATAAAAAGAATATGCAGTCTTTTGGGCTGCATATTTTATTTTAACCTGCCATGAACAAAGCCCTTTTATTGATTGCAATGATTCCCATGTTGGCTTTCTCTCAGAAGAAAGAAGCGTTGAGGTACTTTAAATCCAAAGATTCTTTGATCGGTGTGAAAAACCAGGCTGGAAAGATCATCATTCCGGCAGAATTTAAAGACTATACCGGAATCAAAGACGGAGAATTAGTACAAGAAGGAACTGGCAATGAAACCATTCTCTTTCATGGTGGGAAAAGAAACGACAAATATGAAAAAAATACCTTTGGATACGTTTATGACAGAAAAGGTAATTTTTTATATAAACCTTTTTTATACGATAACGGAGCAGACTATTTTTCAGAAGGACTCAGAAGGTTTGTTAAAAATGGGAAAATAGGATTTGCAGACCGTAACGGGAAAATCATCATTCAACCTAATCATGACTTTACAGCCTCGTTTAATTACGGATATGCCGTTTTTTGTGATGGCTGTGACTGGGAAAAAACAGATGACGAACATCCTGCAATCGTAGGCGGAATCTGGGGAGTCATGAATAACAAAGGAGAAACTGTTCAGCCCCTTACAACACATTCCGGGAAAGATGTTGATATTGATGGGAAATATTATCCCTATTCATTTCAATACAACGAAAAAGAAAAGAATATTCTTCAATTCTTTGAAAAATACAATAAAATAATCTCAGCAGTTCATTATGTGAATGTCTATAATGAAATGTCTGAAGAAGAAAAAAAACTTCTTTTTGAAATTGTAGAAAGACCACAGGAAAATTTTCCGTATTATCAGATCAATACCTATGATAATAAAAAAAGAAACTTAGCCGCATTTGATGACCTGAAGTTTTTTGTGTCAGAAGATGGAAAAAGCGTTTTTACTATCAATTACGAAGATAAAATGATTCCTTTCCAAAAATGGTTGAAAGAGGAAATCAAACAAGCAGAAGAATACCAGAAAAAACACTCTAATAACCCTAATAAATTCAAAAATAACCAGAATTAAACTTAATGAGAAAAAATATACTCGTATTTATTTTTGCTTTGGCATTTGTAAAGAACGCTGCACAAAGTGAGAAAAAAGTGTACTCAATCATAGATGCAGCGGCACAGAAAGTAGCAACAGAATCCAAAGCATACTCCGTTTCTGTTGGAGTGGTAAAAGATGGTAAAGTTTATACCAAACACTATGGTGAAATAGATAAAGGGAAAGGAAATAAAGCAGACAATAATACCTACTTTGCCATAGCTTCTATTACTAAACTTTTTACAGGGCAGCTACTGGCTCAGGCAGTGCTGGAAGGGAAGGTAAATCTTGATGATGATGTACGTAAATATCTAAAAGAACCCTATCCGAACTTAGAATATAACGGAATTCCTATAAAAATCCGGGACTTAATTTCTTACGAAACCGCTTTGCCCAGAAATCTTCCTATTGATGATGAGCTTAGAAAAAATATGAACGATGAAACTGCTTTTTTGTATGAAAAGCTAGGAGAGGGATATACAAAAGAAAACTTTAAAAAAGATCTGGCAACAGTTCAACTGGATGCACAGCCCGGCACACAATATAAATACAGCAATACAAGTCTGGAACTCACCGGACTTATGCTGGAAAATATCTATGGAAAAAGCTATGAAACCCTTTTGAAAGAAAATATATTCTCTAAAAACGGAATGAACCATACCAAACTGGAACTTGGAAAAAATGAAGCTGAGGCAAATGGATACTATAAAAATGGTCGTCTGATGCCGGTTTCTAAAAGCCTTCTCTGGGGAGCAGGAGGTTCTAAAATTCAATCCACATTGGGAGATATGATGGAATTTTTAAAACAAGAACTGGACCCGAAAAATAAAATAGTACAGGAATCCCAAAGAAATGTCAAAAATAGTAAAGAAGCCTGGACCGGATATTTCTGGGACAGATATCTGATTACCCAACATGGTAAAAGAGGATTTAAACATGGTGGATCTTACGGAATAAATAGCTTGTTTACCATATTTCCAGAGCTGAACCTGGGAGTTTGTATCATTGTGAATATCACAGGGGATGATACATTTGGAACACTTTATAACGGGACTACCAGCTTAGTAGAAGATTTTATTTCCACCTCAGATCAACAGAAGGTGTATGGATATACTGTGAAAGGTGATAAAGTGATTTTCTCCTATACACATTCTGCAAACTTGGATGCCAGTCTTCTTCATACAGTCTCTGTAGCAGGGAGTTTTAATGACTGGGATTCTGAAAATAAAGACTATCAAATGGTAAAAAAAGATAAAAACCATTATGAATTGGAAGTTCCTTTGTCTAAATTTGAAAAAGGAAAAACCTATTCTTTTAGATTGGTATTGAATAAAGACGAATGGATGGGAGCCCCTAAAAATGCATCCAATAACGACGGATCCAAAGATAATAATCTCTCATTGGTATTATAAAAAAAAGATTGAGGAAAAAGAAAGTAAAAAGAGTAAATTTGTACTCAGGAATGAGACCAATATGCAAGCGATAATCTGAACCCAAAAAAAGTAAAAAGAAAAATAAAATATTAAAATCTGACATCTAATTTTTAATAATGTTACAGAATCAGAATCATCAACAATTAATTACCGATTTAAAGGAACTGGTTGATAAAACCAGAAGTCAGGTCGCTGTTCAGGTAAATTCGGCAATGGTGGTTTTGTACTGGAAAATTGGACAAAGAATAAATGAAGATGTTTTAGAGAATAAAAGGGCAGAGTATGGTAAAGAAGTCATTTTACAAATCTCTCAGCAACTTACCGTAGAGTTTGGAAGCTCTTTCTCTGAAAAAAATATCCGGAAAATGATACAGTTCGCTTCAGTTTTTGATAATTTCGAAATTGTCGCATCAGCGATGCGACAATTATCATGGACTCATTTTTTACTGCTTATTCCCATTTCTCAGGATACAAAGAGGAATTTTTACCTTGAAGTTTGTAAAATTGAAAATTGGAGTGTCAGAACTTTGAAAGAAAAAATAAATTCTTTGCTTTTTGAACGCACTGCAATAAGTAAAAAGCCCGAAGAAATCATTAACAAGGAACTTAAAAATTGGTCTGAAAATAATATTCTAAATCCGGACCTGATTTTTAAAGATCCTTATTTTCTGGATTTTTTAGAATTAAAAGATACTTTTTCTGAAAAAGATTTAGAAGAGTCCATTATTGTGGAACTTCAAAAATTTATTTCAGAACTTGGAAGCGATTTCGCATTTCTTTCAAGACAAAAAAGAATCACAATAGATAACAGAGATTACTATATAGATTTGCTTTTCTATCATAGAAAACTGAAATCTCTTGTTGTTATCGAACTGAAATTAGGAGAATTTGAAGCTAGCCATAAAGGACAAATGGAGCTTTATCTTTCATATCTTAACAAATATGAAAAAATAGAAGGAGAAAACCCTCCGATTGGTTTAATTCTTTGCTCCGGAAAAAATACCGAACATATAGAACTGATGAATCTCGAAGGAGATAATATAAAAATTGCAGAATATTTACTTATCTTACCTCCAGAAAGAATTTTGCTTGAAAAATTGAATCGTTCAATAGAGATAGCAAGAAATAAATTTGAAAATAAATCTAATATTAAATAAAACCTGACATCTAATGTCTAATAACAAAAGAATTTTCGTAGAAAAAAGAGGAATTTTCGATGTTGAAAGTCCAAAAATTTTTGATGAAGTAAAAGCAGTTGTTCCGGCAATTCAAAGTGTGAAAGTATACAATGTGTATGACATTTTCAATTTGAATGACGGAGAATTCGAAAAAGTAGTAAACAATACTTTCGTAGATCCGGTAACTGATATTTTACATACAGAAAACCCAGCAAAAAGCATCCACTTCGGAATGGAGTTCCTGCCTGGTCAGTACGATCAGAGAGCAGACTCTGCACAACAGTGTATCGCTTTATTGACGGAGAATGAAAAATCAAAAGTAAGAAGTGGAAAGCTGATCGAATTTGAAGGAGTTACAGAAGCAGATTTGGTGAAAATCAAAGACCTTTTGATCAATAAAGTAGAATCTCAGGAAAAAGACCTGTCTATTCTGGACATTCCTGCTGATGAAACACCGTCAAAAGTTTTAATCCACGAAAATTTCATCAATTTCAATGATGCCGAACTAGAAAATTTCTATAACAATCACGGTTTTGCATTAGGATTAGATGACCTGAAATTTATTCAGGAATACTTTAAAACTGAAGAAAGAAACCCTACAGAAACCGAACTGAAAGTATTAGATACCTACTGGAGTGATCACTGTCGCCACACGACTTTCGAAACACAATTGTCAGATATTCAGTTTGAAGGGAAATTCAAACATACATTGGAAACCATTTTCAATGACTATATCGAAAAAAGAAAATTCTTAGGGCGTGAACTGAAACCTATCTCCCTGATGGACTTAGCAACAGTTTGCGGTAAATATTTCCATAAAACAGGTAACCTGGATAATCTTGTTATTTCTGATGAGATCAACGCTTGTACTATCCAGATTGAAGCTGAATACGATGGTAAAAAAGAACCTTGGTACCTATTATTCAAAAACGAAACACACAACCACCCAACGGAAATTGAACCTTTTGGAGGAGCATCTACCTGTCTGGGAGGAGCTATCAGAGATCCTTTATCAGGAAGATCTTTTGTGTTCCAGGCGATGAGATTAACAGGTGCTGCAGATGTTTTAGAACCGGTAGACCAAACATTACCAGGGAAATTACCTCAAAAAACCATTACGAAACAGGCTGCGAACGGATATTCATCTTATGGTAACCAGATTGGTCTTGCAACTACTATGGTTTCTGAAATCTATGATGAAGGCTACAAAGCAAAAAGAATGGAAGTTGGTTTCGTTACCGGAGCCGTTCCTGTAGATTGGGTAAGACGTGAAAAACCTGCAAACGGTGATTCTATCATTATTTTAGGAGGCGCAACAGGTCGTGACGGAGTTGGAGGCGCAAGCGGAAGTTCAAAAGAGCAGGACGAAACTTCTATCCATACCATGAGCTCTGAAGTTCAGAAAGGAAATGCTGTAGAAGAACGCAAGATTCAGAGACTATTCAGAAATCCGGAACTGACAAGATTAATCAAGAAATCTAACGATTTTGGAGCAGGAGGTGTTTCTGTAGCTATCGGTGAGATTGCAGACTCTCTGGAAGTAAACCTTGATGTATTGCCATTAAAATATGAAGGATTAAACGGAACAGAACTGGCAATTTCCGAATCTCAGGAAAGAATGGCGGTTGTAGTAGATCCAAAAGACAAAGAAAAGTTCATCAAATTCTGTGAAGCTGAAAACATTGTGGCTGTAGAAGTCGCAAAAGTGACAGATTCAGGAAGAATGCAGATGTTCTGGAAAGGAGACAAAATTGTAGATCTTTCAAGAGCTTTCCTTGATACCAACGGATGTTCAAAATCTCAGGAGGTAAAAATCAACCATCTTGAAGAAGTAAAAGCAGAAACTAAGACATTCAACGAAGAAAACTTCCTGAATACCTTAAAAGATAAAAATGTAGCTTCCCAAAAAGGATTATTGGAAATGTTCGACTCTTCAGTAGGAGGAACAACAGTAGCCATGCCTTTAGGTGGAAAGTATCAGCAAACCTTAATGGAAGGAAGTGTGCAGACACTACCGATTTTAGGAGCAAAAGATATCAAAACAGTTTCCCTAGCAAGCTGGGGATTTGATACTGAAATCTCAAAACAAAACTCATTATTAGGATCATCTTACGCTGTAGTAGAAAGTGTTGCGAAGATTGTTGCGATGGGAGGTGATTACAAAAACATCAGATTAAGCTTCCAGGAATACTTTGAAAAATTAGGACAGACTCCTGAAAAATGGGGTAAACCTTTAGCTTCTCTTTTAGGAGCTTATGATGCGCAGATCAATCTTGGATTAGCTGCAATCGGTGGTAAAGATTCCATGAGTGGAACGTACCAGGATCTGAATGTACCACCAACATTGATTTCTTTTGCATGTGCCAACGGAGAGAAACAAAATATCATTTCTCCCGAATTTAAAACAGCAGGAAACAAAGTCTATTTCTTTAACCACGTTGCTCAGGAAAACGGACTTCCAAACTATGATGCTTTAAAAGACATTTACGAATTCATCTTCGAAAACATCAAATCCGGAAAAATTGTTTCTGTAAAAACAGTAAAAGATGGTGGAGTAGCTGTAGCATTGGCAAAAATGAGTTTCGGAAACAGATTGGGAGCTGAAATCAATGCTGATGAAAACACTTTATTAGCTAAAAATATCGGTAGTTTAATTATCGAAGCCAAAGAAGAGCTAAGCAATGCATCTCTACAGTTAATCGGAGAAGTAAAAGATTCAGGAATCTTAAAGATTAATGGTCTTGAATCTAGCATCTTGAATCTGGTCGCTGCTTACACCGGTACATTTGAAAACCTTTTCCCAACAGTAGAAAAAGAAAAGCTTACGGTTGAAATTGATGAAAAATCAAACTCCGTCAACCCAAGAAATATCATCATCAAAAAACACGGAATTGCTCAGCCTAAAGTATTTGCTCCGGTATTCCCGGGAACCAACTGCGAGTATGATACTCTAAATGCATTCCAGAAAGAAGGCGCTGTGGTAAGCAGCTTACCTTTAATCAATATCAGCCACCAATTGTTGGATGAAAGCATTGATGCATGGGTAGAAGAGATCAGAACCTCTCAGATTCTTGCCTTCTCAGGAGGTTTCTCAGCAGGTGACGAGCCGGATGGTTCTGCAAAATTCATTGTCAACGTTTTAAAGAACGAAAAGATGAGAAATGCAGTTCACGAATTATTAGACAGAGACGGGATGATCATCGGGATCTGTAACGGTTTCCAGGCTTTGGTTAAATCAGGATTATTACCTTACGGAAGAATCAAGGATTTAGATGAAAACTCTCCTACATTAGCTCACAACGCGATCAGAAGACACATCTCTCAAATGGTTACTGTAAAAGTAGTGAACGATGAAAGCCCTTGGTTAAAAGGAATGAAAGGTCAGACTTTCACCATTCCGATTTCTCACGGTGAAGGACGTTTTATCGCTTCAGAAGAAGAAATCAAGAAGTTATATGAAAACGGACAGATTGCAACACAATACATCGATTTTGATGGAAACATTGCCCACGGAATGCCGTTCAACCCGAACAATTCATTATTCGGAATTGAAGGAGTTACCAGCCCATGTGGAAAGATCTACGGAAGAATGGGACATCCGGAACGTTTTGCAGAAGGATTAATGAAGAACATACCAACCGCGAATTATCACAATATATTCAAAAACGGTGTTGAATACTTCAAATAACAATACAAGAAAAATGATCGTCATCCATGGCGGTCATTTTTCGTCTTTAGATGGTTTCTATGAAGAAATCTCTAATGTTTTAATGAAAGACACAGACTGGAAAGTAGGAACCTTAGATGGTTTTGATGATATACTTTACGGAGGTTTCGGAATCTTTGAAAATAAAGAAGAAATTGAGATCTTGTGGAAGGAGTCACAAAAATCAAAAGAAGATTTAGGAATAAAAGCTACCCAACAGTTTTACGAAAATAAAATAAAACAGGGAAAACCATTCAATATCGAACTTATCCGGCAAAAACTAAACGATTTACTGGAGGGTAAAGGGCAGACATTGTTTGATATTCTGATAGAGATTATCGAATCCCATACAAATATTCAATTGACATTGGATTAATCATTAGACCTTATAGCTTTCAAAAACCTATAAAGTTTGGATTACTGCATAAAAATATTGCCCTGAGTTTGGAATGACAGGAACGAGAGAAATTTTCAATTGTATACTAAAGTGTTTTCAAAGCAACCACCCAGCTTCATCCAATCAACTTGTTGATTGCCTCTTAGCTCCCTAAAATATACGCTATAAGAATAAAACCTTTGCGTTAAAAAAAATTAAATCCCTCAACCTTTAATGGTTCAAAATTTTCTCACTACAGTTTTACATTAAAAAAATCTCACAGATTAGGAGTATTTCGCAGATTTTTATCTTACTTTGAAGAACAATTGAAAAGCTTTAACACAAAGCAGCAATCAGAAAACAAAAAAATAATTGAATGAAGAAAATAGTGTATGGGCTGTTCTTTGGGGACAGCATTACGTATGGAGAGTACGATGGAGTATTTGGAGGATGGGTAGATATTTTGAAAAGATATGCCCTGCAAAAATTCCATGAGGGAAATGGCGATGAACTGATTTTATTCAATTTAGGAATCGGTGGTGAAACAACAGAAGGATTATTGAAGCGAATGCCTACAGAATTAAGCGCAAGAAATTCTGCCGACGGAAATCTGGTTTTTATAAGCTATGGAGCTAACGATCTTGCTATAAAAGATGGAATTCATATTGTAGAACCGGAAAAGTTTAAGGAAAATATCAAAATTGCTGTTCAGCAGGCAAAGCAGTTTTCTAAAGATATTTATTTGGTAAGTATCCTTCCCGTTGCCCAAAAAATAGACGGAGTAGTAGTGGGATCCGGAAAATTAAGAACAAATGAAGAAGTCATCCTCTACAACCAGATTCTTAAAGACATTGCAGCAGAAGACTCTTTAAGCTATATTGATTTTTATTCCGCATTATTGACAGATAAAGAAATTCTGTTGTCAGCAGACGGAGTTCATCCCAATGAAAAAGGCTATGGAATGATGGCTGAAGTAGCAATCCCAATTATTGAAAAATATTTATAATGCCCTATTTATTCTCTTACGGAACCTTACAGCAAGAGCAGGTTCAGATTGAAACATTCGGACGCATTTTACAAGGTGAAAAAGATACTTTGAATGGATATCAATTAAGTATGCTCGAAATTACCGATCCCGAAGTTCTAAGGAAAAGCGGACAGAAATACCATCCTGCGCTGGAGTTTTCAGGAAATAACAATGACGAAGTAAAAGGAGTGCTTTTCGAAGTTACAGAAGCTGAAATTTTACAGGCAGACGAGTATGAAGTGGATGATTATAAAAGAATTGAAACTGTTTTCAGATCAGGAAATAAAGGATTTATCTATGTAGCAGCTTCTTCCGGAATAGAATCATAAACATTGTCAGAAACAGGCTTTAGTTCGTTTTACATTGAAAACCTATCCATTGGCTTTAGTCAAACCATAAAATAATCCATTAGTTCATCAGGTATCAGACATTACGGATTATTTACGATCATCAATTATTTTTCAATTCTAAAATTTCTCCTGACAAACAGCTGTCACAATTCCTTTCTATCTTTGACCTACAACAAAGAATCAAGAAATGAATAACGTGAAAATTGAACCTTTTAAGGTGATCGGAATTGCAGTGAGAACAACCAATGAAAACAATCAGGCGGCAGAAGATATTCCGGTATTGTGGGAGAAATTGATGAAAGAAAATATGGTAGAACAAATTCCAAACAAAATAGACAATACCATTTATTCCATTTATATCGATTACGAAAAAGATCATACAAAACCTTATACCACATTGCTTGGATGTAAAGTAGAAAACCTTGATATTATTCCTGAAGGTATGGTTGGGAAATCTTTTGAAGGCGGAAACTACGTAAAATTTAATCCAAAAGGCAACCTTGCAGAAGATCTTGTCATCAATGAATGGATTAAAATCTGGAATATGGATTTAGAAAGAATATTTACCGCTGATTTTGAAATATATGGTGAAAAGACACAGAACCCTGAAGAGGCAGAAGTAGATATTTTGATTGCTTTGAAATAGTTAAGCTACTTTATGTCGTCGAAATAAAAAAGCCTGCTTCTCTTTAGAGTGGCAGGCTTTTCATTTATAGTAATTTTATTTATAAAAAACAGTTTTTACATAATCCTTAATACCATCACTATTGTAGTCTTCATTTGTAGCTACTAAAATAACAAGTTTAGTAGAAGAAAGGTCAAGTACATCAGCTTCATTAGTACCAATAGTAAGTTTCATATGAGCAGGATTGTATTCATAAGGAGTGGTAGCCTCCGTTTTTTTACAAACAGAATCTATATTGTTATAATCTGTCATATAATATTTTCCGTCATTTTTAAATTCATAAGTTCCCTGTTTTTTACAATCATCAGGAACTTTTTCTGCAATAACAGTTTCTTTATTGGTTCCGGAAATCTGATATTCAGTTTGTATTTTCCAAACTCCAACAATATTGGTATTGTTATTATTTCCAGAATTATCAGGCATCGGTAAAGTATCATCACCTACACTACAAGATGAAATAGCCGCTGCAGCAAAGATTCCTACTAATAACTTTTTCATAAGATTAATTTTTGGCGAACTTAATAAAAATTATCAAATTAAATGAATATCTTTTCTATTTTATAGAAAATTTATGAAAAATGAATCAGATAAAAAGATACTTCCAATAAACAAGAATTCCAATTAGTACAGAAGAAATAGCCATTAATACAACTGCTCCGGCAGAAATATCTTTAATGAAACCAATTCTTTTATCATACTCCGGCTGGATAAAATCGCAGATCTTTTCAATAGCAGTATTAAAAATTTCGGCACTTAATACAGCGAAGGAAGTAATAAGAACAATAGCTGTGTCCGTACCGGAAAGCTTTAAGTAAAAAATAAGAAATACATTAATCAAAAAAGCAAAAAGTTCGATCTGAAAATTTCTTTCAGTCTTTATCATCACAAACACTCCCCGAAAAGCATTGAGAAAACTTTTATGAAGTGGAGGTTTTCGCATTTTTTAAATTATTTTTAACAAAGATAGGTTTTGTATTTTGATTGTTCCGGTTAATCTGCTATATTTGAAATATAAGATTAAATATGAGGTAAAGAATTCCCAATCGAATATTTTTGAACGAAAATATAAATGGTTCAGGAAATGTGAACGTAATGTCAAGACTTAAAACAGGTTGACGATGATTGTTCAAAACTCCTCAAGATTATTTTTTTCTTTGTTGTATGTATTTATTATATTTGTAGAAACTTATTTTATAAATCTATGAAATTTATTATTTCAAGTGGTGAACTGCAGAAGGCGTTGCAAACTGTAAGTGGCGTAATATCAAGCTCTCAATCGAGACCTATTTTAGAAAACTATCTTTTTGAATTAGACGGAAATAATGTTACCATTACAGCATCTGACGGTGAGACGACTCTTGTTACTTCATTGGAAGTAAAGTCGGATGACTCAGGTAAATTTGCTGTTCCTGCTAAGATTTTTCAGGATTTTATCAAGACATATGGAGAACAGCCTTTAACATTTGTTGTAAAGGACAATGCGGAAGGAACTGGAAGCCAACTTGAGATTTTAGATGAAAAAGATAATTTCGCAGTAGCATTAGATAACGCTGATGACTACCCTGAGCTACCAGAATTTGATGCTTCACAAAGTGTAATAATGCCGGCAGGTGTTTTATCAGAAGCTTTAACCAATACATTATTTGCTACAAGTAATGACTCTCTTCGTCCGGTAATGACAGGAGTTCTTTTCCAGTTTGGAGAAAATGAAACTAATTTTGTTTCTACAGACTCTCACAGATTGGTAGTTTATAAAAGAACAGACCTGATGAATGCTGAGCCAATGGAGTTCATTATGCCTAAAAAGCCTTTGAATATTTTCAAAAATATCCTGGCAAGTTCTAATGATGAGGTAAGAATCGACTTCAATGAGAACATGGCTAAATTTACTTTTGATAAGCATATCTGGATCTGTAGACTGATCGATGGTAAATATCCAAACTATACAGCGGTAATTCCTAAAGAAAATCCAAATGTATTGACAATCAATAGAAACCTTTTATTAGGAGCTATCAAGAGAGCGTCTATCATGTCTAATAAATCTACCAACCAGGTAAGATTCAAGCTTTCAGGAAATATTCTTCACTTACATGCAGAAGATACTGAATATGCAAACAAAGCAGACATGCAGATTCCTTGTGATTATAACGGAGAAGATATCAATATCGGATTCAGCTCAAAATTCTTAACTGAAATGTTGACAATTCTAGGATCTGATGATATTACTATGAAAATGTCTCAGCCAAACAGACCTGGTATCATTGAACCTCTTGATGGTCTTGAAGAAAACGAAAACATCTTAATGTTATCAATGCCGGTAATCGGATTGTAATATTAAAAACAAATAGGAAAAAGCTGGAGTAATCCGGCTTTTTTTGTTTTCAATCTGAATTTTTAAACCATTAGAAAAATAAGCTTAGGAGGTTGCTTAATCAATAATTTTACCTATTTTCAAAATTGTTCTAGTATTATAATTTAAATGTTAAAATCGCAAGAAGATACATTATAAAACTGTATATATTATTATAAAACCTTGCGTTAAAAGCGATGGTATTCTGCCATTTGTTGCCAATTGATGAAGCTGTCTTTGATTCTGGCTTAAAATCATATGATAAAATTATAGAAGGTGCAGGCTGTAAAGTGATTTATTCAATTCTAAGATAAGAAAAAAAACAAAATTATTTATCTTAAAATGGCTTTGAAATTTCTGTATTTCTTAAAAAAACACGACATTTGTACCGCGAAAAACCGACTCCATTACTGGTCGGGAATTCAAACAAAATTTCAAAAATAGTGCAAGTGAGACCCAAAGTTTCGTTTGACGAATTAAACAAGTAGATAGATAAGCAAATGAAAATATCAAACAACTGGCTGAAGGACTTTGTGACAACGGAATTGAAAACTGAAAGAATCGGTGAATTCCTTACAGATATAGGTCTTGAAGTGGAAGGGATAGATAAATTTGAAAGTGTTAGAGGCAGTCTGGAAGGAATTGTTGTAGGTAAAGTTTTAACCTGTGAAAAACATCCTAATGCCGATAAACTGAAGAAAACAACAGTAGACGTAGGAAACGGAAAAGTGTTGAACATTGTTTGCGGAGCTCCTAACGTAGATGCAGGACAAACTGTCCCTGTAGCAGTTGTTGGTACAAAAATCTATGATAAAACAGGAAACTTTTTTGAAATTAAAGAAGCAAAAATCAGAGGTGAAGTTTCTCAGGGGATGATCTGTGCAGAAGATGAGCTTGGTCTTAGCGATGATCACGGCGGAATTATGGTGCTGGATGAAACTAAATATGAAGTAGGAAAAAACTTTGCTGACTATTTTGAATTGACAAATGATGAGGTTTTTGAAATTGGTTTAACGCCAAACAGAACCGATGCAATGTCTCATTATGGAGTTGCAAGAGATCTGCATGCTTACCTTTCTACAAACCAGTTAAAATCTAAATTCAATAAAGTAGCTTCTGAAGCTTTAAATAATGAAGGTTCTCATGATTTCAAACTTGAAATTGAAGATGCCGAGCTGTGCCCAAGATATATTGGAGCAGTGATTGAAGAGGTAAAGGTTGCAGAATCCCCATCTTGGTTAAAAGACAGATTGAAAGCAATCGGATTAAGCCCAATCAACAATGTAGTAGACATTACAAACTATATCCTTCACGGATACGGACAACCGCTTCACGCATTTGATGCAGACAAAATTGCAGATAAAAAAGTAAAAGTAGGCGTTGCAAAACCGGGTACAAAATTTACCACCCTAGACGGTGTTGAAAGAACATTGAACGGGACCGAAATTATGATCAAAGATGGTCAGGACAATCCAATGTGTATTGCCGGAGTTTTCGGAGGAGCAAACTCAGGAGTTTCTGAAACTACCAAGACTATATTTTTAGAAAGTGCTTACTTTAACCCGATTGCGGTAAGAAAAGGAGCAAAAATTCACAGTTTAAATACTGATGCATCTTTCAGATTTGAAAGAGGTGTTGACCCAAATATTACAAGAACAGCAATTACTCATGCTATTAAAATGATCCAGGAAATAGCAGAAGGGAAATTAGTAGGAGAGTTGTTGGAAGAATATCCAAAGAAAATTGAAGATAACTATGTGATTTTAAGATTCTCTAAAATTGAGCAGATTTTAGGAACAAAAATTCACAGAGAAAAAGTAAAGGAAATCTTAAAAGCTTTAGAAATTCAGGTTTTAAATGAAATTCCTAACGGATTTGAAATTTCTGTTCCTGCGTACAGAGCAGATGTAACAAGAGAAATCGATGTTATCGAAGAGATTTTAAGAATCTACGGTTACAATAAGATTGATGCTCCACAGAAGATTTCTTTCACTCCGGTTAAGCTAAGTGCAAACGATCAGGATGAATTGGAAAACAGCTGGGCAAGAGGTTTACAAAGTCTTGGATTCAATGAAGTAATGAATAACTCATTAACTTCTGTAAAAGATGAAACGGATGCTGTAAAACTATTAAATCCTTTAAGTGGAGACCTTGCATTCATGAGAAAGTCTTTATTAGAGGGGCTTCTTCAGAATACTGTATACAATATCAACAGAAAAAATCAGGATATCAAGTTCTTTGAATTCGGAAAAATCTATCACAAAAAAGATAAGTACGAAGAAAGAAAACAATTGGCTATCATCGTTTCAGGAAGAGATGTTGCTGAAAACTGGTTACAACCTAAATCTGCTGTAAGTTTCTATAACCTAAAAGCATATGTTAAGGTACTATTAGAAAGATTAGCTGTAGATTACAAAGAAGTAGCGTTATCTGACGACAGATTTTCTGATGCATTAGCTTACGAAGCAGAAGGAAAAACGTTAGTAAGAATCGGTAAAGTAGCTCCAGCGCTTTTAAAAGACTTTGATATCGATCAGGATTGTTTCTATGCAGAAATCGAACTTGAATTTGCTCAGGAATTACGTTCTAAAAACGAATTGAAATTTAAAGATATTCCTAAGTTCAACAAGATCAGAAGGGATTTAGCTTTACTGATTGATAAGAATGTTAACTATCAGGATCTATATCAGATTGCAAAGAAGAATAAATCGCCATTCATTAAGAGTATTAATTTATTCGATGTTTATGAAGGCAAAAATCTACCTGAAGGTAAAAAGTCTTATGCAATGAGCTTCGAACTGTTAAACGAAGAAAAAACACTGGAAGAGAAGGAAATTACTGAAGTAATGGATTCTTTAATCAAGTCTTTCCAGAAAGAATTCAATGCAGAATTAAGATCTTAATATAAAAGATTGAAAAATATATAGAAACGGGCTTTTTAAAGCCCGTTTTTTTGTGTTTAGAAAATCTGCGAGCCACTTTAAGTTGGAAAACGCGAAGGCGCAAAAGAATTATGATGCTAATTATTTTTAAGGCGCAAGCGAATCAAAGATTCTCAGCAAGGAGTATGCAGTTTTCAAATAATTTCCAGGTTATTATTAATGTCCTATTTTGTAAAGGAACTAAAAGAATGGGTTTTTAGCGTTATAATATTTCATCTGTGCATTCGTGGCAATTATAAAATAGGTAAGTGCTACAATTTTATCGGCGATAAAATCCTTTGCGCCTTTCTGCTCAATCATTAAAAATAATTTGCGTCTTTGCGTTTTCCAACCTGTTAAAATTATATTTTAAAGTTGAGATTGTTTCACCTTGTTCGTAGTGACAGGGTTGTGATATTTGTGAAGATATTAGTTTTATTTGTGTTTAAAAATTCTAAGTTGGAATACGCGAAGGCGCAAAAGGATTATGATGCTAATTATTTTTAAGGCGCAAGCGAATCAAAGATTCTCCACAAGGAGTAGATTTTCAAATAATTTCCAGATTACTATTAATATACTATCTTGTAAAAAGGTATTGAAAGAATATATTTTTTAGCATTATAATATCTCATCTGTGCATTCGTGGCAATTATAAAAATTGTAAGTGTTATACAATTTTATCGTAGATAAAATCCTTTGCGCCTTTCTGCTCAATCATTAAAAATAATTTGCGTCTTTGCGTTTTCCAACCTGTTAAAATTATATTTCCCAGTTGAAATTGTTTCGTTTTGTTAGCAGGGGTATTTGGGAAAATATAAGTGTTATTCGTATTTATAAAAACAACTGTTAAAGAATAATAAAATTCGTCGCAACCCGTTTAAATAAGATAAAATCCGTAAATTTGGATTAATTCAAAAAGAAAAAAATGAAAAATCTTTTTTTAAGTATATGTACAGCAGCGGTTTTGGCTTCATGCGGAACCATGACAAGCCCATCTGCCTCTAAAGTAGGAAAAGCTCAGCCAGCTCTTACCAACACAAAATGGACGTTAGCTGATAATGTGAAAGGAAAAATCCCTACATTAAATATTGAAGGAGAAAAGATCACAGGAAATGCCGGATGTAATAACTATTTCGGAACAGCTCAGATAGACCCTTCTACTGGTGGTTTTACTGCCGGACAAATGGGATCTACCAAAATGATGTGTAATAACATCGGTGTAGAACAGAACTTTATGGATATGATGGGAAAAGCAAATAAATATGTTATTTCCGGAACCACTTTAGAGCTTTATAAAGACAATCTTTTATTATTGAAATTCAATAAATCAGAATAAAAACAAAAGGAACTCAATTTGAGTTCCTTTTTTATGTTTAGAGTGTTATTAATCTTCCTCTTCTTCGTCGTACTTAGCCAACTCTTCATCGCACCATTTGAATGCTGCCTCTACTACCTTTGTAGCTTCGTCTGCCATAGTTTCCTCGTCATCTCCTTCAAGATCATCTAACCACTCAACTTCCTCTTCCTCAACGTTTAAGATGAATCTTGGGTATTCAGTGTGTACTACGAATAGATCCTCTGGAAACTCCGAATTATCTGCTAATAAAAACTTTGGTAATTTCATTTTTTTAATGTTTTAACTTTAAATCAAAGATAATAAAATTATTGATATTTGTTCTTGTCGATCTTAACTTTTTGTAAAACTTTATAGCTTGTAAGTGTTGTTTTATGTAAAGTATCCTTTGGCTTGAATGTGAGACTTATCTGAGGATTTACCGTGCTTATCAATTCAGCCAATTGTATTTTATCAAGATCTTCTTCTTCTACAATATAAAACTTCAATGGAACTTTGTCCAAGCCTTCTTCCTTTAAATATTTTGTAATGATTTTTCTGTTTTCCAGATAATTCCCTTTTGACAGCCAGGTGAAAAGCATACCGGACATTAAGCTTAGAATACCAATTACATAAGTTTTAGTACTGAACAATTCAAATAATTTTTTAAAATAAACCAGCCAGATCGGAAAGCTGAATGGAGCCAATAACCTGTAATCCATTGGATTTATTGAGTAAAAGTATTGTATAAAATAAGAACACACAATTCCGGAAACACCTATAAAAATATTAAAATAGTCAGTATCTGAAAGTTTCTGTTTTATAAAAAGGAAAATCATGAAAAGAATATTCATTAGTCCAATTCCATAGATTCCATAGTTGATAATTCCTCCCGCAGGATTTGCCATATGGATAAAAGGATTAAAAGTAGTACATAATCCCTGAAACAGTTCTAACAATAGCTCAGGAGTTGTATGAAGTCCCATTTCCAGGAAGTGCTGTACATATTCCTTATTAAAATAATCAATGAATAAAAATTTATATAAAACTATGAAAACCATTCCTATAGCTGCTGAAATGATGAATGATAATCCATATTTTCTTTTCCAGAAGATAAGTCCATACAAACCGGTTCCTCCAATGATGAAAAGAGCGCTATACCTTATATTATAAAGCAAAATTAAAGACAGAGAAAGGTAAAAAACAGCTTTCCAGCCTGATAGCTTTCCATTGATAACCAATGATGCAGCGTATAAAAAGAGAAAAACAAAAGGCAGGATCAATGCCTCACTCATCGTAAAAGCAAAAACAGATAGTATGCTGAATAAACTACATAAAACAATAGATTCTCTGAAATAGAACTTCTTTTTCCAGGCAAATAAAACAATAAAAAGGCAAGCAAGAATACCAATAACCTTACTGCTCCAGAATTCATCAAAACCGAAGTAAGTAAAGAATTTTATAGCGGCAGGGTAGCCTAGAGGAGTTGTTGTATTGTCAATGACAGGTAATCCGTGAGCAAATCTCATATATCGGATAGAATCCGGATTCACCCTTCCTTTTTCATTGAGTAAAAAACGAAAAATGGTCATCACTAAAGTAATGATGACCAATAATATTTGAATGTTTTTTTCTTTAATTTTCATCAAAGTTATAGTTATTAAGTATCAATAAAGGTTGAGAACCCAAATTTAGGACTTATAACCCACAACTCATAATCTGGCGAATTATTTCAAAAACATTTTTGATACTTTTTCAGCTTTTTTGCTTTCAGAATAGTCGTAGAAACCTTCTCCTGATTTTACTCCCAGTTTTCCTGCTGTTACCATATTTACCAATAGTGGGTTTGGAGCATACTTAGGATTTTTGAAACCATCGTACATTACATTCAGAATAGCAAGACATACATCAAGACCAATGAAATCTGCTAATTGAAGTGGTCCCATCGGATGAGCCATACCTAATTTCATTACCGTATCAATTTCCTCTACTCCTGCAACTCCATTGTAAAGCGTTTCGATAGATTCGTTGATCATTGGCATTAAAATTCTGTTTGCCACAAAACCAGGGTAATCGTTCACTTCTACAGGAACTTTACCTAAAGTTTTACTCATTTCGTAAATAGAATCAAAAGTTTCCTTAGAAGTAGAATATCCTTTGATGATTTCTACCAGCTTCATGATGGGAACCGGGTTCATAAAGTGCATTCCGATTACCTTATCAGCTCTTTTTGTAGCCGCAGCAATTTTAGTGATGGAGATAGAAGAAGTATTGGTTGCCAGAATACATTCGGCAGGTGCCAATTCGTCCATTTGACCAAAGATCTTTAATTTAAGATCAAGATTTTCAGTCGCAGCTTCTACAATCAGATCAGCAGCTCCTACAGCATCATTAAGCGCGGTGAAAGTTGTGATATTTCCTAATGTTTCAGCTTTTTGTTCCTCCGTAAGATTTCCTTTTGCAATGATTCTGTCAAGGTTCGTAGTAATGGTTTTCAATCCTTTGTCCAAAGCTTCCTGAGATACATCTACAAGATTTACTTTGAAACCGCTTTGTGCGAAAGTGTGCGCAATACCATTTCCCATGGTTCCAGCTCCGATAACTACAATGTTTTTGATCATTTTCCTTTATTTTTTATAGATAGTTAAATTTTTTGCGTTGACAAGATCCTGATGATGAGCAATATCCGCAGAATCAAAATATACCATTCCGTTACTTTCCTGTTTCCTGTTATTATTTTGATTGGAAACAGCAGCATTCAGTCCTCGTATCAATCGGCTTTTTTGATTGATCGAAAGAAAGTCCGTACCTACATATACCGTAAATTCGCCCTCTTTTCCCAACCCTTTTTGCATTAGAATTTCCAAACTTCTAATTTGATTTTTCCTTTTAAACTCTTTCAGATAGCTGATAACTGGTTTTTCAGAGGCAGGACCACAACAGACACTTCCATAGCTGATCTTTAAATAGTTTTGATTCTTCTGCGAAAAGAAGAGTGTGAAGCAAAATAAAGCCCCAGCTGATAGTACTTTTTTCATATTGACAAATACAAAGAACCGATACAATTCTTGGCGCTAAAATTAAGCTTAATATTTTATTTATTAAAATTATCCCACACTGTCTTCGAAATATCTGAGATTATTTTGCAGTTTACGGCTTTTGATTCCTAGGAATTACTTATAAATACAGCAATTGCGCAATGTTTTCTGTAGGTAATGTGATGATTATAGTTAGAGTATTGTCATTACTATCGGAATATTTCATTTTGGGAGCGACAGAAATGTTTTTTCATTAGCTGTTCAACAATTTTATTTGTCCCGTTTTAGTTGCCAGCATAGTCTTAGTTAGATAATTCATTAATTTTTTTGTTTCATCGCCAAAGTCTGACAAGTAAAAAACTCTCTTTTGATAACCAGAAGAGAGTTGTAATTTCACTATTTAAAATCTTATCAGAAGAAAAATTAGTACGTGCTATTGATCAGTAGCTAAATAACTTCCTGTTTTTCCATTATTTTACTTCAAAATAATTCAGGTTCGCACCATCATTTTCAAAGACAATTCTGATTTTATTTTCTCCTTTCTGAAGATTAATACTTTTAGCAGAAACGGTTTTCCAATTTTCATTTCCTCCTGTAGAAGGAAGAGAAACTGTTGCTAAGTTTTTCCCTGAAGCTGTTTCAATTCTTATTTTTGAATCTTTAGGTGAAGAATATCGGAAGTCAAAACTATAACCTTTCGTTGCCTTTGCAGTAAATGTATATTGAAGCCATTCTCCGGATTCTGTTTTTCCCACATAATATTGATTCGTTATCTTATCATTACATTTATAAATATCAACCCCGTCATTTCTCATTTGCTGTCCGGAGTTCCACTCTGATCTTTTTGCCGGATCACTTACCCAAAGATTGATGAAATCCTTATCCTGATACGCAGAACCTATTCTTCCGAGATCATACTCTGTTGCAAAAATCTTTCCTGGAATAGTATGATTTTTAAAAGGTTTTGTAGAACTATCAGTAACCTGTCTGAACATGGCATCGATAACATCATTTTTAACTTCCACATTATTAAATTTATAATGATCAGCAATTTGCATCAAAGCTTTAGTGGCGTATTCTTTCGATGGTTTTTCGCCTCCATTTTTCCAATATTCCAGCAGCTTTTCATATTCAGGTGTGGTTTTCACATTCGCAATTCCTGCAATATTATCAATCTTTTTCATAGGCCAGAATGCATAGCCAATATTATGCTGATCCAAAAGCTGTATCAGTTCCGTAAACCAGACATTTGAGTTTTCCCCTGTTTCACCCAGCCAGATCGGCATATTATATTTTTCTCTGAGATCTAAGACCGCTTTTATCGTTGGCTCGTCATTATAATTCCAGTATTTATGAAAACTGAAAGCCATATTGTTATCCCAGATAGGAATTAATCCATTATAATTATTACCCCAGCCGTTTCCTTCAATAAAAATAATGTGCTTTTGATCTACTTCCCTGATCGCTGTAGTAATATCCTTCTGTAATTTCCAAAGAGGAGCATTAGACATTTCATCAGTTCCATTTGGATTTTTCCCTGTAAAATTGATATTAGGCTCATTGATGAGGTCATAGCCACCAATCCGTGGGCTGTCTTTATAACGTTCTGCCAGTTTTTTCCATAACGCGATAGTTTTTTTCTGATTCTCTTCGTTCTCCCAAAGAGACGGTTTAGATTTATCATTATCAGAAATATTAACATCATTTCCCTGACCTCCCGGTGCAGCATGCAGATCAAGGATCAAGTATATCTTATTATCAGCACACCACTGAAGAAGATCATCAGTCATTTGAAAACCCTCTTCCAGCCAGGTATTTTTACCCTTCACAGGTTCTTTTTCAATAGGAAGTGTGTAGAGATTATAATGCATTGGAAGTCTTATAGAATTGAAACCTGCTTTTGCCAGAAAGTCAATATCCTGTTTTGTAATACCATTTTTTAAATAAGCTTTATAAAAGTTATTCATTCCATCTTCACCTATCAGCTCTGCAATCTTTTCCTTAATTTTATATTGAGGTCCTGCAAAATCTGCAGTTTTCAGCATATAGCCTTCCTGGAGCATCCATCCTCCTAAGCCAAGACCTCTTAACTGAACATTTTCACCTTTATCATTAATGATTTTTTGTCCTGAAGTCTTTAACAATTGCGATGTCCCAAATTGAGACAATAATAAAGCGGATAATAGAATGGCTCTTTTCATAATTATTTTGATTTTTTAATAGTAAAGGGAAGTTTTTTTAGAATTTAATCATAATGAATGGTAACGTCATAATAAGAATCTACATTAAGACCACTTATTTTGCCGGGAATCCATTGCGTATGTAAAACAAAATCTTTCAATTGTTTATTGAATTGTTTTTCAAATATATTGTTTTTTTTGTTCTGAAATACGCTTTCTAATGATAAATCTTTAATATTTCCTTCTTTAGTAAGAATAAAATTTGCAGAAGTATAGGAATAATACTCTTCGTTTTTTCTGATATAATCTTTGGGAGTAGGGTATTTTGAAAAATAATCAGCTTTTATCTTATCAAATTGATTATTTATTGTTGAATTTGGATATCTGGAAGATTCATCACAATATTCATAAGAAAAAACTTCTTCAGGATGGCTTTTTATAAAGTTCTGTTTTGCAATATATTGTAAAGAATCAATAAATGATTTTCCAAACTTCTGTTGAATAAGCCTGTTCATCTCAATCTCCTCACAATTTTCATATTGATCATTGGGAAATCTGACACATAATACAGGAAGTTTCTTAACCTTTATATGTTGTTTTTCAAGCAACCTAATGAACTCGTCTTCACCAAGACTATTAATATAATCCATACCGGAGAAGATGGTCCATGTATAATTCTTGTAATCAAACTGGTTTTGCGCTTGTTTTTTATTGAATTCACAATCTATCTCGTAACCATTCTTCTTCTGATTACAAGATAGAATCGTGATGACTGCTGGGAATAATATGGCAGTCTTTATATTCATTTAGCTGATAAGCTTCATAATTTCTAAAGCTACTTTCAGTGCTTCAGTTCCGTCTTCAAGAGAAACTTCTACATTTTTATCACCTGTAATTGCGTCAGCGAAAGAGTTTAATTCATCAAGAATTGCATTATTAGGCTGAATATTCGGGTATTCAAACAGAATCTGATTCTTCTCACCCTCAGCATTTTCAATAATCATATCAAATGGAGTAGGGCTTTCAGGGGCATCTTTCATTCTGATAACTTCCGCTTTCTTTTCTAGGAAATCTACAGAGATATAAGCATCTTTCTGGAAGAACCTGCTTTTTCTCATCGCTTTCATAGATATTCTGGAAGTGGTAAGGTTTGCAACACATCCGTTTTCAAATTCAATTCTTGCATTGGCAATATCCGGTGTTTTACTTACTACGCAAACTCCACTTGCATGAATGTTTTTCACTTTAGACTTGGCAATACTTAATAGAATATCAAGATCGTGGATCATAAGGTCCAATACCACAGAAACATCAGTTCCACGAGGATTAAACTCCGCCAGCCTGTGAATCTCAATAAACATCGGATTGTTGATGTATTCTTTTGTCGCAATAAAAGCAGGATTATATCTTTCAACGTGTCCTACCTGAGCTTTAATACCGTTTTCCTGGCACAAACGAAGGATTTCCTGTGCTTGCTCCAATGTTTGAGTAACCGGTTTTTCAATAAAGAAATGCAGCCCCTTTTCAATTGCCTTTAAAGCATAATCATAATGATAAACTGTAGGAGTAACAATATCAAGCATATCGATCTGCTCCAATAATTCATCAAAATTTTCAAAATATTTATAACCGAATTCGGCTTCTAATTTTTTTCCGTTTTCAACATCTTTATCATGGAAACCTACAAACTCATATCTATCTGACTGATTAAGAAGTTTTAAATGTATCTTTCCCAAGTGTCCGGCACCTACCAAACCTGCTTTTAACATAGCTGTATTAAATTTTTGTAAAGATAAGAAAGATGTTAGATTCCTGAAGGCAGAAATTGGCTTTTTGTGGATAATTCTTTTCAGTAATCCCTGAAATCTCAAATCTAATTTCTTACTTTTGTCACATGCAGGATTCGTTTGTACATAAAGGAAAGAGAAAGAATTTAGTAGAATATCTCCGATACAGAATCGGGATTTCGGATGAAAATGTACTTTCGGCAATGAATGAAATTCCGAGACACCTTTTCATTGAAAGTATTTTTGAAGATTTTGCCTATGAAGACAGGGCATTTCCCATTCTGGCACATCAAACAATTTCCCATCCCTCAACGGTAGCGGAGCAATCTGAACTGTTACAGGTGAAAGCAGGAGAAAGAGTATTGGAAATCGGAACAGGATGTGGATATCAAACCGCTGTTTTATTGGCAATGAAAGCGCATGTATTCACAGTAGAAAGACAGAAGGATCTGTTTGACTTTTCCAAAAATAAATTAAGAGAACTTGGTTTATATCCGAAATTTCAAAGCTTTGGGGATGGTTTTGCAGGGCTCCCTACTTTTGCTCCTTTCGATAAAATCATTGTAACCTGTGGAGCAGGAACCTTACCTACAGAACTTTTAAAACAATTAAAAGTAGGCGGAAAAATGGTCATTCCATTGGGTCCTACAGATGAGCAGGTTCTTTACAGATTTACAAAAGTAGGTCCTACAGAATTTGAAAAAGAAGAGTTCGGAGCTTATAAGTTCGTTCCAATGCTGGGAAATACAAATCAATAGAAAATAAAACACTGAATAATAGTAATATCCAGATAATGAACTGATCCAAAACACAGTTCCATATTTTTAATCAGAATAAAATATCCCTAGTTTATAATAATATAATATTTAATATTCGTGCATCCGTGGCAAAAAAGCTTAACAGCAGAAATATATTCATTAGTGTAGCATTGGCAAAAATATATTCACATAATTTAATGTTTTTTAATAAATTTTAGTTCTGCTTCGGAATAGAAATTGGACTCTTTCAACCACAAACCACTTAAAATCTTATGATTATGGATACGAACAGATTCAAAGCTTCACACGATTTTAGTAATGTTGAAAAAAACCTGCAAAATAATCCGGGATACCATGCAGAAAGCTATTCCCAGCAGGTGAAAGACTACATTAATGATATGAAAAGTAAGAATCAGGAAGCTACCAAACAGGGATTTATGGCACAGGCGCAGAAGTCGGCAAAAGAAGTATGGGAAGAGATCCAGGATATAGCTTCTGAAGCATGGGAAAAAAACGAAGAACATTCGGGTGAAAAGAAATAGTTTTAATATTAAAGTTAATAACCTTACTTCTTGCAAGTGAGGTTTTTATTTTAAACAAAATATAGTAATATGAAGGTTTTTATCAATAAAAAAATTCCTCAAGTTGGGCTCGAAATACTGAAAGAAGCGGGTTTACAGATCACACTTCCTGAAAATGAAAACTTATCTTATGAAGAATGGCTGACATATTGCCAAAATACAGATACAATTCTAAGTATTGGTGGTGATTTTAAATATGATAAAGTTTTCTTTGATGCTTGCCCGAATATTAAAGCAATTGCGTTGTATTCTGTAGGCTTTGACCATGTAGATATTAAAGAAGCCAATCAAAGGAGCATTCCAGTAGGAAATACCCCGGACGTGCTGAGCAGAGCGACTTCCGATGTTGCTTTTCTGTTAATGCAGTCGGTAGCAAGACTTACAAGTTATAATTTTCAAAAAGTAAAAGATGGAAAATGGGGAGGTTTTGATCCATTACATGCTTTAGGACAGGAGCTTTATGGTAAAACTCTTGGGGTTTTCGGTTTAGGAAGAATCGGGTATCAAATGGCTGAAAAATGTAGAAAAGCTTTTGATATGGAAATCATTTATCATAATCGAAGTCACCATGAAGAAGCAGAAAAAGAGCTTGGAGCGAAGTATGTTTCTTTTGATGAACTGATCAGAAACTCAGATGTACTAAGCGTGCATGCTAATTTTACACCTGAACATAAAGAACTTTTCAACTATTCTGTATTTGAAAAAATGAATTCTAATGCAATTTTTATTAATACAGCGAGAGGAGGTTTTCAAAACGAACAGGATTTATACAAAGCCTTAACCGAAAGAAAAATTTGGGGAGCAGGTCTGGATGTTACCAATCCGGAACCTATGTCAGCAGATAATCCTCTTCTTGGGTTATCCAATGTTTGTGTATTGCCTCATATTGGTTCCGCTACTATTGAAGCCAGAAATGGGATGGCAAAGCTTGCCGCAGAAAATATTGTTGCTTTTTCAAATGGAGATAAAATGCCATATTGTGCCAATCCTGAAGTTTATGCTGATCATCCATAATAAGTTGGAATTATTTTTGTTCTCAATATATAAACCTTAAAACCCAAATATCATGGCACCGGAAAACAATATTAATGAGCAGAACAAAAGGTTGGAGCGCATGGATTATGATCCCAACGAAGATATATTTAAAAGAGAAAAACATATCCCGCTTGATGGAGACGGAAACCCCATCTTTAATGAAGATATTGATGAAGATAAACTGGATAAAGGATTAGATATCCCCGGTGCAGACGAAGATGATGATATGGAAGAAATTGGAGAGGAAGATGAAGAAAACAACTATTGGAGTCTTAGTGATAATGCAGATGACCACGAAGAAGAAAATGATGATGTTTTAACTTAAAACTTGAGTGTCTTATAGAATAATATATAGCCTTACTGATTTTCAGTGAGGCTTTTATTTTCCGTATGATAACGTTGTCTTGTAAGAATAAATTCCCCTCCTCTGGAGAGGTGGATTCAAAAATTATTCAATTTTTGAAGACGGGATGGTTCCATACTGTGTAATAATAAAATTCTCCAGCTTCATCATTACCACTCCCGGATTATTCCTAATATCAAAATCCGTAATCCTAAAAACCAATAATCCTAACGATTCTAAGTATTCCTGTCTGATCCCATCATAAATTTCTTTCTTATCATGACTAGAGCCATCAATTTCAATAATTAACCCCAATGCTTTTACATAGAAATCAACAATGTAATTTCCAATAATTCTGTGCCTGTCAAAATCAATTTTATGAAATGTTTTTGCCCGGACTTTTTTCCAGAAAATGACTTCACCTAATATCCGCGCCTTACGTTTTTCTTTTAGTAATGATTTTAATTGAGGATTGTAAGGTAGGTTTTCTACAAAGTTCTTTTGAATGTGAATTCCATTAATGGATGTTATTGTTTCCAAATATAGCATTAAAAAATACTGTCGATTATATTTTCACAGGATTGATAATCAGTTTTTTCTCCTTTTCTTATTTTGTATTTTTGCTTTTACCCTCTTTTGTTGTCTATTTTTCATATTTTAAATATCTTTAAGACTTCAAACATTGTTTAAAACATAGAACTTTAAATAGCAATATGACATTTCAAGAACAGATACAGCAGGGGATTCCTAATCAGCTGCCACAACCAAAACCATACGAAACCAATATCAATCATGCTCCAAAGCGTAAAGAAATATTAGGAGAAGAAGAGAAAAAGCTGGCATTAAAGAATGCTTTACGTTATTTCGATCCAAAGTTTCATGCAGAGCTGATTCCTGAATTTAAGCAGGAGTTAGAAGATTACGGAAGAATTTATATGTACCGTTTTCGTCCGGATTATGAGATGAAAGCGAGATCTATTGAAGATTATCCTGGTAAATCTGAGCAGGCAAAGGCAATTATGCTGATGATTCAGAATAATCTGGATTATGCAGTTGCTCAACATCCTCATGAATTGATTACTTATGGTGGAAACGGGGCTGTATTCTCTAACTGGGCACAGTATCTGTTGACGATGAAATATCTGTCTGAAATGACCAATGAGCAGACGTTAGTAATGTATTCAGGACATCCGATGGGATTATTCCCTTCTCATAAAGATGCGCCAAGAGTGGTCGTAACAAACGGAATGATGATTCCTAATTACTCTAAACCGGATGATTGGGAGAAATTTAATGCGCTTGGAGTGACTCAATACGGGCAGATGACAGCGGGAAGTTATATGTATATCGGTCCTCAGGGAATTGTTCACGGGACTACCATTACAGCTTTAAACGCTTTCAGAAAAATCAATAAAGATCCAAAAGGAGGGCTTTTCGTTACTTCAGGTTTAGGAGGAATGAGTGGAGCTCAGCCAAAAGCTGGAAATATTGCCGGCTGCGTTACCGTATGTGCGGAAGTGAATCCAAAAATTACCAAAATCCGTCATGATCAGAAGTGGGTAAACGAAATCTATGAAGATCTTGATGCATTGGTAAAAAGAGTAAGAAAAGCACAGAAAAACAAAGAAACTGTTTCCTTGGCTTATCTTGGAAATATTGTTGACGTTTGGGAAAAATTTGACAAGGAAGATTTAAGAATTGATATTGGCTCAGATCAGACTTCGCTTCACAACCCTTGGGCTGGTGGATATTATCCGGTAGGACAAAGCTTTGAAGAATCCAACAAAATGATGGCGGAAGACCCTGAATTATTCAAAGAAAAAGTTCAGGAAACATTGAGAAGACATGCTACAGCAATCAATAAACATACAGAAAAAGGAACATACTTCTTCGATTACGGAAATGCTTTCTTGCTGGAAGCTTCCAGAGCCGGAGCAGATGTAATGGCAGATAATCCTACATTGGGTAGAGAATTCAAATATCCTAGCTATGTTCAGGATATCATGGGACCTATGTGTTTCGATTACGGATTCGGTCCGTTCCGTTGGGTATGTACAAGCGGAAAACCGGAAGATTTACAAAAAACTGATGATATTGCATGTGCAGTATTAGAAGAAATGATCACAAACTCTCCTGAAGAGATCCAGCAGCAGATGAAGGATAATATTCAGTGGATTAAAGGAGCGCAGGAAAATAAATTAGTTGTAGGTTCACAGGCAAGAATTCTTTATGCAGACGCAGAAGGAAGAATGAAAATTGCAGAAGCGTTCAACAAGGCAATTAAAAATGGTGAAATAGGTCCTGTAGTGTTAGGGAGAGATCATCATGATGTTTCCGGTACAGATTCTCCTTACAGAGAAACTTCCAATATCTATGATGGCTCAAGATTCACAGCAGATATGGCAATTCACAACGTTATCGGAGACAGTTTCCGTGGTGCAACGTGGGTTTCTATCCATAATGGTGGTGGAGTAGGCTGGGGAGAAGTAATCAACGGAGGTTTCGGAATGCTATTGGACGGTAGCGAAGATGCCGACAGAAGATTAAAGTCTATGTTGTTCTGGGACGTGAATAACGGAATTTCAAGAAGAAGCTGGGCAAGAAATGAAGGTGCTATTTTTGCTATTAAAAGAGCTATGGAAGCGGAACCCAATCTAAAGGTAACTCTTCCTAATCTTGTAGACGAAAACTTACTATAAACTTAAAAGAATTAAACATTGGCAAGTATCAACAAAAAACTGTTTTCACATCTCCATGTAGAGGATAGTGATCCTGTTTGGGGAAAATTTGCCGAGGTTGAATTTTCAAAGAAAAACATATTTTCGGACAATAAAGCCTATCTCCTTGAAGATGGGCTTGTTCGTAAATATTACATCAACAAAACCTCAGACATCGATACTGAAGTTTGTGCAGAATTTTACTTTCCCGGTGATATTTTTACCGTTGGAAAACATGGTTCCGAAGGTGTTTATGAGTCTATAAACAATGGTCTTGCCTGGGAAATCACCTTAGATGAGGTAAAAGAAATGTTTCTCATCAATCCCCAATGTAGATTTGTACAAAATTACTACCTGAGCAAAAAACTGAGCGCAGCAATGAAACGCGAAATGCTGTTGCTGAAAAATACTCCTCAAGATCTTTACGAATACCTTTTAACCAATAAACCGCATTATATTCAGAATATTCCTCTGAAATATCTTGCTTCTTACATTGGGATTACTCCTATCTCTTTAAGCAGAATCAGAAAAAGGATTACTTAAAGACTGGAAGCTTGAACATGGAAGCGGGGAGTTATCGAGGTTATTATAAACTATCTCACGCTTTAATATGAGATATTCTTTTATAAACGCAAAGTTTCAATTTAAATATATATTATTTTAAGTGAGCTAAGAGTGAATCGATTTTTAATCGATTTGATGAAGCGTGCTGTATCCATCAGCTTAGTCAACGGCTTTGCCGCCATCTTTGCTCCCTTAGATTTTACAGGTTAATGAATAAACTTTGCGTTTAAAAAATATACGTATGATTCATCAATTCAAGAAAACTATCAGAAATTATAGGACGATAATTAACTTCCAGCTTCAAGCTCCCATCTTCCAGCCCAATTAATTATCTTTTGTTTATTGACTGACCCTCCATAAGTCTTTTCCTTTGTCAAAAAAAGAAGTTATGGAAATACAAAAACTAAACTGGGCAGGAATAAAGTTGATCTCGAACAACAAAACCATCTTAATAGATGCTGTAGAAGATTTCTCCTATTATAAACCCGTTTTGGGAGATGCAGTAGAAGAAGTAATTAAATTTTCAGATCTTGTACAGGCAGATTATATCTTGTTTACTCATTTACATTTAGACCATTTCGATAAAGGAGTGATAAAAAAATGTTTGAAAAAAGAAGGTAAACTAATTGTTTATTCAGCGCTTGAGCCTTTTGTAAGAAAGCATCTGGAAGATATTGAAATCATAGTTCTGAATTTAGATGAAACTTTTACAGAAAACGAAATAAGCTTCAAACCTGTATTTGCAATGGATGGAGTAGGTGAAATACAATCTTCATGGATTGTGGAAGATACAACTATCAAGATTTTCCACGGCGGAGACACCATCTGGCACAATCAGTTCTGGAAGATTGGTAAGGAGAATGAAAATATAGATTATGCATTTTTACCCGTAAACGGAGTTGTGGTAAATTTTGAGATCATAGGTCTGGAATACAGTCCGATTCCTGCTTCCCTTGATCTGAAGGAAGCCTTTGCAGCAGCTCATTTACTTCATGCTAAAACGCTTGTTCCTATACATTACGGTTTATTTGCTCATGAGCAATACTATATTCCGCAATTCTTTGATGAAAATGATCTACAAAGAGTATCTGAAGAGATAGGACAAAAATATACAATGCTGAAAGACGGAGCAATATTGGCGAAATCCTAAATGATAATAATTTTGAAAGAAATATATTTAAAATTCAATACAAATGTGCTTTAGCCCATTTTATTCAATCCGTATTATAATGGACATTAGCCAAAACTTACAATAAGTTTGATCCTATTGATGATTGATTATGGTGGATATTTTTTTATTATGCTAAATTGTTGGAAAATCGCAAAGGCGCAAAGGTTTTGAATTTTATGATGTTTTAAGGCGCAAGAAAATCAAAGATTTTCAGCAAGTATTACGCTGAGATTTTTAAGCCACTAATGCACTAATAAATGATTCGTGCATTGGTGGCTAATCTACAAACTGAGTTTTGAATAATAGCATTTAGAATATTCAATAGGAACGGGCTTTAGCCCGTTTTCTTCAGTCCGTATTACAATGGGCTTTAGCCAAAATTTACAATAAGTTTTGCTAAAGCCCGATCCTATTGATGGTTGATTACGGTGGATATTTTTTTATTATGCTAAATTGTTGGAAAATCGCAAAGGTGTAAAGATTTTTTATTTAATAATCTTTGTGATTTTCTTGATTTTTATAATCATCAAATTCTTTCATTAATTGTCCGTTTTCATAAGTGATGATTATATGAAAGTTTTCATCAATTTTAATTGATATAAAATCATCTTCTTTACTATTATCATTTTTGAAATTCCAATAAGCTGAAAAATTAACTTTGCCTGAGGCTATTGCTGTTTCTGTATGCCCATCATATTGTTTATATGGATATTCATAATTTTCAAAGTCACTTTTTGTTTGATAGTATTTTTCATTTATTTCACTTTTAATTTGTTTATATAAATCAATTGTTCTACTCTCTAAGCTAGCTTTTATAAAAACCATTGCCCTACAGAATTTATCTTGGAAGAAATGCATGGCAATAAATGTAGTTTCATATCCAGCAAATTTTATTTTATCAATGATTAGTGAGGTGTGGTTACTGTTTTCCGAATCAATAACTCCATTTCTTTCTTCTATTTTTTCACTGACTTTTTCTTGGCTTTCCCCAAATGAAATATTAAGAAAACCATTAATTTTTAAATTCATATTTTATTTTTAGATGATAATGACAAGAGCTTTAACCAAAATTTACAATAAGTTTTGATAAAGGTATAATGCTCTGTTGTAGCATTCAAATATAGTTTTCCAAATGTAAAAAACTAAGGTTATGAATAGTTACGGTTTCCCATAATTTGAATATGTTTCCCCAGCTTCTCCGGAACTCTAAAACAATAGTAAAACAAACTTACCGAATTCTCGGTTTGTTAAAAACAAGTATGTATGTTACTTCCCGAGATCTTGGAAAGTAACCTGCAAGTTGCGAAAGATCTTTGGAGAAGTTGGGAGGAGTGTTTTAAGTTTGTTTGTCACTAAACAACTTTTTTATATATTTGATTGTTAATTCATTAAAAAAACACGAATGAAAATTGCACTCACTGAACTGAGTACTAGAGATCTTGCGACTTTAGCTCAAAGAATTATTTCTAACGCCCAATCCGGCAAATATCCTGTTATTAAAAATCATCCTCTTGTAGAAGCTTTGGCGTCTTCATATGCAGAATATGATAAGGTGTATACCAAACAGATATACAGCGGAAAAGGAACAGATGTGGCAACAGCAGACCAAGAAAGGGATGTCGCTTACAGAAACCTGAAAGCTTTCTTGAATGGCTACAGAAAGCTAGCATCTGCCAAGAATTACCAAGCCGCAGAAGAACTGTATCTGGTCTTTAAGAGTTTTGGACTGAACTTAGATAGGCTAAGCTACTCTTCCCAGACCGCACAAATGAAAAAACTGATAGAACAATTGGAAGTTCCGGAAAACAAACAGAAGATAACTCTTCTTGACTTAGAAAATGCTCTGGTTGAGATGAAAGATAAACAGGCTGCCTTCGAGAGTGTGTTTGCAGACCAAGCAGTAGCCAATGCAGATCTTCGGCAGATGACAAGCGCAAGTGCTATCCGTAGAGATCTGGAAAAAACCTTGAAATCTTATTTCAACCTGTTAATGGCTATGAAAGATGTATCTGGATGGGAACTTTTTTATAATGATAGCAATGAGCTGGTGAAGGCTGCAAAAAACTCTTCGCTAGCAAGGAAAGATAGCGGTGATTCTGTAGTAAAGAAATAATTTTTTGTTGGAAAATCGCAAAGGCGCAAAGGTTTTGAATTTTATGATGTTTTAAGGCGCAAGAAAATCAAAGATTTTCAGCAAGTATTACGCTGAGATTTTTAAGCCACTAATGCACTAATAAATGATTCGTGCATTGGTGGCTAATCTAAAAACGTTGTACAATTTTATCTTCGATAAAATCTTTGCGCCTTAAGGCAGTCATTTTTTAATATTATTTGCGCCTTTGCGATTCCCAACAACAGCACAAAAAAACTCAGCAAACATGCTGAGTTTATTATTTTTTCTTAAGCTCAATAATTTCTTCCTGCAATCTTTGGTTTTCCTTTCTCAGAAGTTCAATTAATTCTCTCTGACTTTCTAAAAGGAACTCCGGTACATTACAGTAATAATTTCCACTTACTGTTCCAATGTTATTACTATTTGTGTTATTTTCAAAATGATTCACTTGTTTAGCTTCCTCTTCTTCAAAGATTTCCTCTACAGAAACCTCCAGGAAACGGGCAAGCTTTTCCCATTCTTCTTTTCTTATAGATACATCACCACTTTCTTTTCTGCTGTAGTTAGAAACATCTGTAGCAATAAAATCAGCAACTTGCTGTTGTGTGTAGCCTTTTCTTTTTCTTACGTTGCGTAGTTTTTCTTTTTGCATGACCCGTATTTTCTACAAATATGCAAAATATTACGCAAAGAAAAAATGAGGTATTGTCTTTTTGTTGGAAAATCGCAAAGGCGCTAAGATTTTTGAATTTTATGGTGTTTTAAGGCGCAAGAAAATCAAAGATTTTCAGCAAGTATTACGCTGAGATTTTTAAGCCACTAATGCACTAATAAATGATTCGTGCATTGGTGGCTAACCTAAAAACGTTGTACAATTTTATCTTCGATAAAATCTTTGCGCCTTAAGGCAGTCTTTTTTATATCACTTGCGCCTTTGCGATTTCCAACGTAATACACTTATATTCCAAAACAGAGATTGCTTAGCTTGCTTGCAAAGATTTTCAGCAAGTATTACGCTGAGGCTTTTAAGCCACTCATGCACTAATAAATCATCTGTGCGTTAGTAACTAATCTAAAAACAGTATTTTTTACCGGTTATTCTAAAGTTTATTATTTTTGAGGGCATAACAATCACCAAAGCACAATATGTTTGATGAATAAATTTGTTTTTATTTTTACTTTACTGTCAATTACTCAGGTTCGTTTTATCTGTGGTGTTAAAGATGGTCCACCCCCAACTAGCAAAGATTTAGCCTATGAGGATATTATAAGTGAAGTTCCGTATGAGCGTCAATTCTTAAACAAAGAGAAATTGGAAATATATCAGCATACGCAGAGATATGAATACCATAGAACAAAAGATTTGGACTTTCTGTCTAATAGAGGATATATCCTGATCGTTTTAGGAAAATACAATGAGGCAATAAAGCAGCTTAAAGAAATTGAATCTATACAACCCGGCAGATATTCTACCTATTCCAATATGGGAACAGCTTTTGAAATGGCAGGCAATAATACAGAAGCTATTCAATGGATTGAAAAAGCTTTAAAAACAGATCCTAAGGGACATCTATCTTCAGAATGGATTCATATTAATATTCTGAAAACTCATATAAAAGGAGACCGCTATATCTCCTCGATGAATCTTATTGGACAAGATTTTGGAAATGAAGAATCTCCAAAGTCCCGCCTTACTCCAAATGAACTTAAGATTCTCAAAATACAGCTTTATGACCAAGTGAAAGAAAGAATGTCTTTAGTAAAGCCCAAAGACAAAATCATAGCCCGGCTTTTGTTTTATCTGGGAAATGTTACTTTTTTAGAAGGTAAGAAAAAAGATGCAATGGAGGAGTATCAGCTGGCAAAAGAGTATGGGTTTGATGATCCTATTTTGAATAAAAGGCTATATCTGTATCCTTCTGATCTGTTAAGAATAAATGAAAAAGATGCGATTCATGCAGCAGATACCAAAGAATTTCGTGGGATAGTAGTTGGTGTTTCCTTAACGGCACTTTTGCTATCCGCACTCATCATCTTTATTTTCAGAAAAAAAGTTGCTTTAATGATTAAGTAAATCAATGCATGTCTTAGAATACATGAATGTTCATATATTATCATTATCTATGACTAAATATAATTGCCACCAATACACTGTTAATTATTCGTGCATTGGTGGCGATTATTTTATTATTTGATTTTGAAAGCTTAACTTTTTACAGCCTGAATAGCCGCAGCATAGTTTGGCTCCTGAGAAATATCCGGCACCTGTTCTTCATAGATAATATTTCCTGAAGGATCGATAACTACTACAGCTCTGCTAAGAAGACCTTTCATAGAAGACTCTACCATTTCCACTCCATAGTTCCAGCCGAAATCTGAACGAAAATCAGAAAGCATCACCACATTATCTATACCTTCAGCCCCACAAAACCTCTTTTGAGCAAAAGGTAAGTCTTTGGAAATACAAAGAACAACCGTGTTGGGAAGGTTTGCAGCTTCTTCATTGAAATGATGTACAGATGCAGAACAAACCCCAGTATCTACACTTGGGAAAATATTCATTATAACATATCGTCCTTTATAAGCCTCTAACGTTTGGTCATTCATATTAACGTCTGTAAGAGTAAACTTTGGTGCCGGTTTATTAAGGGCTGGTAATTTGGCATAAGTACGTACAGGCTCTCCTTTAAGAAGAACAGTATTGATGGCTTTATTACTTTGAGCAAAACTAAATGCAGATAAGCAGAATAGTGTACTGAAAATTACTTTTGAAAACATTGAAAATTTATTTTTAACAAAATTATTCTTTTTTCGGTTAGCCACATTAATTTTAGTTCAAATAGCTTGTAAATAGAGCAAATCTATTGAATCACTATCCCGAAACTGAATTTTTCCCTCTACCTTTATTATACAAAAATGATAGTTACATTATTAAATAATAAAGCATATGAATTCAGCAAACAACCCTTCATTTCATATTTTTAAAAGCGAAAGCGAAATTCCCGAAGAATACAAAGTTCCAGAAATACATCAAAAAGTTTATCTTCTCAATGGAGAACTGGTAGAGTGGAAGGGAGAAACTCAAAATATTTATTCCCCGGTTTGCATTCCTACAGAAAACGGATTAGAAAGGAAACTGTTAGGCAGTATCCCGAATATTGGTCCTGATGATGCAATGGAAGTTTTGGAAGCTTGTGTAAAGGCTTATGATAACGGACTTGGAGAATGGTCAACAATGTCTGTGGAAGGAAGAATCAAATGTATGCAGAAATTTGTTTATCTGATGATTCAGCAGCGTGATCTTGTCATTAAATTATTGATGTGGGAAATTGGGAAAACACTTGCCGATTCTACAAAGGAATTTGACCGTACGGTAGATTATATCAATCAGACTATAGATGCACTCAAGGATTTGGATAGAGAATCTTCCCGTTTTCAACAAGCAGAAGGAACCATTGCACAGATTAGAAGAGCACCACTTGGAGTTGTATTGAGCATGGGACCATTCAATTATCCGTTGAACGAGATTTTTACAACTTTGATCCCAGCATTGATTATGGGAAATACGATTTTATTTAAACTTCCCAAGCATGGCGTATTGGCACATTATCCATTATTAAATGCTTTCAAAGAGGCATTTCCGAAAGGAACTGTGAATACTTTATACGGTAAAGGGTCAGAGATCATCACCCCCATTATGGAAAGCGGAAAAGTGAATGTTCTGGCATTTATTGGTTCAAGTAAAGTAGCCAACGGATTGAAGAAACTGCACCCGAAAGTAAACCGCTTGAGAGCCATTTTAAGTCTTGATGCAAAAAATGCTGCGATTGTTACAAAAAATGCCAATCTTGATGTTGCCGTAAGTGAATGTATTTTAGGTGCTCTTTCTTTTAATGGTCAGCGTTGTACAGCTTTGAAACTGATTTTTGTTCAGAAAGACATTGCCGAAGAATTTACTACGAAGCTCAGTGAAGCTGTTTCTGCTCTAAAAGCAGGATTACCATGGGAAAAAGACGTTAAAGTAACACCTCTTCCTGAAGTGAATAAACCGCCTTATCTACAGGAATGTATTGAAGACGCTTTAGCAAAAGGAGCCACTGTTCTGAATAAAGACGGTGGGTATACGGAAGAATCCTTTGTGTTCCCGGCTGTGGTATATCCTGTAAACAGTGATATGAAACTATATCATGAAGAACAGTTTGGTCCGGTAATTCCTGTGGTGCCGTTTGAAGATATTGAGGAACCTATAGAATATCAGGTAAATGCCTCTCATGGGATGCAGGTAAGTATTTTCAGTGAAGATGCAGAAGAAGTTGCAAGGCTGATAGATCCGTTTGTGAATCTCGTAAGCCGTGTGAATATTAATTGCCAGGCACAACGCGGTCCGGATGTATTTCCATTTACAGGAAGAAAGGATAGTGCGGAAGGTACACTTTCTGTTTTTGATGCATTGCGTTCATTCTCAATACGATCATTGGTGGCGGCAAAACTTACGGAATCGAACAAAAAATTATTAAATACTATTGTGAGAGATCATGATTCAAACTTTTTAAGCACAGATTATATTTTCTAGTATAAATCTCAAGCTGTATTTAACATAAAATAAAAATCCTTAATTAACTTCGCTGTTCTTTAGGGATTTTTTAATTTAATGGCTTGAATTAGAATTTTTGTGTTATAATAAAGGTGAAATTTTTATAAAGTTTCACACAAAGGATTAGTGTTTGAATCATGCCTGGATCGGAAAAAGAATTTTTAGAGAAAATTGAAAAGCATAAAGGTGTTATTTTCAAGATCTCTAAAATGTATATGGATAATAAAGACGATCAGAATGATCTCTATCAGGAGATTATTTATCAAGCCTGGAAATCGTATGGAGATTTTCAGAGGAGAAGTGATTTCTCTACCTGGCTCTATAGAACTGCGCTAAATACAGCAATTGTTTTCCTGCGAAGTGAAAAAAAACGTAGTTTTATACAGAATCAGAATATTGATGGATTAAATGCCAAGCAAGAGCCTTATAATGATACGGATGATAAAAATATGAAGCTGATGTATGAAGCTATTCATCAACTGAGCCCGATTGATAAAGCTTTGATTTTTTTCTTTCTTGAAGATTTTCCCGGAAAAGAAATAGCCCTCCAACTAGGAATCACGGAGGTAAATGCAAGAGTAAAACTGAAAAGAGCAAAAGAAAAGCTGAAAGACATCATCGCAAGACAAAGGGTAGATTCAAATTAAGAGATAAATACATGGAACTAGATAATTTAAAAGAACTTTGGAATAAAGATACAGGACAGGATCAACCTGAGATTTCCCTGGAAAAACAGCGTGAGATTCATTCCCCGATTCAGATGTTAAAAATTAATATGAAGACTGAGTTTTGGCTTATGCTTATCACATTACCATTACTTTTTACCAGTGTTCCTTTTGCTTCTACAGATTCTAATATCAAAACTATATCTGCATTTGTCACGATTCTTACAGTGGCTTTTATAGTATATTTTTATTCCCGTTTTCTTAAGCTTTATAAATTGCTTCAGAAAAATAGTATTAATACAAATTACGATCTGTTTAATCTGAAAACCCAGCTTCTTATATCGAAAGAAATTTACATTTCATACTATATTTCCTATATTCCGCTTGCCTTCCTTTTATCTCTAATTAAGATTAATTTTCATTTTGATATGGAATATAATCTTGCCATCTTCGGAATCAGTTTTCTGATTACTTTACTGTTGGTTTGCTTTATCATTAAGTATTGGATTTATTACATGTATGGCAGATATATAGATGATGTAATAAATCTGGTAGATGAGCTGAACGGATTGGAGGTGAAGCCTAAGAGCGAAAAGAAAAAAACCTGGTTTGAAAGATCACAAAAGTTTTTCATGAATAAAATGGGCGTTAAAGGAAATATCTTAAATACTGTTATTTGGTTTGTTTCCGTGTATATATTTATCATTTTATTTCTGACCCTTGTTCTTCTCATCATTATTATCATTGGAGCAAAATTAGATTTTATTGATATAGTAAGCTTACAAAGAGCTTTAGATAGAGTAAATTAAGTTAATAAGATTATATTTCCAAAATAGAAAAAGAGCCGGACGAATTTTTGTCCGGTTTTATTGTTTATGATGTAACATTTTCCATTTTTCTCTACTAACTAAGAAAATTATTTCGACTTGTACTATTCTAAGAAATAGTAAAAACTCAAAACACAATGAGGACCTGACAGTATTTCTGTTGGGTTTTTTATTTTTTCAAATATTCTGTAACAATTTTTTAAACGAAAACTAACTCCATAAAGTAACAAGCTATGACCTTAGAAGAGCAAGAGTTTATCCATCCAATAAAAATGTATAAAGGAATTATTTTAAAGACTTCTAAGAAGCGTAATCTTTTATAGTTTCGGCGGGCTGAAAGCCCGCCGAAACTTGTTATGATATAAATAAATGATTAATTCTTTTCCTTTTCCTTAGCGATTTCATCTTTGATCCAATCCAGTTGAGGATCCTTTTTATCAATAATATCCTGCATGCTTTCCTTAATTGATACATCAGGAACAACGCCTTTTTTAGAATCTGAAAATTCAATATTAGGCTGTACCAGCAGCAAACCGATAGGAAATCTGATTTCTGAGTTCGGAAGCTTCTGATAAGAGTAAAATCCGGCAACAGTTCCGTCGTTGGCACCACCTGTTTCCTCACCGATCAAAGTGGCTCTCTTATCATTTTTCAGCTTTGCCGTAATGATGGAAGATGCAGAAAAACTTCCACCGTTGATCAGTACGAATACCTTTCCATTGAAAGCTTCTTTATTAGGTTTCATGAGTTTGTCAGCTTTCATTTTATAAAAAACTTTTCCCTCTTTCTTATAAGTGCTGAATGCCTGAGCAAAGAAATAACTTGGATAGGCAATACTCTTGAAAGCAAATTCCAAGGGGGTGGTTTTCCTGAAGTAATTCGTTCGCAGAGGAATATCTCTTGATGTAACCTGCGATGGTTTTATCAGGGTAAATGGCTTGTCTGCAAGGTAAGAATACAGGTTATTAATCTCATAAAGAGAACCTCCGTAATTGTTACGAACATCTATGATGAGGTAAGATGACTTTGCTTTTTTGATCTTTGAAAAGGTCTTTTTATAAAACTCATCGGAATACTCTCTTGAAAAGCTTTTCACCTTTATATAGGCAATAGTGCTGTCTTTATCCAAAAATCTAAAACTTCGGTTATAGGAGTTGCTGGAAGCTACATAATCATTCAGTTTTCTTTCCTGAGTACGTTTTTTCATTTCCTTATCTTTTTCAAGATCAGTATCAGATTTAGACTCTCTCGTTAAAGTATATATATGTTTTTCACCTTTATAGAGCGTTTCCAGAGTCACCTTGTTTTCCAGTCCGTTTTCTGCTGTATAATAATTAAAGAACAAATCCTTTAAAAAATAAGGCTGGAACGTTGTATTATAACCATCACTGCTGATGAGTCTTCTGTATTTTTTTATATAAGTGGAAACAGGGACATTATTGATCGATAAAATCTCTGTTCCGGGTTGAATATTTTCAATAGAATCATTGTTTTGAATAATATACATCTGATCATCAGAAATATAATATTCAAAACGACTGAACAGTCCTTTTTGCTGTTCTAATTTTTTAATCTCACTTTTAGTAAATTTCTTTCTGGGTATTCTTAATGAAAGATGCCCTTCGCGGATATCAGCAATTACAGGCTGAAATCTAAAATAAAACTGAAGTGGAGTAAGAGGTTCTGTAAGAGTTTGTTTTAAGCTGTCAAGTTTATATTCTAATTTCTGTTTAGGAATGTACCAATACAGTTGAGGGTGCATTTTCTGTAGCTTTGTATAAGCATAATCCACATCCTCTTTAAGCTGTTCCGGGGGAATGTATGAAGCTCGCTGTTCGTTATGTCTTTTGATGGATGCACATGACGAAAGTGTTGCTAAAATAAATATTATCGAATAATTTTTCAATATATCTTTGAGTTTTTAAGCCGCTAAAATAGAAAGTTTAAAGTTAATCATCACTTAAATGAATAATAAATTTTCTGAAATTCATGATAAATTTAGTTAAAAAAAGACACTCAATGAGCACATATTTTCATTTATAGATAAAAGTCTATAAATTTGATGCTTATTTGTTGAATGATGTATTGGATTGTCGCGATTGTCGCTGTATTGATTATATCCTATTTTATAGTGATAAATGGAAAAGCTTTTGGGGGAGTTCCGAAAGGAAAACGATTGGAAAGAATCAGAAGGTCAAAACTTTACAGGAAGAATAAATTTCAGAATATCAGTTACACTCCATCCATTGCGGAGGGATATAATATGACCAAAGTAACTTTTGATTTCTTTTTTGGAAAGAAAGATCCTTTATTGAAACCTCTTAAAGAAATACCTTCAATTTATACAGATTTAAAAAAAATAAATAAAAATCAGGATGTTTTCATTTGGCTGGGGCATTCATCATATTACTTGCAGACTGACGGAGTATCCTTTCTTATTGACCCGGTATTAAGTCTTTATGGTTCTCCTTTCAAGTATTTCAATAAAGCATTTAAAGGCTCAGATATTTTCAAACCGGAAGATATTCCTGATCTGGATTATCTGGTAATTACACATGATCATTTTGACCATTTGGACTATCCCACGGTAAAGTCCATCAAATCCCGAACAGGAATGGCTATTATTCCATTAGGAGTAGGAGTACACCTGGAAAGATGGGGATACCCAGAAAATAAACTGATCGAAGAAGAGTGGGGAACTGAAGTTGAACTTAAAAATAATATAAAACTCACATTTACTCCAGCCAGACACTTTTCCGGAAGAAGAGTAAAGCAGAATGACACCCTTTGGACTTCTTACGTACTTGAAACACCTACAAAGAAAATCTTTTTGGGCGGCGACAGCGGCTATGACTCCCATTTTAAGATGATTGGAGAAAAGTATGGACCTTTCGATTATGCCATTCTCGAAAATGGACAGTATGGTGAAGCATGGCGGTACATTCATGCATTACCGGAAGATGTAATTCAGGCTGCAATAGATGTGAAGGCAGAGCATATCATTCCTGTTCATGCTGCAAAATTTGCCCTTGCCCTTCATCCGTGGAATGAGCCTTTACAAAAGATTACAAGTCTTGGTAAAGAAAAAGGGTTACACATCCTTACTCCGATGATTGGAGAAGTAGTAAATTTAAACGGTTCGGATCAAAAGTTTTCTGTTTGGTGGGAAGAATGATCAGGCATGCCAGATATCCTTATATCTTCTGGGATGGTTTTCAAATTGTTGACGAACGAAATCGCATTCAGGGTCTACAAGCAAATCTTTTTCTTCCGCATAGCGTACCAGCTCATCCAATAATAATTTGGCATATCCTTTCCCTTCACGTTCTTCGTCAAGCTTGGTATAATATACAATAAGAAGTCTTCCATCAACCTCTATGGACATATATCCTGCTTTTTTTTCGTCAATAAATAGCTGCAATTCATCCTGATATGGAGATACCATAAATTTTATATTTTCCATAATGATAAAGATTTGGTTGAATAAAAAATAACTTTGAGAAATATCAAAAGTAATCTCTCCATTAAAATTACAAAATTAATTGATACGATGTAAAGCTTTTTAGGAATCTTAACGAATTTTATAAGGATAGAGTAAAAAGTTAAAATAAAATAGAATTTTATGATGAGAACTGCTGATAAGAAATGATCAATTCAGCCGCTAAGCAATTATAATAGATCTTTGTATTAATATCATATCAATATAAGTGAACTTTAGCCCAGCTTGTTTAATAATCATTAAAAAATTAATACCTTAAAATTTTTAAATTATTAACCCAAAAAGTACTGTAATAACGTAAATTATTTTAAAGATAATCAGGTATTTAGGGTTTTGTTAACAAATATTGGCAATTCTCTATAATAATTGGCACCTTAATTGACTATGTCAATATGTTTAATTTAAAAGAGGAATGAAATGAAAAATTTTTTGCTAACAGCATTTTTGATTGGGACGTTTAGTCTAAGCTATGCCCAATCAGATTATTATAATGATTACAGAAGGAGTATTTCGGATGTTAACTGGCAAAATGTAATCACAGATTTGGTGCTTTCCAGTGTGCAGGCAAAACAAATCTATTTACTAAATGACAGATACCGTGATTATGATACCTGGAACAGAGCCTATGTAGTAGATCCGGGAAGATGGAGAGGCGACAGGTATTCTGAATTGGAAAGAATTCTTGGAAGAGAAAAATATATTGTCTTTAAAAAGAAATATTACAGAGGACAAAATCCTGTGATTGTATACGGAAGAAGTAAGAATGATTATAAAAACTACAAAAAATACCGTAAAGAGCAGGACAAATACTATAAAGAAAGAGCAAAAGAATACAAAAAAGAGCATAAACACCACGGTCATGACCGTTGGGACTAGACCATTATCAACTATATATATCACTATTTAAATGGCTGGCATTAGTGTCGGTCATTTTTATTTAATAATAGTTTTTAAAAAAGATAGATAACTTTTAATGTCACTAAAAGACGACTATATAAATATACATGGATTGATAAAAAAGGAGTTTTTATGTTTCCACCCTTATCTTCTATCTTTTAAGAATCGCAACAGTTTTATATTTTAATTTGTTTGAATTTTATAACTTTGAAGTATGAAAACAAGCGAATCGTTAGAAGGCTTTTACGAAAGGAATGCTCCAGATCATTATTTACAAGGTCTGGGTACAATGGGAATGGGACATTTTAATGTTTTTTCAAGAGAACATTGCGCTCTGCTGTCACCATATAGCAGAAGGGATTATTATAAAATATCACTGATCATCGGAAAGGGAAAACTCCATTATGCTGATAAATGGATTCGTGTAGATCGCCCGGCGTTGTTGTTTTCAAACCCAATAGTTCCTTATTCCTGGGAAGCTGATGATGAAGATCAGAAAGGTTGGTTTTGTCTTTTTACAGAGTCGTTTTTACAGAATGGAAGCCGTTTGGGAAACCTTCAGGATTCCCCTCTTTTCAAAATTGGTGGAACTCCCGTATTCTTTGTGGATGATGAGCAGAAAGAAATTCTTTCTGATTTGTTTACCAAAATGATGACCGAAATTCAATCAGATTATGTTCATAAATATGATATGCTCAGAGCGTATCTCCATCTTATGATTCATGAAACGATGAAAATGCATCCGGCAGAAACTTTTGAACCTTATCAGAATGCTTCACAAAGAGTTGCATCTTTATTCATGGAATTATTGGAAAGGCAATTTCCCATTGACAGCCCGGAAACATTTTTAAAATTAAAAACTCCTAACGACTATGCTCAAAGCCTTTCTATTCATGTGAACTCTTTAAACCGTTCAGTAAAAGAAATTACCGGAAAAACAACCAGTCAGCAGATTACAGGACGAATTATTCAGGAAGCAAATGCTTTACTCACCCATACGGATTGGAATATTGCAGAGATTGCTTATGGGTTGGGTTTTGAAGAACCTGCTTATTTTACGAACTATTTTAAAAAACAAACCGGAGTAACACCCAATGCTTTGAGATCAAGTATTGTTTGAAATTTATAATTCTTAGTTTGAATTCTATACCAAGGGTGATTGCTTCATGTTCTAATTTTGTTCAATAAAATTTTAAAAAATACCATCATGAAATTTAAAAAATTAGGAAATACAGGTGAGCAGCTTTCTGCTATTGGTTTAGGATGTATGGGAATGAGTTTTGCTTACGGTCCCGCAGACGAGCAGGAAAGTATCAATACTTTGCATAAGGCATTGGATCTGGGAGTTAACTTCTGGGATACAGCAGATATGTATGCTAACGGAGAAAATGAAAAACTGATTTCTAAGGTCCTGGTACCCAATAGAGACAAAATTTTTATTGCTACAAAATTCGGATTCCGTTTTAAAGATGGAAAGGCAAGTCATAGTGGCGCTCCCGGAACATATTTTGACGGTTCTCCGGAATGGATCAGACAAGCTGTGGATCTGAGCCTTCAGCGATTGAAAATAGATACCATTGATTTGTATTATGCACACAGAGTAGATCCAAATGTGCCCGTAGAGGAAACGGTAGGAGCAATGGCAGAACTGGTAAAAGCCGGGAAAGTAAAATATCTTGGCTTATCTGAAGCATCAGCAGAGTCCATTAGAAAAGCAAATAAGATCCATCCGATTGCGGCATTACAATCAGAGTATTCTATCCTTACGAAAGATATTGAAACCGAAATTTTACCTACGATCAGGGAATTAGGAATTTCTCTGGTTCCTTATTCACCGTTGGCAAGAGGTCTTTTTGCTAATATCAATGAAGTGCAAAGTCTTGGCGATGATGATTTTAGAAAATCATTACCACGTTATCAGAAAGAATATCTTGAAAATAATACCAAATTGGCAAATGAAATCAATGAATTTGCGGCTTCCAAAGGAGTGAAAGGAACTCAGTTGGCATTAGCATGGGTACTGAACCAGGGAGAAGATATTATTCCAATTCCGGGAACAAAAAGAATAAAATACCTCGAAGAAAATATTGCAGCCGCTACTATTGATCTTTCCCAATCTGATCTGGATACCATTGATGCAATCCTTAAAAAATATCCGAATGTAGGAGAAAGATATACTGAAGGTTCAATGAAATTAGTAAACAACTAAAGACTATACTCAAACTGGGTTTCCGAATGACGGAAACTCAGTTTTTGTTATTAATAAAGCTGAAAACAATATACAGAATGAATAGAAGAGATTTACTAAAAAAGAGTTTATTAGCCGGTGGATTAAGTATGGTTCCTTTTTCCAATGTTTTTGCAGAATCAAAGACAGTTCCGGAAAAATTTGAAGATGATCTGTCCGGATATAAAAAAATGAAATTGGGGGAGTTGGAATTATTTGTTCTGACGGACGGATATATCCATGAAACAGATGTGAATTCATTTGCTCCACGGGCAAATAGTTCAGAATTAAAAGCTATTCTTAAAGATCATTTTAGATCAGAAGATTATATTGATATGGCAATGAATATTTTACTTGTCAAAACAAAAAACAAACTGATCTTATTTGATACCGGGCTGGGTATTTTTTCTGATGAAAAATCCGGATTTTTATTGAAAAGTCTCCAAAAGGCAGGTTTTTCAGCAAAAGATATTACTGATGTTTTTATTTCCCATGCTCATCCGGACCATATTGGCGGAGTAGTAGATAAACAGAATAATTTTGTTTTTCCTAATGCTTCTGTTTTTATCTCAAAAACAGAATATGATTTCTGGATGAATGCCTCTATCAAAGATTTTAACAATAGCGCTTTGAAAGCAAGACCGGAAAGGTTAAATCAGATAATTCCTGCATTACAAAATATATTAAAAACGATTCAACCAAAATTAAAATTCTATGATCTGAACAATGTATTTTATGATCATTTCAGATTTCAGCTCGCACCGGGGCATACTCCAGGATTAATTGTTACTGCCATATCTTCGGGGAATGAAAAGCTTATGTATATTGCAGATCTTATTCATTCAGATGTTCTTCTTTTCCCGCATCCTGAATGGGGATTTTTTGGAGATACAGATCTGGATATTGCAACCACTTCAAGAAAAAAGCTCTTACAGCAGCTCGCTGATAGTAAAACCAGAGCGTTTGCCTGTCATTTGCCATGGCCTGGCTTAGGATTTACAAAGAAAAAAGGAACTGCATTTGAATGGATTCCGGAAAGTTTTATGAATTAAACCATACACTCTTACCGGAGATTGTCTATTCAAAAGCTAATGCAAGTGCATGTTTTTCAGTAACTAATGAACGAATAGAAGAAAAACTCGTTCATTAGTGGCTAAAAACAAAAAAACATTTTTTAAGAAGTTTTATAACTCATTTTTTTCAAACTCAAAAGGAATATTCATTTTCTCATTAGAAATAGTAGCTTTTAATTTTTTGCCCTCTAACGAATAATGAATCCGTTTTGGAAAATCCAATGAATCATTTATACATACAAACCCATTACTTTTCAATTCAGTCATTTTGAATTCTATAGATTGTTTCTCTTCGGGCGTTTTAACGAATAGACTCCATTTTCCATTCGTATGAATCAGTTTCATTGTTTCCTGATTAACTGTATCATTTTTTTGCATGGTAAATCCAATTCCCAAATATTCTGTAGGACTTATTTTTCTCCAGTTTTCAAAAGTTTCTTTTCCTGCTTTTTCATTTGATCTTTTCCATTTTCCGGCTAACCAGTCAAAATTCACAGCCTGTTCCACTGAGGAATTACCTTTTGATTTTTCGCTTTGATTACAGGATGAAACCAATGTTGCAATTAATAAGATAAATAATCGATTTTTCATGGTAATAAAGTTTTATTAGGATAAATATATGAAAATCAATCAAAAAGATAGAATTGTTTTTATAAACACCAAAAGCCCCGCAATCTGCGAGGCTTTTGTATAATTAATAAGTTTCTAAAAATTAGATCCCGTCAATGATTTCATTTAAAACAGTACTTGGTCTCATTGCCGCATACGTTTTATAAGTATCAGTTTTGTAGTAACCTTCAATATTTTGAGGCTTACCTTGAGCACCAATTAATTCAGCGTTGATTACTTCTTCGTTTTCCTGCATTGCAGCTGCCACAGGAGCGAATTGTGCTGCCAATTCAGCATCGGCAGTCTGGTTTGCTAAAGCTTCAGCCCAGTACATTGCTAAATAGAAGTGAGAACCTCTGTTGTCGATCTGTCCTACTTTTCTTGCAGGAGATTTATCAGTAGCTAAGAATTTAGCGTTGGCTTCATCCAATGCATCTGCTAATACCTGAGATTTTGTGTTCCCTTGAGTTTGTGCTAAATGCTCTAAAGAAGCCTGTAATGCCAGGAATTCACCTAAAGAATCCCATCTTAAGTATCCTTCTTCAAGGAATTGTTCTACGTGTTTTGGAGCAGAACCTCCGGCACCTGTTTCAAATAAACCACCACCGTTCATTAATGGAACAATAGAAAGCATTTTTGCAGAAGTACCAAGCTCAAGGATTGGGAAAAGGTCAGTTAAGTAATCTCTCAATACGTTTCCTGAAACAGAAATAGTATCTTTTCCTTCTCTTGCTCTTTTTAAAGTTTCAGTCATTGCATCTTTTACATCAAGGATTCTGATGTCAAGACCTGTTGTATCGTGATCAGCAAGATATTTTTCTACCTTTTTGATGATTTCTCTGTCGTGAGCTCTTCCTTTGTCTAGCCAGAAGATCGCAGGAGTATCAGACAATCTTGATCTGTTTACCGCCAATTTTACCCAGTCCTGGATAGGAGCATCTTTAGTTTGACACATTCTGAAGATGTCACCTTTTTCAACTTTCTGAGAAAGAAGAACGTTTCCAGCTTCATCCTGAACTTCTACAGTTCCGTCAGCAGATAATTGGAAAGTTTTGTCGTGAGAACCATACTCTTCAGCTTTTTGAGCCATTAATCCAACGTTTGGAACAGATCCCATAGTTGTTGGATCTAATTTTCCATGTGCTTTCATATCATCAATTACAGACTGGTAGAATCCAGCGTAAGAACGGTCAGGGATGATACAAACTGTATCTTCTTCGTTTCCGTCTTTGTTCCACATTTTACCTCCGCCTCTTACCAAAGCAGCCATAGAAGCGTCAACGATGATATCAGAAGGAACATGGAAGTTCGTAATTCCTTTATCAGAATTTACCATTGCCACTCTCGGTCCGTCAGCAAGTGCTTTTTCGATGTCAGCTTTAATGTCAGCTTCCTGAGCATTTCCTTTGATTTTTTCGAAAAGATCTGCAAGACCGTTGTTTGGGTTAATATCTAAAGACTTGAAAGTCTCAGCATATTTAGTAAATACCTCTTTGAAGAACGTTTCTACGATTGCCCCGAAAATAATTGGGTCAGAGATTTTCATCATCGTAGCTTTAAGGTGAGCAGAAAGAAGTACATTTTTGTTTTTAGCCTCTTCAATAGCTTCCTGAACGAATGCTTTTAATGCATTAAGATTCATTACAGAAGAATCGATTACTTCACCAGCCTGAAGACCTGCGAAGTCTTTCAATACTGTTTCACCTTCATTTCCTTTGAATACGATTCTGTATTTTGTAGCATTTTCTAAAGTTGTAGAAGTTTCTGTACCGTAGAAATCACCATTATCCATGTGAGCTACGTCAGTTTTGCTGTCAGATGCCCAGTTACCCATTCTGTGAGGGTTTGCTTTAGCATAGTTTTTAACAGCTTTCGGAGCACGTCTGTCAGAATTTCCTTCTCTTAATACAGGGTTTACAGCACTTCCTAAAACTTTTGCATATTTAGCTTTGATGGCTTTTTCATCATCATTCTTAGGTTCAGCAGGATAATTTGGAACTGCAAAACCTTTAGCTTGTAATTCAGCAATGGCAGCATCAAGCTGAGGAACAGAAGCAGAAATATTCGGTAACTTGATGATGTTTGCTTCAGGCTGAGTAGCTAATTCTCCTAGTTCAGCTAAAGCATCGCCAATTTTTTGGTCATCTTTTAAAAATTCAGGGAAGTTTGCTAAAATTCTGCCTGCCAAAGAAATATCCGGAACAGCGATTTCAATATTTGCTGATTTAGTGAAAGCTTTTACAATGGGTAAAAACGAGTGTGTAGCCAGCATTGGAGCTTCATCAGTAAGTGTGTAATAGATTTTTGATTTTTCTGACATTATACTGTTATTTTTTATTTGAAATTTTAAGTCCCACAAATTTACTAAATATGATTGTTTTATTTGAGGTTTTTACATAAAAAAACAGACTATAATTCCTTTAAATTTATATTGAAGGGATCAGACGGCATTCCGTTTTTGGTTAAGTCATCTCAAAACTTATGTAAGTTTTGGGAAGTCATACAAAGACTCTTTGTATTTAAAACAGCATATATAAATATTCATTATTACTTTATGATTAATTTAACCTTACACAGGTAGTGGAAAAAATCTTTTTTGATTACATTTGAAAAACTAAAAAAATAAATATTATGTCAACGACAATCACTTTAAAAGGAAACGAAGTACACACAATAGGAACTTTACCGGCAGTAGGAACTACAGTTAAAGACTTTGCCCTAGTAGATTCCGGATTAAATGTAAAGACATTGGAAACTTTTGAAGGAAAGAAAAAAGTATTTAATATTTTTCCAAGTATTGATACGCCTACTTGTGCAGCATCAAGCAGAAAATTCAATGAAGAAGCTTCAAAATTAGAAAATACAGTAGTAATTAATGTTTCTAAAGACCTTCCATTCGCATTAGGAAGATTCTGTGCAGCAGAAGGATTGAACAGCGTTGAAACACTTTCAGATTTCAGAAGCAGCTTTGGTGATGATTATGAAGTGACGATCACGGATTCTCCTTTGAAAGGTCTGTTAAGCCGTGCAGTAATCGTTACAGACGAAAACAATAAAGTGGTTTACACAGAACAGGTTCCTGAGATTGCAAACGAGCCAAACTATGATGCAGCATTGGCAGCATTAAACAAATAGTAAAAAGAATCTTTATAGAAAGCCTTGTGAAAGTAATTTTTGCAAGGCTTTTTTATCCTTATCATTCTCTAAAACTAAATTCTAATGGTAAAAAGAATCGTAGCCAATATAAAAACCAGCGACCTCTCCAAAAGTAGTATTTTTTATCAGGAAATATTAGAACTGGATGTTCTGATGGATCATGGCTGGATCAAAACATTGGGAAATGAGGAAGAATCAAAAGTTCAGATCAGTTTTGCCATACAGGGAGGAAATGATACTGAAGTTCCCGACTTATCTATCGAAGTAGATCATGTAGATGAAGTATATAAGAAAATGAAGCATGCCGGTTTTGAGATTGTTTATGATATTGCCAATGAAGATTGGGGAGTTCGAAGATTTTTTGTAAAAGATCCATTCGGAAAAGTCATTAATATTTTATCTCATCAATAAATAAAAGGATAGCATTTTATTCAATAGGAGTGGGCTTTAGTCCGTTTCATAAAAATAAACCATCATCTGGCTATAGCTAAAACCTAAAAATAATTCTATGAAAGCAGAACAAGTTATTCCCATCCTTAGAATTTTCGATTATCAGAAAACACTTGAGTTTTATGTCGATTGGTTAGGTTTTAAAATAATTTGTGAACATCGTTTTGAAGAAAACTTTCCGGTTTATATAGAAGTTAAAAAGAAAAATATCATTCTTCACTTAAGTGAGCATCATGGAGATTCCAGCCCCGGAAGCAGTGTTTTCATATGGGGAGAAGGCGTTGCAGAATACCATAAAGAACTTATTGATAAAAACTACAAGTACAATCGTCCCGGTCTTGAAAAAACATTTTATGATGCCGTTTCTTTTACAGTAAATGACCCTTTTGGAAATAAAATTATTTTCAATGAAAAATTTGATCAGGAAAAGCACGGTTCTTTAGAATTCTATTCACATGAATAAATTGTCAGTAAATCTATTTTTGTTGAGTTTTTATACTATCTAGCTTACGAATGAGTTCCTGATCTGTTGCTCCACCGCAGCTGGAATGAATAACTTTACCATTACTGTTTATCAAAATTCTGGCAGGAGTACAGAAAATGTTGTATTTGATTTGTTCCTGTCTTTGCGGGGATTTAGTATTATCAATCTGATCAAACTGAATATTTCCAGCATCCTTTAAAGCCTTTTCATAAACTGTTTTATCATCTTCCAAACCTTCTAATATCCCGATAAAGCCAGTCTGATTCTTATATTCCGTAAAAAGTCTGTTCAGATCATCAGTCATATAGTAACTTACATTAGGATTTCTTTCCAAAGATTTTTTGCTGTAAATAAAAATGAGGAGATTTTTTCCATTGTAATCCTTTGAATTGAACTGATGACCATTCATCATTTTGGCTGAAAAAGGCTGTGGCGTAGAACCTACAAAGAAATCTAGCCTGTTTTTCTTCCATTCTTCCCGTATTTTATCAATATTCTCAACCGTTGTTGTTTCTTTTTTTTCCTTACAGGCAGAAAGTGAGAGTATGGTGAACAATAATAAAAGTCTTTTCATATGAATGATGATGTATTGGTCATTATTAGGCAAAAGTCATAAAAAAAGAATTGATTACCAATTTTAGAGGACTATTTTTATTGATTTGGATCAGCATTCATTTGGAATATTAAACCTAACTTTGTTTCTCCAAAATTGAAAAATGAAACGTTCAGGAACTGCAGATTTACCGCTTCACTATGGCAAAGTACCGCCATGGCTGTATGAACGTATGTCTGTTCTTGGGTTGTCTATCATTGAGGTTATTTTGATGGATTATGGTAAAGATGAAGTACTTCGAAGATTAGCAGATCCGTTTTGGTTCCAGAGTTTTGGGGCTGTGATGGGGATGGATTGGCATTCATCAGGAATTACGACTTCCGTGATGGGGGCATTAAAACGTTCCATTAATCCCAACTCTCAGTCGTTAGGACTTTACATCTGTGGTGGAAAAGGAAAATTTTCACGGGAAACTCCGTCAGAACTCATTCAGATTGCCGAAAAAACCGGATTAAATGGAACGGAGTTGGTAAGAGCCAGTAAACTTTCTGCCAAAGTTGATAATACAGCCATTCAGGATGGGTATCAGTTGTATCTGCACAACTTTATTCTGTCAGATAACGGAAGCTGGAGCGTTATTCAGCAGGGAATGCATGAATCTGATGGTACAGCAAGACGTTATCATTGGCATTCTGAAAATATAAAATCATTTATAGAAGAACCTCACACGGGAATTAATGGAATCTCCAGAGGGAAAATCTTGAATTTAACCGATGCAGAAGCTTCCGGAAACCGAAAAGGAATTCTTGATATTTCTCATACCGATTCTATTGATGTAATGAAAGATTTTTCAAGGCTTATTCTTCCGGCTCATCATGATGTTCAGGCATCTGATGTTGATCTTAAACGCTTAGGAGCATTATTATATGTAACCAAGGAACAGCAGCCACAGAATTTTGAAGACTTGTTGATGCTCGAAGGGGTTGGTCCCAGAACAATGCAGTCTTTAGCATTAGTGAGCGAGGTTATTCATGGTGCACCGTCACGATTTTCTGATCCGGCAAGGTTTTCCTTTGCTCATGGTGGTAAAGATGGTCATCCCTTCCCGGTACCTCTTAATACTTATGACGAAAGTATTACTATTTTGAGAAGAGGAATAGAAAAATCAAAACTTGGAAATTCAGATAAGCTGAATACATTGAATAAACTTCATCAAATCGTTACTAAAGCTGAAAAAGATTTTACTCCGGATTTTGATATTCAGGAAGTGATTGAAGATGAAAGACAAAACTCATGGCGTTTTGGAGGGAAAACAGTATTCGGTGATGCCCAAAAACCAGTTCAGCCAAAGCCCATTCAGCTGTCTTTATTTTAATATTGATAATATACTCAGAAAGACTCAAAAACATACTTTATACAGATTAAAAATGTCCAGACATAGATTTAGGCTCTTTTTTAATTTCGTTTAATTGTTTAAAGCTTTAAAATTATCTTAAATTCAATGTAATATATCTTTTCAATAGAGCAATAAATCATATTGTTTAATAATTATTACTTGTGTTTCGATTAAAAATTTTAATTTTAAAGTCTTAAAAAAATTGACCTGATGACCACCAAATCTTTAGAAATATGCTATGATTTTCCATTTTTTCTTCAGGAAGAACTGGAAGAAATATTTCAGGCACACGAAAAAAAATCTTTTCAAAAAGGAGAATTCATTCTTGAAGAAGGAAAAACAGCCAATGAATATTATATTCTGGATAGCGGCTTGGCAAGATCCTTTGTGAACGACTTTAACGGAAATGAGGTAACCACTCACTTTTTTGTGGAGAATGAAGTGATCATTGAAGTTTTATCCATGTTTCAAAGAATACCCTCTCAGGAAAATATTGTCTGCATCACAGATTGCGAATGCTGGAAGCTAGATTATGACACCTTTCAGGAATTATTCCATAAAATCCCGAATCTCAGAGAATGGGGAAGATCATGGATGTCTAAAGAACTTTTCGATTATAAACAACGATCTGTAGAAATGTTCACTCTTTCTGCTACCAAACGCTACCTTAATCTCCTGGAACAAAAATCAAAAGTAATACAGTTTGCTCCCTTAAAGCAAATTGCGTCCTATCTTGGAGTGACAGATACTTCACTAAGCAGAATTCGGAAAGAATTAGTCTCGCATCCCAATAAAAATTAAATCTTGCCCTATGACAAGTAGATTTTCATCACACCTTGGTAATTTTGGTTAAAAGTTTAACACCAAAAATTACTGAATATGAAAGTCAATCAAATCTATGTCAATTTACCTGTAAAAGACGTACAAAAAACCAGAGCATTCTGGACGACATTAGGTTTTCCTATTAACGAACAGTTCTCAGACGATAAAGCCGTATGTGTAGTGATGAAAGAAGATCATATCTACACCATGTTCCTGAAAGAAGACTTTTTCCAAACCTTTACCAACAGACCTTATGCTAAAGGAGACACTACACAGGTACTTCTTGCTATTGGAGTAGACAGCCGTGAAGAAGTAGACCGGATTATAGATACCGCCCTTGAAAACGGAGGTTCAAAATATAGTGAATCCATGGATCACGGATGGATGTATCAAAGTGCTTTTGCTGATATAGACGGACATCAGTGGGAAGTAATGCATGCTGATATGTCTAAATTACCAACAGAATAATTATCATGATATAAAGACTCTTTAATATCAATATTATGGAAACGATATCAGACAGCATAGAACTGGTAAAACATCAGGTAAACGTTACTTATAAAGTAATTTCTATCAATACAGAAGGAATTACGCATGAAGAATCAATGATTTTTCCAAATGGGGGAGCCAATTGTATGAATTGGGTGTTAGGACACTTAATTTATGTTAGAAATGGTTTGTTGAATCTTCTTGGTGAAGAAGCTGTATGGGACGGAGAAACATTTTCCGCATATAACCGAGGAGCTAATCCTTTGGAAAGGAAAAATGAATTGGTAGATTTTGAAGATCTCAAATCTTATTTAAAGCAAACTCAGGATAAGCTGGATGCTAGGTTGAATACACTTGAAAGCTTCAACCATGAGACTATTAATGATATTGCCACACTCTGTTTCCACGAAAATTACCATTGTGGTCAGTTAGGTTATATCCGCAGACTTCTGGGAAAATCCGGAGGAATAAAATAAACCAGAAAACGGATGGAACAAGGATCTTAACGATTGGGAGTTTAAAGTAAATAAACAACGTTATACAATCATCTTATCATCAATCAATAGTAAAATTCGTGCATTCGTGGCAAAAAAAGCACGCACAATCAGAGACTATAGTGATATAATCTTTGTTTTCCAACACTTACACTCTAATTCCATAAAAAATAAAAACATGGACACCCCAAAATCAACAAAAGTAGAACTCATCATTCCGGCTTACAGAATGCATACCCAAAGCTTTATCAACGTTTTGGATGGCGTTTCGGAACAAGATGCGCTGAAAAGAATTGAAAATAAAACCAATCACATCATTTGGATGGCAGGAAACTTCGTGAATATGCGCTATGGCTTGGGAATGGTGCTCGGATTACAGGATCAGGACCCTAATAACGACCTTTTCTTCCAGGGAAAAACGTTGGACGAAAGTTTCAAATATCCCACGTTGGCAGACCTCAGGAAAAACTTTCATGATATTTCTTCAAAAGTATATCAGAAACTATTGGAAGTAACGGATGAAGAACTGGATGAGATCTTTGAAATCGGAATGAATATTCCTTTTATTAAAGAAACAAAACTCAATTTTGTAGGCATGTGTATTGGGCGTGAAGATTATCTCAGCGGACAAATGGGGCTGATGCGTAGAGTTTTAGACTATCCGGGAATGAAGTATGATGTTGACGAAAATATTAAATATTAATCATGAATCCGGTAGAAAAAGGGTATAAGCATGTAAACGGGATCCAGCTCTATTATGAAATTTACGGATCGGGAAAACCATTGGTATTGATTCATGGTGGAGGTTCTTCTATTCTGTACGATTTCAAGGAAGTGATAGAAAGATTACAACATAAGTTTCAGCTGATTGGAATAGATCTCCAGAACCACGGACGAAGCGAACACCGCGATATCCCCGAAACATTTGAGCAGGATGCCGATGATGTAGCCGCATTATTAGCTGAACTTAATATTCATAAAGCTGCATTTTGGGGCTTCAGCAATGGTGGAAATACCGTGATGCAAATCGCCTGCCGCCACCCCGGAATTGTAGAGAAAATAGTAGTGGCTTCAGCATTTTATAAAAGAAACGGAATGATGGACGGTTTTTTCGAAATGATGCAGGAAGCAACCTTTGAATCCATGCCCGAACCTTTTAAGATTAATTTTTTAAATCTTAATCCGGACTTTTCAAAACTGGAAAATCTTTTTGATAAAGACAGTAAGAGGATGCAGACTTTCGAAGACTGGGAAGATGAGGTGCTGAGCTCTATAGAAGTCCCTACATTATTCATCAGTGGAGATAAAGATGTAATGAAACCGGAGCACACCGTTGAAATGTGGCGGCTGGTAAAAGGATCCGAGCTGATGATCTTACCCGCAACACACGGAATCTATATGATGGCTGATTTTGATGGCAGTCTCAATGAAAATCTGGTCAGCTTTACGGTTAATCAAGTAGAAGCATTTTTAGACCATTAAATCACAGGTTGTATTCAGGTTTTTTGAATTTATCTGTGTTTCAGAAATTAATAACATTTTAAAATAAAAATCATGGCAAAATTAAATCCGTACCTAAACTTTGATGGTACAGCTGAAGAAGCATTCAACTTTTACAAGTCAATTTTTGGAGGTGAATTCGTAGGTGAAGTACACAAAATGGGAAATGCTCCCGGTACAGAAAATCTTTCAGAAGAAGAAAAAAACAGAGTAATGCATATTGCGTTGCCCATTGGAAATGACCTTTTAATGGCATCTGATATCGTTCCCGGATTCGGACAAACCCTTACCGTGGGAAATAACAATTATGTTTCTATTTTCCCGGATTCCAGAGAAGACGCAGACAGACTTTTTAAAGGGCTTTCAGAAGGTGGAAATGTTGAAATGCCAATTGAAGACCAGTTTTGGGGAGACTATTTCGGGTGTTTTCAGGATAAATATGGTGTTCATTGGATGGTGAACTATAATGAAGGTTATGCAAAATAATCTTATATTTAACTAATTATTTAAAAAGGGGTGCTCACTTGTGGGCAGCTCTTTTATTCAATCATAAAAAAATAGAACTATGGATCCAATTAAAATAGACATTACAATTTTAGCTCCGGTAGAGAAAGTATGGAATTATTTCAATGAACCCAGGCATATCACAAAGTGGAATTTTGCACATGAAAGCTGGCATTGTCCTAGTTCTGAAAATGATCTGAAAGTAGGCGGGAAGTTTAAGAACAAAATGGAAGCAAAAGATAAAAGCTTTGCCTTTGATTTTGAAGGAGTGTACGATGAAGTGGTTCCCCATGAAATCATCAAATATCATATGGAAGACGGGCGTAGAGTAGAAGTAATCTTCGACAAAATAGATGAAAACACCACAAAAGTAACCGAAGTTTTCGATCCCGAGAAACAAAATTCCGTGGAAATGCAAAGAGAAGGCTGGTATGCTATTCTCAATAATTTTCATAAGTACGTAGAGAATCATTAAAAATATTTTTTGTAGCCATGATCAATTTAGTTATCATGTCAAAGAGTTTGAATTCCATTTATGCTGTTAACTATGACGCAAATGAAGACTTTCTTTATGGTATCATTGCAGTTCCCGCAAGAAAAGCCCTGAAAAAAGAAAAGATAGATTCTTTGGAAAAATTGTCAGACTATTCCGAAAAGGAAATTCTGCAGCTTCATGGTTTCGGAAAAAACACTGTGATGAAGTTAAAAAATTATATGAAGGAGAATCAGGTGTTTTTTAAAGAAGCATAAGAAATTATCAACCTAAAATTTTTTACTATGTCATTGCAAATAAGATGTATAGATCTTTAAGGGCAAAGACATAAGATTCCCTTTGCTTTAAAAGTGAAATAAAAAATCTAAACATATTGTATAATTTCCCATTACTGCTTATCAATTAATAAGAAAAAAATCAACCAAACTATATCAATCAATTAAAATTTAAACTTATGAATAACGATATTTTCCCATGTCTCTGGTATGACGGAGATGCTAAACAATCAGCAGAATTTTACTGTAAAGTTTTCGGCGGCGAAATTACAGCAGATACTCCTGTGGTGATGAATATAGATTTGTTTGGGCAGAGATTAATGTTGTTGAATGGTGGTCCGCAGTTTAAGAAAAATGCTTCCATTTCCTTTATGGTCATTTGTGATACTGAAGATGAGGTTCAGAAATATTGGGACCAGTTGGTACAGGGAGGAATAGCATTAATGGAACTTGGGGCTTATTCCTGGAGTAAAAAATACGGTTGGGTTCAGGATCAGTATGGCGTTACATGGCAATTGTTTTTAGGCGAAAAAGGGCAAGACCAAAAAGTAGTTCCTACGCTTATGTTTATTCATGAAAATAATGGAAAGGCTAAAGAGGCAATGGAACTTTATACCAAAACTTTCCCCAATTCGGGCATTGGCAATATTTTGAAATACGGAGATGGAAGTGAAGGACATCCTATACCTGAACCGGCAGAAAATGTTCAGCATGCTAGCTTTGTAATTGACAACTACACATTGTTCTGTATGGATAATTCTTACGATCATCAGTTTGACTTTAATGAAGGAATTTCATTAGTGGTAATGACCGATGATCAGGAACAGACAGATCGTTATTGGAATACTCTTACTGCAGATGGAGGAAGAGAAAGTATGTGTGGCTGGTTAAAAGACAAATACGGCTTAAGCTGGCAGATTGTTCCCAAAAAACTTATCCAGCTGATGAACGATCCTAATCAGGAAAAAGCTTATAAAGTAGTCCAGGCTATGATGAAGATGCAGAAAATTATTATTCAGGATTTAGAAGACGCTTATCATTCTTAAACATATTTCGGCTTGCTGTTTGATGTGATGTAGAAAAGGTTTGCATATGAAAACACAGAACAAATCACAATCGAAGTCAAAAGTTCCTAAAGAAGGACTCTTTCCGGAGATTATCCGGGATGACTATCAGGGAAGTCGGAAATTATCAGAAAAAAAAGCTGTAATTTCTGGTGGAGACAGCGGAATTGGACAGGCAGTAGCTGTTCATTTTGCCAGAGAAGGAGCAGATGTTGCCATTATCTACAAAGAAAGTGATGACGATGCCAAAGAAACCCAAAAGCTGGTTGAAAGAGAAGGACAGAAATGTCTTTTAATCAAAGGAGATCTTACCAGAAAAGCATTTCGGGACAGATGCGCAGAAAAAATAAAATCAGAATGGAAGAATATTGATATTCTGGTAAATAATGCAGGGATTCATACTTCAAAGAGCAGTCTGGAAAAAATTACTGACGAACAAATTCAGGAGACATTTAATACCAATATTATTTCGATGATCTCGTTCACCAGAAATTTCCTTCCATTAATACAAAAAGGAGGGCGAATCATTTGTACTACATCAGTTACAGCCTATCGCGGCAGTGATCATCTGATAGATTATGCAGCAACAAAAGGAGCCGTTCTGTCATTTATCCGTTCATTGGCAGATAACCTTGCTGAAAAGCAAATATTAGTCAATGGAATTGCGCCGGGACCTATCTGGACCCCTTTGGTAAAAGAAGCTTTCGAAGATCTGTCAACCTTTGGAAAAGATACCCCGTTAAAAAGAGCAGGGCAGCCATCGGAAGTAGCGCCCGCTTATGTTTTTCTTGCTTCCAAAGATGCAAGTTATATTACAGGAGAAGTAATTCACATTAATGGTGGAGATTTTGTTGGAGGATAGAAACCTTCAGAATTGACCACTTAAATCAAATAATAATAAAGAAAATGGAAAAATTATCATATGAAATTGAAATAAATGCAGAACCTGAAAAAGTATGGAGTGTTCTCTGGTCAGATATTACCTACAGACAATGGACAACAGCTTTTACGGAAGGATCATTTTATGAAGGAACATTGGAAGAAAATAACATCATAAAATTTCTTGATCCCAAAAATAACGGAATGTACAGCAGGGTTGAAAAGATTATACCCAACGAGGAAATAACATTTTTACACCTTGGTGAAATCTACGACGGAATTGAAGTCCCGCAAGATTGGGGAGCAGCTACAGAAGCCTATTTCCTTGAAGAAAATGATAACGGAACTTTACTGACAACAAAAATTCAGACACCCACCGAATTTAAAGAGTTTTTTGAAGAAAAATTTCCTAAAGCAATGATGATTGTGAAGCACCTTTCAGAAAATCAGCTTTAAATAGAGTACAATTTTAACCCAATCAACCTTAAAAATACAGAATATGGAAACCTTATCGTACGAAACAGTAATTGATGCTCCCATGCAGAAAGTCTGGGACATTCTCTGGAGCCCCGAAACATATAGTGAATGGACAAAATATTTCAGCCCCGGATCTACTATGAAATCCGATTGGAAAGTAGGCGGTAAAACTTACTTTGTCAATACAGAAGGAGAAGGAATGGTTTCTACCATTGATAGCTTAGAAGAGCCAAGACAGGTAGTTTTTAAGCACTTGGGAATGGTAGATAAGGATGGAAATGAAGACACTCAAAGCAAAGAGGTTATGGAATGGAGTGGCTGCTTCGAAAAATATTTTCTGATCGATTTTGATGGGAAGACAAAATTACATACAGAAGTACAGGTTGATAAACAATGGCAGGATCACCTTGATACAGGATTTACCAAAGGACTTATTGTAGTGAAGAGCCTTGCGGAAGGAGTTAATTTAAGTTCAGTATAAATTATTCACTGGCTTAATTCCCCAAATTCTGCAACTTATTATTCTTTACTTGAAAAATATGAAATTATTAATCATCGTATTTGCTACATTTATTCTGGCTTTGCTGGGAACCATGGTGTTTCATGGAAAACCTGATTATGTATTTTCAGGAAACCTGGGAATGGCAGTTTTTATCATTTTTACAGGACTCTCACATTTTAAATTTCAGAAAGGAATGAAAATGATGATCCCCGATTTTATTCCTGCTAAAATGTTTTGGGTATATTTCACTGGCTTTTTGGAAATTGCTGCTGGAATAGGCTTAATGATACCTGCTATTCGGGAATTGACAGCTATTTTACTGATTGTTTTTTATGTATTGGTCTTTGCAGCTAATATTAATTCCTCTAAAAAGAATATTAATATTTTTAAGGCAGATTATAGCGGACCGGGAATGCGGTATTTGTACGTTGAGAGAATTCCCATGCAGATTATTTTGATAGCCTGGACATGGTATTTTGGAATATATCTGAATTAAACGATACAGACAGTCTCTAGAGGCTGTCTTTTTTGTAAGTTTTTTTAAAATAAAAATTAATTCTGTAACATTTTATGGGTTTGATTGTCTTATTATAGAAAAGTGTTGTTTAATTTAAAATTGAATAACAACTAAAGTTTTAACCATAAAACATAAGCTATGAATCTAAATTCCAGAATTTTCGGTACAGCTTATATTGTACTTTCCACCATTATGATGAATGCACAGAGTTCTACAGCCAAACTGCCGGGAGATCCTACATTGCCATCTTCCAAAGCCAATCTTGAGAAGCTTGTTTCCTATGATAAAGGAAATTTTAAGTATAAAGTTGAAGACTATTTTGCAAGACCCAAAGCTTCAGTATTTAAAATTTCTCCAGACGGAAAATATCTTTCCTATAAAGAAAAAGACAAAGACAGTAAAAATCATGTGTATGTAAAAGAGCTAAGCACAGGGAAAATTACAAAAGCAATTGTTGAGAAAGATGATCTGATCAAAGGCTATGGCTGGTTGAATAAAAACCGTTTATTCTATACTCAGGACAAAGGAGGAAATGAAAATATTCATTTGTATGCAACAGATGTAGATGGCGGAAATCAAAAAGATCTTACCCCATTTGACGGGATTACTTTGGGAAGCATTATTCCTATAAAGTACACAGATTTTGTGGTGATTACAATGAATAAGAACAATAAGCAGATCTTTGAACCTTATAAAATCAATTTTGTAACAGGCGAAATGACACAGCTTTATGAAAATAAGGATGAGAAAAGCCCTATCGACGGTTATATTTTTGATAAAGATGGTAACTTAAGAGGCTATAATGTTCTTGAAAACGGATTGACAACCAAAACTTATTATAAAGATTTACAAACAGGAAAATTCAACCTTCTTAAATCAACAGATTGGTCTGATACATTCAGTATTATAGATTTTAATTATAATTCAGGAAATAAAGATGAAGCTTATGTTGTGACCAATCTGGATAGCGATAAAGAAAAAATCGTTCTATATGATTTAAAGAAAAATGCAGTAATTAAAGAAATTTATTCCAACCCTGTATATGATGTAAGCTCGATCCGTACGGCTGGTAAAAATAGAAATTATGAGCTGGATTATATCAGCTACAACGGTATAAAAGAAGAAACAGTTCCCGTAAGTAAGTTCTATAAAGAAATAAACGACAAGCTAAAGGCTCAATTCGGAGATAAGGAGTTTGGAATCGTTTCCTCAGATGATAACAATGATAAGCTGCTGGTAGTGGTAGGAAGTGACAAATTATATGGTACTTACTACGAGTATGATACAAAAACTAAGCAGACAAAGCTACTGTATAATCTAATGCCACAGCTTAAAGAAGAAGATATGGCTGAAATGAGACCTATCGAATTCAAAAGCAGAGACGGATTAACAATTCGTGGATATATTACGTTACCAAAAGCAGCTTTGGAGGGTAAAAAAGTACCTTTAATTGTAAACCCTCATGGTGGTCCTCAAGGAGTCAGAGATCATTGGGGATTCAACCCGGAAGCACAATTGTTTGCCAGCCGTGGATATGCAACCCTTCAGGTGAATTTCAGAATTTCAGGAGGTTATGGAAAAGAATTTCAGAAATCTGGTTACAAACAAATCGGAAGAAAAGCAATGGATGATGTGGAAGATGGAGTAAAATACGCCATTAGCCAAGGCTGGATAGATAAAGATAAAATTGCTATTTATGGAGGAAGCCATGGCGGGTATGCTACTTTAATGGGCTTAATCAAAACTCCCGATCTGTATGCGTGTGGAGTAGATTATGTAGGAGTATCCAATATCTTTACTTTCTTCGAATCTTTCCCGGAATATTGGAAACCTTATAAAGAAATGGTAAAACAGATTTGGTATGATCTGGATAATCCTGAAGAAGCTAAGATTGCAAAAGAAGTTTCACCGGTTTTTCAAATTGATAAGATTAAGAAGCCATTATTTGTAGTGCAGGGAGCAAATGATCCGAGAGTGAACATCAATGAGTCTGATCAGATTGTTAAAGCTATGCGTGCAAAAGGTTTTGAAGTGCCTTATATGGTAAAATATGATGAAGGGCACGGCTTTGGAAAAGAACCAAACAGAATTGAACTGTATAAATCTATGTTAGGATTCTTCGCAGAGAATTTTAATAAAAAGTAAACTGACAATTTTATAATTATAAAACGGAAGATATAATGTCTTCCGTTTTTTTTGTCGTCGTGAGCGAAGCGCGAAGCAATTTCAAGTTTGAAAGATAATATTAATAGGTTGGGAAACGCTAAGACGCAAGATGTTTTTACTGGTATATCAAAAGGCGCAAGGATTTTATCTCTGATAAAATTGTATGCTGCTAAATATACTTTTATAATAGCCACGAATTCATGAATTATTTTATTTGTTTTTAAGTCAGTTTTTAAAATGTTTGATAGATGTATTTATGGAATATTATAATTGAGATATTATTTGAAAGTGTATTCCTTGCTGAGATCTTTGATTCTCTTGCGCCTTTAAAACAGCTAGTATAGTAATTCTTTGCGTCTTTGCGTTTTCCAACCCAAAATTTCTTACAGATAATACAAATGAATTTGTTTACAATAATCTATTGGTGAAAAGAATCCCTGATGAATAAAAGAAAAACTAAAGTTTCGGAAAAATATTTTAAATTTATTAAAGTAAAACCAAAAGAACAGTCGTCATAGCAATATGGAGGTTGTCGAAAAAATAACAATGCCACAGAAAGAGAAAGAAAGCATCATCTCGCAGACCGTTTCCAACTACGGAGGAAAGCTGATGTCTTATATTCGTCCAAAAGTGAAAAACACGGAGGATGCGGAAGATATTCTGCAGGAAGTGTGGTATCAGTTTAGTAGCCTTACCAATCTTTCTGAGATTGTGAATGTAGGTGGCTGGTTGTATAGAGTAACGGCGAATAAAATCACGGACCGTTACCGTAAAAAGAAAACAGAAAATCTTGAAGATTTTGTATATGAAGATGAAGACGGAAGTTTTTCCATCAAAGATATTTTATTGATGGATGAAAGTGCCGGTCCTGAAGTAAAGATGTTTCAGGATGAGATCTGGAAAAAACTGTTTGAAGCACTTGATGAACTTCCCGAAAAACAAAGGCTGGTCTATGTAGAAAACGAACTGAACGACAAAACCCTCCAGGAGATCGCCGATGAACAGGGAGAGAACATCAAAACCATCATCAGTAGAAAAAACTATGCTGTGAAGCATTTGAGAAACAGATTGAGAAGATTATACGAAGATTTAAAAAGTTAGAAAAAGAAATTATGAATTATAAACACAAAAAAGGCTGGATTTTTTTATTGTTATGTCCACCATTAATTTTCATAGCCGTTACATGGATTGTCATGTCGCTTTGGAATTGTCTGCTTCCTGAAATCTTAGGAGTTAAATCCATTACATTCTGGCAGGCGATGGGGATATTGATCTTGAGTAAAATTCTTTTTGGTGGATTTCATTTTGGGAAAGGAATGAGAGACTTTAAAGAAAGAAAAATGAGAGAGAAAATGGAAGGTTGGTCACCTGAAGAAAGAGAAAAATTCAAGGAGGTCTGGAGAAATAAATGCTCAGGTGGATTCTTCAATAGAAACAACGAATAATTTTAAAATTGTAAAGAAGTAGTAAAGTAAAATTAAAATTCATTCGTCTATATAAAAAATAAGAAGTAGTAAAATTTAAAATTTTGAAAAATGAAAAATTCAGCATTAAAAGGTGCTCTTGGAGCATTAGCCGTTGTGGGTGTAGCATTAATTGCTAAAAAAGCCATACAAAGAAAAAGATTTATCAAAGGTATTTTTGATGAATATGGAATTAAAGAAAAATCACCTTTCGGATTGGCAGATAAGATCAGAGAAATGAACGATGAAGATTACCAGGAACTGAAAGGAAAATTTAAAAAAGAATTTGCATCAAAATGCTGCAGAAAAGATAATGTCTGCGAAGCATAATTCGTAAAAAACTAAATTGAAATTGTTTAATTCGTTCTCGGGAAGCAAAGCTTCCCGAGAACGAATTTT